>NZ_JAABLQ010000001.1:2400000-3000000 GCF_009915765.1 Pannonibacter sp. XCT-53
CGGGCGGCGCGATCTCGTTCGCGCTGCCTACCTGCAGAACATCGGCATCGGTCGCGGCATGAAGGTCGGCAAGGAGAGCATCTGGGGCGTCATGGCCGCGCTCAACGCCTGGAAGACCCGGGATCATGACGGCATCCGGGCGCGCGAGCAGGCTGCCCTCGACCTCTGGCAAAATGCCGTCGCACCATTCCCGGGTGTCACCGCACGCCGCAATCCGGATCCGACCGGCAACCCGCTCGACCGTCTGCGGCTCGACATCGACGCCCGCGTGCTGGGCGCGAGTGCGCTGGCAATCGTCAGGGCGATGGCCACGCTCGAGATCCCGGTGATCCTGCGCGATCACGAGGTCGAACTCGGCTGGATCCAGCTCGACCCCTGCAACCTGCATCCGGGTGATGCCGAGATCGTTGCCGAGAGCCTTGTCGCCGTGCTGACGCGGGCCCGTGCCGGTGCCCTGCCCGAGCCGGATGTCACCGCCCATCGCAACGGCGGCATCCTCGCCTACCTCAACCCGGACCTGTTCTGAGCCGGTCCGGTCCGGGGCCAGACCGGTCCCGGCGCCGTCAAGGTCAAGCCTGCGCCACCAGTCCTTCCCTCCCCCGCAGCCATCCCGCTGCGATCCGGGAGCAGGCAAAGGGCTGGTGGCGCTGCTTTTTCACTCCGCGACGGTGAGGATCTCCTCCAGCGGCTTCTTCAGCTTGGCGACCGCCGGCACCTTGGCATCCTCGGCCGGGTGCCCGACGGCGATGATCATGATCGGCTTTTCCGACTCGGGCCGGCCCAGCATCCCGTTCAGGAATTTCATCGGGTTGGGCGTATGCGTCAGGGCCACCAGCCCCGCCGTGTGCAGCGCCGTCAGCAGCACGCCGCAGGCAATGCCGACGCTTTCCGGCACATAATAGTTCTTGAAGCGCGTGCCGTCGTCAAACTGGCCCCAGCGCTGTGCGAACACCACGATCAGCCAGGGCGCGATGTCGAGATGCGGCTTGTCGGCGGTCGTGCCGATCGGCTCCAGCGCCTGAAGCCATTCGTCTCCCGCGCCACCGGCATAGAAGGCCTTCTCCTCCTCCTCGGCAGCCAGCCGGATCTGGTGCTTGAAGTCCGGGTTGGCGATGGCGACGAAGTGCCAGGGCTGATGATTGGCTCCCGACGGCGCGGTGCCGGCGGCGCGGATGCAGTCCTCGATGACGCGGCGCGGCACCGGACGCGCGGAGAAGTCGCGCACCGTGTGGCGCTTGCGCACATGCTCGTAGAAGCCGCGCGCGGCCGTCTCCATCTCGGCATCGGACAGCGTCATCCGGTCGGGCAGGTCCAGCGCCTCGTACTTGATCTTGGCCTTGGCAAACATGCGATCCTCCATCGCGGCAGGGGGTACGTCAGGCCTCATGGCTGCACCAGTTCACAGTGATAATCAATCCCCTCCCCGTTGCAGCCCTCTGGCAGGTCACGCCGGGCCCGGCCGCAGGCGGCTCTTTGCCGGCCCCTGCCGCGTTCCGCGCGGCCGCGCTGAACCGGACTGCCGGCGGCTGCGTAGAACAAACAGGATCAGACACTTGGCCAGGAACCTCCGCATGCCTCTCGACCTGTCCGGCCGCAGCCCGGCCCTCGCTTCCTTTCCGGGCGGTGGACTTGCCGTCGTCATCGGCGCCAGCGGGGCCATTGGCGCCGAGATCGCGCGGCAGACGGACGCCAGCGGGCGCTTTGCCCGGGTGCTGCGGCTGGCGCGCCGGCCCGGAGCCGGTGACCTCGTGCTCGACCTGACCGACGAGGCCACCATTGCCGCTGCGGCTGCCGCGATCGGCGCCACCGGTCTGCCGCTGCGCTTCGCCTTCGATGCCACCGGCATGCTGCATGACGGGGCCATCCAGCCGGAGAAATCGTGGCGTCAGCTCGACGCGCTCGCCATGGCCCGGTCCTTTGCGATCAATGCCATTGGCCCGGCCCTGCTCATGAAGCACCTGCTGCCGCTGCTCGCCGGCGACGGCAAGGCGGTCTTTGCCACGCTTTCGGCCCGGGTCGGCAGCATCGGCGACAACGAGCTGGGCGGCTGGTACAGCTACCGCGCCGCCAAGGCGGCCCTGAACCAGCTCGTGCGCTCGGCCGCCATCGAGCTGGCCCGCAAGCGTCCGGCAGCCGCCTGCGTCGTGCTGCATCCGGGCACGGTCGCAAGCCGCCTGTCGGACCCCTTCGCCAAGGCCGGCCTGACCGTGCGCCCGCCCGAGGAGGCCGCGGCCCGCCTGCTGACGGTCGTCGACGCGCTGGAAGGCCGTCACACCGGCAGTTTCCATGATGCCGAGGGAAAGGAGATCGTCTGGTGAGCCAGGAGCCGACATCCGCATCCGTGCCCCCCTCCCCACCCGTAGCCGTGCCTGCGCCGGCGGACACCGCCGCACGCGGACCGGCCCTGACCGTCTATTTCGACGGTGCCTGTCCGCTCTGCTCGCGCGAGATCGCCTGGTATCGCAGCTGTCGCGGTGCCGACACCGTCGCCTGGGTGAATGTGGCCGAAACGCCGCGCATGCCGCCGGATCTCGACCGCGAGACCGCGCTGGCGCGGTTCCACGTCCGCCTTGCGGATGGCACCCTCGTGTCCGGGGCTGCCGGTTTTGCCGCGCTCTGGCGCCGCCTGCCCGCCTTCCGGCTGCTCGGATGGATCGTCAGCTTCAGGCCGGTGACGGCGCTGGCCGAGCGCGCCTATCTTCTCTTCCTGCCGCTGCGGGCCAGGATGCTGGCGCGGCTGCGGGGCCCCGTGACCGGCGGCTCCCGAACCGACGGGGACCTGAGTGAGGGCTCCGGCGACACCGGCGACGACTGCGGCTGCGTGCCGCCGCTGGCGCGCGGTGCCGGCGAGACCATGTCCCGGCGCCGGCCGCGCCTGCCCTCGGGGCGTGCGGCGCGTGGCCAGACGCCGGAGGCCCTGTCATGAGCCTGTCCACCGCGCCGCAGCGCCCCGCTGACGCCGCCCCGGCGGCGGTTCCCGTCCCGGCCGTCTGGCTCGGCGCCACCGGCGTCATTCCCTTTGCCGCGCCGACGCTGCTGCTCCTGGTCGCGCCCGGTCTGGTGCCGGCACCGCTGGCTCCGCTGCTGCCGCTGGCGCTTGCCGCCTATGGCGCGGTCATCCTGTCGTTCCTCGGGGGCGTGCACTGGGGCCTCGGCCTCAGCGCCAGCATGGCCGGCCGGACGGATCCGGGCCTGGCCCGGCGGCTGGTCATCAGCGTCATTCCCTCGCTGGTCGGCTGGGTCGCCCTTCTCCTGCCGGCGGCGACCGGGCTCCTCCTGCTGGCGCTCGCCTTTCCGCTGATGCTGGCGGTCGATCTGAAGGCCGCGCGCGAGGGGGCGGTGCCTGCCTGGTATCCGCGCCTGCGCATTCCGCTGACGGCCTGCGTCACCGCGCTGCTGCTCGCCGGCGCGCTGATCCAGGGCTGATTTCAGATATAGCAACCGGGCCGCGGCGAAGCCGGCCCAGTTCATCGCCAGTCAATTGGCGGTTCCCGGGTGGGCGAGACAGAACCCGGCACCTCGGAGATGCTTCCCGACATCGGATCGGGAGGACATCGTCAGATGCGTTTTTCAGGCAAGACCGCACTCATCACCGGGGGCGGCACGGGTATCGGCGCAGCCGTGGCGCGCCGCATCGCGTCGGAAGGCGGCCAGGTCGTGCTGGTCGGCCGCCGCAAGGAACCGCTGATGGCGGTGGCGGAGGAAACCGGCGCGCTGGTGATTGCCGCCGACGCCGCCGATGGCGCGGCCATGGCCATGGCGGTTGAGGCCACGCTCGAGGCCCATGGCAGCCTCGACCTGCTCATCGCCAACGCCGGCGGCCACGGGGTCGGCCCCACCGTCACCATGAGTGACGAGACCTGGGCGCTGGCCACCCGCTCCAATCTCGACACCGCGTTTGTGAGTGCCCGGGCCTGCTTGCCGGCGCTGATCCGCGCCCGGGGCGCGATCGTTGTCGTCTCGTCGATCGCCGGGCTGTTCTCGGGCCCCGACGCCATCGGCTACGTCACCATGAAGCATGGCTGCATCGGCCTCGCCAAGTCGCTGGCGCGGGACTACGGCCGCAAGGGCGTGCGCACCAACACGGTGTGCCCCGGCTGGGTACGCACCGCCATGGCGGACGAACAGATGCAGGTGCTCATCGACCGCAAGGGCCTCAGCGGCGCCGACGCGGCCTATGCCCTCGTCACCCGCGATGTCCCCATCAACCGCCCCGCCACGCCGGAGGAAGTCTCCAACGTGGTCTGTTTCCTCGCCAGCCCCGAAGCGGCGATGGTCAATGGCGCAATCGTCACCGTGGACGGCGGGGCGTCCACCGTGGATCTGCCGACGCTGGCCTTTGTCAGCTGAACCCGTAGCGGAGGATCACATGACTGCACAGCAGACCCCGAAGGACTGGAAGACCTACGACCAGTTCGCCTTCGGCATCGACACCAACCGCCTGCCCGCCAGCCAGGCCCTCAAGGGCAAGTCCTTTGCCGTCGCCTTTGACGATGGCCGCCGGCTTGATCTTGCCTTCACCGACGGCGACACGCTCGCCTGGCGCGAGGGCAGCCTGGCCGGCGCCGAGGCCGCCGACGTGGTGCAGGTGGCCGAGGACACCTTTTTCGTCGACATCGCCTTCGCCGCCCTGCCGACCGAAGCCGAGACGCTGATCCTCAACCTGGTCTCCCGCCGGGTCCTGTCGGTGCGCTCGATCGTGCGCAAGCCGGAGGAGAGCGTCGGCGAACCGCAGGTGGCGCAGGTCTTCCGCGTCGGCGTCATCGACGACGGCCAGCCGGCGACCGGCCCCGTGCCGGCCGAAACGCGCGACCTCATCGGCCTGCGCGCCCATTTCACCTACAGCCCCAACCACGTCTACGAGCACACCTACCTGTCGTCGCAGCGCTACTGCTGGCAATGCCTCAAGGGCGTGCAGCGCGGCCATGGCGACGTGGACCTGACCACCACCTTCAAGTTCGCCGAGGACCAGTACGTCTTCACCTTCCGCGAGTTCAAGATCCCGGTCGCCTCGGTGTTCTTCTACAACTTCGCCACCCTGCGCTCGACCGGCAAGTTCCTCGGCATCACCGGCGACGGCAAGCTCGCCAACAACAAGGCCGGCGCGCACATTTCCAAGGCCTCCATGACCCTCTACCGCCCGGGCGAAGCCCCGGTCTGAGCGAACCCGCGAGAAATCCCCATGCGCACACCCTATCAGATCATCAAGGACCACTACGCGGCCTCCGACCGCGGCGACCTGGACGGCATGCTGGCCGATCTCGCGCCGGATGCCGCCTGGACCGAGATGGACGGCTTCCCCTGCCGCGGCACCCATGTGGGCCGCGAGGCGATCGTCCGCGAGGTCTTCCAGCGGCTCGGTGCCGAGTTCGACGGCTACACCTTCCGCCTCGAGCGCCTGCTCGATGCCGGGTCGTCCGTCGTCGGCATCGGCGACTACAGCGGCACGTTCAAGGCCACCGGCAAGTCCTTCCACGCCCGCGTCACCCATGTATGGGATGTCCGGGACGGCAAGATCGTCCGCTTTGAACAGTTCACCGACACCTTGCGTGTCGCCGACTGCATGCGCTGACCGCGTCTGCCCGAAGCGACGGAAGGCCGGAGCGCCCACCGCTCCGGCCTTTTCCTGTCAGGCGCGGCCCCTCATGCAGCCAGCGGGAACACCGCATTCACCTGGCCCGTGCCCGACGAGGTGAAATAGTCGGTCAGGATCTCGGCCTTGCCGGTGTACTTGTCCCAGCCGAGCAGGCCCATCAGCATCGCCGTGTCATGCATCAGCCCCTCGCCGTGACAGGCCCTCGCATATTCCGGCAGCATCGCGGTGAATTCCCCGAACCGCCCTTGCGTCCACAGGTCCAGCACCCGCTGGTCGACCTG
Organism: Pannonibacter sp. XCT-53; assembly: GCF_009915765.1. Lineage (NCBI taxonomy): Bacteria > Pseudomonadati > Pseudomonadota > Alphaproteobacteria > Hyphomicrobiales > Stappiaceae > Pannonibacter > Pannonibacter tanglangensis. The sequence continues at coordinate 2,405,878 of NZ_JAABLQ010000001.1, forward strand.
GCGGTAGAACTCGTTCGAGATCGTGTGGATCCCGGCCTGGGCCTCGTTGTTGTCGTGGATGCGGTGCGACAGCGAGCCGGAGGCCAGCACGGCGGCGTTGCATCCGCTTGCCTCGATGGCCTCGCGCACGGCCTCGCCGATCCGCCGGCTGTCCTCCAGTTCGTGCCAGGGGCACCAGGCGGCGATCGACAGCACCTTCATCCGGTGGTCCGGGTTGATGTATTTCAAGGGCACCAGCGTGCCGTATTCCAGCTCCAGCGTGTCGACATGATGCGCCTCGATGCGCACGCCCTTGGCCCTGGCGATCTGCGCCACCGCATCGCCCAGCGCCGGCGCGCCCTCGTAGTCATAGGCGAGGTTCTGGATGAACTGCGGGAACTCGTTCGAGGTGTAGATGCCCTGGTAGCGGGCGGAGGCGTTGATGTGGAACCCGCTGTTGACCAGCCAGTGGGTGTCGAAGACCACCAGCGTGTCGACGCCGGTCGCCTCGCAGCGCCGGCGGATCTCGATCAGGCCGTCGATGGCCGACTGCCGGCAGCCGTGATGCTGTCCCGGCAGCTCCGACAGGAACATGGACGGCACATGCGTGACCTTGGCGGCGAGTGAAATCTTGCCCATGAGTGGAACCTCCCGTTGTGTGCGGCAATGCAGCCGATGAACGGGCCAGGCCGCCCTTCGAGCCTTGACCTGGATCAACGGAAAGCGCGGGATCCTGCGGCCTGCCGCGCTCGGTCAAGCCCGAGTGCGTGGCCGATCAAGGGCATGGGATGGCCGGAATCTCTGGCTCGTCTAGGATCGGGGACAACAGGACGCAACACCGGAACCGAGGTTGCACCGTCCCTCCGGCCCCACCGGAGGGCGGCCGGTCCCCTGCGTCCTCGCACTGGGAGGAAGCACCATGAAACATCTGATCCTTGCAGGCACGGCGACCGCTGTGCTCGCCCTGTTTGCCGGCGCCGCATCCGCTGCGGATGCCCCGAAATGCGGCCTTGCCAACGGCCAGGCGGCGAGCGGCGAACCGATCAACATCGGCGCCATCGTCTCCAGGACCGGCCCGGACGACTTCAGCGCCTCGGCCCAGGCGGCCAAGGCCTATTTCGACTGCGTCAACGCCAACGGCGGCATCAACGGCCGTCCGGTGAACTACATCATCGGCGACGACCAGTGGAACCCGGAGATTGCCGCCCAGCTCGCCGCCAAGCTGGTCGATGACCAGAAGGTCGTGGCCATGGTCGGCAACTCCAGCTTCGTCGAATGCGCGGCCAATGCCGCCGGCTATGCCGAAAAGGGCGTGGTCGCCATCGCCGGCGTCGGCGTCCCGCGCGAGTGCTTCACCGCCTGGACCTATGCGCCGCTCAACGCCGGCCCGCGCCTGTCGACGCTGGCCGTGGCCGAGCACATCAACAAGACCTCGGGCGCGAAGAAGTTCGTCTGCATCGCCCCGAACATCCCCAATGTGGGGGCCTGGGCCTGTGACGGCGTGACCGTCTGGGCCAACCAGAACGGCGCGGAATCCTCCACCATCCTGATCGACCCGGGTTCCTCCGATGCCACCTCGGTCGTGCTTCAGGCGGCCAGCATGAGCCCGGACGCCATCATTCTCAGCCTGCCCAAGGGCGTCATGCTGCCGGTGCTGGTGGCCGCCGAGGAACAGGGTCTCCACGAGACCATCAAGTTCGGCTCGGCGGCCTCCGGCTACAGCCTCGACGTGCCGGGCGCGCTCGGGCCGGCCTGGGACGGCAAGTTCGTCGTCAACATGGAGTTCCAGCCGCTTGATGCCGACACGCCCGACAACCGCAACTGGCGCGCCGTCATGGATGCCTATGCCGGCAAGGACGTCCCGCGCGACACCTTCGCCCAGGCTGGCTATCTCTCCGCCCGTCTGGCCACCGAGGCCATGCTGAAGCTGGATCCGGCCAGGATCGAGCGCGACAGCGTCGCCACGGCGCTCAGCGAGGTGAAGACCTTCGAGAGCGATATCCTTTGCGCCCCCTGGTACTACGGCGCCGAGCTGTCGCGTCACAACGCCAACAACACCCTGCGCAACGCCGTCACCGACAACGGCACGTGGAAGACCGTCTCCGACTGCGCTGCGGTCAATGACCCGGAGCTGACCGACATCCGCGCCTTTGAAGCCACGCTGCGCTGAACGTCTCCTCCCTTGCCCGGGCAGGCCTGTCCTGCCCGGGTCTTTTTTGCTCCTGACACTCCGGTCGGCTCAGCCATGTCCATCCTCCTTGCCTTTGTCGTGTCGGGTCTCGGCATCGGGGCGGTCTATGCCCTGTCGGGCGTGGGCCTTGTGGTCCTCTACCGGGCAACCGGTGTGATCAATTTCGCCTTCGGCGCCCTCGGTGCGCTCGGGGCCTTCGTGGCCTGGACCCTGATCGAGCAGGGCCATGCCGATGCTCTGGCCTGGCTGGCCGCCATTCTGGTCGCTGCCGCCGGCTCCTATGCCTATGGCCGCCTGATCGCGCCGCGTCTGGCCTTCCGTGATCCCGTCGTGCGTTCCGTCGGCACGCTCGGCTTTGCCCTCGTGCTGCTCGGCTTCATCGGCTGGTACTGGGGCGAGGTGCCGCGCCGGCTCAACCTGCCGACCGACAAGACCTCCATCGCGCTCTTCGGGGCCCGCCTCAACATGACGCGCATCATCGCGCTCGCGCTGGCCCTTGCCATGGTGGCTGCCATCACGGTGCTGCTCGCCCGCACCCGGGTCGGGCTCTATCTGCGCTCGCTTGCCGATGACCGTGACCTCTCCGCCATCCTCGGCATCCGCGTGGTCCAGCTCGAAGCCTTCGCCTGGGGCATTTCCGGCGTCTTTGCCGGCATCTGCGGGTTGCTGCTGGCCAACCTCGTCCGCCTCCAGGGCATGCAGCTGACTTTCCTCGTCGTGCCTGCGATTGCCGCCGCCATTCTCGGCCAGTTGCGCTCGCTGCCGGCCACCGCTGTTGCCGGCCTCGCCATCGGCGTCACCGAGGCCTGTCTCACCGCCGTCCCGAGCGTTGCGCCCTACCGCACTGCCGCCCCCTTCGTCATCGCGCTCGTGGCTGTCGCCACCATGCGCGCCAGCCTTCTGTCGATGGACCGCCGATGACCGCTCCCCTCTCCACTGGCCCGCTGGCTCAGGCCCCCGTGGCCCATTTCACCGTGGAACGGCCGGGCCTTGCCCGCTACCGGCGGCTGGTCACCATTCCGCTGGTGCTGATCTCGGCAGCGGTCCTCGTCTCGCTGGTGGCCAACGCCTACTGGATCTCGACGCTCACCTCGGCGGCCGCGCTGGCGCTGGCGGCCGCCGGTGTCGGGCTGCTCTATGGCCAGCTCGGGCTCGTCTCCCTGTGCCAGTTCGGCCTCATCGGCGTCGGCGGCTGGGTCACGCTGCGCACCGGCTTTGCCTTCGGCTGGCCGTTCGAGCTGTCGCTCCTGTCCGGCGGCGTGGCCGCCTCGCTGGTCGGCATCCTCTGCGGCCTGCCGGCCTTGCGGCTCAAGGGGCTCTATCTCGCTCTGGTGACGCTGATGCTCGCCGGCGGCTTCCAGGTGGTGATCAACGCCTTCGGCTTTCCCGATGGCGGCGACGGCTTCCTCGGCCGCGCCGATGCCAGCCAGCGCCTGATGCTGCCGCGCCCCCTGCTTGCCACCGGCAACGAGGCCTATTTCCTCTACGCCGTCATCGTGCTGGCGCTCGGCCTCATGCTCATCGAACTGCACCGGCGCACAAGGCCCGGCCGCTCCTGGGCCATGATCCGCGCCGGCGAGACTACGGCCCTGTCGGCCGGCGTCAACCTGCTGCTCTACAAGGCCTGGGCCTTTGCACTGGCCGGGTTCCTCGCCGGTCTTGCCGGCGGTGTGCTGGCCGGCGGTGTCGGCCAGCTTGACGGTCGCGCCTTCTCGGCCGCCGAGTCGCTCAATCTCTTCGCCCTCACCGTCGTGGGCGGGGCCTATCACTGGTTCGGCGCCGTCATCGCCGGGCTGCTCCTGCGCGCCGTCCCGTCCCTGCTGACTGACCACGGCGTTGATGGCTATCTCGCCATGGTCATCTTCGGCGCGGCCCTGCTGCACGCCCTTGTCACCGCCCCGACAGGGATCGCTGGCCAGATTGCCGGACTTGGCCGATGGCTGACCGGCCTGATCGCCAGCGAAAGCACCCCATCGCCAGCGCAACAGGAAGCTCCTGCCTCTGACAAGCTCACCGCCGACACGGGGGACAGACACCCATGATCCGCATCGACAATCTCACGGTCCAGTTCGGCGCGGTGCGCCCGCTGGACGGCCTGTCGGCCGAGCTGACCCAGCCGATCATCGGCCTCGTCGGCCCCAACGGGGCCGGCAAGACCACCCTGCTCAACGTCTTCTCCGGCTTCCTCACGCCCGTCACCGGCTCCATCGAGCTGGACGGCCGGGATCTCCTGCCGCTGTCGCCGACGCGCCGCGTCCAGGCCGGGCTGCGGCGCACCTTCCAGACCGAGCAGGTCGCCGATGACCTCTCCGCCTGGGACAATGTTCTTGCGCTGGCCGATCACATCGACCTCAAGGGCGCGCGCATCGGCGACGAGGTGGAGCGGGCGCTGGCCTTCACCGGGCTCGGGACGCGGGCCCAGGTCATGGGGGCCGCCCTCAATCTCTATGAACGGCGCATGGTCGAGATCGCCCGCGCGCTGGTCGGCCATCCGCGCCTCATCCTGATGGACGAGCCCGGTGCCGGTCTCGACGAGGCCGAGGCGCTGCGCCTGCGCCAGTGCATCCTCGGCATCCCGCAGGCCTTCGGCGCCACGGTGCTGCTCATCGACCACGATGTCGACCTGATTTCCGCCACCTGCGGCGAGACGCTGGTGCTGGATTTCGGCAAGCGCCTCGCCCTCGGCCCCACCCGCACCGTCCTCGATGACCCCGTCGTCCACCGCGCCTATCTCGGAGCTGCCTGAGCCATGAGCACCATCGACGTCTCCGGCCTCGTCCTCCATCGCGGCGGCAAGCGCGTGCTGCATGGCATTGACCTCACCGTTACGGCCGGCGAGATCACCGCTCTCGTCGGCGCCAACGGGGCCGGCAAGTCCAGCCTCGTCGGCGCCATGGCCGGGGTCCTGCCGCTCACCGCCGGCCGCATCCTGCTGGACGGCGAGCGCATCGACGGCCGCTCCCCCGACAGCGTCCGCCGCGCCGGCATCGCCATCGTGCCCGAAGGCCACCGGGTGCTGACCAGCCTCACCGTCATCGACAACCTGCGCGCCGCCGGATCGATGCTGGCGCCGGCGGCCCTCTCCGGCGCCATCGAGGAGGTGCTCGCCCTCTTCCCCGAGCTGGTGCAGCGGCTGGAAGTGCGCGGCGGCTCGCTCTCCGGCGGCCAGAAGCAGATGGTCGCCATGGGTCAGGCCCTCATCGCCAGGCCGCGCTTCCTGCTCATCGACGAACTCTCGCTGGGCCTTGCCCCGGCCATCGTCAAGCGCCTCGCCGGCACCCTGACCGAGATTGCCGCCAAGGGCACGGGCGTGTTGCTGATCGAGCAGTTCACCACCCTCGCCCTGTCCCTCTCGCGTCAGGCCATGGTGATGGAACGCGGCAACCTGGTCTTCTCCGGCACCGCCGCCGACCTCTCCGCCCGCCCCGACATCCTGCACAGCGCCTACCTCGCCGGTGGCAAGGGGCATTAAGACCCGCCCCAGGCCTCCCGTCCCCGTGGTTCCCCATCTGGACACTGTGCAAACTCAAACGCCGCCCCGGCGACCCCGTGGCGGCGCTTTTTCTCAGCCATCACGACCCTGCGCTATCCCCGCCCAAGCAGGAAGTCGGCGCAGCGTTCGCCGATCATGATCGAGGGGGCGTTGGTGTTGCCGCTGACCAGCGTCGGCATCACCGAGGCATCGGCGATGCGGAGCCGGCCGATGCCGCGCACGCGCAGCTGGCTGTCGACCACCGCCTCGTCGTCCTCGCCCATGCGGCAGGTGCCGGAGGGGTGATAGACCGTCTTGGCATAGCGGCGGACATGGTCCTCGATCTGCGCGTCGCTCAGCGTCTCCGCCTCGGAGGGCAGCAGCTCGCGCTCGATCAGCTTCTGCAGCGAGGGCTGGCGCAGGATGCGACGCGCCAGCTTCACCCCGCGCACCAGCGTGTCCACATCATCTTGCTCGGCAAGGAAGTTCGGGTCGAGCAGGATCGGCTCGTTCGGGTCGGCCGAGCGCAGCTTCACCGTGCCGCGCGACTTCGGCCGGAGGAAGCAGGGGTTCAGCGACAGGCCGTGCCCGGCCAGCGGCTCACGCCCCACATCGCCCATCAGCGTCGGGATGACATGGAACTGGACATCGGGCCTGCCCGAACCGCTCGTGTCAAAGAACCCGCCGCATTCCACCACATTCGAGGTCAGCAGCCCGGACCTGGTCAGGAAATACTGCAGGCCGTGCCGGATCGCCTTGAGGCCCCTGTCCGCGCCGAGCAGGCTGATCGGGTCCTTCGCCCTGGCATAGACCGACACCTCCAGATGGTCCTGAAAGTTCCGGCCGACGCCCGGCAGGTCGCGCAGCACCGGGATGCCGAGCGGTTCCAGCTCCGCCGCCGGCCCCAGTCCCGACAGCATCATCAGTTTCGGCGTCGCCAGCGCCCCGGCCGACAGCACCACTTCCGCCCGCGCCTGCACGGTGTGCTCGCTGCCGTCCTCGCGGCGATAGCTGAGCCCGGTCGCCGCACCGTTCTCGATGATCAGCCGCGACACGGCACAGCCCGTGCGCACCACCAGCTTCGAGTTGCCCCTGAGCGGCTTCAGATAGGCGACCGCCGTCGAGGCGCGCTGCCCGTTGCCGGTCGTCGACTGGTAAAAGCCGGTCCCGGCCTGTTCCGCGCCGTTGAAGTCGTCATTGTAGGCGTGGCCCGCCTCCTGCGCCGCCTTGACGAAGGCGAGGCTCAGCGGATGCCGGTGGCGCGGGTCATTGACGCTCTGCGGCCCGTCCGCCCCGTGCCAGGCATTGGACAGGCGCTGGTTGTTCTCCGCCCGCCGGAAATACGGCAGCACGTCGGCATAGGCCCAGCCGCGCGCGCCCATGGCGGCCCAGGTGTCATAGTCCTGCGGCTGGCCGCGGATGTAGATCATCGCGTTGACCGAGGAGCCGCCGCCAAGCGTGCGCCCTTGCGGGATATGCATGACGCGGCCTTGCGCATGCGGCTGAGGCTCGGACTGGTACAGCCAGGTCCGCGCCGTGCCGATGACGCGCACGAAGGTCGCCGGAATATGCACGAACATCGAATTGTCCGCCGGCCCCGCTTCCAGCAGCAGCACGGTCTTGCCGGCATTGACCAGCCGGTGCGCCACGGCAGACCCGGCCGATCCGGCCCCGATGACGACGTAGTCGAAGGTTTCGGTCATGGCTGTCTCACGAATACCGGATGATCACGGTCTTGGATTCCAGATAGGCGTCCAGCGCCGCCCGGCCGTGCTCGCGGCCAATGCCGGACTGCTTGTAGCCGCCGAAGGGGGCGTTGGCGTCGACGGTGTTGTGGCTGTTGACCCACACCGTGCCGGCTTTCAGGGCGCGGCTGGCGTGGAAGGCCTTGTTGAGGTCGCGCGTCCAGATCGAGGCGGCGAGGCCATAGCGGCTGTCATTGGCCAGCCGGATCGCCTCGTCCAGATCGGTGAAGGGCATGGCCGCCACCACGGGCCCGAACACTTCCTCCTGCACGATTTCCATCTCGGAGCTGACGCCGTCGAAGATGGTCGGGGCGACAAAATAGCCTCCCTCCGGCAAGGTCCGCGCGCCGCAGATGCGCCGGGCGCCTGCCGCCTCGGCGCGCTCGATGAAGCCGTTCACCCGGTTGCGGTGGCGGGCGGAGACCAGCGGATTGATCTGGGCCTTCGGATCAAGGCCCGAGCCCAGGGTCATGCTGTCGGCCACCCCGGCCAGTGCTTCCAGCGTCCTGTCATAGACCGATTTCTCGATCAGCAGCCGCGAGGCCGAGGTGCAGACCTGACCCTGGTTGAAGAACATGCCAAGCCCCGCCATCAGCGGTTCCTGGCCCTGGTCGGCGTCGGCGCAGATGATCATCGGCGACTTGCCGCCCAACTCCAGCGTGAAGCGGGTCATGGTGTCGAGCGCCTTGCGGCCGATCATCTGGCCGACTTCGGTCGAGCCGGTGAAGGTGATCTTGTCCACGCCGGGATGCGCCGTCAGCGCCGCGCCGGTCACCGATCCCCGGCCGGTGATGATGTTGAGCACGCCTTCCGGCAGGCCGACGCGGGCGGCAATCTCGGCCAGCCGCAGCGCGGTCAGCGGCGTTTCCTCGGCCGGCTTCAGGATCACGGTGCAGCCGCAGGCAAGCGCCGGGGCAATCTTCCAGATGCCCATCAGCAGCGGGAAGTTCCAGGGTACGATCGCCGCCACCACGCCCACCGGCTCCTTGATGGTGGCCGAGAAATGGTGGCTTCCCGGCGGCACGGCGATGGAGGTGTCATAGCTCGATCCCTCGATCTTGGTGGCCCAGCCGGCAAAATAGCGCAGCCACTCCACCGATCCGCCGACGCCGAGACCGCGCGCGATGCCGATCGACTTGCCGTTTTCCAGCGTCTCCAGCTCCGCCAGCAGCGCCCCGTCCGCCTCGATGGCAGTGGCAAGATCGAGGAGCAGCTTCTCCCGGTCCGCCGGACGCATCCGCGACCACGGTCCCTCCAGGGCGGCGCGCGCGGCAACGACCGCCGCCTCGACACCGGCAGCGCCGTATTCCGGCACCTCGGCAATCACCCGGCCGGTTGCCGGGTCATGCACGGCAATGGCCTCGCCGGCGCCCTCGTCGGTGAATGCCCCCTTGATGAAGGCGCGATGCGGTCCGTTGAGAAACCGGGCGGCTTCCTCGCTCATCTGCGAGGCGGCAGCCGGCGTTGCGGTCTGGATGGTCATGGGTGTCCTCCCTGCCCGGACATCAGGGCCGGGCGCTGTTGATGGCTCACCCTAGCGACCCGGCTGCGGGGTCAAAACCGGCTGCACCGCGCCTTGCGCGGGTGGGCAAGGCTCTCTGCCCCGGCGGTCAATCGCCCCGCCGCACCGCCCGGATCTCCTGCCCGAACCGGCTGCGGCAGGGCCCCGGCGCCACCCTGGCAAGGCCCCGGCGCCTGCACGGCACAACCACGGCTTCGTGTCTTTCCAATCCTGCCGTTTCGCGTTACGCGTCTGCGATCTGGATCTTTGTGAACATGACAAGCGATTCTCCTTCCCCCCGCAGCCGCCCGGCGGTCGTGCCGGGCACCCTCCGTCCGGTTGCCGCCGGGACACGCATCCGGCTGCGGGACTTTTCAAAGTCCTTGCCCATGTCGCTGCTGCGCGCGCGTGAAACGGTGATGCGGCAGTTCCGCCCGAGCCTCGCGCATTTCGGCATCACCGAGCAGCAATGGCGCGTGCTGCGGGCGCTCACGTCCGTCCGGGCCATCGAGGTGCTGGAACTGGCCGATGCCACCTGCCTGCTCGCGCCCAGCCTGTCGCGCATCCTCAAGGGCCTGGAGGAGCGGGATCTGGTGCAGCGCATGGCCGACGAGACCGACATGCGCCGCGTGCTGATTTCCATCAGCCCGGCCGGCCAGACGCTGATCGAGCAGGCCGGCGCCCACTCCGAGGTCATCTACGCGGAGATCACGCGCCGCTACGGGGCAAAGCGGCTGGCGGTGCTGCAGGACATGCTGCGCGATCTCGAGGACACGCTGGCCGACGCGCCGCTCATCATCGACAGCCTCGGTCTCGACGTCGGCCCCCGTGCCCCCCACGCCCCCACCCGCCGCGGCCGGCCGCGCAAGGGCGACGAGGCCCTCGAAGACTGACGGGTTTCCTTGCCCCCATGGCGAGGAGCGGGAGGACGGCGTCACGCCAGACGCCAGACGCCAGACGCCAGACGCCCGGCGCAGCCGCGCGCCCTGCACGTCCCGGAGCGCGTTCCAGCATTTTTCACGGAGCTGTCACAGTCCTCTTCCCATCAGATATTTAATATGTTTATCATCTGACGGGTTCCACGTGCTGGAACCCTGCCGCCCCGGATCTGGAGGACCGGCGCCATCAGGCGCAGGTGATCCGGACGGCAGAATCAGACCGGTCACCCGACGGGGCGACAGACCGGCGCATGGTGGGGAGGACATCATGGCGATCACGCAAGCGCCGATGGACATCGGTTTCGGCCCGGAACTGCCGGATCTGGCGCGCCGCCTGTTTGGCAACATCCAGCTCGACTTTGCCTCGGAAGCCCGCGGGGCCACCTTGCAGTCGGCCGATTTCGGCCCCTGCCGGCTGTCCCGCATCGACGCTTCCGCCCATGGCGTGCGCGGACAGCGCGTCGCCCAGCGCTCCCATGACGTGGATTCCATCAAGCTGATCCTGCAGGCGGATGGCCGGTCTGTCATGGAACAGAATGGCATGAGCCTGATCATCGGCTCCGGTTCGCTGCTGCTCTACGATCCGACCCGCCCTTACGCCCTCAACAACGTCTCGCGCATCACCCAGTTCCTGCTGCAGGTCCCCCGGCACAATTTCTCGGCTGCCCTGCTGCAGCGTCTCACCGGCCCGCATCTCTTCACGGCCGAACAGAATGGAATTTCTCGCATTGTTGCCGGCCTTGTCCGCAACGCCATGACGGAGGCGCCCGTGCTCGACGAAACCGCCCGCGCTCGCGTCGGCGAGACCATCGTCCGTCTCGCCACCAGCCTGATCCTGCCCGAGGAGGCGGAGGATGAACGCGATTCCACCTCGCTGAAGATCCTGCGCAGCCGCGTGAAGGCCTATGTCGAGGCCAATCTGGCCAGGCCCAATCTCGATGTGGAGGAGATCGCCCAGCGCATGGGCTGCTCGCGCCGCTACATCTTCCGCGCCTTCGAGGCGGAGAACGTGACGCCCGCCAGCTTCCTGTGGGACCTGCGGCTGGAGCGGGCCCACGCCCGGCTCACGGACCCGGCCTTCCGCGGCAGCTCGATCTCGGAGGTCGCCTATTCCTGCGGCTTCTCCTCCAGCGCCCACTTCTCCCGCGCCTTCCGCAAGCGCTACGGCTGCACCCCCAGCCAGCTGCGCGGCGAAATGGCGGGCTAAGGCTCGTTCAGGGTACGACCTCTCCGGCCCCCCCTCGTGGGGAAGGCGCTCGCACGTGAGGCCAGACGGTTTTCGAAGCCTCTCCGCCCCCCTCCCACGAGGGGGAGGGGAGCTTCGAGGCTCCGACAGTTCAGACTTTCTCGGCACAATCTTTCACATGGATCATGTGCCAGACATCAAATGCGATCGCCCTCCCCCACGAGGGAGAGGGGGCTGGGACGCATCGAAAGCCGTCTGGCCACATATGCGATAGCCCTGCCCGGTAGGAGCGAGCAGGCCGGACGCGCGCGCCCTTCAGATGAGCGCCTTCACCGCCCGCTCGACACCGCGCAACTCGGCGAGGCCGCGCAGGCGGCCGATGGCGGGGTAGCCGGGGGTCGAGGTCTTGCGCAGGTCGTCGAGCAGCTGGTGGCCATGGTCGGGGCGCATGGGCAGCTCGACGCCGCGCCGGCGTTCCGCCGTCACCACATCGCGGATCACCGCCACCATGTCCACATCGCCGTCCAGATGCGCCGCCTCGTGGAAGGTCAGGCCACCCTCCTCGCGCTTGGTCGCACGCAAATGCAGGAAATGCACCCGGTCCGCATGGGTGCGGAACATGGCACACAGGTCGTTGTCGGGCCGCACACCATAGGATCCGGTGCAGAACGTGAACCCGTTGGCCGGGCTGTCAACCATGGCGGCAATCGCCTGCATGTCGGCAGCGGTCGAGACGATGCGCGGCAGGCCGAACAGCGGGCGCGGCGGATCGTCCGGGTGGATCGCCAGCACGACGCCTTCCTTTTCGGCCACCGGCACCACGATCTTCAGGAACGCTGCCAGATTGGCGCGCAGGCGCTCGGCGTCGGTCTCGGCATAGGTGGCCAGCCGCGCCTTGAAGCTGTCCAGCGAATAGCTTTCCTCGGCGCCCGGCAGGCCGGCGATGATGTTGGCGGTGAGCCTGGCGATGTCGGCATCGGACATGGCCGCATGGGCCACCCGCGCGGCCTCGATCTCGGCGGCGCTGTAGCTTGCCTCTGCCCCGTCCCGCTGCAGGATGAACAGGTCGAAGGCGGCGAAGGCCACCGCGTCGAAGCGCAGGCATTTCGCCCCGTCCGGCAGCTCATAGGCCAGGTCCGTGCGGGTCCAGTCGATCACCGGCATGAAGTTGTAGCAGATCGTGCGGATGCCGCAGCGCGCAAGGTTGGTCAGGCTCTCGGCCCAGGTCTCGGCGTAGCGCTCCCAGCCGGGCGCGGCGGTCTTGATGTCCTCATGCACCGGGATGCTCTCGACCACCGCCCAGGTCAGGCCGGCCGCCTCGATCACCGCCTTGCGCTCGAGGATGCGGTCGACCGGCCAGACGGTGCCGTTCGGCAGGTCGTGCAGCGCGGTGACGATGCCGGTCGCGCCGGCCTGCCGGATGTCGGCGAGGGAGACCGGATCGGCGGGGCCGAACCAGCGCCAGGTCTGTTGCATTGTCGTTGTCCTCAGCTGGAGGCGGTCTTGATGGTCAGGTGGTGATGGGGCACAGGTCAGGACACGGCAGCGGCGGCCGGGCGGCTGTCGAACAGGAAGCCATCGAACTCGGGGTCGTCGACGTCGGAGAGCTCCATCAGCGTCTGGCGCACGTTTTCCAGGTGCTGCCACATCGCCTGACGCGCCGCGCGCGGGTCCTTGCACTGCAGCGCGGTCAGGATCGCCTGATGGTCCTCCAGCCAGCGGCCGCGGTAGCTGACATCGAAGATGCGGGCATGCAGGCGTTCCCACATCGGGCTCTGCTCGCGCTTGCCCCACAGCTCGTCGATCATGTCGACCAGCACGCTGTTCTGCGTCGCCTCGGCGATGAGATGATGGAACAGCTCGTCGCCGGAGTAGTCGCCGCTGCCGTCCTCGATGGCGCGGCGCTCCATCTCCAGCGCCTCGCGCATGCGCAGGATGTCGGCCTTGGTCACGGTCGTGGCGGCAAAGGCTGCGATGGAGCTTTCCAGCACCTGCCGCGCCTGCAGCAGTTCAAACGGGCCGATGTCGCCGCGCGGCTCGCCCGCGTCGCCGGCTGGCAGGCGCACCACATAGGTGCCCGAGCCCTTGCGGACATCGACCAGCCCCTCGATCTCCAGCCGGATGATCGCCTCGCGCACCAGCGAGCGCGACACGCCCATGTCCTCCGAGATCTGGCGCTCCGGCTTCATCCGGTCGCCGACCTTGTAGCGGCCCTCGGCCAGTTCCTTGCGCAGTGCCTCGGCCACGTCCTCGTAGCGTCGCTTGCCCGCCGCCTCGATCATGCCTCACCTCCGCCGCCGCCCCGCGCCTGGTCCTCGTCCCGGCGCTCGGCGTAATAGGCCGCAAGCACCGAGAAGGCCTCCTTCCTGGTCGCCTTGTCGCCGGCGATCAGGCCCTTCTTGTTGAAGCCCTTCTGGAACACATTCTGCCGCCGTTCGACCCGGAAGTCATAGAGGATCCAGGGCGACATGCCCTTCACGTAGTCAAGCGGACGCAGCGTCGCAATCTGCTTTTCGTAGACTTCGGTCTGGTAGGCCTCGCTGAACAGCGCCCGGCGCGGGCCGGTGGCGCTGATGTCCGCATCGGCGCCGGTCTCGGAGATCACCACCGGCTTGCCCGGGTTGGAATTGCGGCCGATGGCGGCGAGATCCTCGAAGTTCTCCTCGTACCAGCCGTAATACTCGTTGATGCCGATGACATCGATGTGGTCGGCCAGCCGGTCCTCGATGCAGGTCTTGGCGTGGTTGACGAGACAGGCCGCCGAGGTCAGCCGGGTCGGGTCATAGGCCTTCGCCGTCTCGGCGAGGCCGCGCATGAAGGCAAGGCGCGCATCGGTGTCCGGGTTCTCGTTGCCGACCGACCAGATGATGACGGAGGCGCGGTTGCGGTCGCGCTTGATCAGCTCGATCAGCTGGTTCTCGGCATCGCGGTAGGTGGCCGGATTGGCAAAGTCGATCGCCCAGTAGACCGGGATCTCTTCCCAGAGCAGGAACCCGAGCTCATCTGCCATCTCGGCGGCGCGCTCGTGATGCGGATAATGGGCCAGCCGCAGGTAGTTGCAGTTCAGCTCTCGCGCATGGGCAAAGCGGCGGGCGAGGTCTTCCTCGCGCATCACCTTGCCGAGCGTGCGGTCGTCCTCATGCACGGAAATACCGCGCAGGAACAGCGGCGTGCCGTTGAGATGGATCTCGTCGCCGACCGTGCGGATCTCGCGGAAGCCGACACGGTCGCGGACGCTGTCCGCGCCCGCCGTCAGGCGCACGTCGTAGAGCACCGGGCTTTCCGGCGACCACAGCGCGGGCTTGGCCGCGATCTCGATGACGCCGCGCCCGGAGGCGTCCAGCGCAAGGGGGGTGTCGATGCCAAGCGCCGGGATTTCCAGCCGTGCCGTGTCCGCGCCCTCGACCTCCACCTCGGCGCGGATCGTGCCGAAGCGGCCGTCGGGCACCAGATGCACGAAGAGATCGCGGATCAGCGTCTTCGGCGTCTCGAACAGCTCCACCTCGCGGTAGACGCCGCCATAGTTGAACCAGTCGGTGTTGCGCATCGGCACGCGGTCCAGCGTGCGGGTGTTGTTGACCATCAGCATCAGCCAGTTGCGGCCGGGCTTCAGGTGCCCGGTCAGCTCCACCATGAAGGGCGTCGAGCCGCCATAGTGGTTGCCGAGGAAGGCGCCGTTGAGGAAGACCTTGCAGTCATATTGCGCCGCGCCCACGCGCAGGAACTTGCGCGTGTCCGGGTTGATCGCAGCCATGTCGAGCGGCCGGGTGTACCAGGCGCTGCCTTCAAAGAAGTACCACTTCTCCTTCAGCATCTGCCAGTTGGAGGGCACCGGCACGGTCTCGCCCTCATAGGGATCATAGTCCCAGGGCTCCGGCCGTTCCTCGGCCGCCATCGGCAGCATGGCGAACCACTTCTGCCGCAGGCCGGTGTCGAGCAGGTCGACGCAGAAGTTCCAGTCGCCGTTGAGGCTGAGGCGCGGGCGGCCACGGGTGAAGACCAGGGTCGAGTGGTTCAGCGCCTGCGTGTTGAACGGGCGGTCATAGTCCTCGTCATGCAGCGCCTGCAGGGCGTTTTCGGCGAGGGCGGAACGTTCGAGCACGGCAGGTCTCCGGGGCAGAAGCAGCAGGACAGTCTTGAAACAGGCAGGAAAGCCCCGGGCCACACCCGGCCCGGGGCCTTGTTCAGGGGCTCAGTTGGCGGCGGCCTGGATGCGCTTGATCAGGTCGGCAACGCGCGGCGACTTGGCGGCGGCCTCCTCGTACATCGGCTGCACGGCGGCGGCGAAGGGGGCCTTGTCGACGGCGATGAACTTCACGCCCATTTCCTTCTCGGCCAGGGCCTTGCCCTCGGCGACCTGCTTGTTCCAGCCCTCGCGGTGGAAGTCCATGGACTCGCGCGCCGCCTGCTTCAGGGCCTTCTGCTGCTCGGCCGAGAGGCTGTCCCAGGTCTGGGTGGAGATCATGACCACGGAGGGGATCATGGTGTGCTCGTTCTCGGAAAAGACCTTGGCGATCTCGCCGTGGCGGTTGACGGTCAGCGCCAGCGGGTTGTTCTCGGCGCCGTCGACCACGCCCTGCTGCAGCGCGCTGTAAAGCTCGCCGAAGGCGATCGGGGTCGGCGAGCCGCCCAGCAGCTCGACCATGCGGATGGCGGTGGGGCTCGGCTGGACGCGGATCTTCATGCCCTTGAGGTCGGCCGGGGTGCGGATTTCCTTGTTGGAATAGAAGGACCGCGCGCCCTCGACGTAATAGGCAAGGCCGACGAAGCCCTTGTCCTTCGAGGCGGCGAGGATGTCGTCGCCGATCTCGCCGCTCAGCACCTTGTAGTAATGCTCCTCGTTGGCGAAGATGAAGGGCAGGTTCAGCGCGGAATAGGACTCCTCGAAGGCTTCCAGCTCGCTGGCGTTGGACCGGGCCATGTCGAGCGAGCCATTCTGCATCAGCTCCATGGATTCGCGCTGGTTGCCCAGCTGCGCATTGGCATAGACGCGGATCTTGATGTCGCCGTTGGTCAGCTCCTCCACGCGCTTGCCCATGAATTCCATCGACTTGTGCAGCGGATGGTCTTCCGGATTGTTGTGGTTGAGCTTCAGCGTCCGGGCGTCGGCGGTGGTGGCGGTGGCAAAGGCCATGAAGGCAACGCCCGCCAGCACGGCGAGACGGTTCATCATACGCATGTCAAAAATCCTCCCGATGATCCGGTCCGGCCCGGGGCAACTCCCACCCGATCGCACCAGCCAGCGGCTGGCGGACATCAGTCCCGGATAAATTGGCCGACCCCTTCCGGCCCGGCTTGCGACCAGAGACTTGGCCAAACCGGGTCATCTGTCAACCAGTTTTGAAAATTGGTTGACCAATTTTGGAAAATGCGCATTCTCTGGGGTGCCCGTCGTCCCGGGTCCCGACAACCAGGCCCGACTGCGCGGCGCTGGTGGCGGACCGGCCCGACCGACGGGGCTTTTTTGATGGCCCACTGGCCTGCCGGTCTCGCCCGTCCCTTGCGGACCCGGACGGGAACCGGCCAGCGAGGGGTCCCACCTGCCAACCAGATCCGGCTGGAGCAGACAGCAACAGGTTGACCACCCGCCCGAGCATCGCTCAACTGGTCGACCAATCCGGAACCGGGGCCGGACCTTGTGTCCGGGGAGGAAACGGGAGCCGGCGCCCCGGCGTCAGGCTGCGAAGTGGAGGACATGCAGCCATGCATGCACTGAAAACCCGCGTGGACCGCGCGCTGGGACTGTTTATTGCCGCCGTCTTTGCGGTGCTTGTTGCCTGCGTGGTCTGGCAGGTGTTCTCGCGGTACGTGCTGAACGCGCCCAGCACCGTCACCGACGAACTCGCCCGCTTCCTGTTCATGTGGATCGGCCTGATCGGCGCTGCCTACACGCTGGGTCAGCGCAAGCATCTGGCCATCGACGTCCTGCTGCAGATGGCCGGACCGCAGAAGGCCCGCTGGCTCGCGCTGCTGGTCACCCTGCTGGTCGGCGTGTTCTCGGCCGTGGTGCTCATCTATGGCGGCGCGATGCTGATGCAGAAGACGCTGGCCACCGGCCAGCTCTCGCCGGCCCTGCGCCTGCCGATGGGCTATGTCTACGGCGCCATTCCCCTCGCAGGCGCCATGATGGTGCTCTACTGCCTCGAGTTTGCCGCGGGCCTCGTCTCGGGCCGCATCCACCCCATCGACACCGAGGCCGAACCAGCGGCCGGCGGCCCCCTGACCTGAGGCAAGTCCCATGGAACTCTTCAGCGCATTCGTCCTGTTCGGCGCCTTCGGCCTGCTCATGGTGCTGGGCGTGCCCGTCGCCTATGCCATCGGCATTGCCTCGGTCCTGACCTTCGGCATCTTCATGACGGTCGACCAGTCGATCTTCATCACGGCGCAGCAGATCGCGTCCGGCCTCGACAGCTTCACCCTGCTTGCCATCCCGTTCTTCATCCTGGCCGGCAACATCATGAACCGGGGCGGCATCGCCCTGCGCCTCATCGAGTTTGCCAAGGTGCTGGGCGGCCGGCTTCCCGGCTCGCTGGCCCACTGCAACGTGCTCGCCAACATGATGTTCGGCGCCATCTCCGGCTCGGCCGTTGCGGCAGCCGCTGCGGTTGGCGGCGTGATGGCCCCCTTGCAGAAGAAGGAAGGCTACGATCCGGCCTATTCGGCGGCCGTCAACATCGCCTCCTGCCCCACCGGCCTGCTCATCCCGCCGTCGACCACCTTCATCGTGTTCTCGCTGATCACGGGCGGCACCTCGATCGCGGCGCTGTTCGTGGCCGGCTACGTGCCGGGCATCCTCATGGGCATCGGCATCATGATCGTCGCCGGAATCATGGCCAAAAAGCGTGGCTATCCGGTGGCCCCGCGCCCCAGCACCAGCACGGTCATCGCCAAGACCGTCGATGCCTTGCTGCCGCTCAGCCTGATCCTTGTCATCATGGGCGGCATCATCGGCGGCGTGTTCACCGCAACGGAAGCCTCGGCCATCGCGGTCGTCTACAGCCTGTTCCTCGCGCTGTTCATCTATCGCGAGATCAAGCTGCAGGACCTGCCGTCCATCTTCCTCGACTCGGCCGTCACAACCTCCATCGTGCTGCTGATGATCGGCTGTTCCATCGCCATGTCCAAGGCCATGGCCTTTGCCGACATCCCCTTCGCCGTGTCGGATGCGCTGCTGGCGCTCTCCGAAAACCCGATCGTGCTGCTGCTCATCATCAACATCGCCCTGCTCGTGGTCGGCATGTTCATGGACATGACGCCGGCGCTGCTGATCTTCACCCCGATCTTCCTGCCGGTGGTCAAGGATCTCGGCATGGACCCGGTGCATTTCGGCGTGATGATGACCTTCAACCTCTGCATCGGCATCTGCACGCCGCCGGTGGGCTCCGCGCTCTTTGTCGGCTGCTCCGTTGCGAAGGTGTCGATTGCCCGCGTGATCAAGCCGCTCCTGCCGATGATTGCCATGCAGATCGCGGTCCTGATGCTCATCACCTATGTGCCGGAGCTGAGCCTGGCCCTGCCGCGCTGGCTGCTCGGCTACGGCGGCTGACCCCGATGACAGCAGGCCCGCAGTCGCGGTGCCTGCTGTCTGCCACCTCCTGACCCTTTTCCGATCCCGCAGCGCCCGACGCCTGGCGCTGCCCCGCCTTGCGGAGTTCCCATGAAGACGCTGCACGCCTTCCGCCTCGCCCGGACCCTTGACGCCGGCATCGAGCTTCTGGTCGAGAACCGTCACCTCCTCACCGTCTTCGTTCTGGAACCGCAGCTTTTCCGGGTTGTCCTGCGCAAGGATGGCCAGTTCCGCCTCGGCCGGTCCTGGTCCGTCGCGCCCAAGGCAGAAGGCAGCCTCACCCCGGCCGATGTCGCCTGGGAGGGCCGGTCGCGGCTGGATGTCTCGGGCTTTTCCTGCCCGCCCTTCACCGTCGAGGACCGTGGCGAGGCCGGGCTCGTGCTCTCCACCGACGCCCTGCGGCTCACCATCACCGCGCCCCTCACCTTCGTCTGGGAAGCCCGTCAGGCCGACGGCCGCTTCCTCGTCTTCGCCGAGGATCGCCCGACCGGCGCCTACATGCTGGACGTGAAGTCACACGCCCACGCCCATTACCTCAACCGCCGCAAGGGCGAGAAGGTTTATGGCCTCGGCGAGAAGGCCGGCGACCTGGAGCGCTCCGGCCGTCGCTACGAGATGCGCAATCTCGATGCCATGGGCTATGACGCGCGCACGACCGATCCGCTCTACAAGCACATCCCGGTCACCATCACCCGCACGCCCGATGCCGGCACCTTCTCGGTCTTCTACGACAATTTGGCCGGGTGCTGGTTCGATCTCGGCAACGAGCTGGACAACTACCACAAGCCCTACCGCAGCTACCGCGCCGAGGATGGCGATCTCGACTACTACATGCGCTGGTCACCTTCGGTTCTGGACGCGGTCAAGCATCATGTCCGTCTGACCGGCGGCACCGCCTTCCCGCCGCTGTGGAGCCTCGGCTACTCCGGCTCGACCATGCATTACACCGATGCCCCCAATGCCCAGGAGCAGCTCGAAGGCTTTGTCCGGCTCGTCGACGAGCACGACATTCCCTGTGACAGCTTCCAGCTCTCCTCCGGCTATTCGTCCATCGGTGCCAAGCGCTACGTCTTCACCTGGAACAGCGCCAAGGTGCCCGATCCGGCGGGTCTGGCCGCCACCTTTGCGGGCGCCGGCCTGCATCTGGCCGCCAACATCAAGCCCTGCCTGCTGCAGGACCATCCGATGTACCAGGACGTCGCCGCGCGCGACCTGTTCATCAAGGACAGCGAGAGCGACGCCCCGTCCCGCTCCGTCTTCTGGGATGACGAAGGCTCGAACCTCGATTTCACCAACCCGGCGACCATCGCCTGGTGGCAGGGCAACATCGCCGACAAGCTGCTGCGCTACGGCATCAACTCGACCTGGAACGACAACAACGAGTTCGAGGTCTGGGACAATCATGCCCGCTGCCACGGCTTCGGCGAGGAGATCGACGTCGGCCTGATCCGGCCGCTGCTGCCGGTGCTGATGACCCGCGCCAGCCATGAGGTGCAGGTGGCGCACCAGCCCGACACCCGCCCCTATCTCATTTCGCGCTCCGGCGCGCCCGGCCTGCAGCGCTACGCCCAGACCTGGACCGGCGACAACCGCACGGCCTGGGAGACGATCCGCTACAACATCCGCATGGGCCTCGGCATGTCCCTGTCCGGCCTCTACAACGTCGGCCACGACGTGGGCGGCTTTGCCGGCCCGAAGCCCGATCCGGAACTGTTTGTCCGCTGGGTGCAGAACGGCATCTTCCATCCGCGCTTCACAATTCATTCCTGGAACGACGACCACACGGTCAACGAGCCCTGGATGTATCCGAACGTGACGCCGCTCATCCGCGAGGCGATCAGGTTCCGCTACCGGCTGCTGCCCTATCTCTACACGGCCCTGTATCAGGCCGTGACCGCCGACGAGCCGATGCTGCGGCCGACCTTCCTCGACCATGAGCACGACCCGCGCACCTTCGAGGAATGCGACGAGTTCCTCATCGGCCGCGATCTTCTGGTCGCCAATGTCGTTGATCCGGGCGTGACCGAGCGCACCGTCTATCTGCCGCAGACCGACACCGGCTGGTGGGACTTCTGGGCCGGCAGCTGGCATGCGGGCGGCACCACCGTCACCCTGCCGGTGACGCTCGCCTCCATGCCGCTCTTCGTCCGGGGGGGCGCGGTGCTGCCGCTGGCCGATGATCTCAATCGCGCCCAGGCCGCCCGGGACACGTCCCGCACCTACGCCCTCTTCCCTGCCCCGGGGGCTGCGTCCGGTGTCAGCCTCGAATATGCCGATGACGGCTTTGCCGTCGATGCGCTCGAGGGCAACCACGCCCTTGTCCGCCTTGCCCTCACCTCGACGGCGTCCGAGATCCGTCTCGACGTCGCCCGCAGCGGGCGGCATGATCCGGCCTGGGCAGACGCCAGCTTCGTTCTTCCCGCCGGCGAAACCCGCCCCCTGATCCTGAACGGCGAGGCTGTCGCCTCCGGCATCTCCCGCCCCGTTCCCCGCGCCTGACGCAGAGGTGAAGTCCATGTCCGTTTCCGCTCCCGCTGCTCCCGAGGTGACCCAGGTCGTGCGGGTCAAGACCGCCGCCTATGACCGCCAGATGCTGAAGCCGCGCATCCTGCATTTCGGCTTCGGCGCCTTCGCCCGCGCCTTCCTCTGCTCGATCCTCGACGAGACGCTGGACCAGGCCGGTCCCGGTGAGGCTGCCGACTGGGGCCTCGTCGCTGTGCGCCTCAATTCCGGCGCCGAGGAGCTCACGGCCCTCGATGCCACCGACCGCCGCTTCTGGGTTGCCGCCGCCGACGATGCCGGCATCGCGGCCCGGCGCATCGATTGTCTGGTCGCAACCTGCCATCCGGCCCGCGACGGACTGCCGGCGCTCTTTGGCCACTTCGTCCATCCGGACCTGTCGATCATCAGCCTGACCATCACCGAGAAGGGCTACTGCTCGCGCTCGGGCGCTCTCGACACGGCCCATCCCGGCATCGTCGCCGACCTCGCCTCCCCCCGCCAGCCCGGCACCGCCATCGGCGTCATCGTCGAGGGTCTCCGGCTGCGCCGCGACAGCGGCCTTCCGGGGGTCACCCTGCTGCCGCTCGACAACCTGCCGCACAATGGTGCGGTCAGCCGGGCGACGGTGGTGAGCTATGCCCGCGCCCTTGACGAGCAGCTGGCCGAGTGGATTGCCCGGCACTGCACCTTCCCCTCGACCATGGTCGACCGCATCGTTCCCGCCCTCGACGAGCCGTCGAAACAGCTGCTGCGCGAGATCGGATCGGACGACATCAACGGCATTGTCTGCGAGCCGTTCCGCCAGTGGGTCATCGAGGACGATTTTGTCGCGGGACGGCCTGATTTTGTCCGTGCGGGGGCGCAGTTTGTCGCGGATGTGGCGCCCTTCGAGGCGATGAAACTGCGCATGCTGAACGGCTCGCATTCCTTCCTCGCCTATCTTGGCGCGCTGGCCGGAAAAGCGACGATTTCGGACTGCATGGCCGATCCGCTCTTTGTTGCCGCCGCGGGACGGCTGATGATGAGCGAGCAGGCCCCGACCCTGAGCGGCCTGCAAGGCATTGATCTCAAAGCCTATTCTGACGAACTCCTGGCCCGCTTCAGCAACAGCCGGCTGAAGCACCGCACCACCCAGATTGCCAATGACGGCTCGCAGAAGCTGCCGCAGCGCCTGCTCGCCTCGATCCGCTGGCATGTCGAGGCCGGCACGCCCTTCCCCCTCCTGACACAGGCCGTCGCGGGCTGGATGGCCTATGTCAGGGGTGAGGACGAGGCCGGGCAGGCCGTCCCGGTCAATGACCCGCTGGCGCCGCGCTTTGCCGCGATCATCGCGGCGACGTCTGATGGCCCGGACTATGTCTCTGGCATGCTTGGGCTTTCGGAGGTTTTCCCGCCCGAGCTCGCCGCCGATGCGTGGTTCCGCCCGGCCGTGAGCGACAGCTATTGCCGCCTGCGCGCGCAGGGCGTTCGCGCCGCGCTGACCGACCTTCTCTCCTGACAGTTTCGCGAAGGCCTCCTGACAATGCAGCCCTTCCTCGGCCCCGATTTCCTGCTCGCCACCCCCACCGCCCGCCGCCTCTACCATGAGGTCGCCAGCAGCCTGCCGATCATCGATTATCACAACCACCTGCCGCCCGAACAGATCGCCGCCGACACCACCTGGGACAGTCTCGGCCGCATCTGGCTGGAGGGCGATCACTACAAGTGGCGCGCGATGCGGTGGGCCGGAATTGACGAAAGGCGCATCACCGGCGAGGCAGATTTCCGCGAGAAGTATGATGCCTTCGCAGCTATCATGCCGAAATTGCTGGGAAATCCGCTCTATCACTGGTCCCATCTGGAGCTTGACCGCTACTTCGGACTGTCAGGAGCCGTGCTGAATTCCGGGTCCGCCGCCGCGATCTGGGAGGCCGCCAACGCCGAACTCGGCAAGCCCGGCCACTCCGCCCGCGGCCTCCTCAGGCAGATGAAGGTCGAGCTGGTCGGCACCACCGATGACCCCTGCGACAGTCTCGAGCACCACATCGCCCTCAAGGACGACCCGAGCCTCGGCTTCCGCATGGTGCCGAGCTTCCGTCCGGACAAGGCCTTCAAGATCGAGCTGGACGGTTTCCCGAGCTACATCAATCGCTTGGCATCTGTCGTCGGCCATCCGGTCCGCAGCTTCGAGGACCTGACCGGCGCGCTTGTCGCCCGCCTCGATCACTTCGTTGCCGCCGGCTGCGTCGCCACCGACCACGGCATCGAGATCCTGCGCGCCGGCAGCGATTGCGGCGCGGCGCGGCTTGATGGCATCCTGGGCAAACGCCTTGCAAATCAGAGCCTTGACGAGACCGAGATTGCCGATTTCCACGGCGCGGTGCTGGTCAGCCTCGGCCGTGCCTATGCCGCCCGCGGGCTGGTGATGCAGCTGCACATCGGCGCCACCCGCAACAACCGCACCGCCCTCTTCCGCCAGCTCGGCCCCGATGCCGGCGGCGATTCCATCGCCGACCGTCCGATCGCGGCAGAGCTGAATGCGCTGCTCGACCGGCTCGACAGGACCGGCTCGCTGCCCCGGACCATCCTCTATGCCCTTGATCCGACACGCAACGAGGTGATCGTGACGACCGCCGGCAACTTCCAGGACGGCAGCGTTCCGGGCAAGGTCCAGGCAGGGTCCGGCTGGTGGTTCAACGACCAGCTCGACGGCATGGAGCGCCAGATGACCCAGCTCGCCCAGATGGGCCTCATCTCCACCTTCGTCGGCATGCTGACCGACAGCCGCTCGTTCCTCTCCTTCCCCCGGCACGAGTATTTCCGCCGTCTTTTCTGCAACATGGTCGGCAACTGGGTGGAGACCGGACAGGTTCCGAACGACGCCGATCTCCTTGACACGCTGGTCCGGGACGTCTGCTACCGCAACGCCCGCAGCTGGTTTGTCGGCACATGAGATGGCCGGCCTCCGGGCAATCGGCTAAGGTCAGCTCGAGCTGCCCTCGCCGCATCACGCCGGTCTGCCAATCCTGA
This sequence comes from Pannonibacter sp. XCT-53, assembly GCF_009915765.1. Taxonomy (NCBI): domain Bacteria; kingdom Pseudomonadati; phylum Pseudomonadota; class Alphaproteobacteria; order Hyphomicrobiales; family Stappiaceae; genus Pannonibacter; species Pannonibacter tanglangensis. The sequence continues at coordinate 2,429,968 of NZ_JAABLQ010000001.1, forward strand.
CCGCACGCCTGCCGTTCACCCGGAGACCATCATGGACATTGCCTCTGCCTTGCTCGGCTTCAGCATTGCTGCCGCCCTCCTGACCATGACGCCGGGCCTCGATACGGCCCTCGTCCTGCGCACGGCGACCGTGGAAGGGGCAAGGCCTGCCCTGATGGCAGGGCTTGGCATCGTCGCAGGCTGCCTCGCCTGGGGGCTGGCTGCCGCCCTTGGGCTCGGCGCCGTGCTGGCCGTGTCGCAGACGGCCTTCCAGGTCCTGCAGATCTGCGGTGCGCTCTATCTGATCTGGCTCGGCATCGGCATGATCCGCGCCGCGTTGCGCCGACCGGGGCAAACCGGGCCTGCAGGCGCAGACGCCGACGGGACCATGGGCGCGGGCGCTGCAAATCGCGCAACGGCACCGTTGCGCTGGTTCTGGCGCGGTCTGGTCACGAACCTCCTCAATCCGAAGGTGGGCGTGTTCTATGTCAGCTTCCTTCCGCAGTTCCTGCCGCAGGGTGTTGATGTTGCAGCCTTTTCGACCTTGCTTGCCGCCATGCACGCGGGGATGGGACTGGTCTGGTTCGCCTTGCTGATCGCAGCCACCCGTCCCCTCGCCCGCCTTCTGGCGCGTCCGGCCGTGACGCGCAGCCTCGACGGCCTGACCGGAGCCGTGCTGGTCGCGTTCGGTGTGCGTCTGCTGGCGGGCGCGCGCTCCTGACATTCGACAAAATGACAGAGGTCTTCACCAGCCATTAACCATAAAAGGCCAAGATTTCTTCATCAGCCAGACGAGGGGTCTGCCATGGTGGAACTGCGGAAGCGGCTTGTAACGCTCGATGATTTTTATTGCGCCGCCGAAGGATATACACATCTTCCGCCGCACATCGTGACCCGGTTCCTGATCGAGACCTATCTCGTCGACCTTGATCTCATCAAGGACTTCGCTGCAGACCTTGACCAGCGGCAGCGCATGCCGGCCGCTCCGGCGCGTCCCTACGCGGCGCTGGCCGCCTGAGGCGCGCAAGCCTCTCGTCCCAACTCCCTCGTCCCGACTTCCGGGTCCCGGCTCAAGGCTACCGGCTCCCAGCGGACGCAGGTTCAGGCGCAAGGGTGTGCGAGGGCGTGCAAGGGCCGCAAGACGCGGCCGGCGCGGCCCGCCTCAGCCGATGGCCAGGGTCTCCGTCCCGTCGCCGGCGGTCTTGGCCTTGGCCATGTCGCTTGCATTCTTCAGCTCGGGCGGCCTGATCCCGCCCTGCCAGATCTTCTGGCGGTTGCGGATCTCGCGCGGAGCAGGACCGAAGTAGCTGGGTGTCTTCACGAAATCGCGCGGGTTGAGAATGACGTTGGACACCCGCTGATACAGGGCCTTGGCCGAGATCGGCTTGGACAGGAGCTCATGCACGCCAAGACGCCGGGCCTCGATGATGCGGCTGCGCTCCGTGTGGCCCGTGACCATGATGATCGGGATGTAGGCAAAGGGGTTGTTCGAGGTCCGGATCATGCGGACCATGTCCGCACCGTCGAGGATCGGCATGACCCAGTCGAGGATGAGAATGTCCGGGTTGGCGCGGTCCATTGCCTCCAGTCCCGACGCCCCGTCTTCGGCCTCGACGATGCGACGGGCTCCAAACCCCTGCAGCATCGTGCGCAGGATGGTGCGCATGTAGGCACTGTCCTCGACGAGCAGAAACGTCAGTGAGGCAAGATCCAGGCTCACCGTAACCTCCAATTGAGCACCTGACAGTAACAGGCAAACGGTGAAAAGAGGGTTAGGATACCCTTTCGCGGGGCTTGTGCCTTTGCACCAGGGGCAAAACAGCCCGTTCATGCTGCCACAGGTTGGCCCCGTCTCGCCGCGCGGTGGCGGTAAACGCCTGTCAACCAGCCCCGCGAGACCCGTTAACAGAAGCGACCTCTCCGTTAGGATCTGCTGCCGGACCCCCGCTTCCGGACGGCCGCGGACGGCCCCAGACGCGGCGACCCCGCGTCGGCACGGCGCGGCGGCACTGCCGGGGACACTCGGAATAACGCTTTGAGTCCAGAGACTTGCCCGTATCCCGGCCGGTTTGGATTAAACTCGTCGAGGTCCGGTTTAACACTTGGTAAAGTTGCGCCACATTAACACATTACAGCGATATGACTTAACCGGCCTTTCAAGGATCGCAGCCTAAAACGGGGTTCAGGAGCCGCGAAAACTACGGATGGCGGCTCAGGTCCAGTCCGGAGCACCCCATGCGCAACAGTCACCTTGTCGAGGAGACAGAGGCCCTGAACCTGGCCCGTCCGGCCAAGGTCGCCTCGTTCCAGACCAGCCAGCAGCCGCTGCGGGCCAACGTGCTGCTGCTGTCGGGCGTTACCCTGATCGTGATTTCCGCCAGCATGATGCTGGGCGCCCTCGCCGGCTGAGCTGCCGTCCCGGGCTCACGCCCTCTTTCCCGGCGCCCTGATTGCCGGGCCGCGATCCCCCAGGCCGGTCTCCCGCAGCCGCAGGCCATGCCGCGCTGCCCTGCCCCCGACCCCGCTTCCGTCTGCCTCAGCGCGAGGCTTCCCCGTCCGGCCGCGCCACGTCGTCGTCGTCCAGGATCCGCCAGCGGGCCCCTTCCAGATCGTCATACTGGCCGCTTTTCAGCGACCACAGGAACCCGACCAGCCCGAGGGCGCCAAGCCCCAGCGCGACGGGAATGAGAAACAGCAGGACTTCCATGGGCTATCCCCCGAGTGGCGAACCCGCGCGGGTCCGGCAAGACACTCCACGATGAAACACGAACGAGCTGATCTGCAACCGATTTTGCCCCAACACCCGAGGCGATCGTCGGCAGCGGACCTTGCGCAAGGCTTGCGCGGAGCCGGGTTCACCGTGGCTCATGCGGTTTTCCACTGCCCATCCGCAGCCGCAGCGCATTGGCTGTCACGATGAGCGACGAACCGGACATCGCGGCGGCAGCCACGAGCGGCGTGACGAAACCAGCCACGGCGATGGGCACGGCGATCAGGTTGTAGACCACCGAGATCCACAGGTTCTGCATCATGGCCGCCCGGGCCCGGCGCGCGATCTTCAGCGCATCGGCCACCGGGGCCAGCGCATCCCCCATGAACACGGCATCGGCTGCAGCCTGGCTGAGATGAACAGCCGTGACCGGCGACATCGACACCTGTGCCCCCGCAAGCGCCGGCGCGTCATTGAGACCATCGCCGACCATGAGCACATTGGCGCCTTCCGCCTTGAGCGCGTCGAGCCGGGCGATCTTGTCGGCCGGGGTCATGCCAGCGCGCCAGTCGCGGATGCCGAGAGCGGCTGCGGCAGCTTCCACGGCGCCCGGCCGGTCGCCCGACAGGATCTCGATGCGGTAGCCCCGCGCCGCCAGGTCCCGGATGACGGGTCCGGCATCAGGGCGCAGGCTCTGGCGCATGGGAATGAGGCGGGCGGGCCCCTCCCCGATACGCAGGGCAAGCAGCGAGGCATCGCCATGGCGGCTCAGGACATCGGCCACGCGGTGTTCTGGCGCGCCGCAGAAGGCGGGTGAGCCGAGACGCACAAGCTGGCCCTCGTGCAGGGCCTCGACACCGGCTCCGGTGGTCTCGATCACACCGGGGAGCGGATGCGTCGCATCGGTTGCCCTGGCCAGCGCCAGGGCCAGCGGATGGCGGCTGGACAGTGCCAGACGGCCGGCCAGCGCCAGGTCGGCATCGCCGGCCGCATAGGGTTCCAGCAGCTCCGGACGGGCGAGGGTCAAGGTGCCGGTCTTGTCGAAGACGATCGTGTCGGCAGCCGCCAGACGTTCGATGGCATCGCCGGAGTGGATCAGCACCCCGGCCCGGAACATCAGGCCCGAGGCCACAACCTGCACGGCGGGAATGGCGAGGCCAAGGGCGCAGGGGCAGGTGATGATCAGCACCGAGATCCCGATGATGAGCGAGGGCTGCCAGCCGAGGCCGGCCAGCGTCCAGCCCAGGAAGGTGAGCAGGGCGGCGGCATGGACAACGGGCGAGTACATGGCCGCAGCCCGGTCGGCGAGCACGACATAGCGCGACTTGGCCTGACCGGCGGCCTCGAGCAGGCGGTTCACCTCGTCGAGCAGCGTGGCGCCGCTGGCCGTGGAGACGCGCACCTCGAGCACGCCGCCGGCGTTGAGCGTTCCGGCGTAGACACGGGTGCCGGGGCCGGCTGCGACCAGTGCGGTCTCGCCGGTGATCAGGCTCTGGTCGATCTCGGAGCTGCCCTGGTCGATGACGCCATCGACAGGGATGCGTTCGCCTGCGGTCACGAGAACCCGGTCGCCCGGTTCGATCCGCGACAGCGGCACCTCGCGGACACTGCCGTCCGGCGCGATCCGCGCCGCCACCTCGGCCTTGAGGGCCGCAAGGTTTTCGGCCAGCGAGCGGGTGCGGCCGCGCATGTTGTGGTCGAGATAACGCCCGACCAGCAGGAAGAAGAGCAGCATCGTCGCCGATTCGAAATAGGCGTGATGCTGGCTCTGCAGCGTCTGGATGACCGACAGGCCGACCGCCAGCGAGACGCCGATGCAGATCGGCACGTCCATGTTCATGCGACGGCCGCGGATGGCGGCGATCGCGCTGCGCAGGAACGGCCGGATGGCATAGGCCACCGCCGGAAGCGCGATCATCGCCGAAACCCAGTGAAACAGGTCGCGGGTCTCATCGGTGATGTCGGTGACGTTGCCGGACCAGACCGACACCGACATGAGCATGATGTTCATGGAGGCAAAGCCGGCCACGCCGATGGCCCGCATCAGTTCGCGGCCCGTCCGGTCCTCGCGCGCCCGCTGGGCGGCGGGATCGAAGGGATGGGCGCGGTAGCCCATCCGGTCCAGGGTCTCGACGATGAGATCCGCCGGTGTCTGGGCGGCATCCCACTCCACGGCCAGCCGGTGGCTGGTGAGGTTCACGCGGGCGCGCAGGACGCCGGGCAGCTGTGTCAGCCCCCGCTCGATCTCGCCCATGCAGGCGGCGCAGGTGATCCCCTCGACCGCCAGATCCATGTGAACCGCCCCGTCCGCCGCCGGCGTCACGAAGGCATCCCAATCCCGCATGTGCACCGTCATGTCCGTCCTCCAGAGGTGCTGTCACGTCCTGTCCGCGCGCCGTCAGTCGCGCAGGAACAGGCGGTTTTCGGAGCGGAACAGACGACCTTCCGGCCCGTCCGCCTCAAGCGTCATCTTCCAGGTCCCCGGGGCCAGCGGCGCGGCCGTCACGCCGGTGTAGCGGCCATCCTCCAGCGGGGCGAGCGATACGGTCTGGTCCTGACCGGCGGCCGTGGGATGGGCCAGCCGGGCCACGAAGGCAAGACCCGCCAGCGGCAGGCCGGCGCCGTCGCGGGCGGAGACGGTGATGCGGGCGCGGCCCTCGCCGCTGCGGTCGAGATGGGCGCTGACGTCCCAGCCGCGGGCGGCCTGGGCCTCGGCGGCGGCCACCTCGGCGTTGAAGGTCAGACCCGCCTTGTAGGAACTGTCGACGACGGTGCCGGGAAAGGAGCCGAAGGCGAAGTAGAGGAACGCGGCGTTGGCGGCAAAGATGACGCCGAAGAAGCAGGAGATCCAGAGGAGCACGGTCCGTCCGGTGATCGGGCGACCGCCCTGCGGACTGCGGCTGGTGTCGCCGGGACGCAGGGTCCCGGCTCGTGATGCGGTGGTCGTCATTGCTCCCTCCCTTCAGGGTGCCTTGAAGAAGCCTTTGGTGGTGGTGACTTCGCCCATCACCGTGTCCGTCAGACGGAAGGTGATCGGCGTGGAGGACGGCATCTGCGCGCCGGTCGGCGAGTAGACCAGCACGCGGATCTCGCGGGTCTGGTCCGGGCCGACGACCACATAGGGCCGTCCTTCGAAGTAGTGGTCGATGCCGATGGCCTCGATGCGCGTGCCCGTCGGCAGGCCCTCGATGTTGACGAGGAAGCTGCGCTCGAAATTGCGCTTGTTCATCAGCCGCACGGTGTAGCCGTTGCGGATGCTGCCGTCGTTCTGGACCACGAAGATCGGGTTGCGGTCATGCACGGCGCTGATGCCGGAGAAGTCGCGGCTGAGCAGGGCGTAGAGCATGATCGCGCCGACAAGGGCGATGAGGACGGCATAGATCACTGTGCGCGGGCGGACGATCTCGTAGATCGGATCCTTGCCGTCCAGCCGGCGCTGGATGTTCTCGTCGGTGTCATAGCCGATGAGGCCGGTCGGCTTGCCGACCTTGGTCATGACGTTGTCGCAGGCGTCGATGCACAGGCCGCACTGGATGCAGTCGAGCTGCAGGCCGTTGCGGATGTCGACGCCGGTCGGGCAGACGTGGAAGCACTGGGCACAGTCGATGCAGTCACCGGCCGGAAGCCCCTGATCCGCAAGCTCCTTGTTGCGCTTCAGCGGACCGCGCGGCTCGCCGCGGTCCCAGCGGTAGGTGACATTGAGCGCCTTCTCGTCCGTGAGCGCGGCCTGGATGCGCGGCCAGGGGCACATGTAGATGCAGACCTGCTCGCGCATGAAGCCGGCGAGGAGATAGGTGGTCGTCGTCAGGATGCCGATCCACAGATAGGCCGCCCAAGGCGCCTGGAACGTGGCCAGCTCGTAGACCAGCGTGGGGGCGTCGGAGAAGTAGAGCACCCAGGCACCGCCGGTCCACCAGGCGATCATCAGCCAGGACGTGTGCTTGGCCACCCGCTTGCAAAGCTTCGACAGGCTCATCGGCGCGTTGTCGAGCGCGATACGGTCACGCCGGTCGCCCTCGATCTTGCTTTCGACCCAGAGGAACAGGTCCGTCCAGACGGTCTGCGGGCACAGGTACCCGCACCAGATGCGGCCAGCGACGGCATTCATCAGGAACAGGGTGAGCGCGGCGACGATCAGCAGCCCGGTCAGGTAGTAGACTTCCTGCGGCCAGATCTCGATGAAGAAGAAATAGGCGCGCCGGCCCTCGAGGTCGATCAGCACCGCCTGGTCGGGCGCGTTCGGCCCGCGGTCCCACCGGATGAACGGCAGGAAATAGTAGATCCCGAGCGTCACGAACAGGATCGCCCACTTGATCCGGCGGAAGGTCCCATGGGTGGCCATGGGGTAGATCTTCTTCGCCGAGGCAAACCACTCTTCCGGCTCGTTGCCGCCCACTGCGGCGTCTGGCTCGACACGCATCGTTCCGTCCTTTCCTGGCCGGGTCCGGCCCCAACGGCCCCGGGAAGGTTTCCGGGTCGGCGGCAGGGCCGACCCGGCACTTGCTGCTCGGGCGAACCTAGACAGGTGCGCGGCTGATGGCCTTGCGGCGGATCAACCTGCGACACCGTGTCCGGCACGCCCGCGACGGCTTACTCGCCGCCGCCGAAGGAGTGCACGTAGACCGCCAGCGACTTGACCGTCGCCGGGTCCAGACGCCCTTCCCAGGCCGGCATGACGCCAGCCCGCGGGTTGTTGATCTGGGCCTTGATCGCCGCCAGCGACTTGCCGAACAGGAAGTTCGTCGCCAGCAGGTTCGGAGCCCCGACCTCGCGCTGCCCCTTCAGGTCCTCGCCGTGACAGGCCGCGCAGTTTTCCTGGTAGATCGTTTCGCCGGCGGCCAGATCGACCCCTGCCTCGGTCTCCAGTCCATTGCGGGACGCCACGAAGTTGGCGACCTGCGTGATCTGGTCCTTCTCGAGCAGCCCGTCGCGGCCATAGGCCGGCATTTCGCCCGAGCGGGTGTCCGGATGGCCGGACCGGATGCCGTATTTCAGGGTGGTGTGGATGTCATCCAGCGTGCCGCCCCAGATCCAGCTGTCGTCCTGCAGGTTCGGGAAGCCGACAAAGCCGGTGCCGCCCGACCCGTGGCACGCGGCGCAGTTGTCGCCGAAGGCGGCGCGGCCGTTTGCCATCGCAAAGTCGAGCAGGGCCGGCGTGCCGGTGATGTCGGTCAGCGAGGCGTCGATCAGCTTGGTCCCGATTTCGGCCCGTGCCGCACGGCCAGCCTCGAGCGCCGCCATGGCGTCGTCGCGCTGGCTGTTGCCGAGCAGGCCCGCCGTGTAGCTGGACACCAGCGGCCAGGACGGATAGGCGACCCAGTAGCCGATGGCCCAGACGATGGAGGCGTAGAAGATGTAGAGCCACCATTTCGGCAGGGGATTGTTGAGTTCCTTGAGGCCATCCCACTCGTGCCCCGTCGTCTCAACGCCCGAGAGCGTGTCGACTTCCCTCTTGTGAATGTCGGTCATGGATCAGTCCTCCCGGAACGGGATTTGGGCGGCATCGTCAAACTGCTGCTTGTTCTTGGGCCAGGCCGCGTAGCCAATCACCACCGCGAACATCAGCACGAAGTAGAGGAGGCCCCAGGTCTGGGCGAAGCCGGCCAGCGAGGTATAGGTCTCGGTCATGATCCGCTCCCTCAGCGCAGGTTTGCCTTGTTGTCGTACATCTTGAAGTCCACCAGCGTGCCGAGCATCTGCAGGTAGGCGATCAGCGCATCCATCTCCGAGACTTCCCGGGGATTGCCGTCGAAATCGCGCACCTGGGCGTTCGGATAACGCTCGAGGAAGGCGTCCACGCCGTCGGCGTCCGGATTGGCCTGGGACGTCAGGTCGGCGACCGCGTTCTCGATCTGGGCGTCCGTGTAGGGCACGCCGATGATCGCGTTGGTCTTCAGGTGATCGGTGATGCTGCGGGCATCGAGCCGGGCCTCCATGAGGAAGGGATAGCCGGGCATGATCGATTCCGGCACCACGGCGCGCGGGTCGATCAGATGCTCGCGATGCCAGTCATCCGAATACTTGCCGCCGACGCGGGCAAGGTCGGGACCGGTGCGCTTCGAGCCCCACTGGAACGGATGGTCATACATGGACTCCGCCGCCAGCGAGTAGGGACCGTAGCGCTCCAGTTCATCGCGCATCGGACGCACCATCTGCGAATGGCAGAGATAGCAGCCCTCGCGGATGTAGATGTTGCGGCCGGCCAGCTCGAGCGGGGTGTAGGGCCGCATGCCCGTCACCTTCTCGATGGTGCTCTTCAGGTAGAAGAGCGGGACGATCTCGACGAGCCCCCCGATGGCAACCATCACGAGGATGCCGACGAGCAGGAGCATCGAGTTCTTTTCAAAGACTTCGTGTTTGTTCCAGGCAGACATGTTTCGCCTCCCCCTTATTCGGCCGGGGCCAGGGCGCCGCCCGCCCGGCGTTCGGCCACTGCCGCTTCGCCATGACGCACGGTCATCCAGAGGTTGTAGGCCATGATGACAGCGCCGATCACGAAGAGGGCTCCGCCCATGGCGCGGATGACATAGAAGGGGAACATCGCATCGACGGTGTCGACGAACGAGTATTCCAGGAAGCCCATCTTGTCGTAGGCACGCCACATCAGACCCTGCATGATGCCGGACACCCACATGGCGCAGATGTAGAGAACGATGCCGATGGTGGAGAGCCAGAAGTGCCAGTTCACCAGCTTGAGCGAATACAGGCCCTTCTTGTTCCAGAGCCACGGAACCAGGCAGTAGAGCGCGCCGAAGGAGATGTAGCCCACCCAGCCGAGAGCACCGGAGTGCACGTGACCGATGGTCCAGTCCGTGTAGTGCGACAGCGAGTTGACCGCACGCAGCGACATCAGCGGACCTTCAAAGGTGGACATGCCGTAGAAGGCAAGCGACACCACCATCATGCGCAGGACCGGATCGGTGCGCAGCTTGTCCCAGGCCCCCGAGAGGGTCATCAGGCCGTTGATCATGCCGCCCCAGGAGGGCATCCACAGGATGATCGAGAAGGTCGCGCCCAGCGTCGACGCCCACTGCGGCAGCGCCGTGTAGTGGAGATGGTGCGGACCCGCCCAGATGTAGATGAAGATCAGGGCCCAGAAGTGCACGATCGACAGGCGGTAGGAGTAGACCGGCCGCTCGGCGCGCTTGGGGACGAAGTAATACATGATGGCGAGGAAGCCGGCGGTCAGGAAGAAGCCCACCGCGTTGTGGCCATACCACCACTGCACCATGGCATCCTGGACGCCCGACCAGACGATGTAGGACTTGGTCCCGAACACCGACACCGGAATGGTGGCGTTGTTGACGAGATGCAGCAGCGCGATCGTGACGATGAAGGCGAGATAGAACCAGTTGGCCACATAGATGTGCGGTTCCTTGCGCTTCCACAGCGTGCCGAGGAACAGCATCAGGTAGGCGACCCAGACGATGGTCAGCCACAGGTCGGCGTACCATTCCGGCTCGGCGTATTCCTTGCCCTGCGTCGCGCCCAGCAGATAGCCCGTGCCGGCGATGACGATGAAGGCGTTGTAGCCGAGGATCACGAACCAGGGCAGGATCTCGCCCGGCATGCGGGCGCGGCAGGTGCGCTGGACCACATACATGGACGTGGCAAGCAGCACGTTGCCGCCGAAGGCGAAGATCACCGCGGAGGTGTGCAAGGGGCGCAGACGGCCGAAATTCGTCCAGGGCAGGTCGAAGTTCAGCGCAGGCCAGGCCAGCTGCAGGGCGATGATGAGGCCCACCGTGAACCCGGCGATGCCCCAGAACATGGCTGCAACCGTACCAAACTTGATCGGCCCCATGTTGTAATTGGGCCGGCCGTCGATCTCCTGCGGGATCGGCTCGCCACCGTCGTTGAAATAGTTCTTGAAGATGATGAACGCACCACCGGCCGCGCAGAGCGCGCCGAAGGCGGTGTGGAATGCCATCACCTGGTCATATGTCTTCCCTGCGATGATGATGCAGGCGAAGGCGAGCAGCACGAGGAAGAGCGCAAAGCCCCCTTCCTCGAGCGTAATCAGTTTGGCTTTTGGATGTGCCATTCTTGCGCCCCAAGTCTTTCCGTCGCCGGCCGAGTGCCAACGATCCAAGCGAGACCATGCGCATGGGGGCTGTCTGTTTGCGTTGATTCAAATCAACCGGGGCCACATGCCGCAGTGCGGCACACTTGCAAGGGGAGCCAAGATGCTGCAGGCGCGGCGTTTTTGCCGCACCCGTGCACCGCATGGCCTCCGGGAGCCCCGGTTCCGGTCAGGATTGTGCGTTGCGGTCGCCGGGGGCCGGATCGGCATCGCTGCGGGCACGGCCCAGGACCAGAAGTGTCACCAGCGGCAGAATCAGGACAAGGGCGATGTAGCGGGCCAGCTGGTGCGCCGCCACATAGGCGGGGTCCATGTCGAGAAGGAAAGCGATCAGCATCATCACCTCGAGCCCCCCGGGCGCATAGGCCAGCAGCACCTGGCCGAGCGGCAGACCGAGCAGCTGCGAGACGAGAACCGCCCCGAGCGCCGAGAGGACAAAGCCGACGGCGAAGGCCCCGACCGAGGCCGCCAGCAGGCGCAGGAGCTCGCGCGGACGGGTGTCGGCGAAGCGGGTGCCGATCATGGCCCCCAGCGCGATGAAGCAGGGGATCATCAGCGGGTCGGGCACATGCGTGTTGAGCAGGCCGCTGCCGTTGAGACCAGCGCTGACGAAGAAGGCGCCCGTCAGCCAGCCACCGGGAAACCCGACCCGCTGGGCCAGGAGGCTGCCGGCCAGACAGAGGGCCATGGCGAGCGCGAATTGCGGCCAGGGGGCCATGGCCGGCGGCACCAGCACGGGCATCTGGTCCTGCGGCGTCGCCCCGACAATGATCCCCGGCAGGACAGCGACCAGAAAGAACAGGCGGATCGTCTGGGAGGCCGCAACCCTCGCCACATCGGTCTTGCGGTCGGTGGCCATGGCAATGACGAAGGACAGGGCGCCGGGGATGGCGGCAAAATAGGCCGTTTCCCGCTCCCAGCCAGCAACACGCTGCAGGAAAAGGAAGGTCCCAGCCATCACCGCGACCACGACGATGGCAAGACCAAGCATGGACAGGGGCCAGTCGGCAACGCGCTCGACCACTTCCGGCGTGACGCCGCTGCCCATGGTCACGCCCATCAGCACGAAGATGCCGTCGCGCAGCCGCAACGGGAAATGCGAAGGCATGCCGAGCAGGACGCCGGCCGCAACCGCGATCATCGCGCCGGACAGCCAGGCAGCCGGCAGCCCGAGCGCGGCGAAGCCGAAGCTGCCGAGGGTTCCAACACCGAGGGTATAGAAAAGGTGGCGCAGACGGGCTGCGGGCGACGGCTGAGATGTCATGGGTCCCGGGGAGACTGGACGTGAACAGGCAGGACGGACAGCATAGACCGGTCCGGACCATCTGGCACGCAAGAATGCCGGGCCGTCGCGGCTGAGGCATATCCCGTTGAGGCAGATCCCGGTTGAGGCAGATCAAGGTCTGCACGGGCGTGCCGTGGCAAGACAGACGCATGAGCGACAGACTTGCCCCTTACGGCACGCGCAACGTGCCCCGCTACACCAGCTATCCCACCGCCCCCCATTTCAACGAGGGCGTGGACGGACCGCTTTACGCGCGATGGCTGGAGGAGCTGCCTGCGGCGACGCGGCTGTCACTCTACCTGCATGTCCCCTTCTGCCGGGACATCTGCCACTACTGCGGCTGTCACACCAAGGCCAGCCGCCGCGACGCTCCGCTCGAGCGCTATGCCGAGACCCTGGCGCGGGAAATCGAGCTGGTCGGCGAGCATCTGGGCACACGGCATCCGGTCAGCCACATCCACTGGGGCGGCGGCACGCCAAGCCTGCTGCCTGCCGCAAGGCTTGAGGATCTCGCCAGCCGGCTCGGACGGGTGTTCGAGCTGATGCCCGGCATCGAACATGCGATGGAGCTGGATCCGCGCCATGTCGGAGCCGGTCTGGCACGGACACTGGCCGCCATCGGCATCACCCGGGTGAGCCTCGGCGTGCAGGACATGGACGACACTGTCCAGAAGGCGATCGGCCGGGTCCAGTCGCTGGAGGTGGTGACGGCGGCAACGCGGCATCTGCGCGATGCGGGCCTGACGTCGATCAACTTCGACCTGATGTATGGCCTGCCGCACCAGAGCCGCGACACGATCCTGGAGACCGTGGCGCGGACCGTCGAGCTGCGTCCGGCGCGGATCGCGCTGTTCGGCTATGCCCATGTTCCCTGGATGAAGAAGCACCAGCGGCTGATCGACGAGGCCGCCCTGCCCGCCCCGGCGGAACGGCTCGCCATGGCCGGCCTCGCGCGCGAGGCCCTGATCGCCGCCGGATACGTCGCCATCGGGCTCGACCATTTCGCCCTGCCCGAGGACAGCATGGCCATTGCCCTGGCCGATGGCAGCCTCAAGCGCAATTTCCAGGGCTACACAACGGATACGGGCGAGGCGCTTGTCGGGTTCGGCGTGTCGTCGATCGGGCGGCTGCCGCAGGGCCATGTGCAGAATGCGGCCGACACCGGGGCCTGGGAGCGGGCGATCCAGTCCGGCGGGCTGCCGATCGTCCGCGGCTTTGCGATGAGCGCGGAAGACAACGCCCGGGCCGACATCATCGAACAGCTGATGACCGACTACCGGGTTGATCTCGACGCGGTGATGCGCCGACACGGACTGACGCTTGCCTGCCTGTCGGCCAGCCTCGACAAGCTCGCACCGCTCATGGCCGACGGCGTCGTCGCCCGGGCGGGGAGCGTGGTGAGCGTGCCGGAAGACGCAAGACCCTATGTCCGTGTCGCCGCTGCAGCCTTCGATGCCTATCTCGGCCAGGCCGCCGCCAGCGCCATCGCCCCGCGCCATTCCATGGCTGTCTAACTTGGGGCTGTCTAACTTGGGGCTGCCTAACTTGGGCCTGTCTAACTTGGGGCTGTCTGATAGCGGGCTGTCTGACCGGGGCGCCGCCTGATCGGGCGCTGTCTGGTCCGGGGTCTCTGGTCCGGGGTGCCTGATGCGCGGTATCTGTTGCGGGGCTGGCAATGGCCCGACGAGACCGGCAGCCCCATCGGGCTTGCCGGACAAGATGACCCGCAACGGGCTGTGCATCTGGGACGGCCTGGCGGGACGGGCTGGCGGGACGGACTGTCGGGACGGACTGTCGGGACGGACTGGCGGGCCACGTGGCACCGGCGGACCCGGCTGGCGACGACCTGCATCAGCGCCGCCGGCGCGAAGGCGTGGCTGCGGCCCGCTCGAACCCCATGACCAATCCCGGATGGACCCTGCAGGGCAAGGTCCGGCATGGCGGGTGACGTGATGTCGGGGCCAGGAATGTCGGGGCCAGGCATGTCGGCCCCCCGTTTCGAGGGCCCCGTATCAGGGCTCCCGTTTCAGGGCCCAGTGTCAGGGCCCCGTGTCAGGGCCCCCGTTTCTTCAGGGCGAGAGGAACCGATGGGGCCACGTCCCGCTGTGCGGTCTTCTCCGGACCGCGCGCCGCCGTGACCACGGCTTCACGGATGAGCTGCCTTACAAGCCCTCTGGATCCGCGAGCCGCGGTGCGGCCTAGTGGCGTCCGGTGAGCTGGCAGACAGCGCAGACCTTGTTCAGGCGGATCTCGTCATTGCGTTCGACGGAGATCACCCCGCGACGCTTGAGATCGGAGATCACCCGGCTGACGGTCTCGATCGTGAGGCCGAGATAGTCGGCGATTTCCTGCCGTGTCATGTGCAGCTTGACCTGGCGCGTGTCATTGCTCTCGTCGACCGGGCCGGCGCAGGCGTTGGTGCCGCGATCGGGAACCAGATGCATCAGGAAGCTCGCGACCCGTTCGGTCGCGGACTTGCGGCCGAGCAGGACGGCATGTTCATGCAGGGACTGCATCTGGGCCACGAGGCAGCGGGTGAGCTGACGCTGGATCGCCGGCGAGCCCTCGACCTGGCTGAGATCGAGCATGTTGACGCGCGCATCCGTCAGGGTTTCGGCCGTGCAATCCTGCTCGTCACCGTTGGGGATGCCGAAGATGTCGCCGGTGCGCAGGACCTCGACCACCTGGCGGCGGCCGTCCGGCAGCAGCTTGAACAGCATGATCGTTCCGCGGGCTACCTCGAAGATGCGATCCGCCGGGTCGCCTTCGTAGAAGACCACTTCATGCGGCTTGTACTGGGCCGACTTCGCGCCGAAGGCATCGAAGGAAGCAGCCGGCGCAGCACCCGGACGCGCGGAGGCGCCCATGGCCTGCGTGCGATAGCCGGATGTGGTGTCGGGATTGCGTTCAAGGTAAGCCATTATTCCCTCCTATGGCTGCCAGCGGCCATGAGGACTGATGCAGCAGGTCCGTCCACCTGATCCCTGCATCGGCAGCCGCCCCACCCCGTCCGGTGTCGCGGCCAGCCCCCTTTGCTGACAGCACAACCCTAGACGGTGACCGGGCAAGGGAAAATCCGGGCGAGTGCGTAAGGTGTTCTACATAACGCCCTAAGGGAACACGTCTTTTCAGTAAAACCCGAGGCTGTCGAAAGACGTCGCAAGTTGACGAAACGGCGTCATGCACAGTTCATCGACAGGACATCGTCACGTCATCAGGGCGTCATCACCGCGTTACAGATGCGGGACCAGGGCAGCTTCGGACAAGGGCTTGCGCAGGAACACGACCGGCTTCAGCTCCGCGATGACATCGCGGATGTAGACACTCGACTGGCCGGAAATGACGATGACCCGCGGCGGCTGTTTCAGCTGGTCGATCCAGCGCACGACCTGCAAGCCGCTGAGGCCAGGAAGCCCGAGGTCGACAATCACCACGTCATCGGGGGCAGGCGGCGGGGCCTCGAAGAAAGATTCGGCGTCCGGGTAGCACACGGACTCATGCCCGACGCCGGCCAGCAAAGTGGCCAACGCATCGGCAACGCCATAATCATCCTCGATGATATGAACAGTCACGTGGGCCAGGCTCCATCCTACCTGTCGGTCAGGTCAGCCCGTTATAGGGCTTCCTGTCAGGAATAGATCTACGCACTACTACGAAAGCAGCAGGAGCCTTTCGATTTGGTCAATGATCGCCGGGACTTGGCAGAAAAAAGCGGCATCGCGTCGCTCAATGCCCGAGAACGATGCGGACAAGGTCGGCGGCGTTCTTCGCACCAAGCTTTTCCATGATGCGGGCCCGGTGCACCTCGACCGTGCGCGGGCTGATGCCGAGATCGCGCCCGGCCTCCTTGTTCGAGGCCCCGGCGGTGATCTTGCCCAGCACCTCGCGCTCGCGTCGCGTCAGGAGATCGGCCCCCTGGAAGTCGGGATGGTCGTCGACGCTGCCGGCGCGGTTGGACATGGCCGCGATCCCCTCGCGCACCCGCTCCACCACGGTGTCGGCGTTGAACGGCTTCTCGATGAAGTCGAAGGCCCCGTTGCGGATCGCATCGACCGCCATCGGGATGTCCCCCTGGCCGGAAATGATGAAGATCGGCGCGGCGTAATTGTCGGCGCTCAGAGCCTTCAGGACATCGATGCCGGACCGCCCCGGCATGTGCACGTCGAGGATCACGCAGGCCGGGATGCGGGTCTGTGCCGCCTCGACGAAACTGTCGCCATCCGCAAAACTGACGACCGTGAAGCCTTCCATCTCGAAGACCACAGACAAGGCATCACGAACCGCCGGATCGTCATCAACGATATAAATGGTCTGGCTGGCATCGGTGCTCACGGTGCTCATCGCCCAGAGATCCTTTCATTCACGAATCGAGAACTGCGGTTGGTTCGTTTTCGTCCGATCAGTCGTCTGTATCAATGCCACATTCGACGGGGAGGCGAAGGACAAAGGTGGCCCCTTCCCCGGCAGCCTGTCGCAAAACCAGGTCACCGCCATGATTTTGCGCAATCGTGCGCGAGATCGCCAGCCCGAGCCCCAGTCCCTTGCGCTTGTGGCTGGAGAAGGCGCGGAACAGCTCCGGCATGACTTCCTTCGGCACGCCCGGTCCACTGTCCTGGACGCGGAACTCGATGAACCCGTCCTCCTGCGCGATCTGCAGCCGCACACGCTTGACGGCAGAACCGGCCACCGCCTCGCGGGCATTGCGCAGCAGGTTGATCAGGACCTGGCGGATCTGGACCTGATCCATCGGAACAACCGGCAGGCCGGCCGGAACGTCGGTCGAGAAACTCACGCCGCTGTCGGTGCTGCCGAGTTCCACCAGCTCGACGCAGGAACGCGCGAAGGAGGCGATTTCCGTATCGGTGCGCTCCGGCTCGCGCTTCTCGACGAGCTGGCGCATGCGCTGGATGATGTCGCCGGCCCTTTCGGCCTCGCGCATCGCCTTCTCGATCACCGTCAGCATCTGCGCATCGACGAGGGTGGTGTCACGGGCCTTGCGGACAACCGCCTGCAGATAGAGCAGCACGGCCGTCAGCGGCTGGTTCAGCTCATGCGCGATGGCCGCGCCCATCTCGTCGATGGCGCTGATGCGGGTCATGTGAACCAGCTGGGCCTGCGCCTGGGCGAGGCTGCGCTCCATCTGCTTGCGGGGGCGCAGATCGCGCAGGATGCCGATGAACTGCCGCCCGTCCGGCGTCACGGCCTCGCCGACCGACAGCTCGACCGGAAATTCGGTGCCGTCCTTGTGGCGGGCATGCACCTCGCGGCCGATGCCGATGATGCGCTTCTCGCCAGTGTCGAGATAATGCTGCACGTAGCCGTCATGGGCGTGCGCATAGCGCGACGGCATGACCAGCGCGACGTTCTGCCCGAGGATCTCCGGGGCGCTGTAACCGAACAGGCGTTCGCAGGCCTTGTTGTAGGCCAGCACGCACATCCGGTCATCGATGACCATGATGCCGTCGACGGCCGTGTCCAGAACGCCCTCGAGACGCGCACCGGACACGCTCCAGACTGGCTCGTGCGTTGCCGGCTCCACCGTGGGAACGATCCCTTCTGCCATGGCACCCTGCCACCCGTCGTTGCACCGAAGTCTGGTCCGGGAGAGGAGTTTACAGACTCATACGCGAAATTGCGTAGCTTACCGATCACGGGTTCGTCAATGCGAAAGCCATTCAGCGAGGCGTCGGGTCCCCTCCCGCAGATGGGCCTCGCGGCGGGCATAGCACAGGCGCAGGAACCCCTCCCCGGCTGGCCCGAAGGCGGATCCGGGCGCGAGGCCGAGCCCGGTGTCGCGGACCAGATCCATGGCAAGACGGCGGCTGTCGGGATGGCCATCCAGCCCGAAGAACAGGTAGAACGCCCCCTCAGGCTCGGCGAACCGGCTGCCCGGCAGGGCCGCCACCGCGTCGCGGACCAGCTGCCGTCCGGCATCCGCCCGCGCGATCTGCTCGGCCAGGAAGGCGTCGCCCTCCGCCGACAGCGCCGCAAGCGCCGCCCGCTGGGCAAATGTCGCCACGCCGGAGTTGGAATACTGGATCAGGTTCTCGATGACCTGGCCAAGCTTCGCAGGAGCCGACAGCCAGCCGATGCGCCAGCCCGTCATCGCCCAGTTCTTCGAGAACGTATTCACGTAGATGATCCGGTCCTGATCGCTCGCCAGGTCATGGAAGGAAGGGGCCCGCCCCGCCTCGCCATAGTAGAACCGGGCATAGACCTCGTCGGAGATGATCCAGAGATCATGCTTGCGCGCAAGGGCCAGAATGCTGGCGAGCGTGGCATGGTCGGCGACCCAGCCGGTGGGATTGCTCGGCGAATTGAGAAAGATGGCGCGCGTGCGCGGCGTGATGGCTGCGGCCAGCTGCTCGACATCCAGCGTCCAGCCGGATGCGCCGAAGCGCAGCGGAACGGACACGGGCCGGCCGCCATTGATGCCGACCGCGGCTGCGATGTTGGGCCAGGAGGGCATCGGCACGAGGACTTCATCGCCGGCCCCCGCCACGAGCGCGACGGCGATCTGGATCGCATGCATTCCGGAGCCGGTGACGAAGAAGCGCTCGGGATCGAAGTCCCGCTCGTAGACACGGCCGTGGTAGGCGGCCAGCGCCTGGCGCAGCTCCGGCAGGCCGCGCTGATAGGTGTAGAAGGTCTCGCCGGCGCGCAAGGCCGCCTCGGCCGCCGCGCAGATGAACGTCGGTGTCGGAAGATCGCCCTCGCCCACCCAGAGCGGGATCAGGTCCGATCGTCCCCTTGCGACATTGACGACCTCGACGATACCGCTTTCCGGGGCTTCGCGCGCAGGCTGGCGAATCGCGGACAGGAGCTGGCTGGACACGGAAAACCTCTGGATCTCAAGGACAAAGCAAAGCGGGCCAGCCGTGGCTGACCCGTGACGACCATACAAAGACGGTCTGCAGATGACACTTGAAAAGGCGTGAACCATCCATCACGCAAAGCGATGGATCGCTGCCGCGTGGTTCACCGCTTCAGCAGGTCGCGGATTTCGGTGAGCAGCAGCTGCTCGCGGGTCGGCGCAGGCTCGACCGGCGCTGCCGGCTTGGCTTCCTCGCTGCGGCGCAGGCGGTTGACGCCCTTCACGACGATGAAGAGCGCAAAGGCCACGATGGTGAACTTCACCACGGCATTGATGAAGAGACCCAGGTTCCAGGTCACGGCACCGGCGTTCTTCGCGGCCGCGACCGTGGCATAGGGGCCTTCCGGCATGCCCTGCTTGAGGACGATGAACAGTTCCGAGAAATCGACATTGCCCAGGATCAGGCCGATCGGCGGCATGATGATGTCGTCGACCATGGAAGACACGATGGCGCTGAAAGCCGCGCCGATCACGATACCGATGGCCATGTCGAGCATGTTGCCCTTGATGGCAAATTCCTTGAATTCCTTCAGCATTGAATGCTCCCGTTTCGCCCCGGCCCCTTGGTAAATTTACGGGCCTTACGTTGCTGTATCACATGCTTAACACATTCCAAACGCCGACTTGAAGGGTGCCCCCGTCGCAAGGCCAATAGACAGACGAAACCGGGTGTGGTCCGATCGCGTCGGGAGGCGGTGCAGCGTTGGCACCGGCCGCAAGATGACAACCGAGGCGGCATGACCCGCAGCCGGCCCCAGCGGGCCGGCCCGAGAATGGACCGGGTAGACCATGCTGGATGGCTGGATCGTCACACTGACGGCGCTGGGATACATCCTGCTGCTGTTTGCAATCGCCAGCTACGGCGACCGCAAGGCGCGCCAGTGGCGCAACGGCCAGGCCCGGCCGCTGATCTATGCGCTGTCCCTGTCGGTCTACTGCACGTCCTGGACCTTCTACGGCTCCGTCGGCGGGGCGACGCGCAACGGCTTCGAGTTCCTGACGATCTACATCGGCCCGATCCTGGTCTTCGCCTTCGGCTTCACGGTGCTCCGGCGCATCATCCGGCTGGCGAAGGGCGAGAAGATCACCTCGATCGCCGACTTCCTGGCCGCGCGCTACGGCAAGCACCAGACGGTGGCAGCGGTGGCTGCCGTCATCGCCGTGATCGGCATCATTCCCTACATCGCCCTGCAGCTGAAGGCGATCTCGCTGTCGGTTGCCACCATGATCGGCCCGCTCGGCCCCTCGGACGGTCCGTCGCTGGTCACGCCCTTCGGCGATGTCACGCTGCTGATCGCCGTTGGCCTTGCCGGCTTTGCCTGGCTGTTCGGCACCCGCCACATCGATGCCACCGAGCATCAGGAAGGGCTGATGCTCGCCATTGCCCTGGAGGCGATCGTCAAGCTCGTGGCCTTCCTGGCGGTCGGCATCTGGGTCACCTACGCCCTGTATGAGGGGCCGCTCGACCTGGTGGCGGCCATCGCCACGCATCCCGAGACGGCGCAGGTCTTCGCGCAGCCGATCAACTCGGGCAACTGGATTGCCATGATCACCCTGTCGGCCATCGCGGTGGTCATGCTGCCGCGGCAGTTCCACGTCATCGTGACGGAGAACAATTCCGAGGCCGAGCTGCGCCGGGCCACCTGGCTTTTCCCGCTTTACCTGGTGCTGATCAACCTGTTCGTCGTGCCGATCGCCGCGGCTGGCCTGCTGCTGCTGCCGGGAGAGGTGAATGCGGACACCTTCGTGCTGGCTCTGCCCATCTCCGCCGGAGAGGGCCTGCTGGCGCTGTTTGCCTTCATTGGCGGGCTGTCGGCCGCAACAGCCATGGTGATCGTGGCGACCGTCGCGCTGGCGATCATGATCTCCAACGACATCGTCGTGCCGCTGATCCTGCGCCGGCGCGCGGTCGAAGAGGCTGCGGGCGCCCCGGCACGGGACATGAGCCGGCTGCTGCTGCGCACCCGGCGCGCGGCGATCTTCGTGATCCTGCTCCTTTCCTACGCCTATTACCGCGCCGCCGACGACACCGCCGCCCTGTCGTCGATCGGCCTGCTGTCCTTTGCCGCCATCGCCCAGTTCGCGCCCGCCTTCATCGGGGCGCTGGTCTGGCGGCGCGCCACGGCGCGGGGCGCGATTGCCGGCATGGCCAGCGGCTTTGCCGTGTGGCTCTACACGCTGCTGCTGCCCACGCTGGCCCGGTCGGGCCTGTTTCCGGAAGGCTTTCTCGACACCGGCCCCTTCGGCATCCTGCTGCTGCGGCCGCAGGCCCTGATGGGGATCGAGGCCGATCCGTTCCTGCATGGCGTGGCCGCGAGCCTTGCGATCAACGTCCTGTGCTACATCGGCTTCTCGCTGAGCCGCGCCCCCGAGCCGGCCGAACGGCTGCAGGCCAACATCTTCGTGCCGCCGGACATCATGCCGACGCCCTCGCTCAGGCTGTGGCGGACCAGCGTCACCGTCAGCGACCTGAAGTCGACCGTCTCGCGCTATCTCGGGGCCGAGCGGACGGAGCGCTCCTTTGCCCGCTACGCCCGCGAGCGCGGCCTGACCCTGGCCCCGTCGGCCACGGCGGATGCGGCGATGCTGCGCTACTCCGAGCAGCTGCTGGCCTCCGCCATCGGTGCCGCATCGTCGCGGCTGGTGCTGTCGCTGATGCTCAAACGGCGCGATTCCGACATCAAGGGGGCCATGAAACTGCTGGACGATGCCTCGGAGGCGATCCAGTACAACCGCGACCTGCTGCAGACCGCGCTGGACCAGGTGCGCCAGGGCATCGCCGTGTTCGACGTCAACCTGCGCCTGATCTGCTGGAACCGGCAGTTCCGGGATCTGCTCGGCCTTCCGGCGGAGTATGGCCAGGTCGGAACGCAGCTCGACACGATCATCCGCTTCAACGCGGAGCGGGGCGAGCTGTCCGGGGGCTCGGTGGATGCCATTGTCCACGACCGGCTGGACCGGCTGGTGATCCGGCAGGAAACCTTCCAGGAACGGCTCGTGGAATCGGGCACGGTGCTGGAGGTCCGCATCAGCCCGATGCCCGACGGGGGCGTCGTGACCACCTTCACCGACATCACGGAACGGGTCATGGCCGAGGACGCGCTGGCCCGCGCCAACGAGACGCTGGAGCGCCGGGTGCGGGAGCGCACCGAGGAGCTGACCCGGGTGAACCACCAGCTGGTGCAGGCAACCCACGCGGCCGAGGAGGCGAACATCGGCAAGACGCGCTTCATTGCCGCGGCCGGTCACGACATCCTGCAACCGCTGAATGCGGCGCGGCTCTATGCCTCCGTGCTGGTCAACCGGTATCGGGAAGGCGAGGTCGGCGACCTCGGCCGCAACGTCGAGGCCTCGCTGGAGTCGGTCGAGGACATCATCGGCGCGGTCCTGGACATCTCCCGGCTGGACACGGGGGCGCTGAAGCCGGAGTACACCATCTTCCGCCTCGACGAGCTGTTCCAGACGCTGCAGGTGGAGTTCGATCCGGTGGCACAGGAAAAGGGCCTGTCGCTGCGCTTCGTGCCCTCGGCCCTGTCGGTCCGGTCCGACCGCCGGCTGACCCGCCGCCTGCTGCAGAACCTGATCTCGAACGCCCTGAAATACACCGCCAGCGGCAAGGTGCTGGTCGGCTGTCGCCGGCATGGTGGCCGGGTGGTGGTGGAGGTTCACGACACCGGGATGGGGGTGCCGGCCTCGAAGCAGAAGGTGATCTTCCAGGAGTTCCACCGGCTGGACGAGGGCATGCGGGCCGCCAAGGGGCTCGGGCTCGGACTGTCGATCGTGGAGCGCATCAGCCGCGTGCTGGACCATCCGGTGACGCTGCGCTCGCGCCTCGGCAAGGGGTCCTGCTTTGCCGTCGAACTTCCGACCGCGGCCGCCGTGCCCTTCACGCCGGTGCCGGTCGAGCCCGCGCCCGTGCCGGGCCAGCTGGACGGCATGCTGGTGCTGGCGATCGACAACGAACCCAACATCCTCGACGGCATGCGGCGCCTGCTGGAGAGCTGGAACTGCCGTGCGATCACCGCGGCCAGCGATCTGGAGGCAGCCGACCGGATCGCCGAGCTTGGCCAGGCACCGGAAGTGCTGCTGGTGGACTACCATCTGGACCAGGGCAACGGCATCGACTGCGTCGTCCGCCTGCGCTGGAAGTTCGGGGCCGACATCCCCGCCATCCTGATCACGGCCGACCGCAGCCGGCAGGTGCGCGGCGAGGCGCAGGAGCGGGGCATCGCGCTGCTGAACAAGCCGGTGAAGCCGGCTGCGCTCAGGGCCCATCTCGCCCGCTACCGGGCGGAGCTCAGCGCTGCCGAGTGAGGCCGGGGCCACGGCCAGGCGATGCGGCCAGGCATCAGGTTCAGGCCACGGTTCAGGCCACGGTTCAGGCCCCGGTTCAGGTTCAGGCTCAGGCCCGCCCGCGTCCCTCTCCGCGGCTCTTGACCCGGGGCTGGCCCTGCGCCTGACCTGACGACTGACCCTGCGACAGGGCCCGCATCGGTGCCAGACCGCCCCTTGCGGCCTCGCGCCCCGCCTCCGCCAGCGCCTGCGGGAAGGCGGACGCCGGACGGCCGAAGTAGTAGCCCTGCAGCGAATCGCAGCCCATCAGGCGAAGCATTTCGGCCTGGGCCTCGCTTTCGACCCCCTCGGCCGTCACCTCCATGTCGAGGCTGCGGGCAAGGATGATCACGGCGGAGATGATGGCAACACTTTCGCCGCCGCGGCCGATCTCGGCCACGAAGGACCGGTCGATCTTGATCCGGTCGAAGCGGTACTGCCGCAGATAGGACAGGGACGAGTAGCCCGTCCCGAAGTCATCGAGGGCGATGCGGACGCCCAGCGCCGACAGCTCGCTCAGGGTCGTCGATGTGGAGCCGAAGTCCTGGATCAGAACCGATTCCGTGATCTCGAGGATCAGCCGCTCGGGCGGCAGGCCGGTTTCGGCAAGCGCCGCACGGACGGTATCGACGAGACCGGGGGCGGCGAACTGCAGCGGCGACAGGTTGACGGCGATGTCGATGCCGGCGCCCTCCTCCATCGCCCGGCGGCAGGCTTCGCGCAGGACCCAGGCGCCGATCGGCACGATCAGGCCGGCTTCCTCGGCCACGGGCACGAACAGGGACGGCGGCACGGAGCCAACGACGGGATCTTCCCAGCGCAGCAGCGCCTCGCAGCTCACGACCTCGCCACTGCGGGCCGACACGATCGGCTGGAAGGCGAGCGACAGGCCGCCACGCTCCAGCGTGTAGCGCAGGGCGTTTTCCAGTTCGCGCCGCTCGCGCAGCTCCCGCTCCATCTCCAGCTCGAAATAGAGCGCCTGTCCGCGACCGCCCCGCTTGGCCCGGTAGAGGGCGATGTCGGCGACGCGCATCAGGTCCTCGATGGTGTCCGCATGGCGGGGGGCCGTGGCGATGCCGATCGTCGCCCCGAGGGCATGGTGCCCGTGCTCGGTGGTGATCGGGCTCTTGAGCACGTCGATCAGGTCATTGGCGAGCCGTTCGGTTTCCTCGCGATGCTCGCTCATGTGCAGCACCGCGAACTCGTCGCCACCGATGCGCGCCAGATCCGCACGCCCCTCGCAGACCGTGCGGAACCGCTGCGCGACGCGGTTCAGGATCTCGTCGCCGACCGGATGGCCGCGGGTGTCGTTGATGGCCTTGAAGTTGTCGAGATCGACCATGAGCAGGCTGACGCTCGTGCCGTTGGCATAGGATTCCGCCATGGCATCATTGGCCCGCGACAGCAGCCAGTTGCGGTTGCCGACACCGGTCAGCGGATCATGCTCGGCCATGTAGGTGACCAGATCCCGGGCGCGGCGGGCCTCCGTCACGTCCGAGCCGACGCCGCGATATCCCCTGAACCGGCCGCGCTCGTCGAAGTCCGGGCGGCCGGTCAGCGACCACCACCGCAGCTCCCCGTTCACGCGCACCGGAACATGGTGCTCCCGGAACGGCTGGTGGTGCGTCATCATCTCGTCGAGGATGGTCCAGCTGTTGGCGGGATCCCGGGCCTCCGACTTCAGATCCTGCAGCCGGTGCCCCTGGAGCCGGGCGACCGGGACCCCGGCCACGTCGCTGAACCGGGACGAGGCGCGCTGCAGCACGCCCTCGGCATCGGTTTCCCACAGCCAGTCGCTGGATGACTGCTCGAAATCGTTGAGCAACAGGTGGATCACCTCGCCACGCTGCTGCAGCTCCGCCTCGACCAGGAAGCGGGAGACGAAGAGCCGGGCCGTCGAGATGACGGACCCCAGCACGATGAGGCAATAGGTGCACAGCAGCAGCAGGATCGACAGGGAGACCGAGAGATCCTCGATCAGGAGCGTTCCGGCAGCCGCAAGCGCCGTGATGACGACCCAGGCCGTGGCGGCCATGGGAACGGTGGCCAGCGCAAAGCCCCCCGCGCAGATGAGACCGGTGGAGACGCAGGCGATCAGCAGCAGGTTGGCCGGATCATCCGTCATCATCAGCCCGAGCGGACCGAGCGTCCAGAGGGCGGAGAGGATGGAGGCATGGATCGTGACGGCGCGCAGCGCGCGCGGCGAGGCGGCTTCCACGGGCTGCCGGAGGCTGCGCCACCAGCCCCTGAGCGCAACGAACTGGGTGGTCAGGATGGCGCCGGCCCAGAGGAGCTGGGCCCAGAGCGGCACCGATCCGGCAAGCGCGTACAGGATGATGACGAGATTGAAGACGTTTGCCGAGAAGGTGTAGGGGGCCAGCCGGATCACCGCGCCGACCTGCGCAGCATGCACCCGTCGGGTCAGGGCATGATCGCCGGAGGTTCCGCCGAACGCCACCGACAGCGCCAGACGCTCGATCGCGCTGTCGGATCGCTCGGGCAAGACCCGCGATGGCAGGATGCCGCGCAGGCGCGCAAGCCAGCGCCCCGCTCCCCAGTCGTTGTTGACCATTCCACCCTCTGAGCCGGCTTGGCGCCGACGTTGTCTGCTTCCCTAGCGTTACACTACGGCAGCGCCATGAATCCGGGGTAAAATGGCATGGCTAACAACGGTTTAAGTCCCGGCGGGGGGATCTGCGCGCCAAGGTTGCCAGGGCTGGCAGCCGGGTCCGGGGTCCTCAGCTCGCCCCATCCGCAGACATCTGCCACTGCCCCGCCTCGATCTTCGAGGCGGCGATCACGGCCTGGGTCCGGCTCTCAACTCCAAGTTTTTGCAAAATGGCAGAGACATGGGCCTTGACCGTCGCTTCCGACACCGACAGCTCATAGGCGATCTGCTTGTTGAGCAGGCCTTCCGACAGCATCATCAGCACCCGCACCTGCTGCGGCGTCAGGGTGGCCAGCCGCCGGACCACATCGGCCCCCTCGTCCTGGCTCGTGACGTCAACCTCCGGCGGGGTCCAGACATTGCCGAGCATCACGGCGGCGATGGCATCGCGGATCACCTCGATGCCACGCGACTTCGGGATGAAGCCGGAGGCTCCGAACTCGATGCAGCGCCGGATGGCCCCGGGCTCCTCATTGGCCGAGACGATCACCACGGGCACGGACGGAAACTGCGCCCGCAGATACATGAGACCGGAAAAGCCGCGCATCCCCGGCATGGTGAGATCGAGCAGAACGAGATCCGCCTCGCCGTCCGCCTCGAGATGCGAGGTCACATCCTCCAGCGCACCAGCCTCGACGATCGACGATCCGGGGAACTGCATTTCGAGGGTCTGCCGCAGCGCACCGCGAAACAACGGGTGATCGTCCGCGATGATGAACTGGTAGCTGCTCTCTGCCAAACCGACTGCCCCCCTTCAGGCCTGCTTCTGCCGCACCGGTGCAGACCGACTGGCCTGCGCTCTGCCCGGCCGGCAGGTCACCCGTCGCATGGTCGCTGATCTTTGTCGCGTTCTCCATGCGTCACGTCAATCATCTGCGCCCGTCACCACGGCCCGATCGGAAGGCTCCTCCCCCAATCCACGGCTCAGACAACGGGCCAAACGTAAGCCGGGCGATTATGTTGACTGCTTTCGACTTCTGCAAGCGGCGCGGTTGCATCGGTCGGTACCATCGCGTCCTGCGATCCCGGCTGCCATGCCCAGCGAAGTGCTTGGCAGGTCCGGGATGCACCTCTAGCCTCTCCTGACCAGCGATGTCCCGAGAGGCCCCGATGTTGACGCTTGATCCAGCCCTGTTCTCGCCCGAAGCCGTGGCGGAGGAAACCGCAACCTTCAACCGCGAGCTGGCGGCCCGTCTTGGCGCCCTGCCGGACCAGTGGAGCTTTCCCCCGCAGGTGGTGCGCGACCGCCGCGAGCAGGGTCTTGGGCCTTTTCCGGCCCCGGAGCGCAGCCCGCGGGCGCGCGTCCAGGTGATCGACGGCCCGCATGGCCCGGTTCCGCTGCGCATCATCGCACCGTTGCAGCCGGGCGACGGTGCCTTCCTGCACATTCATGGCGGCGGCTGGACCTTCGGCGGAGCGGATCTGCAGGACGCCCGCCTGGTCCAGATGGCGGACAGGACCGGGCTGACGGTGGTGTCGGTGGACTACCGCCTTGCGCCGGAGAACCCCTACCCTTGCGGACCGGATGACTGCGAGGCGGCAGCGCTCTGGCTGACCGGCGACGGCGGTGACGCCCTCGGCCTGCGCCGATTCGCCATCGGTGGCGACAGTGCCGGGGCGAACCTCAGCGCGGCGACGCTGATCCGGCTCAGGGACCGGCACGGCCTGACCCCCTTTCTCGCTGCCGTCTTCATCGCGGGGTGCTTCGACCTGCGGCTGACGCCGAGCGCGCGCGCCTGGGGGAGCGAGAAGCTGGTTCTCAACACGCGCGACCTCGAAATGTTCGTCCGGCACTACCTGTCCCGGGGCCATGATGCGGCGCTGCCGGACGTCTCTCCGCTGCTTGCGGACCTGCGCGGCCTGCCGCGCGCGCATTTCGTCGTCGGCACACGTGATCCACTGCTGGATGACACACTCTTCATGGCCGGACGCTGGGTGGCCGCCGGAAATGCTGCCGAGACCCGGATCGTGCCCGGAGGATGCCATGTTTTCCAGAGTTTCGGGCTTTCTATTGCACTAGAAAGCAATAATCTCATTGATAATTTTCTCAGGGTCAGTATGGGTTGAAAAGAGTCAAGTCCCTCCCGGCTTGGCAGCCGTATTTGTCAAATTGATTGACAGGAAAAGCCTGAAAATGCCCGTTCATGACACGCTACTGTCGTTCGTTAACTCATGGGAATGTGACGAGAACGACCATCTCAATGTGCAGTATTACTTCGAGCGCTTCGAGGAATCCGAACGTCAGTTCCGGCTGCTCACCGGCTTCAGCGAGTCCCAGGTCGGGGCGCGTCGCGTCCGTCACGTGCGTTACCATAGGGAAGCTCGCGTTGGAACCCTCCTGAAGGTGGGAGCCTGCATCTGTTTCGACGGCCCGCATGTCCTGACAGTGCTGCATGAATTGCGCGATGCCAACAGCGGCCAGCTGATTGCCACGGCCATCGACGGCTACAATCCTGCCGTGGACGCCGCCCGCACCCTGCGCAGCCGCTTCAAGGACAGCCAGGAGGCCATGGCCGAGGCGGCGGCCCCGCGCGGGCTGTCGGCAACCCCGCCGGCCACGCGCGCGACGCTCGACGGCGTTCTCGCCAACGGCGGACAGTTGACGCACAGATCCACCGTCCTCGCACGCAATCTCGGGTCTGACGGCCGGGCAGACGACACATTCGCCCTTGGCTGCTTCACCCAGGCAGCGCCCTTCGTCTGGGAACGCACGCCGCTCACCCGCGATGCCCTGCAGGCGATGGGGGCAGGCCGGGTGGCCGTCGAGATGAAACTGGCCTGGGCCAGCCCGGTGAAGGCAGGCGACAGCGTGGTGGTGGCAAGCGGCGTGACGGGATGCCAGGCGAGCACCTTCACGATGCGCCATCACATGTACGAGGCGCGCACGGGGCGGCTGGTCTGCATCTGCGATGCCGTCGTCCTGCCGATGAGCCTCCAGACCCGGCGGGCGCTGCCGCTCAACCCGGACCAGCGCGAGGCGATCCTGCGCCTGAAGATCGACTGAGGCGCAACGCCTCACGATCTGGGCAGGTCACGGCCGGCAGAGAACCAGTGCCCGAAAGCCTGCCCTGGAAAGACTGAGCGCCGGAACAGCGGACCCCTGAAAAACGGCCCCCCGAAAACGAGACCCTGAGAGCGAACCCTGGAGCAACGGGCAGGGCAAGCCGGGCGGCAGGGTCTCGGGCGGCAGACGTGACTGTCAGCGCTCCATTTCCTGCTGGAGATCGCGCATCAGCCCGAAAAAGCGCCGCATCGCAAGTTCGGTGAACCCCAGCACCTCCTCAAGCTGCTGCTCGTCCTTCTCGGACAGGCGCGGACCGGACCCGGGCGCCGGCTGCGGCGCGAGACCGGTCGGAGGCACGTCAGAGGGCGCCGAAGGGGCAGGCCCCGGTGCTGCGGGAGAGGGCGTGGAAGGTGCCACCGGCCCGAGGCTCGCCAGGCGCGCCTTGAGCTCCGTCACTTCTGCCGAAAGACGTTCGATCTCGGCCAGATACGCGCGTTCCGCGTCCGGTACGGGCGCGCAGCGCCAGATCTCGTTTCGCTTCTCGCAAAGGCTGATGTCGCCCAGCCGACGATCAAGCCGAAGGTAATCGCCCTCGACCTGCACCAGCGCGAAACGGTCGGGATCATCGCCCGTCACCAGATCCGGCTTCTTGAGCGACTGGGCCCCGGCGCCCGTGGACAGCGCCGTCAGGACGGCAACGCCCGCTGCCAGCAGGGCGCTGGCGCGCAGCCAGGTGCCGCGTCGGCCCGTGGGGACAGTCTGTGCCATCGTGCTCTTCTCCTCGCTCCGGCGCAACGCGCGACCGCCTGCGACCGACACCAGTGTAATGCCTAGCGGGGCTTCGTGTCGAAAGGACGGCGGGAATTACACAGGCCTGTAAGGGCTCCGGCCGGATGCGAGCGCATCAGCCAGCAGGTCAAGCCGGTCCTGCCCCCAGAACGGCTCGCCCTCGAGAACGTAGCAGGGCGACCCGATCACGCCGAGTTCGATCGCCAGGGCCTGATTGTCGGCATAGGTCCGACGTGCGGTCTCGCCTTCGGCCTCGGCGAGGATCGGCAAGGGGTCAAGGTCCAGCTTGGACAGGAGACCGGCCACCGTGTCGCGGTCGGTCAGGTCGCCCTCCTCTGCCCAGATCGCGCGGAAGGCCAGCGCGGAGAACTGCGCCACCGGCCCGCCGCAAGCGGCAAGCGCAATCGCGCAGCAATCGGCGAGGGTCGGATCGACGGGGAAATGCCGCGGATGGATCGTGAGCGGCAGGTTGCGCTTCTCCCGCCAGCGCTGCAGCTCGATCAGCCGGTAGGTCTGGCGCACCGGGTGACGGCGGGCGAGCGGAAGGCCGCCGGAGGCGTCGAACACGCCCGACAGGTGCACCGGGCGGAAGCGCACCTCGATCCCGTGCTGCTGGGCCAGATCGAGGAAGACCTGATGCCCGAAATAGGCCCAGGGAGAGATATGGGTGTAGAAGTAGTCGATCGCCTTGGTCATCGTGATCTCCGTGCCGGTCCCGCCCAGACCGGCTGCGCGGACATGCGGCCCGCTCCCGGCGCCTGCACTGTGGACCGGCGGGCGGCTGCGGGCAAGTCGCACCACCGGGCTGGAAGCTAGGCCCGGGTCGCCGACAAGAGCGCCTCGAGGGTTTCGATCCGGTCCGCCTCGGCCGGCGGCTTGTCCCAGCGCAGCCGGGAGATGCGCGGGAACCGCATGGCCAGTCCGGACTTGTGCCGGCCGGACCTGTTCAGCCCCTCGAAGGCGATTTCCAGAACCAGGCCCCTGTCGGGCGCGCGCGCCACCTCGCGCACCGGGCCGAACCGCCCGACCGTGTGGGTGCGGACGAACCGGTCGATCTGCAGCAGTTCCTCGTCGGTGAAGCCGAAATAGGCCTTGCCGACCGGCACCAGCTCCGAGCCGCGCCAGACGCCGAAGGTGTAGTCGGAGTAGTAGGACGAGCGCTTGCCGTGACCGCGCTGCGCATACATCAGCACGGCGTCGATCAGGAACGGATCACGCTTCCACTTGAACCATTCGCCTTTCGGCCGTCCCGGCACGTAGGGCGAGGCCCTCCGCTTCAGCATCACCCCCTCGACGGCTGCCGCATCGGCCGGCGCAAGGTGGGCGGAGGGTTCCGTCCGCGCCTGGCGCAGATCTTCCCAGGCCTGCATCGAGATGAGCGGCGACAGGTCGATGCGCGGCGACTGCAGCCTGCGCACGAGCGCCTCGAGCCGCGCGCGCCGCGTCGCAAACGGCAAGGGGCGCAGATCCTCGCCCTCCTCCATCAGCAGGTCATAGGCACGAATGCCGACCGGCAGCGCCTGCATCAGCCGGGCATCGGCGGTCTTGCGGTTGAGCCGGCGCTGCAGCTCGGAAAAGGGCTGGACCTCGCCGTCCCGGATGACGAGGAGTTCGCCGTCGATGGCTCCGTCGAAGGTCAGGTCCTCGATCAGGTCGGGAAAGGCGCCGGTGATGTCCTCGCCCGAGCGCGAGTAGAGGCGGCGGCGGATCTGGTCGCCGTCGCGCCCGGCAGCTGCCTGGACGCGGATCCCGTCCCATTTCCACTCCGCGAGGAAGTCTTCCGCCGGCAGGCTGGCCAGATCCCTCTCCTCATCGAGGGGATGGGCCAGCATCGGCGGTCGGAAGGGGGCCGGGTCGCGGGTCACCGGCTTGCCTGCCCGCCCCTCCAGCCAGTCGAACAGCGAGCGGTAGGGCGGCGTCAGCGTGTTCCAGACGTCCTCGATCTCGTCCACCGGCACCGTGCCCAGCCGGGCGAGGGCTGTCTTGGCCAGGCGAGCCGACACGCCGACGCGCAGGCCGCCGGTGACGAGCTTCAGGAGCGCCCAGCGGCCGGATTCATCGAGCGCATCGAGCCAGCCGGCGATGAGGCGCGGTGCCTGGCCCCGGCCGGCGCGCATCAGATCCTCCACGACGCCGGATAGGCCGGGCACCGTGCCACAAGGGGCCGCCGGGGCCGGCCACATCAGCGCGATCGTCTCCGACAGGTCCCCGACGAAGTCATAGGACAGGGCGAAGAGGACCGGGTCGGTCCGCTCCGCCACCAGCGCCTTGAGCAGGGCCGGCTTGGCGGTGCGGATGTCCAGCGTTCCCGTCAGCGCGGCGAGTGCATAGCCCCGGTCGGGATCGGGCGTGCGGGCGAAATAGTCCACCAGCAGCGCCTCCTTGGCATTGCGGGAACTCTCGAAGGCAAGGCTGTCAAGCAAACGGGCGAAGGCATCCATGGCGCAGAGTGTAAGGCGCGGATGCGGCAGGGGAAGGGGAAATGGACCACTCCGGCAACCAAACCCGCAGCTTTGACAGGTCTCGGGTGGACGCCGCGCCCGGATTGACGTATAGGAGCGCTTGATAGTTTTGGCCGGCCCTCGCAGCAGACGCTTGCGCGCCCGCCCTCTTCACGAAAGACACGCATGATCGATACGAACGCCGTCGCCCCGGCGCTTGCCGCCGCTTTGACGAAGCGGGGCTATACCAGCCTCACCCCGGTGCAGGAAACGATCCTGACCGAGGCGCCCGCCGAAGCGGACCTCCTGGTCTCGGCCCAGACCGGTTCCGGCAAGACTGTGGCCTTCGGCCTGGCCCTCGCGCCCACCCTGCTTGGCGACGAGGACCGCATGCCGGAAGCCGGCCTGCCGATGGCACTGGCCATCGCCCCGACGCGCGAACTGGCCCTGCAGGTCAAGGCCGAGCTGACCTGGCTCTACGAGGAAGCCGGCGCGCAGACGGCCTCCTGCGTCGGCGGCATGGATCCGCGCGCGGAACGCCGCGCCCTGGAACGCGGTGCCCATATCGTCGTGGGCACGCCGGGCCGCCTGCGCGACCACATCGAGCGCGGCGCCCTCGATCTCTCCGCCATCCGCGCCATCGTGCTCGACGAGGCCGACGAGATGCTGGACCTCGGCTTCCGCGAAGACCTCGAGTTCATTCTCGATGCGGCCCCGGAAGACCGCCGCACGCTGATGTTCTCCGCCACGGTCCCGAAGCCGATTGCGGACCTCGCGCAGCGCTACCAGAAGAACGCCGTCCGGCTGACGACCATCAATGCCCGCGAACAGCACGTCGATATCGACTATGTGGCGATGCCGGTGGTGCCGAACGAGCGCGAGAACGCCATCATCAACGTGCTGCGCTTCCATGAGGCGCAGAAGGCGATCGTGTTCTGCGCCACCCGCGAGGCCGTCAACCGGCTGACCTCGCGTCTCGGCAACCGCGGCTTCTCTGTCGCGGCCCTGTCGGGCGAGCTGAGCCAAGCCGAGCGCAGCCATGCGCTGCAGGCCATGCGCGACGGCCGCGCCCGCGTCTGCGTCGCCACCGACGTGGCCGCCCGCGGCATCGACCTGCCGAACCTCGACCTCGTGATCCATGCCGATCTGCCGACCGGCAAGGCCGCGCTCCTGCACCGCTCGGGCCGCACCGGCCGCGCCGGCCGCAAGGGCACCAGCGTGCTCATCGTTCCGTTCTCCCGCCGCCGGTCGGCCGAACGCCTGCTCCAGCTTGCCGGCGTGAAGGCGGAATGGCGAGAGGCCCCCTCGGCCAACGCCATCCGCGCGCAGGACAAGGCCCGGCTCCTTGCCGACCCGGTCCTGGCAGAGGCTGCCGAGGAGGAAGATCTGGAGATCGCGCGCGATCTGATGGCGGCCCACGGCGCGGAGCGCATCGCCGCCGCCTTCGTGCGCCTGTACCAGTCGCGTCTGCCGGCGCCCGAAGAGCTGACGGAAGATTCCTACGAATCCCGCGGTGGCCGCGGCGAACGCGGTGATCGCGGTGACCGGGGCGAGGACATGGGCGGCGCCCGTGCCCAGGAGCTGCGCAACAAGTTCGAGGACGGCATCTGGTTCCGCCTGTCGCTGGGCCACAAGCACCGCGCCGATCCGCGCTGGCTTCTGCCGATGATCTGCCGCGCCGGCCATGTCACCAAGAAGGAAGTCGGCGCGATCAAGATCGGCGGCACCGAAACGCTGTTCGAGATCGCCGGCAGCCATGCCGAGAAGTATGCCGAGGTCATCCGCCGCGATGGTTCCGGCGAGCGGGGCGTGAGCATCGAGGTCACGGACCTGCGGGGCGGCCAGACCCCGGCCTTCCGCGAGACCGGACGCGAGGGCGGCGATGGCCGCAGCCGCTATGACAACGCCCGCGAGCGCAATGGCGAGCGCGGCGGCCGTGGCGGCTTCGGCGGTCCGGGCCGCGCCGGTCCCGGCAAGCCGGTGCGTCGCCGCCGCTTCGAGGATGACGAGCCGCGTCCGAACCATCCGGCCTTCGCGCCCATGGCCGAGGCGCCGCTGGAGCGCGGCCCCAAGCGTGGCAAGCGGGGCTTCGAGGGGGACGTTGCCGGCGAAGGCTTTGCCCCGCGCAAGACCAAGCCGGCCTTCAAGGACGGCGGCTTCAAGAAGCCCGGCAAGGCTGCGGCCGGTCCGAAGAAGAGCAAGAAACGCGAAGGGTGACGCCCCGGGGGCCACGCCCCTGAAGCCTCCCGCAGACACGGCGATGCCCGGTCCTGGACCGGGCATTTTCATGTCTCGTGCCGGACCGGAGGGTCGTGCGCTGCAGACAACAGCCAGGGCGCACCCAGGGCGACGCGGTCATGCGACCGCTGTCCGGCGATATTGTCGGGGGGGGGGGGCTATCAGGCGGGTACTGTCACGCGAGGACTGCCAGATGGGCCCTGTCAGGCGTCACTGCTCGTTGACGATCATGGCGATGCGCCACATGTCGCCGTCGAAGACGAGATGGTAGTGGCAGGTAAACTCGAAGATGCTCTCGCCGTCGGCGCTTTCCTGCCGCCAGTCGAGCGTGACGAGGGCCGTCGTGCCCGAGATGTGGGCGGACACCACGTCGAATTCGGAGAAGGACACATCCTCCTTGTCGAGCGCCTCGATCAGCGTCTCGATGTTCTCCGCCAGGTCTTCCTCGTCGTCGAAGACATAGCCCTTGTCCATCTGCCAGATGGTGGCCGGCAGGGCGAAACAGTCGATGATCGCGTCGGCGTCCGCGTCGTTGAAGCCGGCCAGATAGTCCTCGAACAGGGCCGCGATGCCCTCCTCGAGAGCCACGGTGTCATCGGCGGGTTCGGGGGAGCGGTCGTCTGCCATGGTCCTGTCCTGCGCTGTCTTCCGGGATCGGCAACGGGACACGGCCCGGCCGTGCGACCGTTCGGCCAAGTGGCACTTTGCCCTCGGGCCCGGCCGGGCTGGCCGCTCAATCCTGTGCCGGAGAAGAATCAGCCTCCTCTTCCCCGTAGCCGATCATATGAAGAGGCTGCGCATTCCGTCCAACGGTTTCGCACCAGTGGCACAGGGCCTCCTCGGCGCCGTGGGTCACCCAGACGGTCGAGGCCCCGGTTTCCGTGACGGTCCGGCAGAGATCCGGCCAGTCGACATGGTCCGACACGATCAGCGGCAGGGACACGCCGCGCTGCCGGGCCCGGGCGCGGACCCGCATCCAGCCCGAGGCCACGGCCGTGACAGGGTCGGCGAAGCGGCGCGCCCAGCGGCCGGCCAGATCGCCCGGCGGGCAGATGACGAGTTCGCCCGCGAGATCCTTGCCGCGCGGTCCGACCGGCGCCACGGGCCCGAGCGCCACGCCACGCGAGATGTAGTAGGCGGTGACCTTCTCCAGCGCCCCGTGCAGGTAGATGGTGCGATCATAGCCGCAGCGGCGCAGTTCGGCGATGAGACGTTGCGCCTTGCCGAGCGAGTAGGCCCCGACGAGATGGGTCCGCTCCGGAAACAGGGCCATGGAGGCGAGGAGGCGGGCCAGTTCGCCGGCAATCGGCGGATGCCGGAACACCGGCAGGCCGAAGGTCGCCTCCGTGACGAAGGTGTCGCAGGGCACAAGCTCGAAGGGCGCACAGGTCGGGTCTTCCTGGCGCTTGTAGTCACCGGACACGACCGCCCGTTCGCCCGGGGCCTCGATCACCACCTGGGCCGAGCCCAGCACATGCCCGGCCGGGACAAGCCGCAGGTGGATGCCGTCGAGGGTCAGGGCCTCGCCATAGGCCAGCGGCTGCGTTGTCCCGGCGAATCCCGCGCCGAGCCGCAGCGCCATGATGTCCAGCGTTTCGCGGGTTGCCAGCACCGCGCCATGTCCCGGACGGGCGTGGTCGGAATGGGCGTGGGTGATCACGGCCCGGGCCACCGGACGCAAGGGGTCGATGTGGACACCGGCGGCCGGGCAATAGAGACCCTCCGGGGTCTGGATCAGCAAGGTCGACATGGCGGGTAGGATAGGCCGCGCGGCGGGAATTGCCAGAGTGCAGCCATGCGTGCAGCCGCGAGTGCAGCCGCGAGTGCAGCCGCAAGGGGCACAGGCATGCCGTTAGCCTTGCGACGGGATCGCCCCTACCCTTTCCCGGCGCGCGCGCCTACATTCGCCGCCCATGACCGATGCCGACGCCCCGTCCCCGCTGCCTGACCGCTTCCATGCCTGGTTCGCCCGGCGCGGCTGGACACCGCGCGCGCATCAGCTTGCCCTGATCCGCAACCTGTCGGCCGGCCGGTCCACGCTGCTGATTGCGCCGACCGGTGCGGGCAAGACCCTTGCCGGCTTCCTGCCAAGCCTGATCGAGATCGCCGGCGCGACGCGGGCGAAGCCCGGCCAGGCCCGGTCGGGCACCCGGGCGCGGGAGACAGGACAGGCAAGCAGCGGCGGCGGCGTGCACACGCTCTACATCTCCCCGCTGAAGGCGCTCGCCGTCGACATCGCCCGCAATCTCGAGATGCCGGTCGCCGAGATGGGGCTCGACATCCGCATCGAGACGCGGACAGGCGACACGCCGACACACAAGCGCCAGCGCCAGAAGACGGCACCGCCCGACATCCTGCTGACAACGCCCGAGCAGATCGCGCTGCTGCTGTCGGATCCCGGCGGCATGGCGATGCTGTCCGGCGTCCGGACGGTGATCCTCGACGAGCTGCATGCGCTCGTGACCTCCAAGCGCGGCGATCTTCTGGCTCTCGGCCTTGCCCGGCTGCGGCGGCTCTCGCCGGAGCTGCGGATGATCGGCCTGTCGGCGACCGTCGCCGAACCGGACGACCTCAGGGCCTTCCTGTCGCCGCAGGACGACCCAGGGGAGCGTCGCCTGTGCGATCTCGTCACCGTGACGGGAGGGGCGGCGCCCGATGTGAGCATCCTGCAGTCGGACGAGCGCGTTCCCTGGTCAGGCCATTCGGCCCGCTACGCGCTGTCGGAGGTCTATGCCCTGGTCAAGGCGCACCGCGTCACGCTGATCTTCGTCAACACGCGCTCCCAGGCCGAGACGGTGTTCCAGGATCTCTGGAAGATCAACGAGGACACGCTGCCCATCGCCCTGCATCACGGCTCGCTCGACGTGGCGCAGCGGCGGAAGGTCGAGGCCGCGATGGCGGCCGGGCAGCTCAGGGCCATCGTGGCGACATCGTCGCTCGACATGGGCATCGACTGGGGCGACATCGACCTCGTGATCAACATCGGCGCACCGAAGGGGGCAAGCCGGCTTGCGCAGCGCATCGGGCGCGCCAACCACCGGATGGACGAGCCGTCGAAGGCCGTGCTGGTGCCGGCCAACCGGTTCGAGGTGCTGGAATGCCGGGCGGCGCTGGAGGCATCGGTCTCGGGCGGACAGGACACGCCGCGCCTGCGCCGCGGGGCGCTCGACGTGCTGGCCCAGCATGTGCTCGGCATGGCCTGTGCCGAGCCGTTTCACCCCGACGCGCTGTTTGCCGAGATCACGGCCTCGCAGACCTACCGCCATCTCGACCGGGCAACCTTCGACCGGATCGTGGATTTCGTGGCGACAGGCGGCTATGCGCTGCGCAGCTACGACCGCTATGCCAAGCTGAAGCAGGGCCCGGACGGCCTGTTCCGGATCGCCAACCCGAAGATCGCGCAGCAGTACCGGCTGAATGTCGGCACCATCGTCGAGGCGCCGATGCTGAAGGTGCGCCAGGTGCGCAGCAAGGCGGAAGGGCGCAAGACGCCGCTCGGCCGCGGCGGTCGCGTGCTGGGGGAGATCGAGGAGTGGTTCGTGGAGCAGCTGACCCCGGGCGACACGTTCCTGTTTGCCGGTGAGGTGCTGCGCTTCGAGGCCATCCTCGAGAACGAGGCCTATGTCTCCCGGGCAAGATCGCAGAACCCCATGATCCCGTCCTACCAGGGCGGCAAGTTTCCTCTCTCGACCTATCTGGCCGACGGGGTGCGGCGGCTGATCGCCGAGCCCGCCCGCTGGCCGCATCTGCCGGACCAGGTGCGGGAGTGGCTGGAGCTGCAGCGGGTCAAGTCCGTGCTGCCGCGGCATGACGGCCTGCTGGTCGAGACCTTTCCGCGCGCCGACAAGCATTATCTGGTCTGCTACCCGTTCGAGGGGCGGCTGGCGCACCAGACCCTCGGGATGCTGCTGACCCGCCGTCTGGAACGGCTCGGAGCCCGACCGATGGGCTTCGTCGCCAACGACTATGCCCTGTCGATCTGGGGGCTCGGCGATCTGTCGCTCATGATCCGGACCGGCCGGATCCCGCTCGACGGCCTGTTCGAGGAAGACCTGCTGGGGGACGATCTCGATGCCTGGCTGGCGGAATCCCATCTCATGAAACGCACGTTCCGCTACTGCGCGGTCATCGCCGGCCTCATCGAGCGCCGGCACCCGGGCCAGGAAAAGAACGGCCGCCAGATCACCGTCTCGTCGGACCTCATCTACGACGTGCTGCGCCAGCACGAACCCGATCACATCCTGCTCAAGGCCACCTGGAACGACGCTGCGGAAGGACTTCTGGATATCTCCAGGTTGGGAGAACTTCTGGCAAGGATCAGAGGTCGAATCACGCATACTCCCCTCGACCGCGTGTCCCCTCTGGCCGTACCAGTCCTGCTGGAGATCGGGCGTGAACCGGTCTATGGCGAGGCCCAGGACGCGATCCTGGCCGAGGCGGCGGATGACCTGATCGGGGAGGCTCTGGCATGACGGCGCTGCGGAATGCGGGACAGTTTCGGCGGATAGCTCCGGTGTGCCACGACATCGCCGTCAACGGGACGCTGCTCGGCCTGCATGACAGCGGCGTGGTCTGGTGGCCGGACCAGCAGACGCTGATCGTCGCCGACCTGCACCTCGAGAAGGGCTCCTCCTTTGCCCGGCGTGGCGTGCTGCTGCCGCCCTATGACACGGCCGCGACGCTGGAACGGCTTGCGCTCGTCATCGATGCCTTCGATCCGGCGCGCGTGATCGCGCTTGGCGACAGCTTTCACGACGCGGAGGGCTCCGACCGGTTGCCGGCCCCGTATCGCGCCTTCCTGACCACGCTGCAGCTCAACCGGGAATGGATCTGGGTGACCGGCAATCATGACCCGGTCGCGCCGGTGCGGCTGTGCGGCGAATGCGTCGACGAGATGCAGCTCGGCGACCTGACCTTCCGGCACGAGCCGCGCGAGGGAGGCCAGCCCGGCGAAGTGGCCGGCCATCTCCACCCGGCCGCCAAGGTGCGCCGCTATGGCCGCTCGATCCGCCGCCCCTGCTTTGCCACCGACGGAAACCGTCTGGTCCTGCCGGCCTTCGGCGCGCTGACCGGTGGCCTCAACGTGATGGACCAGGCGTTTGCAGGTGTCTTCCCGCCGCGCACCTTCTCCGCCTTCCTGCTCGGCAGCGACAGGCTCTATCCCTTCACCGCCTCGAAACTGGTCGGCGACTGACCACCCGCACCGGGACATGGAACCCGGACGCGCCACGCCGTGCAACGGTTCGGGCGACGCACCGGCCTGACAGCTCCCGCCGGGTCGATCTCGCCGGTCGCAAGCGTCAGTCCGTCCCGCATCAGTCCTTGCGGAAGATCACGCCGGCGAGCCAGCCGGTGAAGATGGCGATGACGACGGCGAGGATGCCGTAGAGCGTCGGCCGTTCGTGGGCCAGGTCAAAGGCCATCTGCTCGAAGCCGGTCTTGGCCACGGTGAGGCTTTTCTGCTGGCTGGCCAGCATCGCCCCGCCGTTCATCAGGAAGGTCTCCACGGTGTACTCCCCGACCGGTGTCGTGGCCGGCAGGGCCACGGTCGTCCGGAACAGGGTCTCGGAGAGGAACTCGACCTTGCCGGTCTGCTCCAGATAGTCGCCGTGCTGGCGGCGCAGGCGCAGGAAGGCATCGCGGAAGTCGTCGCGCTCGGAGAGCGGCACATCGGACTGGGGGCTGATCGGCAGGTTGAGGTAGTTGATGCCGATGCCGTATTTCTCCAGCATGCGGCGTGCGCCCATCTCGGTCGGCGTCCGGGTCGAGGAGAGCACGTAGAACGAGGGCACCGCGTAGAAGGTTTCCGCCTCGCGGTTGACCCAGAGGCCGAGGAACCGCTCCTTGCGGCGGGTGGTGACAACCTGATCCGGCCCGCGCACGACGACGGCAAGATCATAGGCCCCGGAGCGCGTGACGGTCTGGGCGTCGCGGCCGATCTGCCCGAAGACCACGATCTCGGCGCCGGTGAAGTTGGATTCAATCAGCACCCTGTCCGATGACAGCGCCGTGGTCAGCAGCTCTGCCCTCGCCTCCGGCGGCGGCACCAGGGCGGCGGCAAGGCCGGCGGCGAGCAGGGCAGCGAGGCGGACGCACATCGGCCTCACCCTCCCCTGACCGCAACGGAGAAGAACTCGCCCGGCGTGACCAGAAGGCCGACCGCGAAACGCACGCCGACCGACAGGACGAGCAACGCCAGCAGCAGGCGCAGCTGGTCGCCACGCAGCTTCTGGCCCATGCGGGCTCCGAACTGGGCGCCGATGACCCCGCCGACCATGAGGATCAGCGCCAGCACGATGTCGATGGTCTGGGTCGTGCTCGCATGCAGGATCGTGGCGGCCGCCATCGTGAAGAGGGTCTGCATCAGCGTCGTGCCGATGACGATGCCCGTCGGCATGCGCAGCAGGTAGATCAGCGCGGGCACCATCATGAAGCCGCCGCCAATGCCGAGCACCGTCCCCATGAAGCCGATCCCGGCTCCCAGGACAAGGATCGGAATGATGCTGACGTAAAGCTTCGACTGGCGGAAGCGCATCTTGAACGGCAGGCCGTGGATCCAGCTGTGCTGGCCGGGCAGCCGCGCCGGACGGGTGTTGCCCTGGCGACGTCGGCGGATGGCGCCGACCGATTCCACCAGCATCAGCGTGCCGATGGCACTTAGGAAGGTGACGTAGGACAGCGAGATGACGACGTCGAGCTGGCCGACATTCTTCAGCATCTCGAACAGGCGGGCGCCGGCGGCCGAGCCGACGATGCCGGCCAGCAGCAGCACGACCGCCATCTTGATGTCGATGGCGTTGCGCCGCCAGTAGGCGAGCACGCCGGACGCGGAGGAGGCGACGATCTGCGTCGTCACCGTGGCCACGGCGACGGCCGGCGGAATGCCGGAAAAGATCAGCAGGGGCGTCAGCAGGAACCCGCCGCCAATCCCGAACAGGCCCGACAGGAAGCCCACGGCACCGCCCATGCCGAAGATCACAAACATGTTCACCGAGATTTCGGCGATGGGCAGGTAGATCTGCACGGGCTCGCACCGTCCTGGAGGGCAGCCAAGCGGGCCGCCCGATACAAGATGCTAGAAGGGCCGCTTTCGCGGCCCTGTCAACCTCTGACGGTCCGCCCGCTCAGATCGAGCGGCCGAGCAGCGCCTTCACCAGCTCCGGCGTGACCTCGCCGGTAACTGGCAGGTTCGCGCTGCGCTGGAAGTTCTCGATCGCCTGACGGGTCTTCGGACCCATCTGGCCATCGACCGAACCGGGATCGAAGCCAAGCGTCTTCAGGAGACCCTGGGCCTGCTGGACCATGTCGGCGCCCTGAAGAACGGAGGCGTTCGTCGCGGGGACGGCGGCAGCATGATCCCAGGCCGGGTTGAGCACGACCGTGTTGGCCTTCGGATCCGGCTCGATCAGCTTGAAGGTCTCCACCGCCAGACGGCCGGCCGCAAGCTGGTTGGCGTCCATCATGTTGGCGATGTCGTCGCGCTTCTTGGCAGCCTCGCCGTCGCCCTGCTTGGCGGCAATGGCGAACCACTTGTAGCTCTCCGGCAGGTCCTTCGGCACGCCGAGGCCACGGGCATGCAGGATGCCCAGGTTGAAGAGGCTGTCCGGCACGCCATGCTCGGCGGCCGACTTGAACCAGCGGGCGGCCTCGGTGAAGTTCGGCGCGCCCTCTGCCCCCTCGGCATAGAGCACCGCAAGATTGTGCATGGCCTTGGCATTGCCGGCTTCGGCCGCCTTCACGTACCACTCGCGGGCCCGGGCGAGATCCTTCGGGACCCCGCGGCCCTTTTCGTAAAGGCTGGCGAGACGGTACTGCGCCGGAGCGAGACCCTTCTGCGCGGCCTTCTCATACCACTTGGCGGCTTCGGCCAGATCCGGCTCGACGCCCTTGCCCTCGGTGTAGTTGACACCGATCTGGAACTCCGCCGTCGGATCCCCGGCGGCGGCGGCGCTGCGCAAGGCCATCGGACCGACCGCCTCGGGCGGCAGGTTGTCCAGCGTCGCCCCGGGCGCGACCGGCGTGACCGGATTCGGCTGCAGCGAGCTCGGCGCGGAGGCGAGCGTCGTGGCGCTGCCCGGAACGGCGGGCTGGGCCCCGTTGACGAAAGGCGTGTCGCCGAACTTGCCGGAAATGGCCGGCGGGGCAAAGGCGACGGCGGGCGGAACGCTGTCGGCCGGCTGCGGCGGGATCAGCGACATCGGCGCGTTGCCTGCGAGGCTGCCCGGCGTCAGCGGCACGTCCGGACCTTGTCCGGCCGCCTCCGGAATGACCGGAGCGGTGGTCGCGACATCCTGGCCCGACGGCGCAGCGCCGTTGGCCGGCGCGGTCTCGACCACGTCCTTCTCGTCCAGCTCGAGCACCGGCTGGGTGGTTGCGGCGCCATCGGCCGTCTCGGCGACGGCGGGGGTCTCGCCCTCGACCGCGTCAAGCTGCGCGGTGGTGTCGTCGCCGCCGGAGGCGAGACGGAACACCTGCAGGGTGCCGATGGCCAGAACGACGGCGGCGGCGGCGAGCAGGATGGCGCGCTTGCGGCCACCGCTCAGCAGGCTGCTCCCCGCCTCTTCCGGAGCCGGACGGTCGTCCTGCGTGACGGCGGAGACCTCTTCGGCGGCCGGCTTGGCCTTGCGGGCCGGCTTGACCTCCTGCTCGGCGCCCAGTTCAAGGGCCTCGTCCCGGGCGGGCTTGCCGCGTCCCAGGGCGCGGCGGAGCCAGCTGGCATCGGCGCCGGCGTCCTTGGCCACCTTGCCTTCTTCGGCGCGGGCCTGCTGCACTTCGGCGGAGGCGGCCTGAGCGGCGCGACGGGCGGCGGCGATGAAATCGGCCTTGCGGTCGCGGGTGCGGTCGCGCGGGCGCTCGCCACGGGCATCCCCCCGGGGGTCGGCGCGGGTTTCGGCCCTGTTGTCCGCACGCGGGTCCGCAGCGCTCAGCGGCAGGCCCGGCAACGGGGCCCGGCCACGCGGCTCGTCCGGCATCGGATCTGCGGCAGGACGCGACGCGGCAGCCCGGGCAGGTCCGGAGCGCTCCAGCGAATCAAGCCGATCGGTAATGCCGGTCAGGATCGACTGGACACCCTCGAAGGTGTTGCGCGTGCGCGCCTCGGTGCCCTGGGCCGCGTCGAGAAGCCGCTTGAGGTCATCGCGCAGGCTGCCGATGGCATCGTCATACTCGCGGGTGTCGGGAGCCTGGTCACGCACGGCCCGACGGGCTGCCTGTTCGGCGACATCGACGACCTCGGCGCGGGTCGCGCGGAGCCCGTCCTCGATGCGCAGCAGCGCCTGCTCGATGCCGTCGACGCCCGACAGGCGGCTTTCGGCCACCTCGAGCTGGTCGGCAAGGGCGCCGATCTTGTCGGAGATGGCGTCCAGCCGGCTGTCGTCGATGCTCTCGCCATTGCGGCTCACCGCCTCGGCCAGGTCGCTGATCTTGCGTTCCAGCGCGACGACGGCGGGCGCCGGCATCTGGACGGCGACGCGCATGTCGGCGATCTCGCGCCGCAGCGCGTCGATGTCGGCATTGGTCACATGGTCGCGCGGCTCGGCCAGGCGACGCGACAGGTCGGTGACCTGACGCTCAAGCTGCGACAGCAGCTCCGCCTCAAGGCCTGCACCTTCCCCCAGTTCGACCGCAATCGGACGCGCGGCGCGCTCCTCGAGCGACTCGATCTTGCTGTGGATGCCCTTGAGCCGGCTTTCGAGCCCGGCAAAGGCCGCATCGAAGGCCGGCTGCGGACCCTTGGTGTGTTCCATGGCCGACAGGCGGTCCATGATCTCGTCAAGGCGGCTGTCGACCTTGCCGAAGCGCGCCTCGTCCTCTTCCGG
Organism: Pannonibacter sp. XCT-53; assembly: GCF_009915765.1. Classification (NCBI taxonomy): domain Bacteria; kingdom Pseudomonadati; phylum Pseudomonadota; class Alphaproteobacteria; order Hyphomicrobiales; family Stappiaceae; genus Pannonibacter; species Pannonibacter tanglangensis. The sequence goes on from NZ_JAABLQ010000001.1 coordinate 2,474,189, forward strand.
ATTGCAGCGGCTGCGCGACAGCATGCCGAAGATCTCTTCCAGCCGGCCATTGAGGCGGTCGAGGCTGTCGGCATCGGGCAGACGCTCTTCCATGGCACTGATGCGGCTGTCGAGGCCGCGCTGCTCGCGCGCCAGCATCTCCAGCTCGTCCAGCCGGTCGGCGACGAAGCGCATGCGGTCGTCGATAGCCCCGATCACACCGTTGAGGTTGACCTGCTCGACGATGCGGCGGACGTCCTTCAGCTCCTGGCGCAGCGGTTCCACATCGAGGCGCGAGTGGGCCCGCAGCAGGCTTTCCACGCGGTCCGAGATATCGCCGATGCGGCTTTCCAGCACGATCAGGTGCTCGGAGCGCGGCAGGGCCTGCAGGCCGTCCTCGATCTCGACAAGACGGACGGCCAGGTTCTTGACCGCGCGCGGATCGACGGACGACCGCGACAGCTCGTCGAGGCGCTGAACGATGTGGGCGTAGCCGGATTCCAGCGTCTTCAGCGTGCCGTCGACGTTGGAATGGCTGACCAGGTTGCGCAGGTCTGCGATCTCGGCGCGCAGCTCGCGCGCCTGACGGTCGTCACCACGGTCGGCCCTGAGCCGCTCGACCATGTCCGCCAGCCGCCGCATCTCCTGCCGGTCCCGGTCATCCCGGCTCCGGTCGGGCCAGGCCTGCAGCGTGTCGCGCAGGGCGCCGATCTCGCGGCGGACGACGTCCAGCGTTTCTTCCTGCGGCTTGCGCAGCGCGTCGATGCGGCGGGACAGGTCCTTGTAGAGCTGGCGGGAGGCGAGGTCAGGCTGGCGCGGCCGGCGGGGGCGCGGACGGGGATCGGCATAGCCGTCGTCCAGAGCCTCGAGATCCGCGTCGGCCAGCCGGTCGAGCGCGTCGCGGCGGGAGCGCACGTCATCGGCAGCGCGCCGGTAATCGTCCTCGCCACCGGCCCGGCGACGCGACGGGCGCGTCGCACGAGAGCGATCACGATCGCGATCATCCTCCTCAGCGACACGGCTGCGCAGGGGGCGGGCATAGTCGTCCACATGGCGCTCGGCGGCCGAGCGGGCCGGTGCGGCGCGCTCCGTCCGGCGCCGCGACGGAGCGTAGTCGGCGGCCTCGTCCTCCCGGGCATAGGGATCGGCCGCACGGCGGCCCGCAGGCCGACGCGGCTCGTCCTCATAGCGGTCACGGTCGCGCGGGTCCGGATGACGCTCCGAAATGGCGCCGACACGCTGGTCGAGGCGCTCCAGCGCCTCCATGACGGCGCCAACCCGGGTCCCGCGCGCCGGCGCGGGCCGACGCAGGTCCTCGTCCCGGTCGTAGCCCTGGTCGTAGGTCTGGTCGTCGTCGCGGTCATCCGCGCGGCTCTCTCCCCGGCCGCGGGTGCGCTCGGGGATCCGGTCGCGCTTGCGCGCCCGCTGACGGTCGCCCATCAGGCGGTCGAGTTCGTCGGCAACGGCGTCCAGTTCGTGGCCGGCATCGTCGCGGGCATAGTCGCGGCCGTAGCCGGGTGCAGCAGTCGCCGTGCGGGTCAGCCGTTCGACGCGGTCGCGCGGATGCTCCCGGTGGGGCGCGCGTGCCGAGGGCTGATAGTCGTCATCCTCGTAGCCCTCGTCGCGGCCGTAAGGATCGTAATCCTCGCCGTAACGACGGCCTCGCCCGCCACGCGACATCTCATCGCCGCCGCTTCCTGCTCTGCGGATATTCCAAGACGACATGGGCTGGACCTGGACTTGCGGTCGTTCTGACCTTTGACAATGAACTTGCGAGCTGCGCGGTCCCGGGACGCAAAAAACAAAATGGCACCGAAGCAATGGCTGAATCTTTGTCGCGGTAGGGTAAACAGCACGTTAATTCCGGTCGCAGCTTGCGATTTTGTCTTAACCGGACGTTTGCCAAGACCCCGAATCGGGGCTGTCCGGCAAAAAAGCGCGCGATGGCGCTGGACCATTCCCTTAGCGTAAGGTATGGCGTTTCCTTCAGGACATGGCGACCGGGCATCCCTCCCGATGCATCCGGCCGCTTCGGCAGCCCGGCCTCCGGCCGTCCTTGCCCCAGATGCAAGACCCGCCGGGCGTTCACGCAGGAACAGAACATGAGCGAAGCACTCTCCCTCCGCAACAATGCGGAAATCGTCGATGTGGTGGCAGCCGCCGACGACAGCACGAAGAAGACGCAGTTCACCATCGGCGACCTGGCCAAGGAATTCGGCGTCACCCTGCGCACCCTGCGCTTCTACGAGGACCGGGGCCTGCTGAACCCCAAGCGCGATGGTCTGAACCGCGTCTACACCCGCCGCGACCGGGCCCGCCTCAAGCTGGTGGTCATGGGCAAGCGCGTCGGTTTTTCGCTGAGCGAGATCCGCGACATGCTCGACCTCTATGACCTGCGTGACGGACAGGTCACGCAACTTCGGGTCGCCCTCTCGCGCTTCAACGAGCAGATTGCCGTGCTCGTGAACCAGCGCAAGGACATCGATCAGGCCATCGAGGAACTGTCGCGCACGGTCGAAATCGTCTCCGGCATGCTGAAGCACAAGGAAGCGGAAGGCGAATGAGCCTGACGTTCGCGTAAGGCCGCTTCCGGCCAAAATCGCCAGAATCGCCGAAAAACCGGGGCTGACGCTCCGGTTTTTTGCGTTCGGACCCTCGACTTTGGTTCATTTTGTAAAGATTCAGGCGTACCTTCCCTTAGGACACGACTTGTCCGCCCCCGAATGGCGCGTATATAACAGGCGGCAGTTGACGTTTACGGAAACGTCATGTCGTGCGTATGCGGTTTCGTTCTGGGAGGAAGACATGCCGACCTACCGTGCCCCCGTTGAGGACACGCTTTTTCTACTCAAGGATGTGTTCGGCTACGAACGCTACAGCAACCTGCCGGGCTTTGCCGACGCGACGCCGGATCTGGTCGAGGCGATCCTGCGCGAAGGCGCGAAGTTCTGCGAAGAGGTCATCCAGCCGCTAAACCAGAGCGGTGACCTCGAGGGCTGTGTCCGCCACGAGGACGGCAGCGTCACCACGCCGAAGGGCTTCAAGGCTGCCTACGAGGCTTACTGCGAGGGCGGCTGGGGCGGCCTGTCGGTCGATCCGGAATTTGGCGGCCAGGGCCTGCCGCACACGCTGGCCATGGTGATGGCCGAGTACCTCTCCTCCGCCAACATGGCCTTTGCCATGTATCCGGGCCTGACGGCCGGGGCGGTCGCCGCGCTGACGCTGCATGGCACGGCGGCGCAGAAGGACACCTATCTGCCGAAGATGGTCGCCGGCACCTGGACCGGGACGATGAACCTGACCGAGCCGCACTGCGGCACGGACCTGGGGCTGATCCGCACCAAGGCCGTGCCCCAGGCCGATGGCAGCTACCGGATTTCCGGCACCAAGATCTTCATCTCCGCCGGTGAACACGACATGTCGGAGAACATCATCCATCTGGTGCTGGCCCGGATCGAGGGCGCGCCCGAGGGCGTGAAGGGCATCTCGCTCTTCGTGGTGCCGAAGTTCCTCGTCAATGCCGACGGGTCGATCGGAGCGCGCAACGGCGCGACCTGCGGCTCGATCGAGCACAAGATGGGCATCCACGGCAACGCCACCTGCGTCATGAACTATGACGGGGCGACGGGCTGGCTGGTCGGCGAGGAAAACAAGGGCCTGCGCGCCATGTTCACCATGATGAACGAGGCCCGCCTCGGCGTCGCGGTGCAGGGTCTCGCCCAGTCCGAAGTTGCCTACCAGAACGCCGTCACTTACGCCCGTGACCGCATCCAGGGCCGCGCCCTGACCGGGCCGAAGGCCATCGACAAGGCCGCCGATCCGATCATCGTGCATCCGGACGTGCGCCGCGTGCTGATGTCGATCCGCTCGTTCAACGAGGCGGCCCGCGCGCTGGTGCTGTGGACCGCGCTGCAGGGCGACGTGTCGCATCGCTCGGACAACGAGGCGGACCGGACCCGCGCCGACGACCTGATGGGCCTGATGACGCCGGTTCTGAAGGGCGTCCTGACCGACACCGGCTTTGCCAACGCGGTCAATGCGCAGCAGATGTACGGCGGCCATGGCTACATCGCCGAATGGGGCATGGAGCAGTTCGTGCGCGATGCCCGCATCGCCATGATCTATGAAGGCGCCAACGGCATCCAGGCGCTTGATCTGGTCGGCCGCAAGCTGCCGGCCAACGGTGGCCGCGCCGTGATGACCTTCTTCGCCGAGGTGGGCGATTTCCTGAAGGCCAACAAGGACAACGAGGCCCTCGCCCCCTTCACCAGGCCGCTGAAGAAGGCACATGACGACCTGCAGGCCGCGACCATGTGGTTCATGCAGAACGCCATGGCCAAGCCGGACAACGCCGGCGCCGGCTCGACCGACTACATGCACCTGTTCGGTCTGGTGGCGCTCGCCTACATGTGGGCCCAGATCGCCAAGGCCGCCCAGGAGAAGATCGCCGCCGGCGAGGACACGGAGCGCTATGAGGCCAAGCTGGTCTTCGGCCGCTTCTTCATGGAACGGACCCTGCCGGAAACGGCGGCGCATCTGGCCCGGATCTCGACGGGAGCCGACACGATGATGGGCCTCGCCGCCGAGGCCTTCTGAGCCTGGCGCCGGCCCCGCAGGCCCGCTCGGGCGGCCCGGTCTCCGGCCGGGCCGTCGCCCCGCTCTCACGCCATGACGGGAGGAACGCATGGCCGAGTTCGTGCTGCACTGCTTTGCCCAGTCGGGCTATTCCTACAAGGTCGCCCTGATGCTCCAGCTTGCCGGAGCGGACTGGGAGCCCCGCTTCGTCGACTTCTTCAACGGAGCCACCCGCTCGCCGGAGTTCCGCGAGACGGTCAACGAGATGGGTGAAGTGCCCGTGCTGGAGCACGGACACTTGCGCCTGACCCAGTCCGGCGTGATCCTCGACCACCTGACGGACGAGCTTGGCCTGTTCGGGGCTCACAGCGAGGACGAGGCGCGGGAGATCCTGCGCTGGGTGCTGTTCGACAACCACAAGCTCAGCAGCTACACGGCGACACTGCGCTACCTGCGGCACTTCGCAAGAACCGGGGAGACCCCGGTGACTGCCTTCTTCGAGGCCCGGGCGAAGTCGGCCCTGGCCATCCTCGACAAGCACCTGACCGGCCGCCAGTTCGTGGTCGCCAACCGGCTGACGACGGCGGACCTGTCGCTCTGCGGCTACCTGTTCTGGCCCGAGGAAACGGGCATCGACCTTGCCGCCTATCCCGATCTCACTGCCTGGCTGGATCGCATCCGGTCCCAGCCCGGCTGGTCCCACCCCTACGACCTGATGCCGGGCCATCCGCTGCCCGGTACGGCCTGACCCAGACACGTTCAGGAGGATCCAATGCCTGAGGCTTATGTATTCGATCATGTCCGCACCCCGCGCGGGCGCGGCAAGAAGGACGGTGCGCTGCACGAGGTGACCGCCGTGCGGCTCGCCGCCGTCGCCCTCGAGGCCATCCGCGACCGCAACGGGCTCGACACCCGGCTCGTCGACGATGTGGTGCTCGGCTGCGTCGATCCGGTGGGCGAGGCCGGCGGCGACATCGCCCGCGCGGCCGTGTTTGCCGCCGGATATGACCATTCGGTCCCCGGCATGCAGATCAACCGCTTCTGTGCATCCGGCCTTGATGCGGTCAACATGGCCGCCGGCCAGGTGATGGCCGGCCAGCATCAGCTCGTCCTCGCCGGTGGCGTCGAAAGCATGAGCCGCATCGGCATCGGTGCCTCCGGCGGCGCCTGGCCGGTCGATCCGCAGGTGGCCCTGCCCTCCTACTTCATGCCGCAGGGCGTGTCGGCCGACCTGATCGCCTCCAAGTACGGTTTCACCCGCGATGACTGCGACGCCTATGCGGTCGAGAGCCAGAAGCGCGCAGCCCACTCCTGGGACAAGGGCTACTTCGCCAAGTCCGTTGTGCCGGTGAAGGATGTCAACGGCATCACCATCCTTGCCCGGGACGAACACATGCGTCCGGGCACCGACATGCAGTCGCTGGCCGCCCTCGGCGCGTCCTTCGAGATGATGGGGGCGATGGGCGGCTTCGATGCGGTCGCCATCCAGGCGCATCCCGAGCTCGAGCGCATCACCCACGTGCACCACGCCGGCAACTCGTCGGGCATCGTGGACGGGGCAGCGGCGGTGCTGATCGGCTCGCGCAAGGCCGGCAAGTCGGCTGGGCTCAAGCCCCGCGCACGCATCAAGGCCTTTGCCAACATCGGCTCCGAACCGGCGCTGATGCTGACCGGCCCGGTCGACGTGACGGCGAAGCTGCTGCGCAATGCCGGCATGAGCCTGAAGGACATCGACCTGTTCGAGATCAACGAGGCCTTCGCCTCCGTGGTGCTGCGCTACCGCCAGGCCTTCGACCTCGATCCGGCGATTGTCAACGTCAACGGCGGGGCGATTGCCCTCGGCCATCCGCTTGGCGCCACCGGCGCCATGATCCTCGGCACGGTGCTTGACGAACTGGAGCGCCGCGACCTCAACACCGCCCTCGTCACCCTCTGCATCGGCGCCGGCATGGGCACGGCGACGATCATCGAGCGCGTCTGACGGCAGTCCTCGGGGAGAACCATGATGTCTTACAAGAACTTCACCCTTGAAACCGATGCCGACGGCATTGCGCTGATCACCTGGGACATGCCGGAGAAGTCGATGAACGTCATCGACATCTCGGTGATGGACGACCTCGACCGGATCATCGACGACGTGGTGGCCGATGCGGCCATCAAGGGCGCGGTGATCACCTCCGGCAAGGCTGCCTTCTCGGGCGGTGCCGACCTCACCATGCTCGACGGCCTGCTGAAGGGCTTCCACAAGGAGCGGCGCAAGGACCCGGAGGCGGCCGCCAAGGCGCTGTTCGAGGGGTCCCGCCGCCTGACGCTGATCTACCGCAAGCTCGAGACCTGCGGGAAGCCGTTCGTCGCCGCGATCAACGGCACCTGCATGGGCGGCGGCACCGAGCTGGCGCTGGCCTGCCATGCGCGCGTCGGCGTCGAGGATGACAGCTTCAAGCTGGGCCTGCCGGAAGTGAAGGTGGGCCTGTTCCCGGGCGCCGGCGGCACGCAGCGCGTCATGCGCATGACCGATGCCCAGGCTGGCCTCACCTTCCTGATGCAGGGCCAGACCCTGCGCGCCGACAAGGCCCGGTCGATGAAGCTCATCGACGAGACCGCCCCGGCCAAGAAGCTGGTCGAGACGGCCAAGAAGCTGCTCAAGACGGGCGTCAAGCCGGTGAAGCCCTGGGACGAGAAAGGCTTCAAGCTGCCCGGCGGTCCGGTCTATTCGCCGGCCGGGTTCCAGTTCTGGCCGGCCGCCAACGCCATCTATCGCCGCGAGACCCAGGACAACTATCCGGGCATCCGCGGTCTGCTGAAGGCGGTGTTTGAAGGCCTGCAGCTGCCGATGGATCTGGCCCTGCAGGTCGAGAGCCGTTACTTCGCCCATGTGTTGCAGACCCCGGAAGCGGCAAACATGATCCGCTCGCTGTTCGTCTCCATGCAGGAGCTGAACAAGGGCGCGCGCCGTCCGGCCGACGTGAAGCCGAACAAGATCAAGAAGATCGGCGTTCTGGGCGCCGGCTTCATGGGCGCAGGCATTGCCTATGTCACGGCCAAGGCGGGCATAGACGTGGTGCTGATCGACCGCGACCAGGCCGCCGCCGACAAGGGCAAGGCCCATTCCGACGAGCTGCTGAGCAAGGCCGTCTCGCGGGGGCACTCCACGGCGGAGGACAAGGACAAGGTGCTGGCCCGGATCACCGCCACGACCGACTATGCCCTGCTCGGCGACTGTGATCTGGTGATCGAGGCCGTGTTCGAGGACCGCGAGGTCAAGCGCGGCGTCACGGAGAAGGCCGAGGCCGCGATGAAGGCCAAGGCAATCTACGCCTCCAACACCTCGACGCTGCCGATCACCTCCCTCGCCGAAGCGTCGTCGCGTCCGAAGAACTTCATCGGCATCCACTTCTTCTCGCCCGTCGACAAGATGATGCTGGTCGAGGTGATCCTCGGCAAGAAGACCTCGGACAAGGCGCTGGCCATGGCGCTGGACTACATCAAGGCGATCAAGAAGACCCCGATCGTCGTCAACGACAGCCGCGGCTTCTACACCTCGCGCGTGGTGATGACCTACATCCGCGAAGGCCTGATGATGCTGGCGGACGGGGTTCCGGCGGCCATGATCGAGAACGCCGGCAAGATGGCCGGCATGCCGGTCGGCCCGCTGTCGCTTGGCGACGAAGTGGCGCTGGACCTCGCCTGGAAGATCGTCTCGGCCACCCGCAAGGATCTCGGCGTCAACTATGTCGAGGGCCCGCTGGACAACATCCTGGAAGAGATGGTGGTCAAGCGCGAGCGCTTCGGTCGCAAGAACGGCAAGGGCTTCTACGACTACAAGGGCAAGGAAAAGGCCCTGTGGGCCGGCATCCCCGAGGTCGTCGGCAAGCCGAAGCCCGCTGACGCCTTCAATGTCGAGGAGCTGAAGCAGCGTCTTCTGGTGATGCAGGCGCTGGAGACCGCCCGCATCTTTGAAGAGAAGTGCCTGACGGACGTCCGTGAGGCCGACGTCGGCTCGATCCTCGGCTTCGGCTTTGCGCCCTACACCGGCGGGACGCTCAGCTACATCGACATGATGGGCACGGCCGCCTTCGTCGAGCTTTGCAAGAAGTTCACCAAGAAGTGGGGCCCGCGCTTCAAGCCGAACAGGCTGCTGCGCGAGATGGCCAAGAATAATGAGACGTTCTACGGCAAGTTCCCGCCGCAGGCCGAGGCCGCACCGGACGCCGCGGCGGCCTGATCCGCTGCCGATCCTGCTGCCAGGCGACCTGATGGCGCGTGGCGGCGACCGCAGACCCTGTCGGGGGGCCCATGGCCCCCCGCTAGCGCAGGGAGAGGGGCGCGACGGACGCCTCTGCCTGGGATCGGGTCTGGGATTGGGATTGGGCTTGGGATTGGTCCTGCGTCTCGCCTCAGGTCTTCCCGCTGGGCGTGACGTATTCGATGTTCCGCAACAAGGAACCTCGACCTTCCGCTACAGCAGAAGTGAAACCGCTCTCAGTCTGCCTGTAGATGATTTACTCAACGGTTTTCCACAGCAGCTTGACCGCGACGCGTTTTCAAAACTGCGTGAACAAAAGCCGAGCCAGCTCATTTACCAAATCGTGCCGGGACCGGGGCTTGCAGGCTGCGGCAACACCGGGAACGGGCGGAACAAGGGCGCAAACGCGAGGATTGCAAGCAGGCCGCGCGGGCATCCGACCGCAAGGGCTGCGGCCGGACTGCACGTCGCTTTCGGGTTGGATTCCGCAGTTTTCGCTTCGCTTTCGTCTGTTTTCGATCGTGATGGGGCCACGTGTTATCGAAATCGAGGCGAAACTGCGCATTTGCGTGAAGGCGCCCGGCGAGGCCGGAGATCGCCTGCCAGTCCGGTCTGCTGTCCGCCACGGGCGGATGGCGGGACAAGCACAGATCTGACGCAGCGTCTTCCGCTATTTTCATTGGCAACCTTACACTTATTCCGTGCTTCTGTCCTTGGCACAATCAGCCAGCTTTTTAACTAAACGTGCCAAATGAATTCTCCCGGGCCGCCTTCGCTTAGGCCTTTGACCTATTGCGCCATTGCGTCGCCTGTAGAACAGTTGGGGCAACCTCTTTGGAGAGGAGGAGACGGTGTTGGTGTACAACCGGACCGCGCGGCGCCAGCAGGAGGAGTGGTGCCGGGCGGATACCCTGCAGTCCCTCGAAATGCTCTGCAAGATACGCCGCCTGGACTGGGCGGCGATTGCGCGACATTACGGCCTCAAGCCGGACCTGCCTCACAGTCCGGCGGCCACGGTCGAGTACAGCACGGCGCTGCGCGTCTTTGAACATGTCGCGCAGGCTGCGGGCGACGACGGGCTCATTCTCGACATCGCCTCGTCGGTGCCGCTCGGCATCTTTTCCACGTTCGACTATGTCGGGCTCTGCGCCCCGACCCTTGCGGCCGGACTGCACAACTGGGAGCGCTTTCTGGCCCTGCGCACGAATGTCTACCGCATGACCTTCCACGAGGAGGGCGAGCACGGGATCCTCGAGTGGTTCGTGCCCGAAGTGGGACTGCCCAGGATCCAGAGCACCTATGAGCGTCTGGCCTGGGCGGCAGGCCGCATCGAGTTCGCCGTGCAGGATCCCTCGGCGGAAATCCTGATCGAGACGACCCAGCCGGCGCCGCGCAAGATGTCGGATTTCCAGCGCCGTCACGGGGACCGGCTGGCCTTCGGGCAGGCGCAGGACCGCATCCTGATCCCGCAGGCCTATCTGGGACGTCCGACGCCGCGCAGCGAGGCGAACCTCTATGCCATCGTCGAGCAGGCGGCGATTCGCGAGATGGAGGATTATGGCGGGCGCAACGATCCGCTGACGCGCGTCGCGGACAAGATCAACGAGGCCCTGAAGTCGGGCAACGTGTCACTGGAACAGGTGGCCAGCGAGCTTGGCATGTCGCAGCGCTCGCTGCAGCGGCTGCTGGAGGCGGAGGGCACGTCCTTCCGCAAGCTGACCGAAACGATCCGTCGCAACATGGCCGCGCGCTACCTCAAGGACACGACGCTGCCGATGAAGGAAATCGCCTATCTGCTCGGCTTCTCGGAACTGTCGGCCTTCTCGCGGGCCGTGAAGACGTGGTACGGCGTCCCGCCCAAGGCCGTGCGGATGCACGGCGACGCCAGGCTGGAAGACCACATCGCCTGAGCGGACACTCCGGGGAAAACGTTGCCCGCACCGCGCGCGAGGGGTGCGAAGCCCTGCGGCATTGCCTATCTAAGGGCAGATGATGCCACAGCAGCAGCAACGGAGTGCCCCATGGCTGGCGACGGTTTGACACGATTTCTCGGAGACACGCCGCTGCGCGTCATTCTCCGTCTGACCTTCCTGTCGCTGGTGGTCGGCGTCATCCTGTCTGCGCTGGATCTCGATCCCCTCGGCGTGATCGACCTCGTTCTCTCCTTCATCGAGCGGCTCTGGAACATGGGCTTCAATGCCGTCGAGCAGGTCGGGCAGTATCTCGTGCTGGGCGCTGTCATCGTGGTTCCGATCTGGCTCATCAGCCGGATCCTGTCCGCGCGCGGCCGCTGACCGCGCAGCTTCCCGGTTCTGGCCAATCCGGGCCAGTCCGGGCCTGTCCGGGCCAGTCCGGGCAAGGTCCTGCCCGGTCTTGGCCATCTGAGATCAGATGAGCGTCTCGGCCAGCCCCGCGTCCACCGCGACGGCCGAGCGCAGCAGCGTCAGATGCCGGTCGGCCAGTTCGTCGATGTCGGTGGAATAGCCGCCCCCGAGCACGCCGGCGAGCGGCAGGCCCTGCCGTCGGACATAGCCGATGACCAGTTCGTCGCGCCGCCGCAGCCCCTCGCGGCTGAGGCCGAGGCGTCCCAGCTTGTCGCCGGAAAAGGGATCGACGCCCGCGTTGTAGAAGACGATGTCGGGGCTCGCGGCCTCCACTACGGCCGGCAAGGCCGCCGCCAGACGCGCCAGATAGGCCTCGTCCTGCACCCCGTCCTCCAGTCCGATGTCGAGGCTCGAAGGCACCTTGCGGACGGGATAGTTCTTCTCCGAGTGCATCGAGAAGGTGAAGACATCCGGGTCGCCGGCGAAGATGTCCGCCGTGCCGTCGCCCTGATGCACGTCGAGGTCCACCACCAGGGCCCGGCGGATGACCCGGTCGGCCTGCATGACGCGGATGGCAACGGCCACGTCGTTGAACACGCAGAAGCCGGCGCCATGGGCGCGCCGCGCATGGTGGCTGCCGCCAGCGGTGTTGCAGGCAAGGCCGTGCCGCAGGGCGAGATAGCCCGCAAGGACGGTGCCCCCGGTGGCGCACCGGCCGCGCAGCGCCACGCTCTCGGTCATCGGAAAGCCGATCTCCCGCGCCACCGCCGCAGGAACGCTGGCCGTGAAGACCTGCTCGACATAGGCCGGGTCATGGGCCAGCGCGATCCACTCGGCCGGCGCCGGGCGCGGCTTGTGGAACCGCCCGCCAGGCACAAGCCCCTCGGCCAGCGCCAGTTCCGCCACGCGGCGGAACTTGTTCATCGGAAAGCGGTGCCCCTCGGGCAGATCGGCACAATAGGCCGGGTGATGGACGACCGGAACCCCGGCAGCAACGAACATCGGCGAACGGTTCTCCCCGCCGCTGGCAGCCCTCACGACAGCGGTCGGAAATGCTTGGACAGTTTCAGGGCCTGCCCCTGATAATTGGAACCGATCCCCTCGCCGTAAAGACGCTGCGGTCGTTCCAGCATGTGCTCATAGACCAGCCGGCCGACCGTCTGGCCGTGCTCCAGGATGAAGGGCACGTCGTGGGATCGCACTTCCAGCACGGCGCGCGACCCGGTCCCGCCTGCGCCGGTGTGACCGAAGCCGGGATCGAAGAAGCCGGCATAATGGACGCGGAACTCGCCGACGAGCGGATCGAAGGGCACCATCTCGGCCGCATACAGGGGCGGCACATGCACGGCCTCCTGGCTGACGAGGATGTAGAACTCGTTCGGATCCAGGATCAGCTCGGCCGCACCGCGCCGGTGGATCGGCTCCCAGAAATCCAGCGGATGGTGCGCGGCCTTGAGGTCGACGTCGATGACGCCGGTGTGATGCTTGGCACGGTAGCCGACAAGGCTTCCCTCGCCGGCCCCCTCGAGGTCGATGGACAGCTGGACGCCGCCGCCGATGCGCTCGTTGCCGCCGGTCACCAGCCTTTCGCTCTGGTGCACGCCTTCCAGCTCGCTGTCCGCGATCAGCGGATCGCCGATGCGGAAGCGGATCTGCGACAGGCGCGAGCCCTCGCGCACCAGGATCGGGAAGGTCAGCGGCGAGATCTCGGCATAGAGCGGCCCGCGGTATCCGGCCGGCACCGTGTCGAAGGCACGGCCCTCGTCGGTGATGACGCGGGTGAAGACGTCAAGGCGGCCGGTCGAGCTTTTCGGGTTGGCCGTGGCCGAGATGATCTCCGGCAGGGCCAGGCTTTCCTGCAGCGGCACGATGTAGACGCAGCCGGTCTCCAGAACCGCGCCCCGGACGAGGTCGATCGTGTGAAGCGCGAAGGCGTCGAGCTTGTCGGCCACCGTCATGCCCTGGCCCGGCAGGAAGCTCGCACGGACCCGGTAGGCCAGCGTGCCGAGCCGCAGGTCCAGGCTGGCGGGCTGGATCTGGCCCTCGACAGGCGCCGAGGCGCTGCGGATGCCACCGGACCGGAACATGTCCTCGATCATGTGGGCGGGCAGGATGCCTTCAGAGCGCATGGAGAAGCCTTTCGCGTTCACGCCGGAGCCCGCAGGAAGGGCCGGCGTCCGGCTTCAGTGATTAGCCGATGGTTCACCGCCGGCCAACCAAGTTTTGTTGCCCCTGATTGACGCTTTGCCGGGAATGGCGTATCGGAACCGCTGATCCGTGGTGATTTGGGCCGGCCGGCTTGCAGCCACGTTAAAGAAGTCGCTAAAAGGGTCGGGAGGTGAAACCCGGCCCCCTATGGCCGGTTTTTTTGTATCTGGAGCCTCGAGCCATGACCGCACCCGACGACACGTCCGCCAGCACCGGCACCAGGAAGGACGGGCAGCCTGCCGACCTGTCCGGCCTGCGGACCGCCACCCGCCTCGTTCACGGCGGAACCGTCCGGTCCCAGCACGGGGAAACCTCCGAGGCGATCTTCCTGACCCAGGGCTTCGTCTACCCGAATGCCGAGGCGGCCGAGGCCCGCTTCAACGGCGAGGATCCCGGCTTCGTCTATTCGCGCTACTCCAACCCGACGGTTGCGATGTTCGAGCAGCGGATGTGCGAGCTGGAGGGCGCCGAGGCGGCCATCGGGACGGCCAGCGGCATGGCAGCGGTCAATCTGGCGCTGATGGCAAGCGTCCGGGCGGGCGACCATGTGGTGGCGGCCAAGGCCCTGTTCGGCTCCTGTCGCTACATCGTCGAGACGCTGCTGCCGCGGTTCGGGGTCACGAGCACGCTGGTTGACGGCACGGATCTGGCCCAGTGGCAGGCTGCCGTGAAGCCGGAAACCAAGGTCGTCTTCCTCGAGAGCCCGACCAATCCGACGCTGGACGTGATCGACATCGCGGCCGTGGCGAAGATCGCCCATGCCGTCGGCGCCCGGGTCATCATCGACAACGTGTTCGCCACGCCGATGTTCCAGTCGCCGCTGCAGCTTGGGGCCGATGTCGTCGTCTACTCGGCGACCAAGCACATCGACGGACAGGGCCGCTGCCTGGGCGGCGTTGTGCTGTCGAACGCGAAATGGATCGAGGACGAGGTCCTGCCGCTGGTCAAGCACACCGGTCCGGCCATGAGCCCGTTCAACGCCTGGGTTCTGCTCAAGGGGCTGGAGACGCTGCCGCTGCGCGTTGCCCGCCAGTCGGACAGCGCCGCCCGTCTGGCGGATCGCCTCGCCGGCCACGCGGCCATCTCGCGGCTGATCTATCCCGGGCGGCCGGACCATCCGCAGGCCGAGGTGATCGCCCGGCAGATGACCGGCGGCTCGACCATGCTTGCCTTCGAGCTTGCCGGAGGCAAGGCCGCCGCCTTTGCCTTCACCAACGCGCTGAAGGTCATCAAGCTCTCCAACAATCTGGGCGATGCCAAGAGCCTGATCACCCATCCGGCCACGACCACGCACAAGAACGTGGCCGAGGATGCGCGGCTGGAGCTCGGGATCACGGCCGGCATGCTGCGCCTGTCGGTCGGCCTGGAGGATCCGCTCGACCTCCTCGAGGACATCGACCGGGGTCTGGCGGCAGCGGCTGCCGTCCGCAGCTAGGCGCGCAGGAGAACGAGGGCGGTGGCCATGCGCGCCACCGCCGACACCAGGCAGAGGGCCGCAAAGCCATAGGCGATCAGCGCGACATGCTGCGGCAGCACGCACATGAGCGCGAAGACAGCGATCGTCTCCGCGCCTTCGGCAAGCCCGCCCAGATAGTAGAGCGACTTGAGCCCCTGCCGGCTGGTCTGCAGCCGGCGCCGCTCCGCCATGATCGCGAAGGTCAGGAAGGCGGCGCCATTGGCGTAGAAGCTGAACAGGAGCACGGCGGCCGCCAGCGCTGTCCCGTCCGGGTCGCGCAGCGCGAAGGCGAGCGGGATCGCGCCGTAGAAGATGAAATCGCAGACGATGTCGAGGTAACCGCCCAGGTCGGTGCGCCGGGTCGCCCGCGCCACGGCGCCGTCGAGGCCATCGGCGAGCCGGTTGGCCAGCAGCAGCACCAGCCCGACGAGCAGCGCGTCGAGGGCGATGGCAACCGCAGCGGCGAGCCCGAGCCCGAGCCCGAGCACCGTGATCGCATTGGCGCTGAGGCCTGCGGCGGCAAGACGGCGGCCAAGGGCGTCAAGCGGCGGGTCGATCAGGGGACGGATGCGGGCGTCGAACATGCGATGGTTCCCCTCGGGCTTTCCTCCACATAGGGCGGTTCCCGATCACAGGGCAAGGCTCGCCCTGTCACGCCTTCGTCACAGGTTGCGTGATGCCCCCTGTGCGACTGTGGCAAGGCTCTCTATATGGAACGGTATACACACCTCAGGTTTCATAATGGGCCCCATTCCATGTATCGCGCCACCACCAACGGCATCCAGGTCACGGTCGAGCCGATGTACTTGCCGGATCAGTCCGAACCGCAGCAGGACCGCTATGTCTGGGCCTACACGATCGAGATCCGGAACCTGGGTTCGGTCCCGGTGCAGCTGCGCACCCGCCACTGGATCATCACCGACGCGCTCGGGCGGGTCGAGGAGGTGGAGGGGGCCGGCGTCATCGGCCAGCAGCCGCTGATCCTGCCGGGGGAAGCGTTCGAGTACACCTCGGGCTGCCCGCTTGCCACACCCTCGGGCATCATGGAGGGAAGCTACAGCATGGAACTGCCGGACGGCTCCCGCATGGAGGTGGAGATCCCGGCCTTCTCGCTGGATTCTCCCTCCGTGCGGCGGGTCCTGAACTGAGGCAGGTGCCGGGTGCCCGACAGGCAAGCGCACCCGGACAGACAGCACACCCGGACTGGGATCAGGCCTCAGGCCGACCGGAAGCGGGCCTGGGCAGAGCGCTCGATCGCCGCGACGGTCAGCTTGTCGAGGTTGAGCCGGTCGCGCAGGATCTCGAGCAGACGCAGCTCCTCGTCGGGCAGCGTGCCGTCCGAAGCGGCCACCTCGACGGCGAGCGCATAGGCGGTGTCATAGAGACGCGGCGACAGGCTGTCGGCGACGATCTCCAGAATGTGGTCGAGGCCGTCAGGCCGCTGCAGCAGCTCGCCGCAGGCCTGGGCCACCGTCACGACCCGGTTGCCATCGAAGCCGGCAAAGACGGGCAGCGTCTTCACCAGATCGCCGATCGAGCCAAGCTCCGCATCGGGCATGGAGCTGTCGGCCGCCGACATGGTGACCATCACATAAAGCAGGGCTTCCTGCACGCTGACCTTGTCGCTCATCGAAACATCGTTCTCCTGGAGAGCATTCGCAGGACGAACAAGTAGGCGGTCCGGTGCCGGCCGGCAAGCTCTCCGCTTCGGGCCGGCAGGCCGAGAGTTTCATTGACGCAGCCGCGCGGCTTTTCTAGTGTCCGCCGGCCCGTTGCCGCGCCGCACATCCCGACCGGCCGGCCCGGCCCGTTTCCAAGACACCTGCATGGATCCCGCTAGACATGAGCGCACGAACTCTCCCTCCGCTTGACCTGTCGCCCGAATTCGTCGAGGCGGCCCGGACCTCCAAGGCCTGGCCGTTCGAGGAAGCGCGGAAACTGGTGAAGCGGGTGGAAAAACGGGATCCTTCCATTCCGGTGCTGTTCGAGACGGGCTACGGACCGTCCGGCCTGCCGCATATCGGCACCTTCGGCGAGGTTGCCCGCACCACGATGGTGCGCACGGCCTTCCGCGTGCTGACCGAGGACAAGATCCCGACGCGCCTGCTGTGCTTTTCCGATGACATGGACGGCATGCGCAAGATCCCCGAGAACGTGCCGGACCAGGAGGCCCTCAAGCCCTACCTGCAGATGCCGCTGACCGTGGTGCCCAATCCGTTCGGGGGCGACTACAAGAGCTTCGGCGATCACAACAACGCCATGCTGCGGCGCTTCCTCGACACATTCGGCTTCGAGTACGAGTTCGCCAGCGCGACCGAATACTACAAGTCCGGCAAGCTCGACGGCATCCTGCTGAAGGCCGTCGAGAAGTACCAGGACCTGATGGACGTGATGCTGCCGACGCTCGGCGAGGAACGCCGGGCGACCTACAGCCCGTTCCTGCCGATCTCGCCGCTCTCCGGCCGGGTGCTCTACGTGCCGATGAAGGATGTCAACGCCCGCGAGGGCACCATCACCTTCGAGGACGAGGACGGCACCGACGTGACGCTGCCGGTGACCGGCGGCCGGGTCAAGCTGCAGTGGAAGCCGGATTTCGGCGCCCGCTGGGCGGCGCTCAATGTCGATTTCGAGATGTTCGGCAAGGACCACGGGCCGAACATGCCGGTCTATGACCGCATCTGCCAGGTGCTGGGCGGCACGCCGCCGGAGCATTTCGTCTACGAGCTGTTCCTGGCCGATGACGGCGCCAAGATCTCCAAGTCGAAGGGCAACGGCCTGACGATCGACGAGTGGCTGACCTATGCCTCCCCGGAGAGCCTGGCGCTCTACATGTTCCAGAAGCCGAAGACGGCCAAGAAGCTCTATTTCGACGTTATTCCGCGGGCGGTGGACGAGTATCTGGCCTATGCCGAGAAGTTCCCGGCGATGTCGGCCGAGCAGAAGCTGATGAACCCGGCCTGGCACATCCACTCCGGTGCGGTTCCGGCAACAAGCTCGCCGGTGCCCTTCGCCATGCTGCTGAACCTCGTCTCGGCCTCCAACGCCGAGAACAAGGACGTGCTGTGGGCCTTCATCACCCGCTACGCGCCGGATGTGACCCGCCAGTCGCATCCCGGCCTCGATCAGCTGGTGACCTACGCGATCCGCTACTTCGACGACTTCGTGAAGCCGACCAAGCAGTTCCGTGCGCCCGACGCGGTCGAGCAGGCTGCGCTGGCCGAGCTGGATGCCGCGCTGGCGGCGCTGCCGGTCGGGGCGGATGGCGGCACGATCCAGGATGCCGTCCTCGATGTGGCGCGCAAGATCGAGCGCTATCAGGACCACAGCAAGAAGAGCCCGGATGGTGGTCCCGGCGTGTCGGTCGCCTGGTTCCAGGCGCTCTACAAGGTGCTCCTCGGTCTCGAGCAGGGACCGCGCTTCGGCTCGTTCGTTGCGCTTTACGGCATTGCCGAGACCCGCGCGCTCATCGCACGGGCGCTCAGCGGGGAACTGGCCGCGGCCTGAGGCCTGCGTCTGTCGGGGCCGGCTCTCAGTCCGGTCCCGCCGGTCCGGCCGTGCCTGCGCCGTCCGGATCCTGGACATCGAACGGATTGAGCCACTGACCGGACGGACCGGTGCCGTCTGTTGCGGCGGACGGGCCGGCCGGCAGCACCACAAGCGGGGCAGCTCCGGCATCGCCGGGCACTGCCAGCACCGGCTCGACGGGCGTCACCAGCATCGGCGGCGCAAGCTCCGCGACCCATTCGGCCTGCCACTGCCCGACCTTCGCCTCCCGGGCCTCGTCCACGGCCTGGCGGTACGCCTCCGGTGCCTCGGCAGCCGGCGTCGCCCACCCCTGACGCACCAGCCACAGGCCGACGTCGGTCGGCCCCTTCGTGCAGACCGCCGAGATCTCGCGTTCGCCCAGCGCCGCCACCCGGCGGCAAGCGAGCGTGTAGGCGCGCACAAGCCCCTGCAGCGAGGCCCGGGCCCGCGCGCCGCAGGGCCAGTCGCCCCCCAGCCTGGAGGTGCAGGTCTGCGTTGGCGCCAGTCCCTCCACGTGGGCGATGCGGACGATGAGGCGTCCGGCCTTGAGGGTTCCGCCATCCAGCACCACGGCCCCCTTCACGTCGAAGGCATCCTTCGGCAATCCGGCTTCCGGATCCTTCGGCTCCGCCAGCTTGCCGGCCGGGGCGACGCGGATCAGCGGACCGGTCACGGGCGGGGCCACGACGCCGGGCGGGGAGACGTTGCGGATGCCGGAAGGGGCGGTCACGGCCGGTGTCTGCGCCTGCACGGGCAGCGGAACCGCAAGCCATGGCAGCAGGACCAGCGTTGCACGGACAAGGCCGGGAACGCCCAGCCTGGCGGGGGACGGTCGCCTGGCGACCAGCGCTGAGGGAAACATCGGGCTCTCCGGACTGCCGCTGCCGCCGTCGAGGCCGCGCGCGTGACGTTACTGGCTGGCCCAGACGATGCGTGCAACCCAGTCGACCTGGGCCAGATCGAGCACGAGGATGTTGCCGGATGGCGCCAGGGGATGCAACTCGATGCTGCGGGCCGTCTGCCGGTGCAGGACCCGGATGTCGAGCGGCCCGTCATGCTGTCGCACCACGACACGATCGCCCCGCCGGATGGGTACCTTCGGAGCGACGACGATCAGGTCGCCGTCACGGTAGACGGGCAACTGGCGATCGCCGCTGATCTCGAGGGCGAAGACAGGATAGTCGGCTGCGTCGGGAAAAGGGATCTCGTCCCATCCCTCGCCATGGGGACAGCCGAGCGAATCGAAGGCACCCGGCCGGGAGGCCGCCGCGAAGCCTGCAAAGGGGATGGTCAGCGGCACCGTCCGGGCGACGGGCTGCTCCTGGCGGACCGGGGAGACGAGGGCGACAAACTCGCCAAGCTGTGCGCCGGTCGCCTCCAGCACCTTGGCGAGCGATTCCGTCGAGGGCCAGCGCGGCCGTCCGTCCGAGGCAATGCGCTTGGACGGATTGAAGGTCGTCGGATCCAGTCCGGCCCGCCGCGCGAGCCCAGATGGCGACAGTCCCTTGCGGGCGGCCAGGGCATCAATGGCTGCCCATACTCTTTCGTGCGAGAGCATGGTGATCACCTCCCGGGTTGCCTATCAGGAATAAATCCCTCTACATCGCACCAGACTCCGGCAATTATTCCTGCTGTCAAGGAAATATGCAGTCGCTTCCCCGGCAAGGCCGGTTGTCCAACACAAATGCAGCGTTTAGGGTCCGCGCCGAACAGGCAACGGCGCGGATCAGGCCAGCGCTGTGACAGGATAGAAGCTTCCGACATGCCCCTCATCTTCAAGATCATGCCCGCCGCGCTGTGGGACGAAGCCCTGGCGCAAGGCGTCTTTCGCGGTGCCCCGGTCGATCTGGCCGACGGCTACATCCATTTCTCGACAGATGAGCAGGTCCGGGAAACGGCCGCAAAGCATTTTGCAGGTCAGGGCGATCTTGTGCTCGCCGCCTTCCCGTCGGAGGCGTTCGGCGCGGATCTGGTGTGGGAGCCGTCGCGGGGCGGGGCCCTGTTCCCGCATCTCTATGCCACGCTGGATCCGGCGACCGCTGTCTGGGCACGGCCCCTGCCGCTGGCGGCCGACGGCCGCCACGTGTTTCCGGAGCTTGACGCATGATTCCCCCCGTTGTCAGCCGCCTCGCGCTTGGCGCGCTCCATCGTCTCGACGCGGAGACGGCCCACAGCGTGACGATCAGGGCCCTTGCCGCCGGGCTTCATCCCCGGCTGGACAACCGGCGCTGGCCCCGGCTGGCGCAGACCGTCCTCGGCCTTGATGTTCCGAACCCGCTCGGCATGGCGGCAGGCTTCGACAAGAACGGCGAGGTGCCGGATGCGGTGCTTGGGCTTGGCTTCGGCTTTGCCGAGGTCGGCACCGTGACCCCCCTGCCCCAGCCGGGCAATCCGCGGCCGCGGCTGTTCCGTCTGCCGGCGGACCAGGGGGTGATCAACCGCTTCGGCTTCAACAACGAAGGCCATGCGGCCCTGCTGGCGCGGCTGGAGGCCCGTCGCGGACGCGGTGGCGTCGTGGGCGTCAATGTCGGTGCCAACAAGGATGCAACCGACCGGGTGGCCGACTATGTTGCCGGCATCCGGACGTTCGCCCATCTGGCCTCATATTTCACCGTCAACGTCTCCTCCCCCAACACGCCGGGCCTGCGCGACCTGCAGGCGCGGGAGGCGCTTGACGGGTTGCTGGCCGCCGTGATGGCCGAACGTGACGCCAGCGCTGCCCGTACGGGACGGTCCGTGCCGGTCCTGCTCAAGATCGCGCCGGACGTTTCGCCGGAGGGGCTGGAGGACATTGCCGAGGCGGTCTCGACCCATCGGGTGGACGGCCTGATCGTCTCGAACACCACCCTGTCGCGCAGCGGCCTTCAGGACCGTCAGACGGCGGCCGAGACCGGGGGACTGTCGGGCCGGCCGCTGTTCCGGCGTGCCACGATCATCCTCGCCCGGGTCCGGCAGCTCGTCGGCCCGGACCTGCCGATCATCGGCGTCGGCGGCATCGACTCGCCGGAAAGTGCCGTGGCCAAGCTTGCCGCCGGCGCCACGCTCCTGCAGGTCTACTCGGCCCTCACCTACAAGGGGCCGGAGCTGGTGCGCGCCATTCTCGAGCACCTGGAGGCCGAGATGGCCCGCCGTGGCCTCTCGCGGCTGGCGGAGCTGAGCGCCAGCGAGGTGGACGTCTGGGCGCGGCAGCCGCTCGACTGACCAGGCCCGGTCGCGGCCGGCCCGCCCCGCGAGGGGACGGGCCGCAACGTCGTCAACGCTGGCGGTCGCGCAGGTCGGCCACTTCGGTGCGCAGGGCCTTCACCTCGTCCAGGATCCGCGCCATGTCCATCTGGATGGCCTTGCGTTCGTCCGTCGCATCCTGAGCGGCCTCGTCTTCCATCGCCGAAACGATGATGCCGATGAACAGGTTCAGCACGGTGAAGGCGGTGCAGAGGATGAAGGGAATGAAGAAGGCCCAGGCGTAGGGGTGCACTTCCATGACCGGGCGCACGATGCCGTCCGACCATCCTTCCAGGGTCATGATCTGGAACAGGGTGTAGGTCGTGCGGCCGAGATCGCCGAACCAGTCCGGGAAGGTCTGGCCGTAGAGCTTGGTGGCCATGACCGCAAAGACGTAGAACACCAGCACCATCAGGACGATGATCGAGCCCATGCCGGGCAGCGCCGTGATCAGGCCGCCGATCACCCGCCGCAGCGAGGGAACCATCGAGATCAGGCGCAGCACGCGCAGGATGCGCAGCGCGCGCAGCACCGACAGCGCCCCGCTGGCCGGCAGCAGCGAGATCACGACGATGATGAAGTCGAAGATGCTCCAGGGATCCCGGAAGAAGGCGAGCCGGTGCGCGTAGAGCCGCAAAACGATCTCCACGACAAAGATGCCGAGGATCACGCTGTCGATGAACAGGAGAACCGGCCCGATGGACGCCATCACCGTCGCGCTGGTTTCAAGGCCGAGCGTGATGGCGTTGAAAACGATGATCGAAATGATGATCGTTTCCCAACGGCGAGAGGTGATGAGTGCGAGAACGGTGTCACGCATGATGGTCTGAAACTCCAGGCAAGTCGTTTGGCGGTCGCACCGTGGCAAGCGAAGCCTGTCGCTGCAAGCGCAATTAAGGGATTTTCCTGATGCGCCACGGCCTTATCCGCATGCAAGACCACGACAGCCGCGGATGCAGCGCGCAGGACTGGCCGGGACACACCGACCGGTGCCGCTTCGCCGTTGAAATGCGGCAAGGTCGCTTGACAGATGCGGCCCGACCGGCGATTTATGGGCCTGCGCGGGTATGGTGAAATGGTATCACAGAAGCTTCCCAAGCTTTTAGCGCGGGTTCGATTCCCGCTACCCGCTCCAGCCTCCCTCATGCCGACCGGCCTCGACCGCCATGCCGTCACGCGCGCCCTTCGGCGCGCCTGCATGCTTAAGGCTTTGTTGGTCATCATTCCAGTTTGAACGATTGCGGTAAGGCCGGTGCAAGCATGCGCCGGGCAGTGTCGGCCAACGAGTTCCGGCTGAGGCCTTCCGTTCATGACCACGCTGACCGTAGGACTAACCTCAACCCTGCAGAAGACGCTCGGAAGCGCCGGGGCCTATGCCTATGCGGTCTATTTCGATGCCTCGGGCACGGCGCAATGGACGCCGCTCGTGGTCAACGGAGCCCTGCAGGCCAGCACCAGCCCCGGTCGGTTCGCGATCGATCTCCCCTCCCCGCTCGATGGCGGCAAGGTCTATTTCCTGATCCAGAGCCAGGACCCCTCGGCCCCCCAGACCGACCTGACCAAGCTGATCACGCAGCAGAGCCAGATCAACTGGGGCTCGGCAGCGACATACCAGTACCGCTATGACAGTTTCGAGGTGACGCTGCTCGGATCCTCGGGGGATGCGGGCAACCTGACATCGGTCGAAGGCTTTGGCATTCCGATGCAGATCTCCATCCCGCACGCGGATGGCACGACCGACACCCGGGGCTATGGGGTGAGCGGCACGCAGCTCTTCAACGCCCTCGACCGGGCCAAGGATCACTCCCTCGTCTACTTCACAGACGGGCCGCTGAAGGGGAGCGTCCGGGGCGCGATCTCGCCGGCGCAGTCGGTGATCCAGCCTGCCGGCGACCAGGTTTACAAGGCCAGCGACTGGACCGCCTACATCGACAGCCTGAAGAAGGCCGACACCGGGATCACCGTCACCGGCTTCTTCAACGGCGCCGAGGACGGGAACGGCATCTATCACGATGCCGGCTTCTTCGGATACACGCTCGACTGGGTGGCAGGAACGAACGGCCAGCCAGGCCATTTCTGGCTGAGCCCGACCGCCTCGAGCCAGATCAAGGGTCACATCAAGATCTCCGCCGAGGCGCTGGCCGGAAGCATCTATTCGACGCTTGGCTCCGTGGAGATCTATGCCTCACGCAGCGACGCAACGCCCTACAAGATCTTCGGCGCGGCAACGGCCGACATGAACACCGGCGCCAACACCCAGTGGGGCGAGGTGCTGACGCAGGTCCTGACCGGCTTCACCGCCGGCTACTACGGCACCAGCGGCCAGCCGCTCAATCCCTTCGTGAGCGGCCAGATCGACCTGAACAAGAACTGGAACTGGGATCCGACCTACGCCTTCAACCAGAACCTTGCCGGCAAGTCGGCCCTGTTCCATGACGTCTACTCGCAGGTGTTCTTCAATGTCTCGAACTCCTACGGCTCGGGCTATTCGGACAACCTGATGGATGCCTATGCCCAGGGCGGGCCGCTGATTTCGGTCTCGGACCAGATCAACGGCACCTGGCAGAACGTCAAGACGATCAACCTGACCCTCTATGCCGACAGCGAGACACCGGGCGGTTACGTCCAGCCGGAGATCTACAATGTGATCGAGCCCATCGGTCACGTGGACTTCGGCACAAAGGCCTTCCTGCCGGGCAGCTATTCACCGGTGGAGTGGGCGGCCGTGAACCCCTGCTCGGTCACGCTCAATTTCTTCAACCAGGACGCCATCCTCAAGGATGGCACTCCCGTGACCCTGCGGCTCTTCGACGGCGTGGTGAACGGCACGGCCGTGTTCCAGGACCTGTCGCTGAACCCGGCCAGCGGCGGCAGTCTCTGGCAGAACTGGGCCGTTTCGTTCAATGCCGTCTCCGGCACCTATGTCATCAACGCCGTTGCGAACACGCCGCAGACGGCCGGATCTCTCGTGATCAGCTCGCTGCCGACGCCCCAGGACGGCGTCGGCTGGTACCAGATCATCATCGGCAGCGGGGCGGCCGCCAAGACGTTCAACCTTTACACCCGGACGGACGGCGGCCTGTTCCTCAACCCGGCTGTCGACAGCCAGGGCGGGTCGATTGCGGTCGACGGACTGGCCCTCGTCGCGCCGCAGACGTCCACCGGCGCGACGATCCAGACCTTTGCCCTCGACTTCCTCTACAGTGGCAGCAGCACGCTCAGCCCGGACCTTCTGACCTGGAACACGGATCCGACCCATGTCAGCCAGAAGGCTGCCGACACGGCGCCCGTGGCCGGCACCCTGTCGGGCGGAACCTTCACGGCCCTCGCCAACCAGACCAATCTCGTCAGCAACACGATCACCACCACCAGCGCGCTGGAACTCGCCTTCGGCTGGACCGGCACCAACAGCGCGACCGGGACGACAAGCTGGATCTCGAACACCACCAACAAGGTGGCCGCGGGCAATCTGGCCGTGATCAGCGTCAAGCAGCAGGGCAAGGACGTGCTCGGGCCGCTCACCGCCACCGGCGACATCGACGGCATGTGGCAGACCGGCCAGACGCAGGCCCTGGGCAATGGCACCTACACGATCCAGATGACCGAACATCTGCACGTGTCGGGCCGCATCGGGGCGGCCGTAAGCCCGGCCAGCAGTGCGCTGACGGTCACAGTCGACGTGGACGAGGCCGCCCTCGCCGCCAATGCCGCCGGCAACGGACTGACGCTGGCCACCGGCAATACCCCGGCCCCCGCCGCGAACTGGGTTCGGCTCACCGCCCAGTCGGAAAGCGTCCAGTCCGGCGTCGCCGTGCTTGTCTATGCGGTCGACAGCAAGGGCAATCTGGTCGATCAGAGCGGCCGCGCCGGCAGCAGTGTCACGCTTGCGGACGCGGTCCGGGGCAGCATCGGCGCGGCGACGGATGACGCCGGCAACACGCTTGCCCTGGGAACGCAGACCGTGCTGCTGCGCCAGGGCGAGGAGCTGCGCTTTGCCAGCCTGAGCGGCAATGACGGGGTAACGCGGCATGCCGGGGCGACCGTGACGCCGGCCGGCAACGGTGGCCTGACCGTGGCGGTTGCCGGTGTGACGATCAGCGCGGCGACGGACAACACGCTGGGGGCCAATGCCCTCGTTGCCAGCGCCCAGCGGGCCTCGGACCTGCCGCTCCTGCATCTCAGCCAGAACCAGGCGGTCAGCCTTGTCCTCACAGGCAGCACCAGCCTGCAGAACACGCTCGGCTTCGTGCGGCTCGACGTGGATCTCGCCGGCAACATCAGCCTGAACGGCATCGGCATCGACAGTGCCGCCGCTTTCCGGGCGGAGGTGGCGAGATCGCTGGATGCCGGCGGAACCTTCACCTTCACCAGTCCCGACACCGCCACGCAGACATCCACCTGGACGGTTGCGGGCAAGACCGGGTTCTACGCGCCCGTCCTGAAGGCCGGCACCGGCGAGATCTTCGTCCTCGGCGCCGCCAACAGCGATGGCCGCGAGCACATCCGCCTGTTCGGCGAGAACACCTTCGGCTTCGAGGATCTGACGGCCGCGCAAGGCGCCGACTTCGACTACAACGACCTTGTGGTCGCCCTGTCGGTCTCCGGCCAGTCCTCGACGCAGATCTTTGCCTGAGGCGACCGGGGCGGGCGGCAGCCTGTCTCATGGCGCGCGATGGCAGGTCAGCTCAGGTGAGGTCCCGGCGCCCCGGCAGGCTGCGCTGGCGCGCGGTGCCATGTGTCGTCTTGTGCCAGTGATGCGGACGCAGGACGAAATCCCAGACCGCGCGGTAAAAGGCGAGGCTGGCGCACAGCCAGTAGACCGGGATCCCGACCACATCGACAAGCCTGAGCGGGATGCCCCGGCGCGCGGCCGCCGTCACGCCGGCAAAGGCGGTTGCGCCATAGCCGACGAGAAAGGTGAGACTGCTCAGGATGACGACCATCTGGGCGGCAATGCCCTCGGTGGGCGGCAGGCCCCACAGTCCGCAGACATAGCCGACCATCGCCAGCGTGAAGAGCGGATGCACCGCCAGCGTCACCAGGCTGCCGCCGATCAGGAGGCTCATCGGCAGTGTCCGGGCGAGGCCGGACTGGCGCAGGAACAGGCGCGGGTCGCGCAGGTGCACGAAGCAGGTCTGGAGCCAGCCCTTGTACCAGCGGGCGCGCTGCGCGTACCAGGCCTTCCAGGTCACCGGAGCTTCCTCGAAGGTGGTGCTGTTGAGGGCGGCGCTGTCGTAGCCGAAACGGGCAAGGCGGATGCCGAGGTCGGCGTCCTCGGTGACGTTGTAGGGGTCCCAGCCGCCGCAGGCGATCAGCGCCGAGCGGCGGAAATGGTTCGACGTGCCCCCAAGGGGAAAGGCCCAGCCCTCGCTCGTGAACCAGGGGATCATCTGGTCGAAGAGCACGGCATATTCCATCGCGAACTGGCGCGTGAAGAAGCTGTCGGTGGCATTGTCGATGGAAAGGCTTGCCTGCAGGCAGGCGAGGCTTTCGGGCGAGTCCCGGAAGCGGCGGACGGCCTTCTTCAGCTGGTCAGGCTCCGGTCGGTCCTCGGCATCGTAGATGGTCACGAACTCGCCCTGCGCCGCGGCCAGTCCATAGGCGAGCGCCCGGGGCTTGGTGCGCGGGCGACCATCGGGGACGACCACGACCTCCATCCCGGAATGTAAAAGGCCGCTGAACGCGGCCTTCGTGTCGTGGTCATCACATTCGACCAGAAACTTGATGTCGAGCCGGTCTCGCGGATAGTCCAGCCCGGCCAGCGCCGCGACCAGTCCGGGCACGACCGCCGCCTCCCGGTAAAGGGGCACAAGCACCGTGTAGGCCGGCCAGTCCTCGCTTCGCCCGGCCAGCGCCAAATGTCCGGCACGATCGTCAAGGTCCGGGTCGATCCGGTCGCGCAAGGGCGGAATGGCCGTGTGCAACGCACTGGCAACGCGTCCAAGTCCGGTCGAGATGCAGCTGAGCCCGACCAGCAGGCTGAACACGAAGGCCTGCAGCTCCAGCGGCAGCATCAGACCACAGCCGAAGCCTAGGCTCAGCATGGAAAGCGCCGAATACTGGCCCGGCGAGACCCGCTCGCGCGCAGACATCTCCGGAAAGCGCTGCTCCAGCTCGCCGGCAGGCGCCCGCAGCACCGTAAGGGCAACCCGCATCGCCGCCGGCGTGGTGACGCGTATGGACGCCCGGAACGCCGGGTGACGGTCAAGCAGCGCGATGAAGTCCGGGACCGCCTCCAGATCCGGAGCGACCACGTAGACGGGCTTCCCCTCCTCGATGCCGATGAGCAGGGGGCCGGCCTCGCCGTCGCCGAACTGGAGCACGAGGTCGCCGATCACGAGGGGACGGAACGCGCCGGCCGGCAGGAACGGCACGCCGGCAGCCTCGGCAACCGCACTGTAATAGGTGTCCGGCGTGATGATCGTCTGCTGCAGGAGATGGTCGGCCGGGCAGCCGCCGTGATAAGCTTGCATGCGATAGCCCCAGTCGACCAGGGAAACGGGAAAGCCACGTGACACAAGCACACGCAACTCGACCGGCCAGTCCTCGCGCGGCACCCGATGCTGGGCGGGCAGAATGCCCGCGCGTCCATCGGGTACAACAGGCTCAAGTCTGGATGAATTGAATGGCTGTCCTGGCTCCTCACGCATGCGCATACCGTGCCTCCCTGACCGGTGTCGCCCAGTTGCCTGGTGAACGTAACGGAATGTTAACCATGAAGACGCTCGCTCGCGCAATGGTTACATATCTCGTTCTTGCTCTTTCTGCGCTCATAGTTAATTCCGACGAGGGGCGCGCCCAGACGGCCGACGCGCCGGCGACCGCAGGGGCCACCTCCGTCGTGCCGAACTTCTGGGATCCGCGCAGCCTGATGGAGCGTCCGGCACAGACGCCGGACCGGATCCAGTTTCTCGCAACCGACGATTTCCCGCCGTTCTCGTTCCGCGACCGCAGCGAACGCCTGACGGGGTTCCACGTCGATCTGGCGCGAGCGCTCTGCGAGGAACTGCAGAGCTCCTGTAGCCTGCGGGTGAAGGCGTTCGAGGCCCTGCCCGAGGCCCTGGAGGCCGACGAAGGCGATGCCGTCATCGCCGGTCTGGCCAAGACCGAGGAGCTGGCGCGACGGTTCCGGTTCACCGATGTCTACCTCCGCCTGCCCGGCCGCTTTGTCGTCCGGTCCGAGGACCGCGGCCGGTTTGACGGCGTGCAGTTCGCCGGCACGGAGGTCTCGGTCGAACGCGGCAGCCGCCACGCGGCCTTTCTCAAGGCGCGCATGCCCGATGTGAGGCTCAAGGAATATGACAGCGTGTCCGCCGCCCGCGACGCTCTGCGCCGCGGCGAGGTGGCCGCCCATTTCGGCGACGGCCTGACCCTGTCCTTCTGGCTCGGCGGCGCGCTGTCGGAAGAATGCTGTGCCTTCGTGCCGGGGCCCTGGCTGGACGACCGTTTCTTCGGCGACGGCCTGCGCATCGCCGTGCGCACTGACGATGCCGTGCTTCTCGAGGCCCTGAACTATGGCCTGCGCCGGCTGCAGGAAAAGGGCATCTACGCGGAACTCTATCGCCGCTACTTCCCCACCGGGTTTTTCTGAGCCCGCGGCGCGGGGTGATTGCGGATCGCGGCGAGACGGGATAGGCGAACGGCTGACCCTTGCTGCTGACGGAAGGCCTTCACCGCATGACCGACATTCTCTGGACCCGACCGGCCGACGTGACCCATGCGACGCTGCTGCTCGCCCACGGGGCGGGGGCGGCCATGGATTCGAGCTTCATGACCCGTCTGGCGGCAGCCCTTGCCGACAGCGGCGTGGCCGTGGCCCGGTTCGAGTTTCCCTACATGGCGGCCCGGCGGACCGGCGGCAAGAAGACGCCGCCGCCCAAGGCAGACCTGCTGGTCGGCGCGTTCCAGACTGCGGTCCAGCAGGTGAGCGCAGAGGCGGAGGGCACCTTCCTGATCGGCGGCAAGTCCATGGGCGGACGGGTGGCGGCGATGCTTGCCGGCAGCGCCTCGCTGCCGGGCCGGGTCAAGGGGGTTGTCTGCGTCGGCTATCCCTTCCACCCGACCGGCAAGGCCGATGTCTGGCGGCTGGAGCCGCTGGAACAGAGCCGGCGGCCGGTTCTCATCACCCAGGGCGAGCGTGACCCTTTCGGCTCGCAGGCCGAACTGGCGGCGGTGTCGCTGCCGGAGCATGTCAGCCTGACCTATCTGGAGGACGGCAACCACGACCTTGGCCCGCGCGGCCAGTCGCCGGCCACCTGGGACGGCAACATCCGCGCGGCGGCCGCCGCAGTGGCGGCCTTCGCCCGGCAGCTCCCCTGACCGACGCCGGCCCTATTCGGCCGGCGACAGGTCCCGGCCGGGTCCGTCGGTCGCATGCGCCGTCCGGGGGTCGGCGTGCGGACGGTGCACCAGCACCCGCACGATGTCCTCGCCGATGATCAGGAGTGCCGGGACGAGGAACAGCACCAGCAGCGTGGCCGTGCCCAGACCGAACACGATGGTGATCGTGATCGGCAGCAGGAACTGTGCCTGGATGTTGTCCTCGAACAGCAACGGTCCGAGACCGGCGATGGTCGTGAAGGAGGTCAGGATCACCGCGCGCAAGCGGTCGCAACTGGCCAGAACGGCCGCCTCGCGCTGGCTCATCCCCTCCACCAGCAACTCGTCGAACCGGGCGACGAGAATGATCGCGTTGTTCACGAGAATGCCGGACAGCCCCAGAAGCCCGATCAGGCTCATCATGGTGAGCTGATAGTCCATCACGTAATGGCCGATGACCGCCCCGACCACGCCGAAGGGGATGATGGTCATCACCACGACCGGCTTGCTGTAGCTGGCGAAGGTCGCGGCGAGGATGACGTAGATCATCGTCAGGGCCATCACCACGCCGATTGCCAGGTCGCCCATGGCGTTGGCCTGTTCCTCGGCCTTGCCGGCGAACTCGTAGCTGAGCCCGTAGGTGTCGGCGAGGCGCGGCATGACCTCCCGCTCCAGATCCGCGATGATCGCCGTGTTGGAGGTGATCTTGGAATCGATGTCGGCGACGACGCTGACAATGGTGCGGCCGTCGCGCCGCTGGATCACGGAGAAGCCCTGCACGTCGGTGAGCGACACGACTTCCGTCAGCGGCACGAACTCGCCGCTCGGCGCCCGGAGCAACAGGTCGCGCAGCGCGTTGGTTCCCGCGCCGTCGAAGGACTGGCGGACCCGGACGGTCACCTCCTCGTCCCCGGCGGCAAAGCGCCGGGCAATCGAGCCTTCGACCGCATTGCGGATCTGGCGGGCCGCCGTCTCCACGGTGAAGCCCAGAGCCCGCCCCCTCGGGGTCAGCTGCAGGCGCAGCTCCGGCTTGCCATAGGGCAGGTCGTCGGTGACGCCGGAGGTGCCGGGGAAGGCGGAGAGGGCATCCTGCAGCTCGGCCGCCGCCTGCTTGAGGCTGGCGAGCGGGGCGCCGGACAGGCGGATGTCGAGATCGCGGCCCGGGGGGCCGCCACGGTTCTGGGAGATCGAGAACCGGGCCAGCCCCGCCAGATCCGGCAGCGCGCGCCGCCAGGCCTGGACGATGTCGGGGGTGCGGACCTGGCGCTCCTCGGCCAGCGTCAGCTGGACCGAGATCGAGGCGACATTGTCGCCCCGGTTGTTGCCGGCGCGCCCCAGCACGGTATAGCTCGCAACGATCAGCGTCTCGCCGCTGTCGCGCGTCAGCTCGCGTTCGGCCGCGTACAGCGCCTGCTCGATGGCCACAAGTCCCTCGAGTGCCTTGCTTTCCGGGATGCCCGCCTGAAAGAAGACCTGCGCCTGGATGTTCTCTGCCTCGGGCGAGGCGAAGAAGGTGAAGCCGATGCGGCCGCCGCGCATCAGGCCGACGGTCAGGATCAGGCTGGCAATGGCCAGCGCAACCACGACGTAACGCCAGTTCACGGCCAGATTGACCGTCCAGCGGAACGGCCGGTCGCGGAACCAGTCGAAACCCTGGTCGAAGCCGCGGCGGAAGCGCGAGGGGCGTTGCAGCGACACCCCGCGTGCCGCCATCGCGCGGCGGCGCAGGCGCAGCAGCAGGGCCTCGAAGGCGAGCGCGAACAGGAACGCAGCCGCGATCACGAGGCCGGCAAACAGCACGAAGCCGGACCGCTCGAGGAAGGCGCGCATGGGCTCGGCGACCGGATCGAAGACGGGCGGGACGCCGAGGTCGGGACGGTCGGCCAGGCCGATGACGAAGGCCGCCGGAAGGCCGGCAATCAGCACCACGCGCCACCAGCTCCAGCCGGAGCGCGCACGCAGCGAATGGGCAAGATGCCCGGGCAACACGAAGAAGCACTCGAAGAGCGAGGCAATGATGATCGCCGTGACCACGATGGGCATCGACATCATGATCTGGCCGAGGACATCGCCGACCATCAGGATCGGCAGGAAGGCGGCAATGGTCGTGGTGCCGGAGGCAATGACGGGCCAGAACATGGTCCCGGCACCGTTGATGGCGGCTTCCTCGGGCGTGTCGCCCATGGCAAGGCGCGTCGCGGTGTGCTCGCCGACGACGATCGCATCGTCGACGATCACCCCCAGCATCATGATCAGCGCGAAAAGCGAGATCATGTTGATGCTCTCGCCGATCATCCACATCAGGCCGAGCGCCGCCCCGACGGCGACCGGGATGCCGGCGGCGACCCACAGCGCGATGCGCCCGTTGAGGAACAGGTAGAGGATCAGGACGACAAGGGCGAGCCCGCCCAGCCCGTTCTCGATCAGCAGGGTGATGCGGCCGGCGACCTGGTCGGCGCGCACGTCGTATTGCAGCAGTTCCAGCGTCGGCGGCAAGGTCGGGCGGACCTCTTCCAGATAGTCGGTGAGGATCGCCGCTGCCTTCAGCGTGTCCGTGCCCTCCAGCCGCAACACGCGCAGCTCGATCGCCCGCTGTCCGCGCGACAGGCCCTGGAACTCGCTGTCATCGAAGGACCGGGAGACGGTTGCAATGTCACCCAGCCTGGTCTTCTCGCCGGTCTCGAAGGCACGCACCTCGATGTTGCCGAGCGCCTCGGGCGACCGGGCCTCCGCCACCGCCCGGATCTGGCGTTCGAGCGCTCCGTCGAGATTGCCGGCGGGGATGTCCTGCGTGTTGCCGGCAATCCGTTCCGCCACGTCGGCGACCGTGAGGTCGAGCCGTCGCAACTCCCGCTCCGGGATCTCGACCAGAAACTCCGGCGAGCGAAAGCCGTTGAAATCGATGCGGTCGATGCCGCGCGCCAGCAGGTCGTCCCGGATCTTGCGGGCGTAGACCTTCAGCGCTTCCTCGGAAAAGGGCCCCCGGATGGCCAGCGTCGCCACCTGGTCGGTGAAGGTGGAGGCGGAGACAACCGGCGTCTCGGCCTCGTCGGGCAGCGTGGTGATGGCCGCCATGGCCTGCTCGACATCCGACAGCGCCTTGGGCATGTCCGTGCCCTCGTCGAACTCGAGCAGCACCGTTCCCGAGCCCTCGCGCGCATAGGCGGCGATTTCCTTCAGGCTGCCGAGAAAGCGCAACTCCGGCTCGATCACCTCGAGCACGTTCTTCTCGACATCCTCCGCCGAGGCGCCGGGCCAGGCGACAGACACCGTGATCCGGTCGGAACGGATGGTCGGGAAGAACTGGGTGTTGAGCTGGGCCAGCCCGAAGACGCCGAAAAGCAGCATCACGGCCATCATCAGGTTGGCCGCATTGGGATGCCGGGCGAGACCGGCGACCCAGGTCTCGGTGTTACTGGCCATTGCCGCCCCCCTGCCCCTGCGTCCGCTCTGCGGGCTGGGCGGCATCGGTCAGGGAGCGGACCTTCACGCCCTCGCCGCCACCGGCAATCCGGGTGGTCACGACCACGTCGCCATCGGAAAGCTCACCGGAAACAAGCACGTAGCCCTGGTCGAAGGCCTCGACACGGACGTTGCGGCGGGTCATCCGGCCCTCCGTCACCACGAAGACGTGCCCCTCGTCATAGAGCGCGGTCTCCGGCAGGCGGGCCGTCGCCGGGTAGGTGCGGTCCGGGATCGTCACCTCGACGAAGGCCCCGGGGCGCAGCGGAACGGCGCCGTCCTCGACGACGACGGTGGCGATGACATCGACGCCACCGCGGGTGCGGGCGACATCCGCACCGACACGGTCGACCACGGCGCGGTAGTCGATGGTCTGCGAGCCCAGCACCCAGGAGACATCCACCGGGCGGGCCACCAGCGTTCCGCTCTGCGCGATCAGGCGGCCATACTGGTTGTCCGACAGGGTGAAGCGCACGTCCAGCTCGTTTCGGGCGTAGAGCGAGGCCACGACATCATTGACGTTGACGAGACGACCGGCCTGGGCAGCTTCCGTGCGCACGATGGCATCGAAGGGGGCGCGCAGGACCGTGTTGGTGAGGTTGCGCTCGGCCAGTTCCAGACGCCACTGCAGGCGCTGGATCACGGCCGCCTGCTGTTCGATGCCGGCTTCCTCGACGGCGAGCGTGTTGCGCGCCTGTTCCTCGGCCTGGCGGCGCTGCGACACGAGCAGGCGGCGTTCGTCTAGCGCCCGCTCGGTCACCGAGCCGGTCTGTTGCAACTGTTCGGCCCGTTCCAGGTCGCGTTCGGCAAAGGCGAGTTGCTCGCCGGCCCGGCGCAGGTTGTCGCGGTAGAGGGCAACGCGACCTTCGATCTCGATCTTCTGGGCCCGGGCCTCGAGCAGGTTGGCGCGCGCCTCGCGGACGGCGCCCTCGTAGTCGAAGCGGTTGATCGCCACCAGGTCCTCGCCCTTGCGCACGGTCCCGCCGGCCTTCAGCTCCGGGTTGACCGCCACGATTTCGCCGGCGACGAGCGAGCGCAAGTCCACCTGGCGTCCGGCCGTCACCTCACCGTAGAGGCGGATCGACGGCGTATGGCTGGCGAGGCGGACGGCCGCCGTCTCGACCGCATAGGTCTGTTCCTGGGCCGGACGGCGCGGCACCTCCGGCTTGGTCAGCACGAAATGCCGCATCCCGAGGACAGCCGCGACCAGGATGGCGAGAGCGAGGATCGCCTGCAGCAGCGACTTGAGGACCACGACCGCCCGACCCGGGCCCGGGTTGGGGCTGCGACGGGGACCGGGCGCGGCAGGCATGGGAGCGGCATCGTTGCCGGCCGGATCGGAAAGGGTCGCTGGCCCGTCTCCCTCGGGGCCGTCCGGTCCGGACCGACCCTGCTCAGGGAGTGCGTTCTCCCGTGTCTCGACAGCCTGAAGCACCCGCTCGATCCCCTGTTCCCGACGCCAGTTGCGGAACAGGGCGCGCCGGATCGCATGACCGGACGGGCTGTCCCGGGGTCAGCCTAGACCCGCCGGGGTCGGCGCGGCAATCAGGGAATTGTCGCCAGCTGTCGCAGGCCTCAGACCGCCTCGGCCTTGAACTCGTAGCGGGTGCTGCAGAATTCGCAGGTGACGATGATCCGGCCGTCCTGGACCATGTCGGTCCGTTCCTCGGCGGAGAAGTTCTCGAGCACCGCCTCGATCTTCTCCCGGCTGCAGCGACAGCGGTCGAGGATGGGCTGGGCGTCGAACATCCGCACGCCCCGCTCATGGAACAGGCGGAAGAGCAGCCGCTCGACGGTGATCTCCGGGTCGGTCAGCTCGTCGTCGCGGACGGTGCCGACAAGGCTCTTGGCCTCCATCCAGGCATCGTCCTCGTCAATGGTGTGCGCCTGCGTGCCTTCCGGCATGTTGCCGGGGTGCAGGTCGGCCTGGCGCATCCGCTCGGGTGCCTCGGGCAGGAACTGGACCAGGATGCCGCCCGCCGTCCAGGTCTCGCTGGGCGACTGGCCGTCCCGCCGGGTGAACAGGCGGCCGACGCCGAGGCGGACTTCCGTCGGGATCTGTTCGGAGCGGGCAAAGTAGCGACGGGCCACCTCTTCCAGCGAGATGCCGTCCAGCTCGACCAGGCCCTGATAGCGCTGCATGTGCTTGCCCTGGTCGATGGTCATCGCCAGATGGCCGCGTCCGAGCAGGGTGGCCGGGTCGGCGCCCTCGCCCGGACCGCCCGGCCGGAAGGCCTGCTCGTCATACCGGGCATAGGCCCGGATCGAGCCGGGAGCGGTGAAATCGACCACGAGCATGTTGACCGGTCCGTCCGACTGGGTCTGCACGGTGAAACGCCCGTCGAACTTCAGGGCGGTGCCAAGCAGCGCGGTGAGCACAATCGCCTCGCCCAGAAGCCGGGCGACCGGGGCCGGATAGGCATGCCGGTCGAGGATCTGGTTCAGCATCGGGCCGAGCGCGACCGCGCGGCCGCGCACGTCCAGACCATCGACGGTGAAGGGGCGGACCGCGTCCGGCCCGGCCGCCTTCAGACCATAGGCTTCGATGTCAAATGCCACGGGCCTGCCCTCACACGCCGTTGAAACACCAGGCGAGGATGCCCTTCTGCGCATGCAGACGGTTCTCTGCCTCGTCGAACACCACCGAGTTCGGCCCGTCCATCACCTCCGAGGTGACTTCCTCGCCGCGATGCGCCGGCAGGCAGTGCATGAACAGGGCATCGGACCGGGCCTCGCCCATCAGCCGGCTGTTGACCTGATAGGCCCCGAGCAGGTTGTGGCGGGTCTCGGCATCATCGTCGCCCATCGAGACCCAGCAGTCGGTCACGACGCAGTCGGTGCCCTTCACAGCCTCGTACGGATCGTCGGTCACGACGATGGAGGCGCCCTTGGCGCGGGCGGCGGCGATCAGCTCCACCGGCGGCGCAAGCTCCTTCGGCGTGGCGATGCGCATCTCGAAATCGAAGCGCGGCGCCGCGTGGATCCAGGAGGCCAGCACGTTGTTGCTGTCGCCCGTCCAGGCCACGGACTTGCCCTTGATGGAGCCCCGGTGCTCCTCGAAGGTCATGATGTCGGCCATGATCTGGCAGGGATGCGAGCGCTTGGTCAGGCCGTTGATCACCGGAACGGTGGCATTGGCTGCAAGCTCCTGCAGGTCGCTCTCGCTCAGGATGCGGATCATGATGGCATCGACGAAGCGCGACAGCACGCGTGCGGTGTCGGCGATTGTCTCGCCGCGGCCGAGCTGCATTTCTGCACCGGTCAGCATCAGCGTCTCGCCGCCAAGCTCGCGCATGCCGACGTCGAAGGAGATGCGGGTGCGGGTCGAGGGCTGCTCGAAGACCATGGCCAGGACCTTGCCGGCCAGCGGACCTTCGCCACGGCGCACGCCATTGCGCTCGCGCTTCAGCTTGCGGCCGAGATCCAGGATGGCGCGCAGCTCGTCGCCCTCGAAATCGGTGAGATCCAGAAAATGACGCAGGGACTGGGACATGAACTCAGGCTCCGGCTGCAGCGGCAGCGAGGTCGGCCTCGACGGCCTTGGCAGCGGCTTCGATGCGGGCAACCGCTTCGCCGATCTCCTCGTCGGAGATGGTCAGCGGCGGCAGGATGCGCAGCACGTTGTCGCCCGCCGGCACGGCGAGCAGGCCGTTGGCCCGCAGCTTGACCAGCACGTCCGTGTTCGGGCGGACGCACTTCAGGCCGAGCATCAGGCCGCGGCCGCGGATTTCCTGCAGCACGCCCGGATGGGCGTCGATGACGGCCGCGAGCTGCTGCTTGAACAGCAGCGACTTGCGCTGGACCTCTTCCAGGAAGCCCGGCTCGAGGATGACGTCCAGCACCGCATTGCCGACGGCCATCGCCAGCGGGTTGCCGCCGAAGGTGGTGCCGTGGGTGCCGGGAACCATGCCGGCGGACGCTGCGGCGGTCGCGAGGCAGCAGCCCATCGGGAAGCCGCCGCCGATGCCCTTCGCAACGCCCATCAGGTCCGGGCTGACACCCGTCCATTCATGGGCAAACAGCTTGCCCGTCCGCCCGACGCCGGTCTGGATCTCGTCGAAGATCAGCAGGATGCCTTCCTGGTCGCAGATCTCGCGCAGCTTGCGCAGGAACTCGACCGGGATCTCGCGGATGCCGCCCTCACCCTGCACCGGCTCGATGCAGAGGGCTGCGGTGGTCGGGCCGATGACGGCCTTGAGCGCGTCCAGATCGCCGGCCGGAACCTGCAGGAAGCCCGGCGCCTTCGGGCCGAAGCCCTCGAGATACTTGGCCTGGCCGCCGGCGGCGATGGTCGCGATGGTGCGGCCGTGGAAGGCGCCCTCGAAGGTGATGATGTCGATCCGCTCCGGATGGCCGTTCACATAGTGATAGCGCCGGGCGGTCTTGAAACAGGCTTCCATCGCCTCCGCCCCGGAGTTGGTGAAGAACACCCGGTCGGCAAAGGTCGCCTCGACCAGACGG
Organism: Pannonibacter sp. XCT-53; assembly: GCF_009915765.1. Taxonomy (NCBI): domain Bacteria; kingdom Pseudomonadati; phylum Pseudomonadota; class Alphaproteobacteria; order Hyphomicrobiales; family Stappiaceae; genus Pannonibacter; species Pannonibacter tanglangensis. The sequence continues at coordinate 2,511,966 of NZ_JAABLQ010000001.1, forward strand.
CGGCCAAGCGTCTCCTGGCCTTCCATCTTGTAGAGGTTGGAGACATGCCACAGCTTCTCGGCCTGCGCCTTCAGCGCATTGACGAGATGGGGATGGGAGTGGCCGAGGGCATTCACCGCGATGCCGGATCCGCAGTCGAGGTATCGGCGCCCGTCGGACGTCTCCAGCCACACGCCTTCTCCACGGACGAAATCAAGATCCGCCCGAGCGTAGGTGCCGAAAAGTGCCGACGCCGTCATATGCTCAACTCCTCATGCGGGGTCCGGGACGTCTTGTCCCGGAAAACCTCTCCGGTTCAGGGATGGTTGAAAGGGATGCCAAAACGAACTGTGCCGCCCGAACAGGCGGCACAGACAATGAGCGCTGTTTATACACCGCGCATCGCCTTGCCTGTCAATGCAAATGGCGCATTTCAGCCACTCAGCAAGCCCGCGGCAACCGCGGCGTAATCTGGGGAAAAGTCGTTTCGTCCCCGGTTCATGTTGTCCGTATCCTTGCCTCGGATTTGGCCGCCATTGTACTGTCCTGCCTGTCGGATACGACATCTCGTGCTGTAGATCACCAAATCATACTGGATATGCCAAGAGGGGCGTGGAACACGCGTGCCTTAACACTTGGTTACTGCCTTCAATTCGGATCTGCGGCCGGCAACGACGGGGTGTGACGGATGAGCTGGACTGACGAACGCGTGGAGCTCCTGAAGAAGCTCTGGACTGACGGGCTGAGCGCGAGCCAGATCGCCGCCGAGCTCGGCGGGATCACGCGCAATGCGGTGATCGGCAAGGTGCATCGCCTTGGGCTGTCCGGTCGCGCCAAGGCGGTGGCCCCGGCGGCCAAGCCGCGGCGGGCACGCACGCCGACGCCCCAGACGCCGGCCGCAACGCCGCGTCCGGCCCAGGCCCCTGCGGCGCAGAGCCGCGGGGCGACGGCGCTGAAGATGGACCCGGTCGAGGACGTCGCCGTCGAGGTGGCACCCGAAGCCGCGCCGGTTGCCGAGATCGTGCCGATGACGGAACGGGCGACCATCCTCACGCTGACGGAGCGCACCTGCAAGTGGCCGATCGGCGACCCGAGCTCGCAGGATTTCTACTTCTGCGGCCGGCACTCCGATCCGGGCGTGCCCTATTGCGCGCATCACTGCCGCATCGCCTATCAGCCGGTGAATGACCGTCGCCGCGACAAGGACAAGAAGCAGCTGGCCCGCGCCTGAGCGCCAGCTGCCGACCGTTTCGGGGTGGCCAACCAGTCCGTGGTCGCCCCACCCAACCCGAAGCCCGCCGCGCCTCCGCCCGGCGGGCTTTTGCTTTTACGCTCGGGATGCGCCCAAGCGGCCCGACGTCAGGCGAGACAACTGGCAACAAAAAAGCCCGCCAGAAGCGGGCTGGGCTTGATGTGATGACAAAGCTCGCCCTCTCCGAAGTCATCCCGGCCAAGCGCAGCGCCGAGCCGGGACCGGAGGGGCGAGGCCTCCATATTTCAATCAGCGAACCCGGGAGAGACCCAGGCTCTCCGCTCCCGGATCTCCGCTTCGCTCTCGTCCGGGATGACGATACAGGGTTTGTCAGCAGCCTGAGCCCACCGGAGGCGGGCTCAGCGGCGATGTTTCGCCAGTCGATGACAAGACGCAGCGTCAGCCGGCGACCGCAAACTGGTCGTTGAAGGCGTATCCGGCGCCGCGGACGGTGCGGATCGGATCCTTCACCTTGCCGCGGTTGATCGCCTTGCGCAGGCGACCGACATGCACGTCGACCGTCCGCTCGTCCACATAGACGTCATGCCCCCAGACGCCGTCGAGCAGCTGCTCGCGCGAGAACACGCGGCCGGGCGAGGTCATCAGGAACTCCAGCAGGCGGAACTCGGTCGGTCCGAGATGGATTTCCTTGCCGTTGCGGCGGACGCGGTGGGTCTCGCGGTCAAGCTCGATGTCGCCGGAGCGCAGCATCGTCGACACGACCTCGGGCCGGGCCCGCCGCAGGATGGCGCGCACGCGCGCCATCAGCTCGGGGATCGAGAACGGCTTGACGACATAGTCGTCGGCACCGGTGGCGAGCCCGCGGATGCGCTCGGCTTCCTCGCCCCGGGCCGTCAGCATGATCACCGGCAGGCGCTCGGTCTCTGCCCGCGCCCGAAGGCGCCGGCACAGCTCGATGCCCGACAGGCCCGGCAGCATCCAGTCCAGCAAGAGGAGGTCCGGCTGGCTCTCGCGCAGCCGGATTTCCGCTTCATCGCCGCGGGCGCAGGCCTCCACGGAATAGCCTTCTGCTTCCAGATTGTAGCGCAACAACAGGCTCAGCGGCTCTTCGTCTTCAACGATGAGAACCTTAGGCATTCATACGCTCCAGCAATCGGACGCGGGTGACCGCGTCAGGCGTTCTCGATGTCGGCGAGGCCGGTTTCATCGATCTTGCGGCGAGCCTCCAGCAGCTGCTTGCCCGTCACCATGAAGTAGACGTTCTCGGCGATGTTGGTGGCATGGTCACCGATGCGCTCGATGTTCTTGGCGCAGAACAGCAGATGCGCGCACTGGGTGATCTTGCGCGGGTCTTCCATCATGTAGGTCAGCAGCTCGCGGAACAGCGAGGTGTAGATCGCATCCACCTCGTCGTCACGCTCGCGCACGGCCTGGGCTGCCGCAGCGTCGTGGCTGGTGTAGGCGTCAAGCACGGCCTTGAGCTGGCTCAGCGCCAGTTCGGACATGTGCTCCACGCCGAAGGCGGCCTTCTTGGAGTTGAGGTCGCCGTCGATGGCAATGACGCGCTTGGCGATGTTCTTGGCAAGATCGCCGACCCGCTCCAGGTCGTTGGCGATGCGACCGGCGGCCATGATCTCGCGCAGGTCCTGGCCCATCGGCTGGCGCAGGGCGACGATGCGGATGAACTTCGCCTCGATCTCCTGCTGCAGCTCGTCGAGACGCGCGTCCTGCAGGATGGTCTTGTGGGCCTTTTCCAGATCCTGCGACAGCAGGGCGGTCACGGCGTCGTTGACCAGCGCCTCGGCGAGGCCACCCATCTCGGCCACACGGCCAGCCAGCTCGCGCAGTTCTTCATCGTAGGAACTGACGGTATGCTCGGACATGTTCAAATCCTTCTCGCGTTGGAAACAACTGGACCTTAACCGAAGCGACCGGTGATGTAGTCCTGCGTACGCTTGTCCTGCGGGTTGGTGAAGATGTCCTGCGTCGCGCCTTCCTCGACGAGATTGCCGAGGTGGAAGAAGGCGGTGCGCTGGGACACGCGGGCGGCCTGCTGCATGGAGTGGGTCACGATCACGATCGTGTAGTTGGCGCGCAGCTCGTCGATCAGTTCCTCGACCTTGGCCGTGGCAATCGGGTCCAGCGCAGAGCACGGCTCGTCCATGAGGATCACTTCCGGGCTGACGGCGATGGCGCGGGCAATACACAGGCGCTGCTGCTGGCCACCGGACAGGCCGGTGCCCGGGCCGTCGAGACGATCCTTGACCTCGTTCCAGAGGCCGGCCTTCTGCAGCGAGGAGGCAACGATCTCGTCCAGCTCCGACTTCTTGCGGGCAAGACCGTGAATGCGCGGGCCATAGGCCACGTTCTCGTAGATCGACTTCGGGAACGGGTTCGGCTTCTGGAACACCATGCCGACCTTGGCGCGCAGCTGCACCGGATCGACCTTGGGGTCGTAGATGTTCTCGCCGTCGATGGAGATGTTGCCCTCGACGCGGCAGATGTCGATCGTGTCGTTCATGCGGTTGAGGCACCGCAGGAAAGTGGACTTGCCACAGCCCGACGGGCCGATGAAGGCCGTGACCGAACGCGGCTGGATCGCGATGTCCACGTCCTTGATGGCGTGCTTCTCGCCATAATAGACCTGAACCTTGCGGGCGGAAATCTTCGCATCAGTCATGGCAGCTGCCTTTGTCGTAACAGACATGTCGTTCATGGTCGCGGTTCCCTTACCAGCGGCGTTCGAACTTGCGACGCAGGATGATCGCCACGATGTTCATGGCCAGCAGGAAGACCAGCAGGATGATGATCCCGCCCCAGGCCTTCTCGTAGAAGGCCGGGTCCGCACGCTTGGCCCATTCGTAGATCTGGGCGGGCATGGCCGAGTTCGGCGACAGGAAGCCGGCCGTGACCCCGTCGGGATAGTTGGAGGCGATGAAGCCCACCATGCCGATCAGGAGGAGCGGTGCGGTCTCGCCGAGGGCGTGTGCCATGCCGATGATCGTGCCCGTCATGATGCCCGGCATGGCCAGCGGCAGCACGTGGTGGAACACGGCCTGCATCTTCGAGGCGCCGACGCCGAGCGCGGCGTCACGGATGCTCGGCGGCACGGCCTTGAGGGCCGCCCGGGTCGAGATGATGATGGTCGGCAGCGTCATCAGCGTCAGCACCAGGCCGCCGACCAGCGGCGCGGACTGCGGCAGATGGGCAAACTGGATGAACACGGCCAGACCGAGGATGCCGAACACGATCGAGGGAACGGCCGCCAGGTTGGCGATGTTCACTTCGATCAGGTCGGTGAAGCGGTTCTTCGGCGCGAATTCCTCAAGATAGATGGACGCCGCGACGCCGATGGGCAGCGACAGCAGCAGCACCACGAGCATCATGTAGAAGGAGCCGATCATCGAGACGCCGAGACCGGCCTTCTCGGGACGCGAGTCGGAGGCGTCCGAGCCAAGGATGAAGTCCCAGTTGAAGCGGCGCTCGATGGTTCCCTTCTCCAGCATCTGGTCGACGAGGTCGAGATGCGCGGGATCCAGGTTCTTGTCGTTGGCAAGGCTCTCGCGGGTGACGCGGCCCTTGAGGTAGCCGTCGACACGGGCGGCGGCGTAGATGTCGAAGACGACCGTCTTGCCGATCTCGCCCGGGTTCTGGAGCACGAATTCGCGCACCTGCGTTGCCGCACCGGAGGACAGCATCTTGCGCAGGTCGGCCGGCTTCATGTCGGTGGTGATGCCGGCGCCTGCCAGCTTCTCCTTCAGCGCGGCGTCGATCAGCGCGTTGTACTGCGAGGTCTTCACGACCGACGCCTCGGCGGCATCGATCTTGGCCTTGTCGAGGGGGATCGACACCTGGACGAAGGTCTGGGTGAAGGCCACCGTGCCGTTGCTGATGATCGCGTACATCAGGGCCGCCAGGAAGGACAGGCCGATGAGGATGGCGACGATGCCGTAGGCCTTGAAGCGCACCTCTGCGGCGTTGCGCTTGCGGGTCAGGGCGTCGAGTTCATACAGCGACTTGGACTTGCGCGGCTGCGCGTTCTGGCTGTCGTCCGGCAGGACCGGAGCATTCACTGTCGCGTCGGTCATTCGTACTGCTCCCGGTACTTGCGCACGATGTAGAGCGCGATGATGTTGAGCCCGAGCGTGATCACGAAGAGGGTCATGCCGAGTGCGAAGGCGACGAGGGCCTCCGGCGAGGCGAAGTCGGCGTCACCGGTCAGCTGGCTGACGATCTTGGCGGTGACGGTGGTCATCGCCTCGAAGGGGTTCAGGCTGAACTTCGCGGCGGCACCGGCGCCCATCACCACGATCATCGTCTCGCCGACGGCGCGGGAGGCCGACAGCAGGAAGGCACCGACGATGCCCGGGAGGGCGGCGGGCAGGATCACCTTGCGCACGGTTTCCGAATGGGTGGCGCCCAGACCGAGCGAGCCGTCACGCAGCGACTGCGGCACGGCGTTGATGATGTCGTCCGACAGCGAGCTCATGAACGGGATGATCATGATGCCCATCACCAGACCGGCGGTGACGACGGCAGTACCGCCCTGCATCCAGTTCAGGCCGAAGGCACCGCCCTCGCCGAACAGGCTGACCAGAGCTGGGCCGACCGTGAGCAGCGCGAACAGGCCGTAGACGATCGTCGGGATGCCGGCGAGCACCTCGAGCAGGGGCTTGGCCACGGACCGGACAGTCGGGCTTGCATATTCGGACAGGTAGATCGCCGCAAAGAGGCCGATCGGAACGGCGACCGACAGGGCGATGATCGAGATGTAGAACGTAGCCCAGAGCAGCGGCACGATGCCGAGCGAGGAGCCGCCATGGAAGCTCGGGCTCCAGGTCATGCCGAAGAAGAAGTCGGCAGCCGGGTAGAGCTTGAAGAACTCGACCGTGTTGAAGACCAGCGAGAAGAAGATGCCGGCCGTCGTCAGGATCGCGATGGACGCGGCGCAGACCAGCATGCCCATGACGATGTGCTCGACACGGTTGCGGGCCCGGAAGTCCTTGTTGGTCGACAGCACCGCGTAGGCAAGACCACCGAAGGCGACCAGCAGCACGAGCAGCGTGCGCAGCATGTTTCCGGCGGAGGCAAGCTCGCGGTAGCTCTGGGCCGCGCGCAGGGTCTCGGACGACACGTCGGACCCCAGGGCGACGCCGATGTCGCCGAGACGGCCGCGGACGTCGGTCAGTTCGGTGCGGATGGAACGCGCCTGCTCGTCGGTCATCACCCCGCTGCTGACGGCAAGGTCAAGGCCGTCGGCGACACGCCGGACATCGCTCAGCACCAGGTCAAGCGAACTCTTGGCAATCGCGTCCTGCGAGATCATGCCCGAGATCTGGGAGTTGATCACGACGGGCTGGATCAGGAGCCAGGCGCAAAGCGTCAGGATGGAGGGGACCAGCACCATCAGGCTGACGTGCCAGCCGTAGTATCCGGGCAGGGAATGAAGGTTGCGGGCATCACCGCCGGCGCTGGCAACAGCGCGGATGCGACCGGCGAAGAAACCGGCGGCGGCAAGGCCGACAATGACCAGGAGAAGGAAGAAAAGAGACATGAGGCGCGACCCACCAGCAACAGGGACAAGAAAGGGCGGCTTTCGCCGCCCTTTCAGTGTGAGGTCGGCTTACTGGCCGATGGTCTTGGCGGCAGCCACGTCGGCCTGAACCTTGGCCAGCTCCGGATCGGAGACGAGGCCGTACTGGGCGAGCGGGCCGCTTGCGCCGGCGATTTCGTCAGAGACGAAGAACTGGGCGAATTCCTGCAGGCCCGGGATCACGCCGATGTGCGCCTTCTTGACGTAGAAGTACAGCGGACGGGAGACCGGGTATTCGCCGGACGCGATCGCAGCAACGGTCGGGACGACGTTGTTGATCGTGGCGACCTGCAGCTTGTCGGTGTTGTTCTCGTAGAAGGACAGACCGAACACGCCGATGCCGTTCTTGTTCGACTCGATGCGGGCGAGGGTTTCGGTGTAGTCGCCGTCGATGTCAACGGACACGCCGTCGGTGCGCAGGGTGATGCACTTCTTGGCAGCGCCCTTCTCGTCGGCCTTCTTGAAGACGTCCAGCGCACCGGTTTCCTTGCAGCCGGCCGCGATGACCTTCTCTTCAAACACTTCGCGGGTGCCGTGCTTGGTGCCCGGGACGAAGGCGAGGATCGGCTGATCCGGCAGGTTCGGGTTCACGTCCTTCCAGGACTTGGCGGTGTTCGGAACGACCTTGCCGTCGACGACGACTTCAGCGGCCAGAGCCTTGAACCAGTCGGCCGGGGTGAAGGCGAACTTGTTGCCCTTGATGTCGGAGGCGAACACGATGCCGTCATAGCCGATGCGGACTTCGATGATGTCCTTCACGCCGGCTTCGGCGCAGGCCTTGATCTCGGCTTCACGGATCGGGCGCGAGGAGTTCGCGATGTCGATGGTGTTCTCGCCAACGCCTTCGCAGAACTTCTTCAGACCGGCGGACGAACCGCCCGACTCGACCACCGGGGTCGGGAAGTCGGTGTTTTCGCCGAAGGCTTCAGCAACGATCGAGGCGTAGGGCAGAACGGTGGACGAACCGGCGATCTGGATCTGGTCGCGGGCCTGGGCGGCGCCGGCGACGGCGGTGGCAGCAACTGCGAGGGCTGCAACGCTGACGAAAGACTTGAACTTCACTTGACCACTCCCTTCGAATGTCAAGGTTTTCGGAGCACCACTCGGCCAGTGCGGACCGGAGCGATGGGCGGACCATAGGTGGCTGTCATGTGACTTGTATGACAGTTGAATATCAGTTTTGTGACAAACTAAGCCGTTGCCCTGCTTTGATTTTCCTTTGGCTGACGGGGCGTTCTTGCCAGTTTTGTGACGGTTCTGCGCACGCGGCTGCGCGGCTGGCGGCCGGGTGCCGCACGGGGCCGCCAGCGACGGCCCCGCAGGCGGCGGCAGTCAGTTGCCGGCAAAGGAAGTCTCGACCTGCCGGACCTGGGCAACGCGCTCGGCGTCCGGCAGCGGAATGAGACCCTTCTGCTTCAGATAGCCACCCGGTCCCCAGGCCTGCTCGCGCGTCAGCTCGGTGAGGTATTCGGGCATGCCGGGAACCGCCTCGGCGTGTTCCTTCTTGAAGTAGACGTAGAGTGCCCGGGAAAGCGGATAGGCCCCATAGGCGATGTTGGTGAAGGTGGGCTCGATCCCGGAGATCCGCGCGCCCTTGAGGTGGCTGAGATTGGCGTTGAGGAAAGAAAAGCCGAAGATGCCGAGCGCCGTGGGCGTCGCATCGAGCAACTGGACCACCAGCTCGTCATTCTCGCCCGTGTCCAGATAGACGCCATCCTCGCGGATGGCGTGGCAGGCCTTGCCCTTGAGGCCCAGAGCGGCGGCGTCCGGCACCCGGGCACAGCCTGCCTCCAGCGCCATCTCGGAGAAGGCATCGCGGGTGCCGGAGGTGGGCGGCGGGCCGAAGACCTGGATCGGGCTGTCCGGCAGGTCGGCGCTGATGTCGGACCACTTGCGATAAGGATTGTCCACCAGCCGGCCATCAACCGGCACCCTGGCGGCCAGCGCGAGGAAGAGCTGCGGCAGGGCGAGGTTGAAGTCCGGCGCGTCCTTGAAGCCCGCCAGCACGATGCCGTCGAAGCCGATCTTCAGTTCGATCGGCGTCACGCCGTTCAGGGCGCAGACCCTGGCCTCGTCCGGCTTCATGGCGCGGGAGGCGTTGGTGATGTCGGGCGTCTCTGCCCCCGTGCCGGCGCAGAAGAGTTCCATGCCGGCCCCGGTTCCGGTCGATTCCACCACGGGCATGCGGAACCCGCCGGTCATGCCGAAGCGTTCGGCCACAGCCTTGGCGAAGGGAAACACGGTCGAGGATCCGACGATCTGGAGCTGTTCGCGCTCGAAGGCGGCGGCCTGCGACGTGAGGCAAAGGGCAGCAATCATGCCCAATGCCAGCCTGGTCCCGTTAGCAGTCAAGTGCCCCTCCTGCCTGCCAGTTGCGTTCCTGAACCCGACAGCCTGTCCGTCGCGCCGGCGGGTCGCCAGCGGGTCCCGGCCCGGGTACAGCGTTCAGCGCCGGCGCGGTGCCTGCGCGTTGTCCGAGAGTATTACCCCGGCTGGTTGAGAGTTATGTGACAGACCCTTGCCGTTTTCCTTAGCCGGCAGGGCGGCCGGCACCCCGGTCGGCCGCAGCCCCCTGGTCGGGGAAGGTCACGGCGAAGCGGGCCCCCTCCCCGGGCTTGCTGTCGATGTCGAGGCGTGCCCGGTGACGGGTCAGGATGTGCTTGACGATGGCAAGGCCCAGACCGGTCCCCTTCATGCTGCGGCTGGAGGCCACGTCGACGCGGTAGAACCGCTCGGTCAGGCGCGGCAGATGCTCGGGGGCGATGCCCTCGCCATAGTCGCGCACGGCAAGACACCATCCCGACGGCCGGCCCGGCTCGATGGCAACCTCGATCCGTTTTCCCGTGCTGCCGTATTTCAGGGCATTCTCGATCAGGTTCTCGGCCACCTGGATCAGCTCGTCCCGGTCGCCCTGCACGAGGATCTCGCCGGCGGGGGCCTCAAGGGCGATGTCGAGGTCCATGTCGCGCGCCAGCGGCGAGAGGGCATCAATGGTGTGGCGCACGATCTCGGCCAGATCGACGTAGGTGTCCGGCCGCACATGGGCGCGCAGCTCGATGCGGGACAGGGACAGGATGTCGTCGATCAGCCGCCGCATCCGGTTGGCCTGGTCCAGCATGATGGCGAGAAAGCGCTCGCGGGCGACGGCGTCGTCGCGGGCCGGCCCCTGCAGCGTCTCGATGAAGCCGGTGAGCGAGGCAAGCGGGGTGCGCAGCTCGTGGCTGGCGTTGGCGACGAAGTCGGTCCGCATCCGCTCGAGCCGCCGCTGTTCCGTCAGGTCGCGAATCGCCACGAGGATGAAGTCGGGGTTGGCGCCGCTCTTGGCCGAACCATTGGCCGCAGGCAGGTGGATCGGGGCGATGCTCGCCTCGAACCAGGATTCGGTCGGGACCTTCTCGGCCCATTCGATCCGCTCGGCCGTGCCATGGGTGCGGACGCGGTCGAAGGCCTCCAGCAGCGATGGCGCGCGCAGGCTGAAGGACACCGGATCGCCGGGGCGCACCGCCGCATAGCGGGTCCGGGCCACCGCATTGACATAGCGGGTGATGCCGCGGCCATCGACGAGGAAACAGGGCATGGGCAGGGCGTCGACCGTCACCTTCATGCCGGTGCCGGGCCACATGCGGCGCTGGTTGCGCTGCTCGTCGGCGGCGATCGACGGTGCGGGGGGCGCGCGGCGGGGTGTGATCAGCGCCACGCCGACGAGGAGGACGAGCGCGCCGGCCACGGCGGCCGGCGGCACGTCATAGGTGAGGGCAGCCAGGGCCCCGGCCGCCAGCGCGACCAGGAGGACCCAGCGCAGCTCGCGCAACCGGCCGAGCGGGCTGGTCGCCCCTGCGGTGCTGGACAAGGAATCGGTCGCCTCGGTGTTGTCCGCCATGACACTCCCCGGCGCCTCCCCCCGGCGCGTCACAAGTCATCAGAAAAACTGAGCCGGCGACATAACACGAACAAGGTGTCAATCCTGCGACACCGCGATGCCTGCCGGATCAGCGCCGGCCGGCCATGGCGGTGAGACGACCCAGACAATGCTGCCAGCCGGCCGGCGAGGCCATCGCCGCCTGGTACTCCGCCGCCCGCTCGCCATGCCGGATGAAGTCCGTGTGGACCAGCTCCAGCCGGGTGGCGTCGCCGGCGTCGCGGAAACTGAGCATCACGCGGCTGGCGGCCGCCGGGTCGGCGATCGGCTCGCGCTCCGGCGAGATCTGCCAGGCCAGACGCAGGTAGAGCGGGCGCTCGATCGACAGGACGGTGCCCCAGACCACGCGCCGGCCGCCCCGGTCCTGCTCGTAGCAGGCACCGCCCAAATGGGGTTCGATGCCGATGTCGTCGAGGGTCTCGCCGAGGAAGGTGTATTCGCGCGGCCACCAGGCCGCAAATCGTTCCACCACCAGCTCGAAGGCCTGCGGCCGCGGAAGCGGCAGGACGACCTCGAGGGATATGGACTGTTCGGGATTGGACATGATCTATTGCCGCCGGTTTCGTGTTTGCGGGCCCGCGAGACGGGCCGTCCGTTGGTCCCGAACCTACTGCAGGCACATTACCGATTCACGGCAGTTCGGCAATGGCAACAAGCGGATGCGACAGGTTGCCCTCCCCGGCCGAAGGACAGGCAAAATGGCAGGATTGGTTCATGACACCGCGTTCGACCCGGCCTATGGCACGGCGGTCGAGATCGTTCCGGGGGTGCGCCGGCTGACGGCACGCAACCCTGGCCCCTTCACCTTTCACGGCACCAACACCTATCTCGTGGGCACGCGGGACCTCGCCGTGATCGACCCGGGGCCCGAGGATGCGGCGCATCTGGCGGCGGTGCTGGCGGCGGCCGACGGGGCCCGGATCAGCGCGATCCTGGTCAGCCACACGCACAAGGATCATTCCCCGGGGGCCGCGGCGCTGGCGGCGGCCACCGGAGCGCCCGTCCTCGGCTGCGCCCCGCATGCACCGGCGCGCGCACTGGCGCTTGGCGAAATCAACGCGCTCGACGCAAGCTCCGACCTCGACTTCCGCGCCGACCGGGAGCTTGCCGACGGAGACACGCTGACGCTCGCCGCCGGACGTTTCGAGATCCTGGCAACACCGGGCCACACGGCCAACCATCTGGCCTTCGCCCTGCCCGACGCCGGACTGATCTTTTCGGCCGACCATGTGATGGCCTGGTCAACCTCGATCGTTGCCCCGCCCGACGGCTCCATGCAGGCCTATCTCGCGTCGCTGGACGTGCTCGCGCGCCGGCCCGAGGCGACCTATCTGCCGGGTCACGGGACGCTGGTGCGCTCGGCCCATGCCTATGTCGAGGCCCTGAGGGCCCACAGGCTGGCGCGGGAAGCGGCTGTCCTGCAGGCGCTGGACGGGCGGAGCCTGACGATCCCGGAGCTGGTGGATGCGGTCTATCGCGGTCTCGACCCGAGCCTCAAGGGGGCGGCCGCGCTGTCCGTCTTTGCCCAGCTGGAACGTCTGATCGAGCTGGGATCGGCACGCAGTGTCGCAGGCTCGGGCCTGTCGGGCACCTACGCGCAGGCACGCTGACGGCTGGCGGCGGAGGGCGGCAGGAGACCTCGCGGGATGCGATCGGCGGGACGCCGTCTCAGGGTCCCGATGCGCCTCGGGTGCGGCTCGGGGGGGGGGCGCCTGCCAGAGCCGGTCAGCGCGCCGGCGCCGGGTCTTCCTCGTAGATCTCGTCGAACTGGGCCGGTGCCAGCGCAGGCACGGTTTGCGCGCCGCTCGGTTTCATGGACGGCAGCGGCACGGAGGCAGCCGCGTCTGCAAGCGGCCGATCGGCCAGAAGCGGCAGCTCCTCGGCCTCGATTGCAGCCGCCTCCTCCGGCGTCACGGTCAGCTTGGCGATGTCGCCATAGGATTCGGTGAGCATCTCGTCGAGCTGCCGGTAGAAGCCGCGGATGCGCCAGGCATTGAGCCCGAGATCGTGATCCTTGAGATCGCTGGCGGCGCGCACGTCCAGAACGGCCCCGGCCCGGTCGGGACGGATGCGGATCGTCAGATCATTGGACAGCGCCAGCACGGGCACGCGCGTCTCCACTTCCAGCAGGGTCGGCGCATCCTGCATGTCGGGCGGCACCTCGCCGATGATCCGCCATTGCTGCTTCTCGACGACCTTCAGGACGGCGGCGTGCAGGTCTCCGGGCGTGATGCGAAAGCGGCGCGACACGATGTCCGGATAGGCCGCCCGCTGGGCCAGTTCCCGCGCGACAAGTCCGGGATCGGAGGCGGGCAGCCCCGGCTCCGGCATGGCACGCGGCGGGTCCTGCAGGTCGGTGCTGACCTCGGTCAGGGGCGGAAAGGCCGCCGATGCGGTCACGACCGCCCCCGCCGGCATCAGCAGCAGAAGCGCGTAGAAGAGGCCACGCGCCGCATCGGCGACGCCGATGCCGCCCCGGTTCCACCAGCTCGCGATGGCGAGGCAGCTCATGATGCCGCCGGCAAGGCCAAGGGTCACCGAAGCAATCAGCACCTTGCGAAGGTCCGGCGCGTCGATCACCCCGGCGCGATGCGCGAGGATCCCGGCAATCAGGGTCGGCACGCCGAGGGCCGCGATGAAACGGGCGATCCGGGCAAGGTCCGATCTGCGGACGGGATATCTCTTGCGCACGCTGTTCCCCTGCCAGCCTCGACATGCGCCCGGCGGCGCCGGCGCGTGATCGGCTGCATCCTAGCCCAAGCCGGTGTGAACGCCAGCAGCTTCTGCGCCCTCCCCCGCGTCAGCGAGGGGGCTCGTCCCGTGCGCCGGGCGGGCGGCGGTCCGGCAGCACGTGCGCGCGGAACATCTCGCGCAAGGCCGACTTCCTGATCTTGCCGGTAGCCGTATGCGGGATCTCGTCGAGGAAGACGACATCATCGGGCATCCACCAGCTGGCGATCTTGCCCTGCATGTAGGCCAGGATGTCCTCGGCCCGCGGCTGGGTGTCGCTGCGCGGAACGACGATCAGCAGCGGTCGCTCGTCCCACTTGGGATGCGGCACGCCGATGACGGCGGCCTCGGCCACGTCCGGATGCCCCACTGCGAGGTTTTCCAGATCGATCGACGAGATCCATTCGCCACCGGACTTGATCACGTCCTTCGACCGGTCCGTGATCTGCATGTAGCCGTCAGGGTCGATGTGGGCCACGTCGCCCGTGTCGAAGAACCCCTCCGGATCCAGCACCTCGTCCGTCTCCGCCTTGAAATAGGCCCGGGCGATTGCCGGGCCACGGACCTTCAGGCGGCCGAAGGTCCGGCCGTCCCAGGGCAATTCGGTGCCGGCGTCGTCGGTGATCTTCAGTTCGACGCCAAAAGGGGCAATGCCCTGCTTGGCCTGCAGGTCGAGCCGTGCCTCGCCGGTGAGGGTGGCCTTGCCTGCCTTGGGCGCACAGACCGTGCCGATCGGGCTCATCTCGGTCATGCCCCAGGCATGCATCACGCGGACGTCATAGTCCTCCTCGAAGGCCCGCGTGATCGCACGCGGACAGGCCGAGCCACCGATCACGACCCGCTCCAGCCAGGGCAGGCCCGCCCCGGTCGACTGCAGGTGCTGCAGCAGCATCAGCCAGACGGTCGGGACGGCCGCGGTCAGGGTGACGCGCTCGCTGTCGAGGAGGTGCCAGATCGATTGCCCGTCCATTTTGGGTCCCGGCAGCACCAGGGCCGATCCGGCCAGGGGCGCGGACAGGGCAAGGGACCAGCCGTTGGCGTGGAACAGCGGCACGACCGGCATCACGCGGTCGCGGCTGCGCAGGCCCAGCATGTCCGGCACCGACGCACAGAGCGCATGCAGCACGTTGGACCGGTGGGAATAGACAACGCCTTTCGGGTCGCCGGTGGTACCGGAGGTGTAGCACATGCCGGCGGCGGTGTTCTCCTCGACCTCGACCCAGGCGAAGTCCGCATCCGCCTCCGCCAGCCAGTCCTCGTAGGGCACGACGCGCGGCAGCGTCGTGGGCGGCAGATGCACGGCATCGCACAGCACGATGACCTGCTCGATCGTCTGCAGGCGCGGCCAGATCTTCTCGACAATGGGCAGGAAGGTCAGATCGACGAACAGCAGCCGGTCCTCGGCGTGGTTCATGATCCAGGCGATCTGTTCGGGAAAGAGGCGCGGGTTGACCGTGTGGTAGATGGCGCCAAGACCCATCGCGCCATACCAGACCTCGACATGGCGCCAGGTGTTCCACGCCAGCGTCGCCAGCCGGTCGCCCAGGCGGATCCCCTGCCTCTGCAGGCGCTTGGCCAGCTGGCGCGCGCGCTCGTGCAGCTCGCGATAGGTGGTCCGGTGGATCGGCCCTTCGACGCTGCGCGACACGATTTCCACGGCGCCGTGGTTGCGTGCCGCATGGTCGATCAGCCGCGTGCATGTCAGCGGCCAGTCCTGCATCAAGCCCAGCATGTCTCACCTCCCGGGGCGGCCGTCCGGGGGCAGGCCCCGCCCGACCGCCATAGTGCGGAGGCGTCGCGGATGCTGTCCAGAGGCAAGACGGCCCGCAGCGTGCTGCAGCGCATCAGTGCCGGAGGTCTGCCGGCTCAGGCGCCCATGCCGTCCAGCCAGTCGAGCAGATCGTCGAGCCCGCCGAACACATGGTCGGCGTGGGGGGCGAGCACATCCGCCCCGACGGTTCCGGTGGTCACCGCGACGCGGCGAACGCCGGCATTGCGCCCGGCGTGCATGTCGTGGAGGCTGTCGCCGACCAGCGCGATTTCCGAGGGATGCAGGCCCGTCGCCCGGCTGAAGGCCAGGATCATGCCCGGCTCCGGCTTCGGGCCATGGCCGCTGTCATAGCCGTAGATGTGCTGGAAACAGGCGCTGAGCCCGAGAGCTTCCATCTGGGCGCGGGCGGCGGCTTCCGTGTCGTTGGTGGCGATGCCGAGCGCATAGCCGGCCGCGTGCAGCGTGCGGATCGTCGGGTCCAGCGTCGGGAACGGGGCAAGGTTCTCCAGCCCGAACCGGAACAGGTGCGCTTCCATGTCGGCCAGAAGGCCGCGCGCATCGGTGACGCCCAGAATGCGCGCCCAGTCGTCGAGCACCGTGTCGTTGGCCCCCGCCACGAAGGGAGAATTGGGATCGAACAGACCCTGCCCGAGGTCGAAGCCGCTGACGCGGGCCAGTTCACCCGCCGTCTGGGCATTGCCCGCCGCCATGGTCTCGATCAGACGGCTGAAGGCCGGGGACCAGGTGCGCTGGAAATCGATGAGGGTGCCGTCCTTGTCGAAAAGGATGGCCTTGATCGCCGTCTGGGGGCGTGGGCTCATGCTCGTGTCTCCGGGGCGGCGGGCCTTTCGCCAGCCGCCGCTTGTCTCAGTGTCCAGGTGCCAGGGGGACCCTGTGCGGCGCGCTTGACAGGAGCCGCGGCCGCAGGCTGGCATCGGGAGCCGGCGACTCGGCCGCCGGAGAGAGGAAACAGCCATGCCCCTGACGAATGTGCAAGCCCGCGATGTCCAATCGCTGCTCCACCCCTACACCCAGCTCCATAAGCTCGTGGATACGGGCCCGCTCGTGCTGGAACACGGCAAGGGCGTGTTCATTTACGACACGCAGGGCAAGGAATATCTCGAGGGCATGTCCGGCCTGTGGTGCGCCGGGCTCGGCTTCGGCGACGAGGAGCTGATCGAGGCCGCCCGCGAGCAGCTGTCCCGGCTGCCCTACTACCATCTCTTCGGCGGCAAGGGCATGGAGCCGGCGATCGAGCTGGCGGAACGGCTGAAGGACATCGCGCCGATGCCGGTGTCCAAGGTGTTCTACACCTCGTCGGGCTCGGAGGCGAACGACACCCAGATCAAGCTGGCCTGGTACTACAACAACGCCCGCGGCAAGCCGCAGAAGAAGAAGATCATCAGCCGCGTGAAGGCGTATCACGGCGTGACGGTGATGGCCGCTTCGCTCACCGGCCTGCCGGGCAACCACCGCGACTTCGACCTGCCGGTGGCCGGCGTGCTGCACACCGACTGCCCGCATCACTACCGGTTCGGCGAGGCGGGCGAGAGCGAGGCGGAATTCGTGGAGCGGATCGCCGGCAATCTGGAGGCGCTGATCGAGCGCGAGGGGGCCGACACCATCGCCGCCTTCATCGCCGAGCCGGTGATGGGGGCCGGCGGCGTCATCGTGCCGCCGCAGGGCTACTATCCGCGCATCGTCGAGATCCTGAAGGCCAACGACATCCTGTTCATCGACGACGAGGTGATCAACGGCTTCGGGCGGACGGGCAACTGGTGGGGCTGTCAGACCATGGGCTTCACGCCGGACACCATCTCCTGCGCCAAGCAGCTGACGTCGGCCTATGTCCCGCTCGGTGCCGTGCTGCTGCCCGAGGAGATGTACCAGGCCTTCGTCGAGCAGAGCCGCAAGATCGGCACCTTCGGCCACGGCTTCACCTACGGCGGCCATCCGCTCGGCTGTGCGGTGGGGGCCAAGGCCCTCGACATCTACAAGAGCCGCGACATCGTGGGGCGCGTGCGCGGGCTGGCGCCGCAGTTTGCCGCCCGCATCGGCCGGCTGGCCGATCATCCGCTGGTCGGTGACGTGCGCTGCAGCGGTCTGGTGGGTGGCGTCGAGCTGGTGGCCGACAAGGCCAGCCGCCGGTCCTTCGACCTGACGCAGGGCGTCGGGCTGGCCTGTGCCAAGGCCTGCGAGGCGGAGGGACTGATCCTGCGCGCCATCGGCGACACGATCGCCATCTGCCCGCCCATGGTCATTTCTGCCGAAGAACTGGACATGTTGTTCGACCGTCTCGAGACGGCGCTTGACACCACGGAGGCGCATGTCCGGCGCGAAAACTTGCGCTGACGTGAAAGAGCCACAGAATTCCTGCGAAAAGGCCCGGTTCGGGCCTTTTCCTTTTGGCGCCGCACGCGTAATGCTTAAAGGATCGTAAACCCTCCAGGGTGACGATAAGGATAATCTAGCAGCGCCAGTGTTTTGCACTGCAAAAGAACTGTCGGATTTTGCCAGCTGGCCATAAGCCCGCCGCAATCGATGTGCATTTAAGTATCTGTCAACCCTCTAGCCGGACTGACGTACATGACGAGCGCCCCTGAAAAGAAAACTGCAAACGTTCCGAACCTCGTGCAACAGTACAAGCCGCTGGCCATCCAGGCCGTGTCGGCAGCCATCACTGCCAAGGCCGGGACGTCCGCCAAGCGGTAATCCCGTCGAGCCAAGCCCCGGCGCCGGAAGCCCCCTTCCGCGCCGGAGGGCTCGCCCGCTCCGCTTCGTCGCGCCTGCTGATCCCGCGCCGGATCATCAACTGCGTGCGACCCAGCCCCATGCTCGCAGTCCTTTCGGACCTGCTGCGGCCCCGGTCATGCCGCTCCCGAGCCGATTGCATCGCTTGAGCCGGATCTGCACGGTGCGCTCCCCCGAAGGTCCGCTCTGGTCCGACCGTTTCCCGGCCGGCCGCCCCCGCAAGGCGAGCCTTCCCGTCGGATCCTCCCCGAGCCTTTTGTCCGCCAGGCGCAACCGTCCCGCTCCCGAGGCGTGAGCCGCCCAGACCCAGACTCCCAAGACCAGACGCCCAAGAACAGACGTCCAGGACCAGACGCCTGCCCGAGGGCGGATCAGCCGGATAGTTCGCTGTCAAATCAATAACTTCGGCTTGGCCGAATCAGGTTTTGCGTGCATCGTCTCCACGGGAGCAGGTCAAGGCGGAGCACCGGGACATGATCATTGCCTACACCCCGACGTCCACCGGCTTCGCGCGCTCGGAAGTTCCGGCCGGCGGCACGATCCCTCTGACCGCAGTCTGGATCGACCTGTTCAATCCGACGCATGAGGAGCAGCTGGCGGCCGAGCACCTCATGGGCGCGGAGATCCCGACCCGGGAGGAAATCGCCTCGATCGAAACCTCCGAGCGGCTTTATGACGAGCCGGGCGCGATCGTGATGACCGCACTGCTGCCCATGGCGGCGCGGATGCCGGACCCGAAGATGTCGTCCGTCACCTTCGTCTTGAGCGCCAAGCGCCTCGTCACCGTCCGGTACGGCGAGCCTCAGTCGATCATCAACTGCTCGCGCCGGGTCCAGAGCGACTCGACCATCCCCCGCAACGGGCCGGGCATCCTGTTCGTGATGCTGGACATCATCATCGACCGTTGCGCCGACGTGCTGGAAGAGGCCTCGGACGCCTTCGACAAGCTCTCCTCCCGCGTCTTCGAGGAGGGCCTGAGCTCGCGCCAGGCCGACACCTACCGGGCGGCGATCCGCACCCAGGGGCGCATCGGCCTGCAGGTGGCCCGCATGCATGACGTCTGCGCCAGCCTCATCCGGCTGTTCCTGTTCCTCTCCAGCCGTGCCACGCGGGTCAATCTCACCGAGGACCAGGTGGCGAGCTGCAAGACCTTCGGCCGTGACATCCAGTCGATCAAGGAACATGCGGACGCGCTCGACACCAAGCTCGCGTTCCTGCTTGACGCGACCGTGGGCCTCGTCAATCTCGAGCAGAACCAGATCATCAAGATCTTCTCGGTCGTGGCGGTCATCTTCATGCCGCCCACGCTCATCGCATCCGTATACGGCATGAACTTCGCCGCAATGCCCGAGCTGCAATGGGCCTACGGGTACCCCTATTCGCTCGGGCTGATGCTCGTCTCGGTCGCTTTGACCTTCCTCTATTTCCGCCTCAAGAAGTTGCTTTAGGCGCGAAGGCTCTCACGGGTAGAGCCGCAGCTTCTGCCAGGCGACGTCGGCCGACGGGCGGGTGAAGCGGACGCGGTCATGCAGGCGGAAGGGACGGTCATGCCAGAACTCGATCTCGAGCGGCGTGATGCGCAGGCCAGTCCAGTGCTCCGGACGCGGGATATCGCCGATGCCGAACTTCGCGGTGTAGCGCGCCACTTCCTTTTCCAGGGCAAAGCGGCTCTCCAGCGGCCGGGACTGCTTCGAGGCCCAGGCCCCGATGCGGCTGCCGCGCGGACGGGAGAGATAGTACTCGTCGGCCTCCGCGTCGCTCACCAGATCGACGAGGCCGCGCACCCGCACCTGCCGGCGCAGCGACTTCCAGTGGAAGCAGAGGGCCGCCTTGCGGGCCGAGAGGAGTTCGCGGCCCTTGGCGCTCTCCAGATTGGTGTAGAACACGAACCCCCGCGGGTCGAAGCCCTTGAGCAGCACCATGCGGACATTCGGCAGCCCGTCCGGGTCCACCGTGGCCAGCGCCATGGCGTTCGGGTCGTTGAGTTCCTTCGGCTCGGCATCGGCAAGCCACGCCGCGAACAGGTCGAACGGCTCTGCGGCTTCCGTGAAATCACCGTTTGTTAAGTCTTTTGCGGAAGTGTCGTCGATGTGGGTCATTGGCTCGGCAGGCTGTCAGATGTGGGTATCCGGGGCGGGATATCCGGCCGCCTCCGGGACGGCTGGATCCGGGTGAGAAGGGCCCTTGGTGATGCGTAACCTTCCATATCCGACGCTCCTTTCCAAGCACTACGGACTGGCTGCGGCCATTTTGTCCGGTTCGCTCGTGCTCGGCGGATGCGCGCAGATCTCCTCTCCCCTTGCCAGTTACGACGGACCGGCGGCCGTGGATGTCACCGGGTCGACCAACGGAGCAGGCACTGCCTCCGATCTGGAGATCGACACCACCGACCGCGCGGTGATCGCCCTCGCCCTGACGCGGGCACCGGTGGCCGGCGCGGCGGTCGAGATCCCGTGGCTGAATCCGGAAAGCGGCAACTCCGGCACCATCACGGCGCTGGGACGCGAGGGCGAGCAGGTGCCCGGCTGCATGGCCTTCCAGACCACTGCCAACACGATCCAGGGCGTGAAGGCCTACAGCGGCAATGCCTGCCGCGACCTGCGCCAGGAGCTGCAGGTCATCGGCATTGCCGAGGCCGCCCGCTAGATGACGCAGGGTCAGCCCGGAACAAGCCCGATCTGGCAACACTGGCTCTCGCACCTTATATGCCAGTCAAGTTAAAGTGACGGGCAAACGGCGGCGCCGAACCCCGGCGCCCTGCCCCCCAGACCATTGGACCTCAGATGCGCGACCCCTATTCTGTTCTTGGCGTCCCCAAGTCGTCGACCGAGCAGGACATCAAGCGGGCTTTCCGCAAGCTTGCCAAGCAGTACCACCCGGACCAGAACGCCAACAATCCGGATGCCCAGTCCCGCTTTGCCGAGATCAACCAGGCCTACGAGATCCTGGGGGACAAGGACAAACGCCAGAAGTTCGACCGCGGCGAGATCGACGCCGAGGGCAAGCCCCGCTTTCAGGCGCATGGCTTTGACGGCTTCTCCGACTTCGACCCTTTCCGTGATGCCGGCCGCGACGCCGGCGCGAACCGCGGCTTCCGCGCGTCCGGGGGCATGGGCGGCGGCGGAATGGGCGGCGGCGGCTTCGACGATATCCTGAACGACATTCTCGGCGGTTTCGGCGGCCGCCGCGCCGGTGCCGGCGCGGGGTATGGCGCGGGCGCTGGCGGGGGCGCAGCCGGGGGCGCGGGCCGCTCGTCGATGCCCCAGGCCGGCAAGAACGTGGACCTGCTCCTGCAGGTCACGCTGGAGGAGCTTGGTCGCGACGGCAAGGCCCGCATCACCCTGCCCTCCGGCAAGAGCGTCGAGCTGAAGATCCCGGCCGGGACCGAGGAAGGCGACAAGATCCGCCTGCGCGGCCAGGGGCAGCCCGGCCTCAACGGCGGACCGGCCGGCGATGCCGTGGTGGAAATCCGGCTGCGTCCGCACCGGCTGTTCGAGGTCAAGGGCTCGGACCTGCACCTGAACCTGCCGCTCACCCTCTACGAGGCCGTTCTCGGGGCCAAGGTGCGCACGCCGACACTGGACGGCGCGGTGAACCTGACGATCCCGGCCGGATCGAGCAGCGGCAAGGTCATGCGGCTGAAAGGCAAGGGGCTTCCGACCAAGGCCGGCGGCCATGGGGACCTGCTGGTCCGGCTGGAGATCATCCTGCCGCCACACGGCGACGAGGAGCTCGAGACCCTGATGAAGGCCTGGAAGGAAATCACGCCCTATCCGGCCCGGGGCCCCGAGTTCGACTGACGGTCCGTCTGCGGCTTGCAGCCAGGCGCGGTCCGTTCCCGGTCACCGGGAACGACTGCGCTCCCGTCTCAGCCCTTGCCCTTTGCCATGAAGGCCGTGAAGGCGGCGACGGCTTCGGCCGAGGACAGGCGCTGGCCGAAGAGCCGGGCCTCCTCGTCCATGCGGGCGAGCAGGTCGCTACGGTCGCCCCGCAGGAGGTCACGCGACAGGCGCATGGCTTCCACCGGCTTCGCGGCGATGGCCCGGGCCGTTGCCATGGCCCGTGACTCGAGTTCGTCCTCGGCGACGACGTGGTTGACCAGCCCGGCAGCCTGCGCGGCCTCTGCCGAAAAGCCTTCGCCCAGACACAGCAGCTCGAAGGCCCGCTGATGTCCCATCAGACGCGGGGCCAGCAGGCTTGAGCCGGCCTCCGGCACCAGTCCCAGATCGACGAAGGGGGACTTGATCAGCGTCCGCGGACTGGCGAAGACCATGTCGCAATGGAACAGCAGGGTCGTTCCCACCCCGATGGCCAGACCATCGACTGCGGCGACCAGCGGCTTGGCGGCGCGGACAAGCGCGTCAAGGAACGTCAGCACCGGCAGCCCGGTCAGATCGCCCTTGCCCGCATGCTGCAGGAAGTCGGCAATGTCGTTTCCGGCCGTGAAGGCGCCAGGGCTGCCACAGATCAGGTGGCAGCGGACCTCCGCGTCCGCATCACCGGCCTTCAGGCCCTCGGCGAGGGCGAGGTACATCTCGCCGGTGATGGCATTCTTCTTGTCCGGCCGGTCGAAACGCAGAATGTTGACGCCGGCTTCCCTGTGCATGCGGATCATGACGGTCCTCCCTCCGGCGTTCAGGACGCCAGAGCCATCGGGTCATAGGAAAGGATGCTGTCGGCGGCACCCATGACATCGCGCGCCAGGCCGCCCACCTCCACCAGCAGAGTCTCGGCAAAGAACCGCGCCAGCAGCCGCCGATGGGCGGTGGCCTTCGGATCACGATCCTCGACCAGAGCCCCCTTCGTCAGCAGCGCGGCACCGAAGGTCAGCCCGGTGAGACGGAGGTAAGGGGTCGCACCGGCAAGGGCTTCCGCGACGCGTCCCCCGGCCTGCGCCTCCATCATCCAGTCGGTGGCGCGACCAAGGTCGGCGATGGCCATGCTCAGCGGATCCGACAGCGCCTTGACCCCGGTATCGGAATGCGCGGCGGCGGCGGCGGCAAGGGCCGAAAGCTCGTCGATGAACCCTTTCACGTGGGCGCCGCCGGCGAGCGGCAGCTTGCGCTGGATCAGGTCGATGGCCTGAATGCCGTTGGTGCCCTCGTAGATCGTCGAGATGCGCACGTCGCGCAGGTGCTGCGCCGCGCCGGTTTCCTCGATGAAGCCCATGCCACCGTGGATCTGGATGCCGAGCGAGGCACTCTCGACGCCGAAATCGGTGGAGATGGCCTTGGCGAGGGGCGTCAGCAGCCCGGCCCGGTCCGTCCAGAACGCGCGGTCCTCTGCCGTCGTCGACAGGCGGGCCCGGTCGATGGCATGGGCGCAGGCGTAGCAGATCGCGCGCGACACCTGGGTCCGCGCCTGCATGCCAAGCAGCATGCGCTTCACGTCAGGATGCGCCGCAATCAGGCTCATCCCCTTGCTGTCGTCACCGGGCGCCTTGCCCTGGCGGCGATCGAGCGCATAGGCAAGCGCCTTCTGGAAGGCGCGTTCGGCGACACCCAGCCCCTGGACCCCCACCGCCAGCCGGGCGTTGTTCATCATCGTGAACATGCAGGCCAGCCCCCTGTTTTCCTCGCCGACCAGCCAGCCGATGGCCCCGCCGGCATCGCCATAGATCATCGTGCAGGTGGGCGAGCCGTGGATGCCCATCTTGTGCTCGACGCCGGCGCAGCGCACGTCATTGCGCGCGCCGAGGCTGCCGTCCGGATTGACCAGCACCTTCGGGACGAGGAACAGGGAGATGCCCCGGGTGCCCGCCGGTGCGTCGGGCAGGCGGGCAAGGACCAGATGGACGATGTTGTCCGTCATGTCGTGCTCGCCGTAGCTGATGTAGATCTTCTGGCCGAAGATGCGATACGTGCCGTCGGGCTGGCGCTCGGCACGCGCCGTGAGCGCGTTGAGATCGGAGCCCGCCTGCGGCTCGGTCAGGTTCATCGTGCCGGTCCACGCGCCGGAGACGAGCTTGTCGAGATAGGTGGCCTTGAGGTCTTCCGAGGCATGTTTCTCGAGCGCCTCGATGGCCCCCACCGTCAGGGTCGGGCAGATCGAAAAGGCCATCGAGCCGGAGTTCCACATTTCCAGCGTGGCGATGTAGAGCATCAGCGGCAGGCCCTGCCCGCCATGGGCCGGGTCGGCGGCAAGCCCGTTCCAGCCCCCCTCGATCCAGCGGTGATACAGGTCGCGCCAGGCCGGCGGCAACGTGACGGCGCCATCCCGGAACGGTGTTCCGGTCCGGTCGGCAATCGCGTTCAGCGGCGCAATCTCCTCGGCCGCGAAGCGCCCGGCCTCCGTCAGGATCGCCTCCACCAGATCGTCGCTCAGGTCTTCGACGCCCGGCAGGGAGCGCAGGTCCTCAAGGCCGGCGATATGGGTCAACGTGAAGGCAATTTCCGAAAGAGGCGCGCGATACATCCGTTTCTCCCTTTCGCGCACGCTTCGAGCTTGACGCGGGCAAGCCGAGCCCCCAAAACGCCGCGCGACGTCATCGACTTCCGTCGAACCTATAGACGTTTACGTAAACGTCAATACGTTACCCATCGGCAGGCCTGCGCGACCGTGTCTGCCGCCCCGAGGGCCACATGAGCACCACGATGCAGCGTTGGAGTGTGGATTTGAAGTCCACCGCTTGGCGGACCTCCGGCCTTCTGGCGCCGGTGGCAGAGGCCCTGCGCGCCGGGGCGCTTGTCGGGGTTCCGACGGAGACGGTCTATGGTCTGGCCGCCGATGCAACCAACGGGCAGGCCTGCGCCGGCATTTATGCAGCCAAGGGCCGACCAAGCTTCAACCCCCTGATTTCCCACGTGGAAAGCCTTGCAGCTGCGGAGCGTCACGGGGTCTTCGATGCCCGGGCGCGCGCCCTCGCGGCGGCCTTCTGGCCGGGGCCGCTGACGCTCGTGCTGCCACGACAGCAGGGCTCGGCCATTTCGGATCTGGTCACGGCGGGGCTCGACACCCTGGCGCTGCGGGTGCCCGACGCGCCGGTGATGCGCTGGCTGGCCGAGGCCTCCGGCCGGCCGCTGGCTGCGCCGAGCGCCAACCTGTCCGGCAGGATCAGTCCGACGACGGCAGACGACGTGGCCGCGGACCTTGGCGACCGCATCCAGCACCTGATCGATGCGGGTCCCTGCGCGATCGGCGTTGAGTCCACCATTGTCAGCCTCGCCGGCCAGCGCCCGACCCTGCTGAGGCCCGGCGGCCTGTCGCGGGAGGCCATCGTTGCCGTGCTGGGCGAGGACCTGATGACGGCGGACAGCGACGATGCAGCTCCTCTGGCGCCCGGCATGCTGACTTCACACTATGCTCCCGGGGCGACAGTGCGGCTTGAGGCGCGCGGTGTCCTTCCGGGCGAGGCCCTGCTCGGCTTCGGACCGGTCCCGCCGGCCGATGCCGGCCTTGCGGTTGCCTGCTTCAACCTCTCCGAGAGCGGCGATCTGGCCGAGGCGGCCGCCAATCTCTTCACTGGCCTGCGCCGGCTGGACCGCAGCGGGGCCGCCTGCATCTGTGTCCAGCCCATTCCGGCCCATGGGCTCGGCGAGGCGATCAATGATCGCCTGCGCCGCGCTGCCGCCCCGCGCGGCTGAGCTCTGCCGCCGGAGATCCGGGCCGCGCGGGAGACTGGACCCGGCAGAGGAGGCCGACGGGATTTGGACAGGCAGGCATACGCGCAGCAGTCGCATTTTCCCCGCCCCTAAACCCTGACATCGAAGATCCAGTCCTCATGTCCGCCGCCATGGGACTGCGCGGCGGGCTCTTTGCAAAAATTGCGCACAGCGATGCCTCGGCGTAACAATCGTCAGCTTCAGAACCTCTGAATATTGGAATTGGAAACGTTCAATGATGCCCCCGGTCCGGCTGGCCATGCCCGTTGCGCGCCATGACATGCTGCGCATTCCGGTAACCCTGCAGCAGGCCGGGCAAACCTCAAGATATACTCATCGCATCCGCATCTGTTCTTTAGAAATTTTCTGAAATTTGCTTTGGATTCCGGTGTCGAGACCGTCATTTTCGACAGGTTCGCAAGGATGTTATGGTTCGGATACGCAAATTGTTAACAGGTTTGCCTGCGCAGTTAACGGTAATCGACTGGCTGTCACCGGCTGGAATCATTTATGCAGGGACATATCACGGGTGATGCAGCGGACCTCCCCTCGAGCATTGCGATGCTCGCACCTTGCAGCGGACTTGGCCCTCCCGGGCCAAGTCCTTTTTTCTGGCCGGATGCCTGGTGTCCGGGACAGATCGCCGCCCGGATTTGATGTGGCTCATTGACAGTCGATGGCTCCTTGCCGCTCACTGGCGCCGCAGCAGGCGTGCGTGCCGGCGCCTGTCCGGGTGCCTTCCCCGGCGCGCCTGCCGCGCGATGCCAAAGCGCCGGAGCCGACTTGTCTACCCTGCTCATTTCCCATCCCTGCTTTCTGGACCACCTGACGCCTCTGGGGCACCCGGAGCGCCCTGATCGGCTGAGGGCGATCGACCGGGTGCTCGAGCATGAGCGGTTCCAGTCGCTGGAGCGCGACATCGCGCCGATGGGCGCCATCGAGGACATCTCGCGGGCCCACCCCAACGCCTATGTCGACCGGCTCTACCGGGCCGCGCCGCAGGAAGGCCTCGTGCGCATCGATGCGGACACGACCATGTCGCCGGGCAGCTGGGAAGCCGCCCTGCGCGGGGTTGGCGGCGCCTGCCGCGCGGTGGACGAGGTGCTCACGCGCAAGGTGAGCAACGCCTTCGTCGCCTCCCGCCCGCCCGGTCACCATGCGGAACATGACCGGGCCATGGGCTTCTGCCTGTTCAACAATGTCGCCATTGCCGCGCGCTATGCGCGGGAGAAACACGGCCTTGACCGGGTCGCGATCGTCGATTTCGACGTGCATCACGGCAACGGCACGCAGGACATCTTCTGGGCCGATCCCTCGGTGATGTATGTCTCGACGCACCAGATGCCCCTCTATCCGGGGACCGGCGCGGCCGATGAGCGCGGCGAGGCCGACACCATCGTCAATGTTCCGCTGGCGGCGGGCGATGACGGGGCGGTGTTCCGCGAGGCGGTGGAGACGGCGGTGCTGCCGCGCCTGGACGCCTTTGCGCCGCAGCTGGTGCTGATCTCGGCCGGCTTCGATGCCCATGCCCGCGATCCGCTGGGCGGGCTCGCCCTGCTGGAGGCCGACTTCGGCTGGATCACCCGGCAGCTCATGGACGTGGCCGACCGGCACGCCCAGGGCCATGTCGTCTCCGTGCTCGAGGGGGGCTATGATCTGGAAGGACTTGCCCGTTCCGTGGCGGCCCATGTCATGACGCTGATGACGGGATAAGTCGGCCGGACCGCCCCCTTGACCTTTGCGCCGGTTGCGGCGACGGTCGCCTCCCGCTATCCGATGGTCCGAACCAGCAACCTGCGTGAGTCCCGCCATGACCCAGACGTCCGCCGACATCGCCACCCTCTCGTTTGAAGAGGCCCTGCGCCAGCTCGAGCACATCGTCCAGGCGCTCGAGCAGGGCAATGTTCCGCTCGAGAAGAGCATCGAGATGTATGAACGGGGTGCCCAGCTGCGGGCCCACTGCGACAGGCTGCTGAAGCAGGCCGAGGAAAAGGTGGAGAAGATCCAGCTGGGCGGCGACGGCCGTGCGGCCGGCACCACCCCTCTTGATCCGGAAAGCTGAACAGGCCACGCTGCGGTCTGAAGACCTGCGTTGCCCGCAGCATCGGTCCTGGAGCCTGCCCGTCCGAGTATGACGCATTTCGACGACGATCCGCGCGACCTCCTGCTCGAACGTCTTTACCCGGCGCTGCTGGATGCGGCGCTATGGCCGGATGCCGCCCGGGAGATCGGCGCGGCGCTTGACGGCACGGCCTATCTCTTCGAGTTCGGCGCCGACGGCCGCCACACGGCGCGGTACTGCACGCCCGAGGCAGCCCGCCCCCTGCTTGAGATGATGAGCGCGATCCAGACGGCCGGCGGTCGCAACATGCTCAGCTTCCTGCTTGCCGAGGCCGAGCTGATGGCGCCCTACTGCAAGCAGCAGCTGAGCGCCGAGGACACGGCCGCGCTGCACCTCGAGCTTGCACCGGGACTGGTCCAGGCTCATGGCCTGCTTGCCCGCGTCTACCAGTCGGACGCAGCTTCGGCGGTGTTCCTGCTGCTGTCGCACCCGGACGGTCCGGGGCTGTCGCCGGCGAACTTCCCCTTCACGCGCCGCCTGATCCGCACGCTCAACCAGGCGCTCGGCTTTGCGGCCTTGCACCGGCAGCAGGGACAGGAACTGCTCAGGCAGCGCATGCTGGTCCGCCACGAAGGCACCAGCGCCATCCTCGTCGACGTCAACCGGCGCGTCGTCGCCACGACCCCGGGCGGCATCGATGCCCTGTCGGCCGCTGATCTGTTCGACACGCGCACCGGCCGGCTGCAGATCCTCCCGAAAACAGCGGACGACCTGCTGGCGGACCTGATCGACGAGGCCCGGGCCGGCTGGGCGCAGACGGACCAGGGCACCGGCCCGGTGTCACGTCAGCGTGACACGATCCACATCCGCAGTGACGGCAACCTGTGCCGTTTCGTGCTGCGGACGGTGTGGCCCACGACACCCCCGATCCGCGAGGGAACCCACGGTCACGTTCTTGTGACCTTGCGGGAGCCAGGCCCCATTGCCCGTGACGCGAGAGATGCCCTGCAGGGCACCTATGGATTGTCCCGCAGCGAGGCCCGCCTTGCCTATTACCTCGCCATGACAGGTTCGCTGGGCGAAACCCTTGAAACACTTGGCATTACACGCAACACCGGCAAGACTCACCTTCGTCGCATCTACGAGAAGACCGGCGTCACATCACAGATCGAACTGTGCAAGCTGGTCGCGAAGCTCTCGGCGCTCTACTGACATGCCCAAAAATACGGGTTGCAGACCTGAGGGAACTGCGTAAGGATGAATACGTAATCGGTTGCGTCGTGACAAAAAAATGGGGCCGCGCGAAGCACGACCCCAGTTATCACTGTGCACGTGGCCCCATCGACCACGCCAAATCATTATGACATTTTTTACTCAGCCGCATCACCCAATCGGGTGACATGATGATCAAGCGTGCAATCCTTTCAATCAATGCGCGAGTGACGCTGCTGCGGACGTTTGAAAATCTCCGGTCGCCGCACTAAGTGCAGCATTTGCACCCCGAACGCCCTTCGTGTAAGCCTCGGGCCCTGTCTGCGCCCATTGGAGTGGTTCTCAGCGTGACCGTGAAGCCGCATACCCCCCTGCTCGATCTGGTGACCGATCTGTCCGTGCTGCGTTCCCTGCCGGAGGCCGACCTGCCTCAGCTCGCCGAGGAGCTGCGCGCGGAAACGATCGACGCCGTGTCGCAGACCGGCGGACACCTGGGCGCGGGCCTTGGCGTCGTCGAACTGACCGTGGCGCTCCACTACGTCTTCAGCACGCCGGATGACCGGCTCATCTGGGATGTCGGTCACCAGTGCTACCCGCACAAGATCCTCACCGGGCGCCGTGACCGGATCCGCACGCTCCGCCAGCCGGCGGGCCTGTCCGGCTTTACCAAGCGCAGCGAAAGCGAATTCGACCCCTTCGGCGCCGCCCATTCCTCCACCTCGATCTCCGCCGGCCTCGGCATGGCCGTCGCACGGGATCTGGACGGGCGCCGGAACAACGTCATCGCGGTCATCGGCGATGGCGCGATGTCGGCCGGCATGGCCTATGAGGCGATGAACAACGCCGGCTCGATGAATTCGCGCCTGATTGTCATCCTGAACGACAACGACATGTCGATCGCGCCGCCGGTCGGGGCAATGTCGGCCTATCTGGCCAAGCTCGTGTCCGGGCCGACCTACAAGTCGCTGCGGGATGCGGCCAAGCACATTGCCCGGGCCCTGCCGCGGCCGCTGCAGGAGAAGGCCGCCCGCGCCGAGGAGTATGCCCGGGGGTTCTGGACCGGCGGAACGCTGTTCGAGGAGCTCGGCTTCTACTACGTGGGGCCCGTCGACGGACACAATCTCGAGCACCTGCTGCCGGTGCTCAAGAACGTCCGTGACACCCATCAGGGTCCGGTCCTGATCCATGTGGTCACCCAGAAGGGCAAGGGCTACGCGCCGGCCGAAGGGGCCAAGGACAAGTATCACGGCGTCGCCAAGTTCGATGTCATCACCGGCAAGCAGGCCAAGCCCAAGGCCAATGCACCGAGCTATACCTCGGTCTTTGCCCAGACGCTGATCCAGGAGGCCGAACGGGACGAGAAGATCGTGGCCGTCACCGCCGCCATGCCCGAAGGCACCGGCCTTGACCTGATGCAGCAGGTCCTGCCGGCCCGCGTGTTCGACGTCGGCATCGCCGAGCAGCACGCCGTGACCTTTGCCGCCGGCCTTGCCAGCGAGGGATACAAGCCCTTCTGTGCGATCTATTCGACCTTCCTGCAGCGCGGCTATGACCAGGTGGTGCATGACGTTGCCATCCAGGGATTGCCGGTCCGCTTCCCGATCGACCGCGCGGGGCTTGTCGGGGCCGATGGCCCGACCCATGCCGGCTCCTTCGACACGGCCTTCCTCGCCTGCCTGCCGGGCTTCGTGGTGATGGCGGCGGCCGACGAGGCCGAGCTGCGGCACATGGTTGCAACGGCGGCCGCCTATGACGAGGGCCCGATCTCGTTCCGCTACCCGCGTGGTGAAGGTGTCGGCATCGAGCTGCCCGAACGCGGCCAGGTGCTGGAGATCGGCCGCGGTGTCGTGCGCAAGGAAGGCACCAAGATCGCGCTGCTGTCCTTCGGCACGCGACTGGCGGAATGCCTGAAGGCGGCGGACGAGCTGGACGCCGCCGGCCTGTCCACCACCGTGGCCGACGCGCGCTTTGCCAAGCCGCTCGACATGGACCTGATCGCCCGGCTCGCACGCGAGCACGAGGTCCTGGTGATGGTCGAGGAAGGCTCGATCGGTGGCTTCGGCAGCCACGTCCTGACGGCGCTCGCCGACACCGGGGCCCTGGATCGCGGCCTCAAGGTGCGCTGCATGCGCCTGCCGGACCGCTATCAGGACCAGGACCGGCCCGAACAGATGTACAAGGACGCCGGACTCAGCGTGGACGGCATCCTGAAGACCGTGTTCGAGGCGCTCGGCCGCGACGTCAGCACCATCGTGCGCAGCGCCTGACACGGCAGATCCGGATGACAAGGCCGGCAGCGGGCGCTTGACGCCTCGCTGCGGCTCCGTCATGCAGGACTTGCGACACTCTTGCGGCCCCTCGCGACCGAGGGAAATGACCGCCGCCACCGTCCTGCCGCGCGGCTCGGAAACAGACATGTTCAAGGCTCTTGCTTCGATCTCGGCGCTGCTGGCGTCGGTTGGACTGCTGCTCGTCGGCCACGGGCTGCAGGGCACCCTGCTGCCGCTGGCGGCGCAGGAGGCTCGGTTCTCGGACCTCGCCATCGGCCTGATTTCGTCCGGCTATTTCGTCGGCATGGTCGCAGGCTGTCTCGCCGGCCCCTTCATCATCCGGCGCGCGGGTCATGTGCGGGCCTTTGCGGCGCTGATTTCCTTCATGTCCGCCGTTGTCCTGCTGCATCCGGTCCTGGTGGATCCGGTGTCGTGGTTCCTGATCCGTGTCGTTTCGGGCTTCTGCCTCGCCGGCTTCTACATGATCGTCGAGAGCTGGCTCAACGAGGCGGCGGACAACCGCAACCGTGGCATGATCATGTCGTTCTACATCGTGGTGCTCTATGCCTCGATGATGGTCGGTCAGGTCTCCATCTCGCTGTTCGGGATCGACAGCTTCCTGCCCTTCATCGTGGCGTCGATCATGGTGAGCCTGTCGGTCATTCCGGTTTCGCTCACCACCTCGACGCAGCCGGCGCCGATCACGATCGTGCGCTTCCGGCCGGTGAAACTCTACCAGACGTCGCCGGCCGCCTTCGTCGGCTGTTTCCTTGTCGGCCTGGCGAGCAGCGCCATCTGGACGATGGCTCCGATCTACGGCACGCAGATCGGCTTCTCGACGAACGAGGCGGCCTATTACACGGCCGCCTTCATCGGCGGAGGCGTGCTGGGCCAGTGGCCCTTCGGGCGATTGTCCGACCGGATGGACCGGCGACATGTGCTGCTCGGCCTCGCCTTTGCAACGCTGGTCATCGCCGCCGTGATCGCGCTCTGGGAGCCAAGGTCTGCGCTCGTCGCCACGCTCTGCGCCGTGGCCATCGGCGCCGTGCTGCAGCCGGCCTACTCGGTGGCTGTGGCCCATGCCTTCGACCACGCCCGCTCGGAGGACTATGTCGAGACCTCCTCGGGACTGCTCCTGTCCTACGGCATCGGGTCGATCATCGGCCCGACGGGGGCCTCGCTGGCCATGCAGGCGACAGGCCCCTCCGGGCTCTACATGACCGTTGCGGCCGTGCAGGTCCTGACCATCGCCTTTGTCATGACCCGTCTTGCTGCGCGCGCGACGCCCTCTCCCGATCACAAGCGTGACTTCGGTCCGGATGCGACGGCACCGGTGGGCGCGGTGATCTCGCCCGACGCAACGGTGCGGGAGGCGCGGCAGACGGCTCGCCCCGGCGGCGAGGCCGGCCTCGCCTGACGGGCCGGAACCGCTCCCGGCCTGCGTCAAGTTTTCACTCGCCTTGCGCCCGCCGCTCCACCATATTGCGCCCATGTCACAGACCCGATCCGTGCTGAGCAGGCTTCGCGGCGAACGTCTCCCGTTCGTCGTGCTTGGCGTGCTGGCGCTGGTCGCCCGTCTGCTCCTTCTTTCCGTTGGCCTGTCCGGATCGATCGGCCTTGCCGAGGCTGCCCCCCCTGGCACGGTGATCTGTACGGCAGCAGGGTCTGCCGGCGAGCCCGCGCGCGGCCACGACCCGTTGCATTGCGCCTGTGGTCCGGCCTGTCTGCACAAGGCGCCGGTCTCGCTGAGCGGTTCCCTCGCCCCCGTGCTCCCTGGCCCGTGGCTCATTGAGGAGCCGGGCGATGCCGCGACGGCGGACCTGGATCTGCCCGGCCGGGCCGTGACAGGGCGCCTCAGCCGCGGCCCGCCTGTTGCCTGAGACCAGCTGTCGCTCCCAGACCACGTCCGGCGCCCCTTCGGGCCTGCCATTTCCTTTCCGTTTCAGGACAAGACCATGACTTTTGCGAAGACCCTTCTTTCGGCCGCCCTGCTGTCGGCCACCGTACTGACCGGCGCTGCACTCCCGGCACTTGCCGGCGAGGCAACCGTTGGCGACATCACCGTCCGCGACGCCTGGACCCGGGCAACCCCGCCGAACGCCATGGCCGGCGGCGGTTTCCTCGTGATCACCAACAAGGGCAGCACCGACGACAAGCTGGTGGCCGCCAGCGCTCCCGTGACGGAGCGGACCGAACTGCACGAGATGGCCGTCATCGACGGCGTGATGAAGATGCGCGAGATGGAGAGCGGCATTCCGGTGCCCGCCGGCGCGACCGTCGAACTGAAGCCGGGCGGGCTGCACGTGATGTTCATGGACATCAAGCAGCCGCTCAAGGAAGGCGAGACCCTGCCGGTGACGCTGACCTTCGAGAAGGCCGGCACGGTGACTGTCGAGATGCCGATTGCCAAGATCGGCGCCAAGGAAATGAGCCATGACGGACACGGGGGCCATGGTGCCCACGGGGGTCATGGCGGTCATGGCCAGCAGGGCCATGGCACGACGAAGCCCACAAACTGAGGCAAGCAGGATGTCAGCGCTCAAGATCGTGCGCTACGGGGCCTGGGCGGCGGTTGCCGCCCTCGCCATCGGCGCAGGCTATGTCAGTTACTCCCAGATGTCGGGGGGCTCGGGATCGGGCACCCTGATCGAACCCGTGGCCTCGATCGGCGGCCCGTTCAGTCTCGTCAACGGTGACAATGTGCCGGTGACCGACGCGACCTTCCGGGGCAAGCCGACCGTGCTCTTCTTCGGCTTCACCTTCTGCCCGGATGTCTGCCCCACCACCCTGTCGGACCTGCAGGGCTGGATCGAGCAGCTCGGCCCGGATGCGGACAAGCTGAACTATGCCTTCGTCACGGTCGATCCCGAGCGGGACACGCCGCAGGTGATGAAGGACTATGTCGCCGCCTTCGATCCGCGCGTGCAGGCCCTGTCCGGGACCCGGGAGCAGGTGGATGCCATGATCAAGGCCTACCGGGTCTATGCCAAGAAGGTGCCGCTTGACGCGGGCGGCTACACGATGGACCATACGGCTGCGATCTATCTGATGGACAAGAACAATCGCTTCGTCGGCACGATTGCCTACGAGGAGAATCCGGAAACGGCCCTGGCCAAGCTGCGGCGCCTGATCACCGAGGCAGCGGCGAGCTGACCGGTCGCCCGGGCAACCACGAGCCTCAGGCAGGAGCATGGAGATGCCGGCACGATACTGGATGGCAGGCGCGGGTCTGGGCGGCGGGACACTGGTCCTGGCGGCCAGCCTTGCCTGGCTGAAGTTCGGCGAGGCCATCTATGTCGACCGCCTGATCGCCGGTCTGGCCGGCTGTTTCTAGATTTCGATCATGTCAGGTACCCGGTGTCATGGCGACGCGTGAAAGGCTGGACCAGCGTCTGGTGGATCTCGGTCTTTGCGCCAGCCGCGCGAGGGCGCGGGATGCCGTGCTGCGCGGCACGGTGACCGTGGATGGCCGCACGGCGACAAAGCCCGGCCAACCCGTTGACCTGACAGCCAAAATCGAGATCTCCGATCCCGCCGGTGCCTATGTCTCGCGGGCCGCGCTGAAGCTCATTGCCGCGCTCGACGGCTTCGGGGTGTCGCCGGCCGGGCGCACCTGCCTCGATGTCGGAGCCTCGACCGGCGGCTTCACCCAGGTGCTGCTGGAGCGCGGCGCAGCCCGGGTGCATGCCATCGACGTCGGCCACGGGCAGATGCATGAGAGCATCTCGAACGACCCGCGCGTGAACCGGCGCGATGGTCTCAACGCCCGTGACCTCACGGCGCAAGATCTTGAAAACACAGCCCCTTCCCTGATCGTCAGCGATGTCAGCTTCATCTCTCTGAAGCTCGCCCTGCCCCCTGCCCTTGCCCTTGCCGCGCCTGGTGCCGAGGCGCTTCTGCTGGTCAAGCCGCAGTTCGAGGTCGGCCGCGAGGGCGTCGGCAAGGGCGGACTGGTGGCACCCGACCGGGCCGAGGCCTCGGCCGGGGAGCTGCGGGACTGGCTCGACACCCTCCCCGGCTGGCAGGCGCTGGGGCTGCTGCCCTCCCCTGTCACGGGCGGCGACGGCAACCGGGAATTCCTGCTCCACGGGCGCAAAACAAGCTGAAATCCGAGGGAAAGCTTGCGGGCCGCCGTCAGGCGGAGTATCGCACGGCCATGACTGACGCGACCCTCGACATCACCATTTCCTCCCTCGGACATCTCGGCGACGGCATCGCCGAGGGACCGGATGGCCCCCTGTTCGTGACCGGCGGCCTGCCGGGCGATCACCTCAGGGTGTCGCGGCAGGGCAATCGTGCGACAATTCTGGAGATTCTGACGCCGTCGGCCCACCGCCGTGCGGCAAATTCCGACCAGAACCACCATTGCGGCGGCTGCAGCCTGCAGCACATGGACGAGGCGACCTATCTCGCCTTCAAGCAGGACCAGGTGGTCCGGGCGCTCGCCGACCGGGGCATCGAGGTGCCCGTCGACCCGATCCTGCCGACCCGTCCCGGCAGCCGCCGCCGCGCCGTCCTGACCGCGCTCCGGGCCGGGCACAAGGTGCTGCTCGGCTACCACGAGAAGGGCAGCCACCGGCTGGTGGACCTCGTCGAGTGCCCGGTTCTGGACCCGGCGATCCTCGCCGCCGTGCCGGGCCTGAAGAAGCTTGCCGAGCCGCTGATCCCGCGCAAGGGCGAGCTGCGCCTGACCGTGCTGGCCACGGCCGCCGGACTGGATGTGGCGATCGACGATCCGGTGACGGGCTACGAGAAGAAGCTGATCGCCCTGTCGCGCCTGGCCGCCGACCTCGACCTCGCCCGGCTGGCGATCAAGGGCGAGGTGGTGATCGAGATCCGGCCACCGGCGCTCAGCTTCGGCCGCATCGCCGTCGTGCCGCCCCCGGGCGGCTTCACCCAGGCCAGTGCGGCGGCCGAGGAGGACCTCGCCCGGCTGACGCTGGAGGCTCTCGGCCCGTCAAAGAAGGCCGCCGACCTCTTCGCCGGCATCGGCACCTTTACCTTCCGCATGGCGCCGCTGATGTCGGTGCATGCGGTGGAGGCCGATGCCGCCGCCCTTGCCGCCCTCGACAAGGCCAGCCGCGTGCCTTCGGGCCTCAAGAAGCTGACCTTCGAGCGCCGCGACCTGTTCCGCCGGCCGCTGATGGCCGCCGAACTCAATGCCTTCGACGCCGTCGCCTTCGACCCGCCGCGGGCGGGCGCCCAAGCCCAGGCCGAACAGCTTGCGCTCTCCAGGGTCAAGCGCATCGCCGCCATCTCCTGCAACCCGGCGACGCTTGCCCGCGACCTGCGCCTCCTCCTCGACGGCGGCTACAAGCTCACCCGCGTGACCCCGGTCGACCAGTTCCTCTACTCCCCGCATGTGGAAGTGGTGGCGGCGCTGGAGCGGTGAGACCTGCCGCATCGCCGCGTTTTGAAACGCAGGCGGCTCGGGATTTTGGTT
The DNA here is from genome assembly GCF_009915765.1 of Pannonibacter sp. XCT-53. Lineage (NCBI taxonomy): Bacteria > Pseudomonadati > Pseudomonadota > Alphaproteobacteria > Hyphomicrobiales > Stappiaceae > Pannonibacter > Pannonibacter tanglangensis. The sequence goes on from NZ_JAABLQ010000001.1 coordinate 2,548,510, forward strand.
GCATCAAGGCCTGTTTGGGTCTGGGTGTCAGCGTCTCTCCCTTGGTTTTTCCGGAGGCGTTTCGGGGGCTTTTTTTCAGGCCGTCGACGAATGCCGTGCGGGATGTTCGTCCAGCGGAGAACCACTACCGGCCCTACGGCCAGCGCTCGGAGCTGCAGCAGGCAGCGAACCTGCCGCGCGACTCCAAGGGCTGGATCCCCGGCCCGCTTTGCGGGCCAGCTCTTTGCTGTGGTCATGGCGCCGACGCGTCCTGACCGGGCGCGACGACCCGGAAACCGGCCTCACCTACCTCAACGCCCGCTACGGAGCCTGTCCCCGGCCTGACCGGGGAACCCCATCCTCGCCCGCTTCGTCTCACCAGACTGGTTCGATCCGACCAAACCTGGCGTCGGGACAAACAGGTATGCATATGCGGCGAATAATCCAATCCTGTTCAAGGATTCGGGGGGGGAACCAGTCAACCGAAGTCACTGGCGCCGGCCTTGGTGTTGCTATTCTTGCAGGCATCACCGCAATGCTTTTTATCGATGCTGCAGACAAGCAAAATAAGCAGTCCAATTATGGTCAACGCGACCACTCCTCAAGCGCGTTGAATGACCAAGCGTTAAACCAGTCAGCGAACGTCGGCGGAACGAGCAAGCCGGAGTATGAGCAGGAGACGGAAGAGGGAGAAGATGAGAAAAGCTCAGAGCATAAGCCAAGCTTGCTCGACGAAGATGGGGATCAACATATTCTTGATGGCGATGGGCCGAATGGAGGTGGTGGACACAGGTCTGGCACGGGCAAGCCCGGCAAGTCTGAGTTTCCAAGCGACTGGAGTGACGATAAAATTCGAGGCGAAATTTCTGATGTAGCAACTGATCCAAAGTCTAATCGGACTACCCAGCCAAATGGTCGAATTAAAGTTGAAGTAACACATGATGGAATTGATATAACGGTGATCGTTGAGCAAATAAATAAAGGTGGGCGTATTGTGACGTCCTTTCCAACTAACACGCTGAGGAATCCATGAGGCAAGATCTATTAGATGAAATAAAGTCCCAAATAGAAAATTGCGCTACAAATTATACTGTTTTCTTAAGACTGTATGAACTTCCAATTACGCAGAATTTGAGTGCAGAAGGTATTTTTAGCAATTTACTGGGCTCGGAGGCGGTTCTTGGTACTGTAGAAGAGATAACAGAAGATGCCCTTTGCGATGAGGTAGCGGGTTCGCTTCTTTATTCCGGTTTTAGAGGTGCGGGGCCTAGCGCAGAAGTCATCCAAAGCGCAGCCTTCATTGAGCTAATTGATGAACTGAAACGCCAACTGTATAGCTTAGCAAAATCGTCATTAAAAGTGGAACGAATATTTCTTGTTCGTGGGCATCCTGCGTACCCAGTTTTTTGGGATTTCGCGTTCTTGTTCTTTGGGCATGACAAAGCGACAGTCCTAATTGGTTCAAGTTCCGACTAGGCGCTTTTGCTGGCGCGGCTTCTTAGATTATCAGAGATGTGTTTTGAGATTGCCCTCTAGGCGGCCGTCTCGGCACGTCCTGAATTAATAGACGCATACTGTTTGTACAGAGACGGTATTCACCTGACAACGCTGTGTTTTGAGGCGGCACAGGCGGCTTGGGTTTCTGGTTGCATTGAAGCCTGTTTGTGTCTGGGTGGCAGCGTCTCTCCCTTGGTTTTCCAGTGGCGTTGCCGGGGTTTCAGGTCGTCGGCAAAGGTCTTGAGGGGTGTCCTTCCGCCCATGGTGCGGCCCTGACGGCGGCGTTTGGTGGTGCAGATCACGCCCGGTCCTCACCCAGTCCTCGGGTACGACTGCGACGCCGGGGGTGGTGGGCTACCCGTATGACGGCTTCGGCCGGCTGAGCGCCGTGCCGGGGCTGATCAGCCCCATATCCACTTTCTGGCACCCATCATGCCAGCGGCCAGCCGCTGGTCACCACCTATGCCAACGGGGTCGTCGAGACCCGCAGCTATGACGCCAATCGGCTGTGGCTGCCAGGTCAAGGCATGGGCATCGTCACCACAGGGCCCAATGCTGGAACTGGCGGGACGGCGCTGTTCTCGGAGAGCATACCCGCAACGATCTTGCCGCGTTTTTGGGGGCCTGATCACCTCGGTCACGTCGAACCGGCCCTATGGCAACTGGACCTATGCCTATGACACGGTTGACCGGCTGACGCAGCCCCCCAACCGGGACAGCGCCGACGTCTGACAGAGCTTCACCCCCGAAACATACGTCTGACGCGGCGGACAATGTGACGTCGAACTCGGCGGTGGGCAGCGACAAGCATTCCCGCCCCGACGGGTCCGCGCCCGCATGCGGTGACGCAGGCTGGCAACCAGTGGCCTCGATCCGGCTGATGACGGACGGCAGCGGCGCCGTCATCGCGGAGAACCATTACCGCCCCTACGGCCAGCGCTCGGAGCTGCAGCAGGCGGCGAACCTGCCGCGCGAATCCAAGGGCTAGATCCCCGGCCCGCCTTGCGGGCCAGCTCTCAGTTGTGGTCAGGGCGCCGACGCGTCCTGACCGGGCGCGACGACCCGGAAACCGGCCTCACCTACCTCAACGCCCGCTACGGAGCCTGTCCCCGGCCTGACCGGGGAACCCCATCCTCGCCCGCTTCGTCTCACCAGACTGGTTCGACCCAACCCAACAAGGCGTCGGGACAAACAGGTATGCCAATGCCGCAAATAATCCAATTCTGTTCAAGGATCCGGGGGGAATGACTCATTTGTCAGCGGTTCACCTCAAAAAGACGGCAGCTATAGCTGCCACAGTTGTAACGATAGATCGGGCAATTACTTCTCCGGGCGGGATAGTCGGCACATCGAATACGGCAATATTTCCCTTGAGGAACGTATAAGGCTCAGTGATTCGCAGGAACGTGCACGTGATGCCAAGGCGGCCCAGGAGTTACTCGGATATGTGCCAGTTGTTGGTACTGCTGTTTCTGCAGCTGAGTTCTATGAGAAACCAAGTTGGTTCGGCGCTGCAATGGTCGGGGCTAGCCTTATTCCCGCCGGTAAGATCGGGGGGAAGGCAGTAGCAGAGGGAGTTGAGTGGGTCGCGAAGGGGGGAGCGGCAAGTGCGAAGCAGGCTGCAGACCTGTCCAAGCATCTTGGCTACGCTGAGAAGTACGGCAAGGGCGGGGTCAAGGAGCTTGAGAACGGCCGCATTCGCTACTACGGTGAAGTCCAGCCGGCTAGCAAGGCTGGGCAGATGGCCGGACGTCGATACGTGCATGCGTACGACGCTGCGACAGGAAGGTCGCGTGGGTGGCACGAGACTGTCGATCAAGCCGTCAATGTTCGTCAGGTCCGTCCGGAACTGAACAACGGGAGCAAGACCTATTACCAGTTCGACCGCAACGGAAACTACACGGGGAGCTGGTAAGTGGAGATCGATCTTGAGGCGGTGCGCCGTGTGTTCTGCGATGTGCTGGACGGGCGAATGACCAGAGAAGCGGCTGACCGCTGGGCCTACGGTGTGGTGCAGCAGTCCGAGGCGGGTTCGCTAACGTTCTCGCCTGTGAACGCGAAAGATCGCATCTGGGAGGGTGTCGTGTACCTCTATGGAATTGACACCATGGAGGCCCCCGGGCAGTACCTTCACACCGAGGAAGACATCCGATCGGCCATGGCCGCGAAGCTGGGCAGCTGATCGATTCCTGCCGCTTGCGACGCCCGCCCTGTGCGGGCGTTGTTCTATGTGCCCGCTGCGATGCGCCTGACCGCCTCGGCCGCATCAACAATGTCGATGCCCTGATGGCTGTCCAGGGGCAGCAGATGCTTGCGATCCCCCGAGACGATCAGATCGGCGCGCGCTGATCGGCCGATCAGGGCCAGCCGCTTGGTGGCTGACGGCCGGGTGAGCACAGAGCTGGCTCGGTTTGTTTGAACAGTTTCGGGGCTGTCGCTAAGTGGCTTCCTGAACCGCCCCGGGTTTGCCGGAGGCCATTTCGTTTGCGTCACGCCGCCATTGCTTGAGCTTCCTGCATGGCGTAGTAGCGTTCCTCGGCTTCGGCCGGCGGTATGTTGCCGATGGTCTCCAGCAGCCGGCGTCTGTTGAACCAGTTGACCCAGGTCAGCGCGGCGGACTCGACCGCCTCGCAGCTTCTCTACGTTCCCCGCCGATGGATAACCTCGGCCTTGTAGGAGGCCATTGATCGTCTCGGCGAGAGCGTTATCGTAGGAGTCGCCGACGCTGCCGACGGAGAGCTCGATGCCGGCTTCGGCCGGTTGGGCGCCGTGCCGGGGCTGATCAGCCCCATGTCCACGTTCTGGCACCTGTCATGCCAGCGGCCAGCCGCTGGTCACCACCTCTGCCAACGGGGTCGTCGAGACCCGCAGCTATGACGCCAATCGGCCAAGGCTGCCAGGTCAAGGCATGGGCATCGTCACGACGGCGCAGCGGGGTGGACGGGGCGGGGCGGCGCTCTTCCGGCCCTCCGCCCCTCCGGTCAAGCTGCCCAGAGGTCCAGCAGTTCATACATCACCCGCGCTCGGGCCCTTCGGCCCGTCGGCGCGGCACCGCTCTTGCTGGTGCCGCTTTGGCAAGTGGCCGGTCTGGCAAGTGGCCGGTCTGGCACGTGGCCGGTCTGGCTGGTGATAGGTCCGGCCGGGAACCGGTCTGGTCGCGCGGGGCTCTGGTCATTCCATGAGTTCGGTGGCTTCGATCTTGATGTCGAAGCCTTCGAGGCCGACGTAGTGGCGCTCGCGCGAGGACAGGAGGCGGATGGAGGAGACGCCGAGATCCTTCAGGATCTGGGCCCCGAGACCGACTTCGCGCCACTGTTCCTGGCGGGCCTGGGCCGAGCGGTGTTCTTCGGTCTCGGCTGCCTCCAGCTCGGACCGGGCCCGCCTGGACTGGCGGGCAACGCCGACAGAGCCTTCGCGCAGGTAGATGACCACGCCGCGTCCGCGGTCGGAGAACTTGCGCATGACCGCATCCAGCGGCTGGGCCGCGCCGAAGACATCGTCCAGCACCGATTCCAGCTGCAGGCGCACCGGCACGTTGCGGCCATCAAGAATGTCACCGTAGATGACGGCGACGTGGTGCATCGGGTCATAAGGCGTGGCGTAGGTGACGGCATAGGCGGGACCTGCCACGGTCTGCACCGGCTGCTCGTTGACGCGCTCGATCAGGCGCTCGGTGCGCTGGCGCCAGGCGATGAGGTCGGAGACGGAGACCATTTTGAGCCCGTGCTCGGCGGCGAACTCCGCCACCTGGGCGCCGCGCTTGACGGTGCCGTCGTCATTGACCAGCTCGCAGATGACGCCGACCGGCTCGAGACCGGCCAGACGGCACAGGTCCACGGCGGCTTCCGTATGGCCGGAGCGCATCAGCACGCCGCCTTCCTTGGCAATCAGCGGGAAGACGTGGCCGGGACGCACGAAGTCGGAGGGGCCGGCGTTCGGATTGGCCAGACCGCGCACTGTGGCGCAGCGCTCGTCGGCGGAAATGCCGGTGGTGAGCCCATGCCGGTAATCGACGGAAATGGTGAAGGCGGTGGAGAGCGGCGCGTCGTTGCTGGCCACCATCGGATCCAGACGCAGACGCTTGGCCGCCGCCACGGTCATCGGCGCGCAGACGATGCCCGAGGTGTGGCGCACGATGAAGGCCATCTGCTCCGGGGTGACCTTGGTCGCGGCGACGATCAGGTCGCCCTCGTTCTCGCGGTCGTCATCATCGGTGACAACGACAATCTCGCCGCGCTCAAAGGCACGGATCGCTTCGGCTACACGGGCCTGGGACACGGGATGCTCCTTGGTGATGGAAAGGCCGAGAAAATCATTCGGCGTCACGGCCCCGCCCGTGGCCTCGGCGATCTTGCGGGCCATGTCCCGCGACACCCAGGCTCCGGGATCGTTGCAGAGCGCGGTGACCGAGGCAGGCGAAAGCCCCGCGCGGCGCGCAAAGGCGCTACGGCTTTCCCCGGTCTGTGCAAGCCAATGATCCAGTCTCATGCGCCGACCCTAGCGCAGGACTTATTCAGCCGCAAGGAAATTGGTGGAGAATTTTCAGCGAGACTGAAAGCTGTCTGGCTTGTTGCAACAGCGTCCCGCCAGAGCCTGCATCCTACCACAACATGCAACGGCCGGACGTGGTTCCTTCAGGGGCCACGTCCGGCCAATGCGGTGTCACTGCGGGCCGTCAGGCGGCCCGGATGCTGCCGAGGAAGCGGTTGACCTCGGCGTTCAGATGGTCCGACTGGCCGGACAGGTCGGCCGAGGCGTCGAGCACCTGCGAGGCGCTGGCACCGGTGTCCTGCGCCGCCTCCGCAACGCTGCCGATGTTCAGCGCAACCTCCTGGGTGCCGCGCGAGGCCAGCGCCACAGCCTTGGCGATTTCCCGGGTGGCCGCGCCCTGCTGCTCGACGGAGCTGGCGATGCCGGCCGACGACTGGCTGATCTCGCCGATGATCGCGGTGATGGTGCCGATGGCCCCGACGGCCCGGTTGGTGGAATCCTGAATGCCGCTGATCTGCTGGCCGATCTCGGTCGTGGCGCGCGAGGTCTGGTCGGCAAGCTGCTTCACCTCGGCCGCGACCACGGCAAACCCCTTGCCGGCCTCGCCGGCGCGGGCCGCCTCGATGGTGGCATTCAGCGCCAGCAGGTTGGTCTGGGCGGCAATCCCGGAGATGAGTTCGACGATGTCGCCGATCCGGCCCGTGGCCGACGACAGCTCGGCCACGATGGCGGCGGTGCTTTCGGCCTGCGTGACGCCGGTGCGGGAGATCTCGCGGGAGTGGTTGACCAGCCGCGCGATCTCGCGCACGGAGGCCTCCAGCTCCTCGGCGGCGCTGGCGACGGAGGCGACATTGTCGCCGGCCTCGGCCGCCGCACCGGACACGGCATTCGCCTGGCCGGATGTCCTTTCCGCCGAACGGGTCAGCACGCGCGCCGTCTGCTGCAACTGCGTGGAGGCGGCGGACACGCGCATGACGATGCCGCCGACGCTGGACTGGAACTCGTCGGCAAGGGCCTGCATCAGGCGCTGGCGCTCGCCGGCCGCCTTGGCATCGCGGCTGCGGGCCTCCTGCTCGAGGTGGCGGCGTTCGGCGAGGCGCTGCTTCAGGGTGTCGGCCGAACGGGCGATGGAGCCGACGGCATCGCTGCGTCCGGTGTGGCGGATGTCGCTGTCCAGATCATCCTCGGCAAGGCGGGCAAGGCTGGTGCCCAGATCCCCGACGAGACGGGACAGGACACGGGCAATCAGCAGGCTGACGGCGACGGCGCCGGCAAACACGGCAAGCGTGATGCCGACATAGAGCAGGACATCGGCGCGGGCGGCCGCAAGGCGCTGGGTGGCGACGGTCTGCGAGGCCTCGGCCGCAGCCGTGCTGAGCTTCAGAAGCAGGTCCTCCTTCTCGCCGATGGCCGACTTCCAGGCCGTCATCGCCGCCGCCGTCCCGGCATGGGCACCGCGCTCGAGGATCACGGGAGCGGTCGCCGCCAGCGTTCCGGCTGCGGCACTGCGGTCAAAGTCGTCGAGGGCCGCCACCATGGCGGCGGGGGCGTGGTTGCGGAAGGTGGCGGCAAAGAGCTGCTGCAGGTCGCGGGCGTGGACATAGCCCGCCACCGCGCCCTGGTCGATCTGGCCCGCGCCCTTGAGGATGTCACCGATCGTGCGCTCGATAAGGACACCGTCCGTCATCTGCATGGCGGCGTGGAAGGTCACGAGGGCCGCCGAAATCTCCGGGTCGTCGATCACCGCTGCCCCGCGCTCGGTCATGGCGATGCCGTTGGCGGAAATCGGCTGCAGGATGCGCAGGCCGAGATCCGCCGGCGCGGTGCCGGCGTCGATGGCGCGCCGGTATTCGGCGAGGCTCGGCCGGCGCTTGACCAGCTCGGCATGGATCGCCTTCAGGCCCGGGTCCGACGGACTGGCCTCGGCGAAGAGGCGCAGGGCGTCGTCATAGGCCCGGTCGACATCGGCACGGGCGCGGGTGAAGAGATCGCGGTTCGCCTCCGACCGCAGCGGCAGGAAGCCTTCCACCGGCAGGGACTGGGCCAGCACGCCGGCAGCCCGGGCGAGCTTCTGGATGGCGACGGCCTCCTGCATGGTCCGCCAGGCCTGATAGGACTGCAGCGACAGCACACCGCCCAGCAGCAGCACGGCCAGCAAGGGCACGAACACGACAAGGGCCAGCAGCCGGTTGATGGTCAATGCACGCAAGGTCCTGATCCTTTCAAGCCTGTCCCGTCCGCCCTGCCGCGCCTGCAGCCGCAGGACACCCGTCGCGGGACGCGTTGGTTCCTCCCGGCCACCGGTCAGCATGCGGTGGCCACCCGGACGCAGTCTCGGAAGCAGAGGGAAAACGGAGGCTTAAGGATCGTCAGAAATGACAGGATTGCACCATCGGGCAATCCTGTCTGCACGGGCGGTCAAGGCTGACCCAGGGATCGGGGCTTGCGTGCAAGCCGTGCCGCAGGCGGACGGGCGGGAGGTCCGCCCGACGGTGACGCCGGCCTCAGCCCACCTGACCGCGATGGCGCAGGAAATGGTCGGCCAGGACGCAGGCCAGCATGGCCTCGCCCACCGGCACGGCGCGAATGCCGACGCAAGGGTCGTGGCGGCCCTTCGTCATCACGTCCACCTCTTCCCCCTGCCGGGTAACCGACTGGCGCAGGTTGAGGATCGACGAGGTCGGCTTCACGGCAAAGCGGGCAACGATCGGCTGGCCGGAGGAAATGCCGCCGAGAATGCCGCCGGCGTTGTTGGAGAGGAACAGCGGCGCCCCGTCGCCGGCGCGCATCTCGTCGGCATTGTCCTCACCGGTGAGGCTTGCCGCGTCGAAGCCGTTGCCGATCTCCACGGCCTTCACGGCGTTGATCGACATCAGCGCGCTGGCGATGTCCTGGTCGAGCTTGCCATAGAGCGGCGCGCCAAGACCGGCCGGCACGCCTTCGGCGACGACCTCGATGACCGCGCCGACGGAGGAACCGGCCTTGCGGATGCCGTCGAGATACTCGGCGTAGAAGGCCGCCATATTCGCATCGGGGCAGAAGAAGGGGTTGTTGTCGACTTCCGCCCAGTCCCAGGCGGCGCGGTCGATCTTGTGCGGGCCCATCTGCACCAGCGCGCCGCGAATGGTGACGCCGGGAATGATCTTGCGGGCAACGGCGCCGGCGGCGACCCGCATCGCGGTCTCGCGCGCGGAGGAGCGGCCACCGCCGCGATAGTCGCGGATGCCGTACTTGGCGTCATAGGTGTAGTCGGCGTGGCCGGGGCGGTAGCGATCCTTGATCTCGGAATAGTCCTTGGAGCGCTGGTCGGTGTTCTCGACGAAGAGCGAGATCGGCGTGCCGGTGGTCTTCTGCACCCCGTCCTCGTCGATCATGACGCCGGAGAGGATCTTCACCTGGTCCGGCTCCTGCCGCTGGGTGGTGAAGCGGTTCTGCCCCGGCTTGCGCTTGTCCATGAAGCCCTGGATGTCGGCTTCCGTCAGCGGGATCAGCGGCGGGCAGCCATCCACCACGCAGCCGATGGCCGGGCCGTGGCTTTCGCCCCAGGTGGTGAAACGGAACAGATGGCCGAAAGAATTGTGCGACATGGACAGCCCGGACGGAACAACAGGAAAGGCAGGCCGGTTCTAGGCGGGTTTGGCGGCAGCGTCAAATGATTGGCCACCGGCATGGCTGCCCGGCAAGGGCCGCTGCCAGGCCTGGTCCAGCGCCGCCTGCCGCTGCTTGAAGTCACGCGCGGCCAGCGCCAGACCGCCATTGGCGCCATCGACGAAATGCACGTGCTGGCCGGCAGCAAAGTCGGAGACATAGCAGGTCATCAGCGCCTCGCGGGCCTCGGTCAGGCCGTAGACGAGATGGCCCGACGCGTATTCCCGCGCCAGATACGCCTTGAGCGCCTCGGCCTGGGCCTCGGTTACGTCGATCACCAGCCGCAGCGTGTCGTCGAACTTGCGGAAGTCGGTGTTGAGCTGCATCTCGCGCATGTAGCGGGCAGGCTCGAGCGATCCGAGCCGCCAGCCGCTCCAGCGGGCGAAGCGGACCAGCGCGACCACCGCCAGCGTCCTCAGGATCGGGAGTGGCGACAGGCTGCCGCCGGTGGCCAGCCGCACCTGGGTGGCCAGCCTCTCTGGCACCGCCCGCATGCGCAGCGTCTCGTCCTGGACGGGGGCCTCCTGCGGCTCGCTCGCCCGCGCATCGACGCCGGCATGGTCGCTGAGGCCCCGCATCAGCCGGGCAAGGCCCTCCGGTCCGGCCGCCTCGGTGGTCCGGACCATCAGCGAGACGATGCGGCCGTTGCGGGCGCGCAGCGGTTCCCAGTTGCAGGAAAAGCCGGTGAGATCGGGTGTCGCGGGGTTCGGGTCCGCGATGCGGTAGGCCGCGCCCTGCAGCTCATCCTTCAGCCAGCGCTCGGCCAGCATCATCCCGTCGCCGCTGACCATGGCGAGGAAGTTGCCCGGGCTCAGCTCGAACTTGCGCAGGCGGATGTCGGCCCCTGCCGCCCTGAGATCAGACACGGGGATCAGCGCCACCCGCAACTCCAGCCCGGCCGCCTCGCGGGCCAGGCGCGCAACGCCTGACAGGGCCTCAGCGGCGGCATCCCGGCCCGAAGGGGGCAGCAGCACCATCGCGCCGTCGCCGCCAAAGACGAAAGGCAGCCGGTCGCGCCCCAGCCGGTTGAGCAGCGCGGAAATCACCGCCACGCCGATCATGTTGACGTCCTTGTAGCGCCCGGCCGCAATCGCCTCGGTCGAGCGGACAATGTCGGCGGCAGCGACAAGCCAGGTGTCGGGCACGGGGGCATAGGCCCGGCCGTCGGCCACGCCGTAGAAATCGGAAAAGGCGGGCAGGTCCAGATAGAACTCGTCCTCGCGTGCCTGCATCGTCCTCGGTCCTCCTGCGGCGCGGCGGCGCAACCGCCGACACGCCGTCCCGGTCAGTGTCGCATGTCTGCGGCCGCCGGCCTATCGGCGCCACACAGGATAATCGGCGGCTGCCGTGAAAACGCCTTTTGGATGGGATATAGGGACGTATAAAGTCGCCCGACCTGCTGCGGTCGATCACGTCTCCGGCATGAGCCGTGATCCGCTGCAGGCGGGAACCAGTCAGGGATCGCCAGCGTCCGGGGTGACACCAGCCCGGGGTCGCACGGGGGGCGAGACCCAGTCGGAGTTGAACATGAAGTCTATCTACAAGGGTCTGGCCGCGCTCGGCCTCGCCATCTTCCTCGTCGGCGCGCAGGTTTCGGGAGCCGCAGCCGAGGAAGCCGAGGGCAAGATCGTCGAGATCAACCCGGACACCGCCACGATCACCCTGTCGGACGGACAGAAATACGAGTTTCCGGTCGACTTCTATGTCGACGACCTGAAGCCGGGACAGACCGTGCGCGTCTATTTCGACGTCGAGGGCGGCAAGAAGAAGCTCTACGACCTGCAGATCCTGTGATCTGCTGATCCGCACCGGCAGGCCGCTGGCTTCCGGTCTGTCTCCTGGTCCGGCTCCGGTTCTGGCCCCTTTTCGGGGCCGCCTCCGGGGCGCAAGCCCGGTCGGGGTTGGCTGGTCAGGGTTGCCAGAGGGACGGCGACTGCCAGGGTGCGGGCACGACAAGGCAGGTTGGCGAGAGGCCCTGCCAGCTGTCGCGCAGGGCGAGGCCCTGCCAGCCGGACGCCCACTCAGCAGGCAGAGGATAGGGCGTGGCGATGGACGGCTCCTGCCGGAAGCCGAAGCGGCTGTAGTAGGCAGGATCGCCCAGCACGAGCGCATAGGCGATCCCCTCTCCCGCAAGATGGGCAAGACCGGCGCGGACAAGACGCCCGCCGAGGCCCTGCCGGTGCAGCTCCGGCGTCACGCACAAGGGGGCGAGCAGCGCGACCACCGGCCCGCCCTGCCCGGCCCGACAGCGGGTGAAGAGGACGTGACCGACCACCTGCCCCGCCCGCTCGGCCACCAGCGACAGGACCTCATCCGCCGGCAGGGCCGCCAGCGCACGCACGACGGGCACGAGGTCCTCGTCGGGGAAAGCCCGAGGATAGATGGCAAGAATGCCGGCGAGATCGGCGGCCGTCGCCTCGCGGATCAGCGTGTCCTGCAGGATGACCTCCCCACTCCGGAACCGGACCGGACCGAGCCCAATCGAAGCGACCGGCGGGACGCGGTCACTCAGACGAGCGACAGGCGCCCGTCTTCCCAGACATAGACCACGTCCTGCGGCACGTCGAGCCGCGGGATGGCGGCCGGATCAAGCTCCTCCAGCAGGCCGCGCAGCACGCGGATGACACCGCCATGGATCACCGCCACCGACGGCTGCTCCACCCCTGCCAGCCAGCCGGCGATGCGGGTGGACAGCATGGCGTAGCTCTCACCGCCCGGCGGCGTGAAGCCCCACTTGTCGGCCCGCCGCGCCGCTACCCGATCCGGATCGCGCAGGGCCAGTTCCTCGACCGTGAACCCCTCCCAGTCGCCGAAGGTGATTTCCTTCAGCCGGTCGTCGAGCGCATAGGCGGAAGGGTCGAGCCCCATGGCTCCGCGGACGAGTTCCATGGTCTCGCGGGTGCGTCCGAGCGGCGAGGCAACGAAGGCGAAGCCATCGGCTTCCAGACCGCGGGAAGCGAGGAAGCTTGCCAGCGCCGTGCCGTTGCGGCTGGCCTGGGCACGGCCGGTGCCGTTGAGCGGAATGTCTTTCTGCCCCTGCATGCGACCTTCCGCATTCCAGTCGGTCTGCCCGTGACGGATGAAGATGAGGCGCGCGGGCTTTCCAGAGGACATGCGGGTCTCCAGCGAGAGGGCAGCGGCGGGGCCGCTCGCGCTCCTGTGCCCGAGAGCCAGCGACCCTGTCAATGCCGGCAAGGCGCAGCGGGCCGCATAAATGCGAAGCCCCCGGCCCATGCGGATGGACCGGGGGAGTATATTTCAGGCCCGCCACGTCATCCCGGACGCAGCGACGCGAAGATCCGGGACCTGTCTCGGACTTGATCCGGGATCCAGATCTCAGTCGCGCGACGGGCGACAGCGCTGGACGAGCGCTGCGTGGAGCCCTGTCTTGTTACGGGCTCGCTTGCGCTCGCACAGACATGCCGGATTCCGGATCAGCGGCTCGCGTTCGCTTGCCTTGTCCGGAATGACGGGTTTGGACAGGCCGCAGCCTGCTCCGCTGCCGTCAGGCTCAGTCCTTGACGACGGAAATGTCCGGCGCGTCGACGGCCTTCATGCCGACGACATGGTAGCCGCAATCGACATGCTGGACCTCGCCGGTGACGCCGCGGCTGAGATCGGAGCAGAGGAACAGGGCGCTGTCGCCCACTTCCTCGATGGTGACCGTGCGGCGCAGCGGGGCGTTGTACTCGTTCCACTTCAGGATGTAGCGGAAATCGCCAATGCCGGAGGCGGCCAGCGTCTTGATCGGGCCGGCCGAAATGGCGTTGACGCGGATGTTCTTCGGGCCGAGGTCAACGGCAAGATACTTCACGCTCGCTTCCAGCGCGGCCTTGGCAACACCCATGACGTTGTAGTGCGGCATCACCTTCTCGGCGCCGTAATAGGTCAGCGTCAGGATCGAGCCACCGTCGGTCATCAGCTTTTCCGCGCGCTGCGTCACGGCGGTCAGGGAGTAGACCGAGATGTCCATGGTGCGGGCAAAGTTGCCCGGCGTGGTGTCGACATACCGGCCGGTCAGCTCGTCCTTGTCGGAGAAGGCAATGGCATGGACCAGGAAGTCGATCTTGCCCCAGGTCTTTTCCAGCACGGCAAAGACGTCATCGATGCTGGCCGCATCGGTCACATCACAGTGGCCAGCGACGATGGCGCCCAGCTGCTCGGCCAGCGGCTCCACGCGCTTCTTCAGCGCCTCGCCCTGATACGTCAGCGCCAGTTCGGCCCCGGCGTCGGAAAGTGCCTTGGCGATGCCCCAGGCAATCGACCGGTTGTTCGCTACGCCCATGATCAGGCCGCGTTTGCCGTTCATCAGTCCGCGCGTTTCCGCCATCATTCTCTCCAGATGCGTAAGCCTTTCGTATGCCCGGCGGGCTGGCCTCCTATGGCACAGGCCCCTTGCTGCTTCAAGTCACCCGCACCGACTGCGGCGACGCGAAGTCTGGACCGGCAGGCCGCAATATGATAGCCGCCCGGCATGCCCGGAACCGGGTCCGGAGCCCTTGCCGAAGGGGCCTGCGCGAGGAGTGACGTGAATGGCTGAACTCGACCATGCCGCCCGTTTTGCCGAGCTGATCGGTGCCGCCAATGTGCTGACCGCCGCCTCCGACAAGGCGCCCTATCTGGTCGAATGGCGCGACCTGTATCAGGGTGTGACGCCGATGGTGCTGCGTCCGGGCACGGTGGAGGAGGTCAGCGCGGTGCTCAAACATGCCGACGCCAACGGCCTCAAGATCGTGCCGCAGGGCGGCAACACGGGCCTTGTCGGCGGCCAGATCCCCAAGGAATCCGGGGACGAAATCGTTCTCTCCCTCGCCCGGCTGAACCGCGTGCGCGATGTCGATCCGCAGGGCTTCACCATCACCGTCGAGGCCGGTGTGGTGCTGGAGACGCTGCAGCGCGAGGCGGACGCCGTGGACCGGCTGTTCCCGCTGGCGCTCGGCTCGCAGGGGTCCTGCCAGATCGGCGGCAACCTCTCCACCAATGCCGGCGGCACCGCCGTGCTGGCCTATGGCAACAGCCGCGACCTGGTCCTCGGCCTTGAAGTGGTGCTCGCCAATGGCGACGTCTGGAACGGCCTGCGCGCCCTGCGCAAGGACAACACCGGTTACGATCTGAAACACATGTTTATCGGTGGCGAGGGCACGCTGGGGGTGATCACGGCCGCCACGCTGAAGCTTTTCCCCAAGCCGAAGAAGCTGGAAGTCGCGTTCATCGGCCTGTCGAGCCCGGAGGCGGCGCTGGAGCTGTTCTCGACCGCCAAGGCGCAGGCCGGACCGATTCTCACCGGCTTCGAGATCATGCCGCGCATCGGGCTGGAGTTCTGCCTCCGCCATCTGCCCGGCGCCCGCGATCCGCTCGCCGGCCCCCATCCCTGGTACGTGCTGATGGAGCTGTCCTCAGGCACCGAGGCTTTCCCGGTGCGCGATCTCCTGGAAGCGATCCTGGGCGAAGCCTACGAGAAGGGTCTCGTCGAGGATGCGGCCTTTGCCGAATCCATGGCCCAGGCCCAGGACTTCTGGCACATCCGCCACGGCATGTCGGAGGTGCAGCGCGCCGAGGGCGGCTCGATCAAGCACGATGTCTCCGTGCCCGTCGCCTCGATCCCGGCCTTCCTCGCCAGGGCGATTGCCGCCGTCGAGGCCATGGTCCCCGGCTGCCGCCCGGTGCCCTTCGGCCATCTGGGTGACGGCAACATCCACTTCAACGTCAGCCAGCCGGTCGGGGCGGACAAGGAAGCCTATATCGCGCGCTGGGACGAGATGAACGCGCTGGTGCATGGCATCGTGCACGAGTTCAACGGCTCCATCTCCGCCGAGCACGGCATCGGCCGGCTGAAGCGCGACCTGCTGCGGGAGGTGAAGAGCCCGCTGGAACTCGACCTGATGCAGCGCATCAAGTCGGCCTTCGACCCGAACAACACCCTGAACCCCGGCCGCGTGCTGTAAGGCCCGCGGACAGGACGGCGGGCGGGCGCGCCCGCCTGCGGACCTCAGCGGGCGGGCGGGGTCAGGCCTGCGGCGCGGTCCGGACCGGTGACGCGCGCCAGACGCCCCGCCGGGACATCGCCGGCAATCTCGAGGATGAGCTTGCGGCGCACGGCGGCGGCAAAGCTCTGGGCATTCTCGGCGCTGACGACGAAGGAGCCCGGGCCGCCGATAATCAGCTCGCCGAAGGCCGCCTCGAGATCGTAGGACGAGGGACGGCCGGAGCAGGAGCGGCACAGGACGGCGAGGCCGTTGATAATGATGCCGGCCTTCACTACCTCGTCCCGCGCCACGGTGATCGCCGGGCCGCCCCAGTTGCCGGCGCTGTCGGCCGACAGGTCGATGACCTTGCGCATGCCCTGGAAGGCGTTGGTTTCAAGCTGGGCCTTGCCGTAGAGGAGCGCCGAGCCGATGGCGTTGCGGCCATAGGCCTGGCGCGGGCGTCCCTCGGTGAGGGCTGCGGCAAAGGCGGCGGCGCTGTCGGGGCCGTCGATGATCGTCCAGTCGACGACCATGTCCTGCGACCCCGGCCCGGCCCATTCGGCATAGGCGACCGCGATCCGGCCGATCATGTTGCCCGTGATGGCGGACAGAACCGCGGGGTCGACGATGGCCTCGGCATAGCCCTGGCGCTGGAAGCGGATCTCGTCGTCGTCGATCGAACCGGTGGCATCGGCGAGCAGGATCAGCTCGAGATCGACCTCGGTCTGCGCGAGGGCCGCCTGGGGCATCAGCGCCCCCTGCCCCATCAGACCCACGATTGCCAGGAACCCAAGAACCAGTGACCGCATGCCCGCCCCTCCGGCTTCACCCGGACTTCAAGCTAACGCGTTGCGCGGGCGGGGCGAGATCATGCTTTGGGCGATGACGCCATTGTGAAGACGGGAATGTGCGTGGCCTCCGTCTGGGGAGAGGCTTCTTCCTCACCAAAGTCATCCCGGCCAAGCCCAGCGGAGCGCCGAGCCGGGACCGGAGGGGCGAGGTCTCGCGTTTTCCATGCGCTCGCAGACGACAGGCCCGGGCTCTCCGGTCCCGGGTCTCCGCTGCGCTGCGCCCGGGATGACGCCAGAGAGGAGGCAACCCGTTGCGGGGGCTTCCCTTCCGAAAGGTCAGTCGTAGCGCAGCTCGCCGGCCTTGCCGCGGAAGATGAAGTAGGACAGCACCGTGTAGCCGATGATGACCGGCAGCACGAAGATGGTGCCGACAAGGATGATGGCGAGGCTTTCGGGGGCGCTGGCGGCGGCGTAGATGGTCAGCTTTTCCGGCACCACATAGGGGTAGAAGGAAAAGGCGAGGCCGGCGAAGCAGACCGCGAACAGGACGGTCGCCGCGACAAAGGGCACGAAGGCGAAGCGGTCGCGGCTGTCGGGCAGATGGCGCAGCGAGACGTAGATCATCGCCACCAGCGCCACGGCCAGCAGCGGCAGCGGCGCGAGGAAGAGCACGTCCGGCACGGTGAACCACTTGTCGAAGATGCGCGGGCTGACCAGCGGCGAGGCCAGCGACACGGCGCCGAGGCCGGCGAGCACGCCGTAGAGCCCGCGCCGGGCCCAGCGCACGGCCTTCTTCTGCAGCGCGCCATCCGCCTTGATGATCAGCCAGGTGGCGCCGATGAAGGCATAGCCGGCGGCAAGGCAGACGGCGGTGAGCAGGGCAAAGCCGACGGTGAAGGGCGTCCAGACGAGGCCCATGATGTAGAGACCCAGCATGAAGCCCTGCGACAGCGCGGTCATCAGCGAGCCCGCGAAGAAGGCCGCATTCCACATCGCCTTCTGCGGCGGGGCGACCTTGGCGCGGAACTCGAAGGCGACGCCGCGCAGGATGAGGCCGACCAGCATGACGGCCACCGGCAGGTAGAGCGCGGTCAGGATCATGCCGTGGGCGGCCGGGAAGGCGACCAGCAGCAGGCCGATGGCCAGCACCAGCCAGGTCTCGTTGGCATCCCAGAACGGGCCGATGGCGGCCACCATCCGGTCCCGCTCGCCGTTGTCGGCGAAGGGGAACAGGATGCCGACGCCCAAGTCGAAGCCGTCGAGGACGACATAGGCGAGGATCGACAGGCCCATCAGGGCGGCGAAGATCAGCGGGAGCGCGAAGGCGTGCTCTGCAAACATGGCAATCCCCTTACTCGGCCGGCTGCAGCGCGGGGCGGCCCGGCGCGAGCGGCGCCGGCGCGACCGGGCCCAGGGAGCCCTTCACCGCCTTGCCGGCCAGATAGAACAGGACGCTGACATAGGCGGCGATGAGCGCCGCATAGATCGCGAGATAGACGACCAGCGTGGACAGGACCATGGGCGCGGGCACGGCCGCCACCGCATCGGCGGTGGTCAGCACGCCCTGCACCAGCCAGGGCTGCCGGCCGATCTCGGTGGTGTACCAGCCGGCGAGCGTCGCCACCCAGCCGGAGAAGGTCATCAGCACCAGCGCACGCAGGCCCCAGGTGCCGGCGGCCGTCTCCAGCTGACCGCGGCGCCAGACGAGAACGGCGGCGGCGAAGGAGACGGCGAGCATCGCCATGCCGGTGCCGACCATGATGCGGAAGGACCAGAACACGGGCGAGACGGGCGGATGCAGCGGCGTGCCGTCCTCGGCGACGAAGTCGTTGAGGCCCGGCACAACGCCGTCCGGATCATGCTTCAGGATGATCGAGGCGCCGTTGGGAATGCTGATCTCGTAGTCGTTGCTGCGGGTCTCGCTGTTGGGCAGCGCGAAGAGGACGAGCGGCACGTTCGGGCGCGTCTCCCAGTTGGCCTCCATGGCCGCGACCTTGGCCGGCTGGTGCTGCAGGGTGTTGAGACCGTGCATGTCGCCGGCGAGGATCTGCAGCGGGATGAGGACGGCGGCCAGCGTGACACCGGTGCGCAGGGCCACGCGCAGCTCGCCCGTGCGCTCGCCCTTGAGCCAGCGCCAGGCGGAGAGACCGGCCATCAGGAAAGCCACGGTCAGGCCGCTGGCCAGCAGCATGTGGACGAGGCGGTAGGGCATCGACGGGTTGAAGATGATCGCCCACCAGTCCGTGGCGAAGGCGACACCGTCGCGCATCTCGAAGCCGGCCGGCGTGTGCATCCAGGAGTTCAGCACCAGGATCCAGAAGGCGCTCATGGTCGTGCCGAAGGCGACGAGGAAGGTCGCCAGCGTGTGCAGCCAGGCCGGAACCTTGGAGAAGCCAAAGAGCATGATGCCGAGGAATACGGCCTCGAGGAAGAAGGCGGTCAGGACCTCATAGGCCAGCAGCGGACCGGCGATGTTGCCGACGCGCTCCATGAAGCCCGGCCAGTTGGTGCCGAACTGGAAGCTCATGGTGATGCCGGAGACGACGCCGAGCGCGAAGCTGAGGGCAAAGACCTTCACCCAGAAGCGGTAGGCGCCGATCCACTTGGCGTCGCCGGTCGCGCTGTAGCGCAGGCGGAAGAACAGCAGGACCCAGCCGAGCGCGATCGTGATCGTCGGAAACAGGATGTGGAACGATATGTTCGCTCCAAACTGGATGCGCGAAAGCAGCAAGGTGTCCATCATGGCCGTGTCCCTGTGATGTCGTTTGCACGGGCATATGTGGATCTGCGTAGATGCTGCAATGCGGTGCGACCGAATGGCCCTGCGGCAGAATGTGCCGCAGGGAGGTCCGGACTCCGCAGGATTCCGTGTTTTTTGCCGTAACGGCACGTCCCCCGCGACATTGCGGCACAGGGGGCGGCACAGGGGGCTGCGCACGGTACGGCGCAGGCGACCCGGTGCCGATCAGAGGCGGATCAGGCCAGAACGGGGCCAGAGCGGGGCCGGAACAGGGCCAGATCGGGTGCAGGTCAGGCGCGGCGGGCGAGGACGAGATGTCCCGGCACAGGCTCGCCATCCTCCAGGCGCACGGTGATCGCGTCCATGGCGAGGAGCGTGAAGCCGTTGGCCTGAAGCCCGGCGCGGACATAGGCCGGGTCATGGGCATAGCGGCGCTTCGGCCCGACGACGACCGGCTGGCCCGCCATGTCCGCCTCCGGCAGGGTCTCGGTCGAGAAGCCGAACACGCCACCGGGAGACAGGCGCGCGGCCGCCGCCGCCATCACCCGCTCCAGGCGGCCCAGATAGGGCATGACGTCGGTGGCGGCGATCAGGTCGTAAACCGGCCGGCTGCCGTCCTCCTCCTCGAAGTCCTCGAGGAACTCGACCGCCTCGCCGACATAGAGGTCCGCGTAGACCTCGCGGTCGAAGGCGATCTCGATGATACGCTCCGACAGGTCGACGCCGGTGAGCGTGTCGCAGATGTCGGCCAGCGCCTCGCCGGTGAGACCGGTGCCGCAGCCGAGATCCAGCGCCTTGCCATAGGGCCCCGGCGCGTGGGCGCGCAGCTGCTCGCGCAGCAGCAGCGGCACGCAGTATTGCAGCTGGTCGACGAGAATGGCCTCGAACACGTCGGCGTGCTGGTCGAAGAGCGTGGCGACATAGGCATCCGGCATGCGATCCGGCGCGGGGGCAGCGCCCATTGCCGCCAGCCGGATGCTGGCACCGCAGTGATCTTCCGGGTCCAGGACGAGGGCCTGACGGTAGGCCTCGGCCGCCGCCGCGAGGTCGCCGGCCTTCTCAAGCTCCAGCCCGCGGTTGTACACCTCGGCCAGGGCTTCCTCGTCAAATCCGCTCATGTCGTGCCTTTCGTCTGCATGCCTGCGACGCCTCATAGCCGCCCCGGGTGCAAATGGACAGCGGGAAAAGGGCAAGGCCGAGGCAGAACACCGGGGCGCCGGCGAGGGAGAGCGACGGACGGACCCGGGGTCAGGCCTCGGGCCGGGGAACCGGACAGGCTCAGAAATCGGCCTGCAGACGGCTCCAGCTCTCGGAGGCAAGACCGCCGACATAAAGGCTGTCGGCGCGGATTGCCTCCATCACGGCGGCATGGCGGCTGGCGATGCAGAAGAAGCCGCGGTGCCTGAGCGTCAGCCAGCGGTGCCGTTGCAGCGCGGTCATCAGGAAGGGCTGGGCAATGCCACCGGCCACCGCATAGCCCTCCGCATCCAGGTCGGCGAGCATGGCCGCGACGGTGTCGTTTTCCGCAGCCGGGCGGCAGAGGATGTTGAACACCTCGGCATGGTGGCCGGAACGCCCGCAGAACAGGAAGCCGCCCATCGGCTCGCCAGTGACGTCACGCACCAGGCGGAACTGCACCTGGCCGAGCCGGTGGTTCTGGTCGATCTGCGCCGTCAGCCAGTCGAACTCGGCCCGGTCCCAGTCCGGGCGCAGGCGAAAGCGGGCGAGCATCGGCTCGACCGCCAGCCGGAACGCCTCCGCCTCCACCCGCTCGACAGCAAGCCCGGTTGCCGGCTGCACGGAGAGCGCGGGACGCAGGCGGCGGATCGGCCGATCCGCCATGCCGAGCGGGGCCAGGGCCACCATGCTACCGATCCGGGGCAGGCTGCGGCGCAGCTGCAGCGCGGCCGCTCGCGCGGGACGGAACACCCGCCGCCATTCGAGGCTCTGCACCGGCAGCACCAGCCCCCCGCCGGTGACCCAGTGGTCGGCGCTGACCGGCGAGGCGCTGTCGGCAGCCAGAAGATCATGGTTGTGGGCGCGGAAGTAGCGCGACAGGCGCGCGGCCCCGACCTGCCCCTCGCGCCCGTCCGACATGAACGAGCCCATGAGACGGGCCGTGACCGGGGCACCGTCGAAGCGGAAGCGGAGGGGAATGCTGAGCAGGGCGGCACGGATTCCGACGCAGGGATGGTCATAGACCATGCTGCCGGTGTCCGGGGCGTAGCCCGGAGCCGTGAAGCAGAGCGCGGCGAGATACGCGGACAGGGCAGGATCGGGCGCTGCGGCACCGGGGCGGAACACCCGGGTGAACAGCGCCGCAACGGCCGGAATGTCGTCGGGTGTCATGGGCCGGACAAGACGGCCGGTCGCCACGGCGGCAGATCCGCCCATCAGTTGTCCCCTGTTCCCACGCATCGGAAGACCAGGGCCGAGCCCTTTCCGTCTGGTTGTCGTGCCGCAGTTTTTACGATGACGCTGCGGAAGATGGCAAGCCCCTCCAACACCGCCGGCGGGCGCCTTCAGCCGAAAAGGTCGAACTGGCCGTCGTCGGGGCGCGAGGCGGTCTTGCGCGGGGCGGCCGGGGGCGGGGCTCCCCGGTCCTCGACAGGCTCCTGCACGGCAGCATCGTCATTGGCAAACGTGTTGACGCGCGCGGAGACCGGGATCAGCTCGAACTGGTCCTCCGGCGCCGGCTGCAGCAGACGGCTGGCCGCGCGGCTGTCCACATGGGCCGTGTCGAGCCAGGCATCGAACAGCTCCGGCGCCAGCACGGCGGGCATGCGGTCATGGACCGCCGAAACGGTCCGGTTTGCCGGGACGGTGAGGATCAGCCCGGTGTCGATCTCGCCGCCGGCCGGGTCGGACCAGGTTTCAAAGAGGCCGGCAAAAGCGACGAGGCCGCCCTGCTTCGGACGGATGAAGAATGCCTGCCGGGAGCCGTCGTGGCGGCGCCATTCATAGAAGCCGCTGGCGGGAACCAGACAGCGGTGATGGCGCATCGGGCCCCGGAAGGAGGGCTTTTCGGCAGCCGTCTCGGCCCGGGCATTGACCAGCAGCGTGAAGGCGGCCGGATCCTTGACCCAGGCAGGAATGAGGCCCCAGCGGACCAGCCCGAATCGGCGGCGGCCCTGCACCTGCCGCACGATGGCCAGCGGCTGGGTGGGGGCAATGTTGTAGCGGGGCGGAAAATTCGGCGTGTCGGCATAGCCGAAGGCGAGCTTCACCTCGTCGGGCGTGGCGGTGAGGGTCATGCGTCCGCACATGGGGATCTGCCTCGGGTCTGGCGCCGTCCCGGCGGTCCGTCCGGCTGCCCATCCGGCGCGAAAGGGGCCGTTTGCCGGGTCGATCAGGGCGAAGATACTGGTATCGCTAAGTTAGGTCTTTGGCAACGAAGGCGGCGTAGGGTGGCGGGAAGCAAACAACCGAGGACGGGGCATGGCTGTGGAGGAACCAGTGCTGGGAATTGGTGAACTGGCCGCTGATCGTCTGCAGCGCGCCAACATCAATCCGGCGACCGGCCTTGCCACGGATTACCTGAACCACTTCAACGAAGTGGTGATGCTGCTCGAGATGCTGCCCGCCATGCCGGAATGCGCCGAGGACGTGCTTGCCTGGGAACCGGCGGACTACCAGACGCATTTCGAGAACTCGAGCTTCTCCGAACGCCAGCTTGCCATCCTGGCCTATCATGCGGCCCCGGTCCGCCTGCGCACCCATCTCGATACCCTGACGCTGCAGATCAATGAAGCGGTCCGCGCCTGCCAGACGGCGCTGCGCGCGGCCGACGACCCGTCGCAGGTGGCCCAGGCTGTGGCCGAACGGGCAACGAACGATGTCAAGCCGCTGATCGCCATGGCCAGCGGTGTCATCCATGGCCACGTCGGTGACCGCGATGCGGTGCAGGACCGCGAAGAGGCCCAGGCCGAGATCGACGCGCTGTTCGCGTGAGCCGACCGGGCGCCTGCGCCCCTTGCCAGCGCCCCTTGCCAGCGCCCCTTGCCAGCACCCCTTGCCAGCACCCCTTGTCAGCCCCCCTTGCCAGCATCGCCGTGGCCTGCCATGACCGGTCCATGTCCGACACACCCCCTCCCCCGTTCCCCCGGGCCCCGAGCCCGGCCGCCGCACCCGTCCAGGGCGTGAGCGTGATGCTGCTGGCCGGAGACGCCGTGCTTCTCGTCAAGCGGGGCAAGGCCCCCTACGCCGGGGCCTGGAGCCTGCCGGGAGGGCGGGTGGAGGCCGGAGAGGACCTTCTGGCCGCAGCCGAACGGGAGCTTCTGGAGGAGACCGGGCTGGAGGCCCCCCTCGCCGGCCCGCTGGAGACCTTCGACACGGGGGCATCCGCCAGCCATCCGGGCTACCGGCTCTCGGTGTTTGCCGGCCAGTGCCCGGCGGGGCAGACGCCCGTGGCCGGCGACGACGCCGCCGACGTCCTCATGTGGCCGATCGCGGACCTGGACGCGCTGGAGATGACGCCCGGCACGGCCGCGCGGATCCGGCGGCTGGCCAGGAGCATGGGATAGCGCCGCAGACCGCTTGCCGAGACGGCTCAGGGGGGACATGATCCGCCTCGCGTCAGGCCAGCGGCCGGCGCCCACACGCAGGAGCGACGCATGACCTCGTGCCCGGTCCCCGGCCAGACCCGATCCCGGATCCTTCTCCAGACCCGGTTCCAGACGCCTTGGCTGCGGCGCCGGCCTGCGCGCCTGCGGAGCCTGGCGCTGGCCATGGCCATGGCGCTGCTGGTGCTGGCCCTGCCCCCGGCGACGGCCGCGGCGCAGGAGCCGCTGAACGAGCCCCCCTACGAGCGCCAGCTGCTGCGCCTGTCGGAGATCCTCGGGGCGCTGCATTTCCTGCGCCCGCTCTGCGCGCGCGCCGACGAACCGGGCTGGCGTGACCGCATGGAGACCCTGCTCGCGGCCGAGGCGGCCGACGAGGCGCGCAAGCGCCGCTTCATCGAGCGGTTCAATCAGGGATACCGGGGCTTTGCCGCTGTCTACCACAGCTGTACCCCGGCCGCCCGCGAGGCAATGACCGGCTACATCAGCGAGGGCAGCAGCCTGATCCGCGACGTGACGGCCCGCTACAGCCGTTAACAGACCGCAGAAATCCGCCGTTTTTGAGAGCCAAAGATTACCAAGGACTTAACCTTGATCGTATAATTTGTGGGCTGATCTTAAGAATGCCTTCACACTCGCTTCCCGTAAAGAATGACCATGGTAAGGTCTTGTCCAGATTCGGGAGAGGGCAAGTGCTTCGGTCCGGCACGCCGGAGCAGCCAGCAGCCAAAGAGACAGCATGACCAACGACGATTTCACCGACATGGCAGCCGACATGCAGTTTCAGGAGGATGACGACATCCGCCGGGCTGCCCTTGGTTTCATCAGCGATGCCTGGGCCGAGGCAATTGCCTGCGGCGTCGACACCGATGCCGTGGCCCACGCGGCGATGTTTACCGCGCTTGCCGACCTGGTGTCCACCTATGGCGAGGATGCGGTGGCGAAGCTGGCCGAGGGCCTGCCGGAGCGCATCCAGCGCGGCGACTACTCGGTCAACCGCGTGCTGCAGTAAGCGAAGGTCCCCGGGAGAGGACGAGAGGCCCGCTTCGGCGGGCCTTGTGATTCCGGAGCGGGCCTTGCGACCGGACCAGACTGCCTTGAACCCGACTGGGCGGGGCCAGACTGGGCGGGGCCGGTCTGGTCAGGGAATGTACTCGCGCAGGCAGTTGACGCCGATGACGCCGGCGAAGGCGAGGAGCGCCAGTCCGGCGATCCGGTTGACGCCGTCCAGCCAGCGGTCGGTCAGCCGGTCGCGCAGGGCGGCGACGCCGCCGGCAATGAGCCCCCACCAGAGACAGGCGCCCGCGACGACGCCGGCCAGCATCACGAGCGTGCCCGTGAGGTCCTCGTGGGCAGGGGCCCAGCTGCCCAGACCGCCGAAGATCGCAAGGAAGCCCAGAACCGCGCCGGGATTGGTGATGGCCATGGCGAAGGCGGCGAGCATGTCGCGCAGCACCGTGTGGTCGAGCGGCGCCTGCGGCCCCCGGTCGACATGGGTGTGGCTGCGCAGGAGCACGATGCCGAAGATCGCCAGCACCACCGCTCCGACGATCTGGAGCATGTGGCGGTTGCCCTCCATGAAGTCGCCCACGGTGGACACGCCGAAGATGGCGGCAGCGGCAAAGATGGAATCGGCCACCACCGCGCCCATCCCGGTCAGGAAGGCGCCGAGGAAGCCGCCGCGAAAGGCGCGGCGCAAGACCATGATGTTGACGGGACCGACGGGCGCGCTGGTCAGGAGCCCGATGAAGAGGCCGATCACGGCATAGGCCAGGTGGGTTGTCATGGGCTCCAGCGCACACGCGTCGACAGGATTTGCCCCGCCGTGTAGCGGATCGCCCGCGGGAAAGGAAGCAAGCCAGTCATGCCTTCTTATGTATGGCCGAAACTGTACCCATTCCTGTATGTAGAAGCAGTTAAACCGGAATCGGGACTGTCCTGCATGGTTCGTGTCTGCCTCGCCCTTCTCGTCGCCGGAACGGTCCTTGCCGGGCCCGCCGCAGCTGCGACCGTGCGCACCGAGACGATCCGGGTCGCACCGCAGGGACCGAATGGCGACGCGGCCCAGCCCGGTGCGCCCGCGCCCGGGGAAACCCCTGCGGGCGCCTCGCAGCCCGGCGCGTCCCAGTCCATCGACGTGCAGCCGGGGGCAGGCGATCCGGCCACGGCGCCCTCGGTGCTGCCGCCGGTGACGGGCCCGTCCACCGGACCGCAGATCCCGACGGACCAGCTGCCGGCCACGCCGGGCGAGGAGGCGCCGGCCGAGGAGGATGGACTGGTCGAAGACCGGGTCTCGCCGCAGAACCAGCTTCCCGTGCCCGACGTCAAGTATGGCACTGCCGAGCTGCCGGCTCCGGTGGCGCGGATGCGCGACCAGCTGATCGAGGCCGCCCGCTCCGGCGACATCGAGAAGATGCGCATGGTGCTGGAAGGCAACGAGATGATGCCGACGCTGTCGCTGACGGAGATCGGCGACCCGATAGAGTTCCTGAGGGCCTCGAGCGGCGACGGCAACGGACAGGAGATCCTGGCGATCCTGCTCGACGTGCTGGAGGCCGGCTGGGTGAAGACCGATGCCGGCACGCCGCAGGAAATGTATGTCTGGCCGTATTTCGCGCGCTATCCCTTCGACAAGCTGTCGCCGCAGCAGAAGGTGGAGATGTACCGGATCATCACCGCCGGCGACTTTGCCGAGATGGATGCCTATGGCGCCTGGCTGTTCTACCGCGTCGGCATCGGCCCGGACGGCACGCTGCATTACTTCGTCGCCGGCGAGTGACACCGGCCTGAGGCGGAGGCGACGGCCGTAAGCCGGCCGTCCCCGGGCGCGTTCATGCCAGGGCGCCGACATACAAGGGCGCCGACAATGCCGGGGCGCCGACATGCCAGGGCGCCGGGCGGCCGCCGCCTCACGCCTTGAAAAGGCGCAGACGCCGCACCGGCCCGAGCAGCGCTCGACCAGCCTGGGCAACGCCCGATGAGCAAGGCTCATCGAGGCGTGGGCTCATCGAAACCTCGTCTCAGGCGACGGGGGGCCGGCGCAGTTCGGCCCAGACCGCATAGCCGCGATAGAGCGGGCCGCCCGAGGCGGTTGCCCCCCGGGCCTCGGCCAGCGCGGCCACCGCCTCTGCCGTCTCCGCCCGGGGCGAGACGTGGAACCTGGCCAGCCAGGCGAGCAGCAAGGTGCGGAACCAGCGGGGCAGCCGCTCCTGCTGACCGAAGTCGACCAGCGACAGCACGCCCCCCGGAGCCACGGCGCCGTACCCTGCCGCCAGAGCCTCGCGCCAGGGCGGGATCATCGACAGGGCATAGGAGAAGAACACGCGGTCGAAGGTGGCGCGCCCGAACAGGGCCTCGGCGTCAAAGGTGGTCGCATCGGCGCAGGCCAGCGTGATGCGCGAGGACAGGCCAGCCCGGGCAATGTTCGCCCGGGCGGTTTCCAGCATCTCGGCCGAGATGTCGAGGCCGTAGAACCGCGCCGCGGGATGACGGCGGGCGGCGGCGATGAGATTGCGCCCCGTGCCGCAGCCAAGTTCCAGCACCGTGCCGCCGACGGGCGGCTCCAGCCGGTCGATCAGACGGTCACGACCGAGGAGATAGTACTTGCGCGTCAGGTCGTAGATGTGGCGCTGGTGGCGGTAGACCTGGTCCATCAGCGCCGCGGCCTGGCTGGTCCGGCCGGCGTCGTTATCCGTTGAAGACATAGAGGTGGAAGCCTCCGTAGATGGACGAGCGGTCCTTGCGGCCAAGCTCGAGGCTCTCGGCCTCCTCGTAGGTCCAGCGGTCGAGGATGGCATCGGCGACGCGGCCCGGCAACAGGGTCGGCTCGGCGGCGGTGCGGAAGATGACGCGCGCGCCCGGACGGGCCGTGCGGGTGATCTGCGACCACAGGGCGTTGAGCTGGTCGTCGGTCATCCAGTCCTGCGCATCGAGCAGGACATAGGCGTCGAGGCTCGCCTCCTGCTCCCCCTCGAGATGCTCGGTGAAGGAGCGGTTGACCACCTGCACCCGGTCGGCGCGGGCGCGGATCGTCTCGAAATGCTCGCGCCGCAGGTAGGGCGGCAGCGGGCCGGCCTCGCCGGTGCCGCCCTGGGCCGCCGCCGGGGCATAGCCGCGGTTGAACGCCTGCCAGGCGAAGTAGTTGTCGGAGAGCTTGAAGTCGCACGCGAGCTTTTCCAGCCGCTGCTTCAGCACGTCCGACATGCTGCCGGTGGGGCTGGCGCTGACCAGCGCCTCGTACTGGGCGGGCGGGATGCCGAGGCCGTAGAGCGACATCTTCTTGGACGTCGCCCAGCGCACGAGCCGCTTGTCGAACAGCGGAGCAAGGGCGGTGTCGAAGAAGCTGCGCTGCTCATCGAGGGAGCGGGCACGGACGAAGTGCTTCGGGTCGATGCCGTAGAGCCGGGCGACGAGATGGCCGGCACCGATGCAGTAGCCGAGCAGACCGTGGTGGTAGAGGTCACGCGAGAACAGGGTGATGCGCTTGCGGCCCCAGCCGGTGATGTCGCGGCCTTCCCAGTAGGCGCGGGTCTCCTCGTCGAGGTTGCGCTTCAGGAAGCGCTCATAGGCGGCGATGTTGCCCTTCTCGTCTGCCTCGCCGAAGAAGCGGTAGAAGCTGTCGTAGTTCGGCAGATGGCGCGCGGCCGCCAGCTTGAGACGCCCGAGAGCCACATGGGCGCGGTTGAGATCGACGGCGGTGATCTCGGCCGGATCGGCGGTCAGGTAGGACATGACGTTGCAGCCGCCGGACGAGATCGTGACCATGCGGGAATGCGGCCGCAGCTGCAGCGCCTGCATGTCGACATCCGGATCTTCCCAGATCTGCGGATAGACCAGACCCTTGAAGGCGAAGGTGAACAGGCGCTCCAGAATGCCCTCGCGCGACGTGGCGCTGGAGCGATGCACGGCTTTCTTCAGCCGGGCCTTGGAGGCTTCGAGAGTGCTTGCGGGCATGCGCTCCTCCTCAACATCCGCGTCGATCAGGCGGATCGGCGAGACCCTGTCCGGTGCGATTCCGTCGCCGGATAAGGACCCTGTCGAGGGGAGCGATACTTGAGCTTGACGACAATTGGGTGACGCTGGGGGAACCTTGGCCCTTGGCATCAACGAGCCGATGGCAAACCGGGATTGTCCTTGAGCCGCAGGCCGTTCCGCAAACGTCCTCTCCCCCTTGAGGGGGAGAGGGGTTCCACATGCGGGATGGACCGGACGCACTGCAAACGGGCGTTATCGATGGCCCAAGCCTTCGACCGCAGAAGATGTGCCTACAATGGCGCCTACAATGGCAACGGGCGCTCAGCGCGTCGTCACCACGAAGTCGGTGCCCAGGCCGGTGTTGCGGGCAAAGCTGCGGTCGGTGACGATGAGCGAGGAGCCCGGCGTCAGGATCGCCCCGACGTCACGGGCGACGGACGGCGGCAGGGAAATGCGGTCAAGCACCGCATCCGGCGTGAGGCCCGGGCGGGCCTCCGCGTTGACCGCCACCCAGTTCAGCTCGCTTGCCCCCGGCTCGAAGCCGAGCGCGGTGAAGATCATGGTGCCGAGCGGCAGGTGCGGATCCTTCAGCGCCACCGGCGCCTCGTAGATGTCCTTGAAGTTGCGGCGGATGCGCAGGACGGCCGTCAGGCTCTCGTCCTCGCCGGCGTCGCGGTAGAGCGCCTTGAGGAGCGAGGGGCTCAGGTTGCCGGTCGCCGGCAATCCCGCACCTTCCTGGAAGCGCCGGATGGCGTCGCGGGTGCGCCGTCCCATCACGCCGTCCTCGAAGCCCGCCTCGAAGCCCATGCGGTTGAGCAGCGCCTGGGCGCGCTGCACCTCGTTGCCGGCGGCGCGGGGCGTGATGATCATGCGCAGCGGCCGGTCGTCCATCGCCGCCGCCACCGGCGCGCGCGCCGGTTCCAGCGAGCCGGTGACGATGGAGCCGCGCAGGCCGACATCGCTGGCGACCTGGGGCAGGTCAAGGCTCGCCACCGCCGTGCCCGGTTCATAGGGGCGCGGCAGCGCGGCATGGCGGATCGCCACCGGCTCGACCGGCGCGTCGGTGATGACGACATGGGCGCCGCGCTCGGTCATGCCGAACAGCGACTGGGCGAACTCCATCGGCATGCGGACGCAGCCGTGCGAGGCCGGATAGCCCGGCAGCTTGCCCTGGTGGAGCGCGATGCCCGACCAGGTGAGACGCTGCATGTAGGGCATCGGCGCGTTGTCGTAGATGTTGGAGAAGTGCTTGCGGCGCTTCTCGAGGATCGAATAGACGCCGGTGGGCGTGCCGTGACCGGGCTTGCCGGAGGAAATCGGCGACTGGGCCACGGGCTCAAGGCCGCGGTAGACGGTCATCGACTGGGCCTGCAGGGAGACGACGATGTGCAGCGGATCGCCGGCACCAGCCTCTGCCCCGGACGTGATCCCTGACGCGCCTCCGGGAGCGGCCTTGCCCGGCCTAGCGGAGACACCGGCCACCGGCTCGAGCGTGGCGGCTGCCGGGCGATCCCCGCTCCGCGACGGATGGCGGTCGGACGCGCCGGCGGCGGTGATGGCCATCAGGCTGACGAGACCGGCAAGGGCCAGCGGCAGGGCCGAGGCCATCATCGCGCGGGCCCGACCGACCGCCTCGCCATCGCATCCGGCGATCACGCGGGCCTGACCCGGGCCCCTCCCGGCGCGCATCGGCGCGCGCCCCTGACTGCCACCCTTACTCATGACAACGAGCCTCGCGTTACGAACTACACTTGCAAGCCCGGACCGGACCCTAAACGAGCCACGTATAATTACCGTTAGGGAACAGGGTTACCGAAGCATGAGAAATCGATCGGTCCTGTTCATATCCGCTTAACTGACGAGGGACTGTGGCATGCGTCACAGTCCCTGCAAAATCACGTTTGCCGGCGCACCAGACCGGGCCAGCGGCGGCACGGGCTGGCCGGCACCGGGTGAGGTCCCCGGCACCGGTGGCCCGCACCACGGGCCGGACCGGGACACGACGGGAGGTTCAGCCCCTGGGCAGGGCGTCCTGGAAGGTGATGACCTCGCCGATGGACGGCGTGGTCAGCTCCCCCTGCCACATCACCTTGCGGCCGCGCACGAAGGTGCCGACCGGCCAGCCGGTGACGGTGACCCCGTCATAGGGCGTCCAGCCGACGCGCGAGGCGATCCACTCGTTGCGGATGGTCTCGCGGCGCTTCATGTCGACGATGGTGAAGTCGGCATCGTAACCGACCGCGATGCGGCCCTTGCGGGCGATGTTGAACAGGCGGGCAGGACCGGCGCTGGACATGTCGACGAAGCGCTCCAGCGTCAGGCGGCCGGCGTTGACATGATCGAGCATGGTCGGCACAAGCGTCTGCACGCCGGTCATGCCGGAATGGGAACCGGGATAGGTGTGATCCTTCTCCTCGCGCGTGTGCGGCGCGTGGTCGGAGCCGAGAATGTCGGCAATGCCCTGGCTGACGCCCCACCACAGCTTTTGCTGATGCGCCAGATCGCGCACCGGCGGATTCATCTGGGCATAGGTGCCCAGACGCTCGTAGCAGTCGGGCGCAAACAGCGTCAGGTGATGCGGCGTCACTTCCACGCTCGCAACATCCTTGTGGTCGGCGAGATACTCCATTTCCTCGCCGGTCGACAGGTGCAGCACATGCACGCGCTTGCCGAGACGACGGGCCAGCGTCACCAGACGCTGGGTGGCCAGAAGCGCGGCGGTCTCGTCGCGCCAGACGGGATGCGAGCGCGGATCGCCGGGCACGCGCTCGCCCATGCGGGCGCGCAGGCGCATCTCGTCCTCGCAGTGGAACGAGGCGCGGCGCGTGATCTTCTTCAGGATCTTGCAGAGGTTTTCGTCGTCCTCGACCAGCAGGTTGCCGGTGGAGGAGCCGATGAAGACCTTGATGCCGGCCGCACCCGGCAGCTTCTCGAGCACCGGGATCTCCTCGATGTTCTCCGCCGTACCGCCGACGAAGAAGGCGAAATCGCAGTGCATGCGGTGATGGCCGGCGGCGACCTTGGCCGCGAGGGTCTCGGCGGTGGTGGTGTTGGGATCGGTGTTCGGCATCTCGAAGACGCCGGTCACACCGCCAAGGACCGCCGCACGCGAGCCGGTCTCAAGGTCTTCCTTGTGGGTGAGGCCGGGCTCGCGGAAATGCACCTGGGTGTCGATGACGCCCGGCAGGATGGTGAGCCCTGCGCAATCGATGCGCTCGGCCGCGACCTCGGACCGCAGATCGCCGATCAGCGAGATGCGCCCGTTCGTGACGGCGACGTCGCGCTGGACCGTGCCATCCTGGTTCACAACCGTGCCACCGGTCAGGATCAGATCATGCGGCTTCGCCATCGTCACAACTCCCTGTTCGAGCGCGCCGGCAGGATGCCTCGGGCGCGGGTGGCGGTTACATAAGATGCACATGACAGGCGGTCCACTGGTTTCGCGCAGGAAATCATGCGCCCCCCCTTGCGCTGCAGTCCGTCCCCGGCCCCCACCGGGACCGGGCGAAGGCCTTGCCGGGCGGCGCGACGAGGGTTATCTCCGGAGGACCGACCGTTTACGTGGTTTCCCGGAGAACCGACATGTCCGACGCGCGCCATGCCCTGCTTGCCAGCCGCGGCGTCCTGAGCCTGAGCGGGCCGGAGAGCCTGCATTTCCTCAACAACCTGGTGACCAGCGACCTGGAGCCGCTTGCCCCGGGCAGCATGGGCTTTGCCGCCCTCTTGAGCCCGCAGGGCAAGATCCTGTTCGACTTCCTCGCGCTGCGCACGCAGGACGGCTTCCTGCTGGACGTGGACCGGGAGAGCGCGGCCGCGCTGGCCAAGCGGCTCACCTTCTACCGGCTGCGGGCGAAGGTGGAGATTGCGGACCTGTCCGACCGGATGGCGGTGGGCGTGATCTGGCACGACGACGGCAGCACGCCGGAGAACGTGACGGCAGGCGGGGTGATGGCGGCGCGGGATCCGCGTCTGCCGGCGCTCGGCCTGCGTCTTTTCGGTGCGGCCGAGGCGGTGGCCGGCGTGCCGGCTGCCTGCGGCGCCGGGGCTGCGACCGAGGCGGACTGGCAGGCGCACCGCATCCGGCACGGCGTGCCGCAGTCGGGTGCCGACTTTGCCCTCGGCGACGCCTTTCCGCATGACGTCGACATGGACCAGCTCGCCGGCGTGTCCTTCCGCAAGGGCTGCTATGTCGGGCAGGAGATCGTGGCGCGGATGGAGCACCGGTCGACCGCGCGCAGGCGGATCATCCAGGTCGCGGCCGACGCCGCGCTGCCGGAAGCAGGCACGCCGGTGCTGGCCGGAGAGCAGCAGCTGGGCACGCTCGGCTCCTCCACAGCCAATCAGGGGCTCGCCCTCGTGCGCCTTGACAAGGTGAAGGCTGCCCTCGACAACGGCGGCCAGATCACCTGCGGCGGCCTGCCGATCCGCCTGCATCTGCCGGCCTTTGCCCGTTTCGGCTGGCCCGATGGCGGCGCGGCGGAGGCCTGACCGGCGCAGGACCGAACAAGGCCCCTATCCGAGAGCCCGAGCATGGCTGCCGATCGCCCCGACCTTCCCAAGCGCGCCTGGCAGCGCATGTTGTCCGGGCGACGGCTCGACCTGCTGGATCCCTCGCCGCTGGACGTGGAACTCTCCGACATCGCGCACGGGCTCGCCCGCGTGGCGCGGTGGAACGGGCAGACGCACGGCGACCATGCCTTTTCCGTCGCGCAGCATTCGCTGGTCGTGGAGGACATCGCGCTGGCGATGAAGCCGGATCTGGCGCCGCAGTGGCGGCTGGCGGTGCTGCTGCATGATGCGCCCGAATATGTCATCGGCGACATGATCTCCCCGTTCAAGGCGGTGATGGGGGGCGACTACAAGCTGGTCGAGGGACGGCTTCAGGAGGCGATCCACCTGCGGTTCGGGCTGCCGGCGAAAGTTCCGGACGCTGTCAAGAAACTGGCGAAAAAGGCGGATATCGTCTGCGCCTATTTCGAGGCGGTGGAACTGGCCGGATTCGACGACGAGGAGGCCGCGCGGATCTTCGGCCGGCCGAAGGGCTTCGGCAGCGGCCCGGCCGAGGCGCCGCGCCTGGGGCTGAGACCGCAGCCGGCGGCAGAGGCCCAGGCAGCGTTCACGGCGCGGTTCGAGGCCATCGAAGCTCTGGTTTCGGCGGCGACTGCCAACAAAAAACGCGCCGGCGGGCGATGACCGCGCCGGACGAAGCAGCTAGGCTTGGCGCCGCGCGGCCGGGGGGCTGAGCAGCCGGCCGCCGGTGAGGGGGCCAGAATGGAAAGCGTGACCATGTTGCATGTGTGTTCCCTGTCGCGGCTGAACGAGACGGTCGAGCGGACCGGGGCGACCCACATGGTCAGCCTGATCAACGCCGACACGGCCGTGCCCCGGCCCCCGCGCATCCTCCCCGAGCGGCACCTGTTCCTCGGCTTCAACGACATCGTGACGCCGGTGGAGGGCCTCGTGCCGCCCGGCGAGGCGCATGTGGCGGACCTGATCCGCTTCATCCGCAGCTGGGACCGCAGCGGCCCGCTGGTCATTCACTGCTGGGCCGGCATCAGCCGCTCGACGGCCGGTGCCTTCATCGCCGCCTGTACGCTCAACCCGGATGCGGACGAGGTCGCGCTGGCCTCCGAACTGCGCCGCCGGGCCCCCTCGGCCACCCCGAATGCGCGCCTGGTCGCCTTCGCCGACAAGATCCTCGGCCGGGACGGCCGCATGATCGACGGCGTGCGCGCCATCGGCCGCGGGGCGGATGCCTTCGAGGGCACGCCGTTTGAAATGCCGGTGGGCTGAGCATCGGAGAGAGAGACCGGAGATGAGCGCGGGGCTTGCCAGCATCGAGATCGGCCTCAACGCGGTCATCGTGTCGGTGACGGCGGGAGTGCCGCAGGTCCTCGCGGTCGCGGGACGCCGGGCCGACGAGCCGGAAGGCCTGCCCTACGGTCCCTTCGATCCGCTGCATCACCGCACCTTCGAGATCGGCCTGCGCGCCTGGGTGGAGGAGCAGACGGCCCTCGGCATCGGCTATGTCGAGCAGCTTTACACCTTCGGCGACCGCGGCCGGCACATGACCGCCGGCGACACCAGCCCGCATGTGGTCTCGGTCGGATATCTCGCCCTCACCCGCCAGAGCGCCGACAGCGAGGACGTGCTGGCGCGGCATCACTCGTCCTGGCGCTCCTGGTACGACTTCTTTCCCTGGGAGGACTGGCGCGCCGGACGCCCTGCCCTGCTGGACCGCGACCTCCTGCCCGCCCTGCGCGCCGCCATCGCCCGCTCCCCCGACCGGCAGCCTGTCGGCGGACTGAAGCGGGAGGAGCGTATCCGTCTTGCCTTCGGCGAGGACGGGAGCGCCTGGGACGAGGAACGGGCGCTGGACCGCTATGAACTGCTCTACTCGGCCGGTCTGGTGGAGGAAGCGGTGCGCGACCGGCGGCCGGAAGCGCTCTCCTGCCCGGACCTGCCGAAGTTCGGCCGGCCGATGCGCTTCGATCACCGGCGGGTGCTGGCCACCGCCCTGTCGCGGCTGCGCGGCAAGCTGAAGTACCGCCCGGTGGTGTTCGAGCTGATGCCCGACACCTTCACGCTGACCGAGCTGCAGCAGACGGTGGAGGCGATCTTCGGCCGCCACCTGCACAAGCAGAACTTCCGCCGGCTGGTGGAAAACGCCGAGATGGTGGAGCCGACCGGGGCGACCTCGACGGCGACCGGCGGACGGCCGGCGGCGCTGTTCCGCTTCCGCCGCGAGGTGCTGAAGGAACGCCCTGCCCCGGGCCTGCGCGTCGGCGGCCGCTGACCACCACCCCCACCACGATCCTGTCTGCCCCTGGCTGGCGCTGGATGCCGCCGGTTTCTCCGGCGGCCGCGCAGACTGTCCCGCTGCAGGGGGATGGCCATTCCCGATTTGTGACAGATGCGGCTGCGGCGACGGCGGCCGCTTAACCCTGTTTTTCGCAAATCGCAAAACTCACGCAGCGGAATGCTTGCCTCGCCGCCGCATTAACGGAACCTCAAGGTTAAGACGGCACAGTCTTGTCCAGTCATGGGGGAAAGAGCCCCTTAACGGATCTGACCCGGTGTGCCCGGGACCTGGCGGAGTGGCGTCGCGTATGTTTGGCCCCGTGTATCTTTGCGGAAAGCCGTTCCGGCCGCGCCGGCGCTACCGCCTGCGTCATGCCCTGGCGCTGACCCCGCTGGCGCTGATCGCGCTGACGCAGCCGATTGCGGTGCAGGACGTCAGCCAGCTGATCGCCACCCAGGGCGGCACGCGGCCGAAGTGGATGGCCTCGATCGAGAATTCCGCCCCGCCGATGGCGATTGCCCCGACGCTGGTGCTGGCCCAGGCCGGCACGCCGCAGCCGCCCCTGCCCGCCCACGGCACCGACCCGGGCACGACCACGGCCGTGCAGGGCATCCAGAGCACGACCATCCGCGGCCTTGACGAGGTGGTGAAGGACGCGCTGCCCGACGAGGTGCCGGACGAGATCCGCATCAACCGCGAGCGCAAGGGCGACCGCTTCCTGTCGATGGCACCGGACCGGGCCATGCTCGACCAGGCCGCAGGCTCGGTCTATGCGCTGAGCAGCCTGCTGTCGAACGGCTCGCCGCAGTCGCTGCCGCGCGTTGCCTTCGTCAAGCCCGAGCCGCTGACCAAGGCGGAAACGACACAGCTTGCCGCCGCCAGCGCCGCCGCCGCCAAGTCCGGCCGCAAGCCGCGCGGGCAGGACGGCGAGCCGATGGACCTGCAGAAGATCATGATGGCGCGCAACGCGGCTGCCGCCAGCTTCTCGCTGGTGTCGGCCTATGCGCCGGAAACGGTGGAAGACACCCGCGACCCGTTCAACGCCCTGTTCGGCGCGCAATACGAAGAGGAAATGCCGCCGCCGGAAGATCCGGAGAACCCGCACTGGTGGGCGCAGCGGCCGTTGCCGGCCTCGGTGCACGAGCCGAAGGAACTGCGCTGCCTCGCGGAGGCGATCTATTTCGAGGCGCGCGGCGAGATCGAGGAAGGCCAGGTGGCCGTCGGTCAGGTGGTGCTCAACCGGGTGAAGAACCCGGCCTATCCGGACACGATCTGCGAGGTGGTCTACCAGAACCGGCACAAGCGCAACCGCTGCCAGTTCTCCTTTGCCTGCGACACGATCCCCGACCGGGTGAGCGAGGGCGAAGCCTGGACGCGGGCGCAGCGGCTGGCGCGCGAACTGGTGGCGGGCGAGCAGTATCTCAAGATGGTCGATTCCTCGACCCACTATCACGCGACCTACGTGCGGCCCCGTTGGGCCGGACAGATGTCCAAGCGCGGCAAGATCGGCCTGCACATCTTCTACAAGACCTATGCCGGGGCGTGGAACTGAGGCGGCTCAGATCTGTTGCCTCTTGAACACTCCAGCTTCCATGGCGCAGCCTCTCCGCTCCCCTCCCCCTCGTGGGGAGGAGCTGGGGGTGAGGGGAGCGGAGAGGCCTGAGCGCGGTTCAGGGCGGTGTCAGCCCGCGACGCGGGAGAAGTCGGCGACGAGGCCGGCGGTGTCGCGGATCTCGGCGAGCAGGCGCAGGCGGTTGAGGCGCAGGGCCGCGTCGTCGGCGTTGACGAGGATGTCGGCAAAGAAGGCATCGACCGGACCGCGCAGGGCGGCAAGCGCCTCCATGGCAGCCTCGAAGTTTTCCCCCTTCAGCGCCTCGGCCACACCGGCCCGGGCCGTGTCGATGGCGCTGGCGAGCGCGATCTCGGCCGGCTCGCGGAAGTGATCCGCCTGCGGGCGGCCGGAGACGGCGGTGCCGTCCTTCTTCTCTTCCGCCTTGAGGATGTTCATCGCACGCTTGTAGCCGGCGAGGAGGTTGACCCCATCCTCGGTGGCAAGGAACCGGCCCAGCGCCTCGACGCGGCGCACGACCATCAGCAGGTCATCCTGGCCGCCAAGGCCGAAGACGGCGTCGATCAGGTCATGCCGGGCGCCTTCTTCCTTCAGATGGACCTTGAGACGGTCGGCGAAGAAGGACAGGAGGTCGTCGCGCAGGGCAGCGGCTGCACCCGCACCGACGCGCGCGGCAATGATGCCCTCGATCAGCGCGCCGAGCTTCAGGCGCAGGCCGTTGTCGAGAATGATGCGGATCACGCCGAGGGCGGCGCGGCGCAGGGCGAAGGGGTCCTTGGAGCCGGTCGGCTTCTCGTCGATGGCCCAGAAGCCGGCGAGCAGGTCGAGCTTGTCGGCGAGCGCGACGGCAATCGCCACCGGATCGGACGGCACCCGGTCGGACGGCCCTTGCGGGCGGTAGTGGTCCTCGATGGCCGTGGCGACGGAGGCGTGCTCGCCCTGGTGGGTGGCGTAGTAGCGGCCCATCAGGCCCTGCAGCTCGGGGAACTCGCCGACCATGCCGGTGACGAGATCGGCCTTGGCCAGACGCGCGGCCCGGCGGGCAAGACCGGCATCGGCGCCGACGGCCGGCGCAAGCTCTGCCGCGAGAGCCTCAAGGCGCTTCACGCGCTCGCCCTGCGAGCCGAGCTTCTCGTGGAAAACGATGCCGTCGAGCTTGGCAAGGTTGTCCTCCAGCTTCGTCTTCAAGTCGGTTTCCCAGAAGAAGCGGGCGTCGGACAGGCGGGCGCGGATGACCTTCTCGTTGCCGGCGATGATGGTGGCGCCGCCATCGGCCGCGATCAGGTTGGAGGTCAGCACGAAGCGGTTGGCAAGGCGGCCGGTGGCCGGATTGCGCAAGACGAAGCACTTCTGGTTGGCGCGGATGGTGAGGCGGATGCACTCGTCCGGGATGGTCAGGAACTCTTCCTCGAAGGTGCCGGTGAGCACGACCGGCCATTCGACGAGGCCGGCGACTTCTTCCAGCAGGCCCTCGTCCTCGACCAGCTCCAGCCCCAGCGCCATGGCCTGGTTGCGGGCGTCATGCAGGATGACGTCCTTGCGGCGGTCGGCGTCGAGGATGACCTTGTGCTTTTCCAGCTTCGGCATGTAGTCGTCGAAGCGGCGGACGGTGAAGTCCTCGTTGCCGTGGAAGCGGTGGCCCCGGGTGGTGTTGCCGGCGCGGATGCCATCGACCTCGAAGTCGATGATGTCCGGCTCTTCCGTTTCCGGACCGAAGGTGGCGATGATCGACTTGAGCGGACGCACCCAGCGCAGCGAGCCCGAGCCCCAGCGCATGGACTTCGGCCAGGGGAAGGTGCGGATGATGCCGGGCATCACCTCGGCGATGATCTCCGGCGTCGGGCGGCCCGGCTTCTCGATGACGGCGATGTAGAAGTCGCCCTTCTTCGGATCGCTCTGGATGGTGGCCTCCTCCAGCGAGGCAAGGCCGGCGCCGCGCAGGAAGCCCTGGATCGCCTGGTCGGGCGAGCCGACGCGCGGGCCCTTCTTCTCTTCCCGGGTCGGGCTGGACGCCGCCGGCAGACCGGCAATGTGCAGCGCCAGACGGCGCGGGGTGGAGAAGGACTTGGCCCCCTCGTAGGTCAGACCGGCCTCCACCAGCGCGTTGGTCAGCAGGGTCCTGAGGTCCTCGCCTGCGCGCCGCTGCATGCGGGCGGGAATTTCCTCGCTGAACAGCTCAAGCAGGAGATCGGGCATCGTGGTGCAAAGCCTTCGCTAGAGAAAACGCGCCGCGCTGCCACAGGGGGGCGCAGGCGCCAGAAACCGGCGTTGTCCGTTACCAAGTCGAAGCCCCGTTGTCACCCCCTGCGTTGCCGCAGCCCGGTACGGCACCGGACCGGACGGCACCGGGGCAGAGGCAAGTAATCTGCGGTACGCTGCAGTGCACAGTTAATAAAATAGGCAGCGTGATTAAACCATCAGCAGAATGGCGGATAGAGCACTTCACGTTTTCGCAAGAAAAACCGGCTACCTTTGCCGCAGATCGCAGCTTGTACGGTGTCATGCGCTTGAAGTCGTTGTGGTGGTTCGTGGTGGTGAAGAACAGGTCCCTGGCGGGTGCCCTTGTTCTGTGCTGCGTACCCGTCGTTCTCCTGACCGCCCTGGTGACGTTCTTCTGGCTGCTGCCGAAGCTCGCGGACATGCGGTTGCGCTCCGGCTCCGCGCTGTGGATCACGGATTCCCTTCTGGCCCTCGGGGCCGGCCTCCTTGCCGGCGGCATTTCGCTGGCGCTGTGGCGCATGCGGCGGCTGCGGGCGGAAGCCTCGCGGCAGGAGGCCGCGGCCGCCGACGCCCTCGCCCTCGCCCAGCATGACGCGCTGACCGGCCTGCCCAACCGGCGGCGGCTGGAACAGGCCTTTCCCAGCATGGTGCATCTGCTGGATCCGGGTCAGCACCGGGCCGTGATGATGATGGACATGGACGGGTTCAAGCCCATCAACGATGTCTACGGCCACAGTTTCGGCGACGAGCTTTTGCGGGAATTCGCCGACCGGCTTGTCGAGACCGTCGGCGACGAGGGCCTTGTGGCCCGGCTCGGCGGCGACGAGTTCGCGATTGTCACGCCTGTCCTGGAGAACAAGGATGCAGCCACGGGCATAGCCCGGCGGCTGCTCAACCGCATTCAGGAGCCCTTCGTCGTCGGCGAGCGGCAGGTGAGCGTCTCCACCGGCATCGGCATCGCCGTCTTCCCGGACAACGGCTACTCCATCGTGGAGCTGCTGCGGCGGGCCGACGTGGCGCTCTACCGCGCCAAGACATCTGGCCGGGCAACCTTCCGCTTCTTCGAGGTGGCGATGGATGCGGCGATCCTGCACCGCACGCTGCTGGAGCAGCGCCTGCGGGTGGCGATTTCCAGCAAGGCGATCGAACCGCATTTCCAGCCGGTGCTCGACCTGAAGTCGCGCCGCGTGGTCGGCTTCGAGGCGCTGGCCCGGTGGACCGACCGGGATTTCGGCACCGTGCCGCCGTCGCAGTTCATCGCCATCGCGGAAGACTGCGGACTGATGCCGGAGCTGACTGACCACCTGCTGCGCAGTGCCTGCGAGGCGGCCGCGACCTGGCCCAAGGACCAGTATCTGTCGTTCAACATCTCGCCCGTGCAGCTGCAGGACCGCATGCTGCCGCTGAAGGTGCTGACGATCCTGAACCAGACCGGCATGGACCCGCGCCGGCTGGAGCTGGAGATCACCGAAAACTCGCTGGTGCGTGACCCGAAGACGGCGAAGGAGATCCTCGACCAGCTGTCCTCCACCGGCATCCGCATTGCGCTCGACGACTTCGGCACGGGACATTCCAGCCTGCGCTACCTGCGCGAGTTCCACATCGACACGCTGAAGATCGACCAGTCCTTCGTCGCCCGCATGTCCAGCGACGAGGAAAGCGCGGCCATCATCCGCGCCATTCTCGGCCTGTCGCGGGGGCTCGGCATCGAGACCGTGGCCGAAGGCATCGAGCAGCGCGACCAGATCGAGGCGCTGAACACGCAGGGCTGCCGCTTCGGCCAGGGCTTCCTGTTCTCGGCCGCCGTTCCCGCCTCGGACGTCAACCGCCTGATGCAGGCGCTCGGCGTCAGCGCCGCGAGCGGCGACGCGGGCGTGCCATCGCGTCAGGCCAGCCTGTCCTGAGGTCCACCACGCCGGGTCATCGCGCCGCATCATCGGGGCCGGCGGCACGGGGTCAGGTCAAGATCACCGCCAGCGGGGCACCGTCTACCAGCCGCCGCCGCCCCCGCCGCCACCGCCGCCACCCGAAAAGCCTCCGCCCGAGGATCCCGAGCTCGACGTCTCCGGTGCCGGCAGGGCGCTGGTGAAGGACGAGGACATGGCCTCGACCGTGTGACCGAGATCGCGGGCCACCGAGCCGGCATCCAGCATCCCGCTCGTCCAGTGCGGCTGATAGGCCGCCGCCGCGCCCGCCCCTGCCGCCGTTGCCAGCCAGACCTCGAAGGCGTGGGACCAGGGCTCCTCCACCTCCAGCGCCACCGCATAGGGCAGGAGCGTCTCGAAGTGCTCGGGGCTCATGAGCGGCGCCCCCTCCATGTTCATGCGCTCGGCCTCGGCCACCTCCAGATAGAGGCGCAGGCCCTCGATCTCGTCGAGCACCTGGCGGCCAAGCGCGGTGGGCGCCCCCATCAGCTTGAAGAACAGGAAATTGACCGCCAGCAGCAGCGCCGCCAGCAGCGGCAAAAGCGGCGCGTCGGTGAGCATGGACAGGCTGACGTGGCCGATGCCGACGTAGACGGCCGCCCCGACGGCGAAGCTCAGGAAGACCGCCGACAGGCGCGTGCGCAGCCGGGCGCGGCGCCGCAAGGCCTTGCCGAGGGTGACCGAGACGGCGCTGACGAGGAAGGCGCCCATGGCGACGGGCACCAGCAGGATCATGTCCAGATCGCCGACCCGGCCGAAGAAGATGATCGAGGCGACGGTGAGCACGCTGAGCACCACACCGATGACAAGGAAGCCCGTGTTCTCGCGGAAATAGGCATCTTGGCCGTCGCGCTCGACGGAGGCGCGGAACAGCTCGCCGAGCTTCAGCACGGCCGCGCCGTTGGCCTTGCTGATCGTGACATCGCCGCCGCGGCCCGTCAGCCATTTCAGCGTCACGGCCTCGTTGCGGGCCAGATCGTCGCGGGCGGACGCAGCGCCGGGAAGGGCTTCCAGACGCAGCGCGTCGCCGGACGTGTCCAGACGCAGGCGGCCTTTCACCGCAAGGTTGAGGCAGGCCGCCGTGAGCGCACGCCAGCCCCCGTCGGAAAAGCCGCGGTGCTCGATGTAATGCACCAGCGCCGGCGACAGGCCCTTCGGCGGCTCGAAGCGCGGGAAGACGACACCCGGTTCCGGATCGCGGCCCACGCGCCACCAGGTGATGACATAGAAGGCCAGCACCAGCGCCAGACCGGTGCCGCCAAAGATCTCGTTGCGGTAGTCGGCGAGAAAGTAGAGCAGCTCGTCCGCATCCGAAGGCGGCGCGATGACGCCCTTGTCGAGGCCGACCGCCACCGTGAGCCCCTCCCCGGCCGCAAGCGGACGGGTGGCGGAGAAGACGAGGGCCTTGCCGCCGTCCTCGACATAGGCGGTGTAATCCGCCCCGTCGGCCCCATAGGGCCCGGTGTAGGCGGTCCAGTCCAGCGCGCTCGCCCCCTCCGGCAGCACCACGCGGGCCGTGGCCTGCTCGATCGGGAAGGCCCACTCGTTGCCGGTGGCGTTCCAGTAGATCTCGTCCGCATCGCCGAAGAAGCGGATCTGGCGGGTGGTGTCGTAGACGATGCGGTAGGTGTGACGCCCGGCGGGAAGGAAGACCTCCTCCTGGCCGATCAGGATGCGCACGCCGCTGTCGCTGGACGTGACCTGATGCGGTTCGTCGGCCCCGTTGCGCTGCACCGAGACCAGCTCGAAGCCCGCCCGGGCGATGCGGCCGCCTTCCATCTCGAACAGGAGCGGCACGTCGCGATAGATGCCCCGGCGAATCTCGCGCCCCTCGGCCTGGACCTCGATGACCTCGGTGATGCGCAACGTGCCGTCGGCGCTGGCGGCGATGGTCGAGGTGAAGCGCAGGATGCGTTCGGCTGCGGCCAGCGGCTGGAGCGTGCCGAGCAGCAGCAGGAGGACGGCAAGGACCGTGGCGAGCCGGGGAGCCGGGGGGAAGCGCATGACGGGTCCTGTCAGAAGGCGACCTTCGGCAGGGCCCGGTCAGCCGGATCCTCGATCTCGAAATAGGCGGCCGTGACAAAGCCGAAGCGGCCGGCGACCAGATTGGACGGAAAGCTCTCGACCATGACATTCAGGCCACGCACGGCGCCGTTGTAGTAGCGCCGCGCCATCTGCAGCGCATCCTCGACCTTGTCGAGGGCAGCCTGCAGCTCCTGGAAGGTGGCGCTGGCCTTGAGGTCGGGATAGGCCTCGGCCACGGCGAGAAGCCGGCCAAGAGCCTGGGAGAGCTGGCTCTCCACGGCGGCCCGGGCTGCGATGTCGCCGGCAGGCACCTGGGCCGCCGCGGTGCGCAGGCCGGTCACGGCCTCCAGCGTGGCCTTCTCGTGGGCGGCGTAGCCCTTCACCGTCTCGACGAGATTGGGGATGAGGTCGGCGCGGCGCTTGAGCTGGACGTCGATGCCGCTCCAGCCCTCCGCCACCATCTGCCGCCTTTTCACCAGCCCGTTGTAGAGGGCGATGCCATAAAGGGCGACGCCGACCAGCGCCGCGATGACAATCCAGAACCCCATGACCGGCTTCTCCTGGCGAGGACTCACTGCGGCGTGACGCTAGCGCCTGACGCCGGATCTGTCACCCTGAAGAGGCGGGCCGAAGCTGGGAACCGACGGGATCGGCAGGCGCGGGTCAGCCCTCGTAGCCGACACCGCCGGCGCGGGTTTCGAGGAAGGCCCCGCCGCAGGCCTTGGCCAGCTCGCGGACGCGCAGGATGTAGCTCTGGCGCTCGGTGACGGAGATGACACCGCGCGCATCGAGCAGATTGAAGGCGTGGCTGGCCTTGATGCACTGGTCATAGGCCGGCAGCACGACCTGATGCACGTCGGCCCCCGCCGCATCGCGGGCCGCCGCGCCGGCAGCCAGAAGGCGGCGGCATTCCTCTTCCGCATCCCGGAAGTGGCGGAACAGCATCTCGGTGTCGGCGTGCTCGAAATTGTGGCGGGAGTATTCCTGCTCGGCCTGCAGGAACACATCGCCGTAGGTGATCTTCTCGGCGCCCTCGCGGCCGTTGTAGTTCAGGTCATAGACGTTATCGACGCCCTGGATGTACATCGCCAGGCGCTCCAGGCCGTAGGTCAGCTCGCCGGAGACCGGCGCGCACTCGAACCCGGCAACCTGCTGGAAGTAGGTGAACTGCGACACTTCCATGCCGTCGCACCAGCATTCCCAGCCGAGGCCCCAGGCCCCCAGCGTCGGGCTTTCCCAGTCGTCCTCGACGAAGCGGATGTCGTGCAGGGTCGGGTCGAGACCGATGGCGTAGAGGCTGTTGAGATAGAGGTCCTGCAGGTTGTCCGGCGACGGCTTCAGGATGACCTGGAACTGGTAGTAGTGCTGCAGCCGGTTCGGGTTCTCGCCGTAGCGGCCATCGGAGGGACGGCGGGAGGGCTGGACATAGGCGGCCTTCCACGGACGCGGCCCGAGCGAACGCAGCGTGGTGGCCGGATGG
Organism: Pannonibacter sp. XCT-53; assembly: GCF_009915765.1. Lineage (NCBI taxonomy): Bacteria > Pseudomonadati > Pseudomonadota > Alphaproteobacteria > Hyphomicrobiales > Stappiaceae > Pannonibacter > Pannonibacter tanglangensis. The sequence continues at coordinate 2,593,177 of NZ_JAABLQ010000001.1, forward strand.
AACGTGCCGGCGCCGACTTCCATGTCATAGGGCTGCAGCACGACGCAACCCTGATCCGCCCAGTAGCGCTGCAGGGTCAGGATCAGACCCTGGAAGGAGTTTTCAGGGCGCATGTGGGCCGGGATGGCTTCGTTCGACATGGATGAGGTCCCGATTGCGAAGGGCGGCGCGGCCATGGCCGCGCACAGTCGGCCGGACAGGTGCCACGGGCCGCCGGCAAGGTCAAGCGCGGCGGCGCGAGGGCGCACGCGTCCCTCCCCTCGAGCCGCCGGCCCCATGCGGCGCCCCCGTGAGGCGGCCCTGTGCGGCGTCCCCGTGCGGCACCCCTGTGCGGCGACCTTGCGCTCCCCTCTTGCGCTGCCGCTGCGACAGGCCTATAAGCCTGCTTGCGACAGGGGCGCCCCACAACCGGGGGCTGAGAGGAACCCTTTGAACCTGAACCGGGTCATGCCGGCGGAGGAAGTCGTTTGCAGACCTGTGCCTACCATCCCTGCCCCCATGTTGCCGTCCGCTGGCCGATGCGCCCGCCTCTGCGGCCAGGGCGGAGCCATGGTCCCGCGCGGTCTTCAGCCTCCCCGCGCCGGACCGCCCGCATGCATGGAGGACAGGACATGACAGACAGCGCCACCGCACAGCCGCAGCCGGAGCAGCGGAAGCCGGAGCAGGCCAACACGGAGCAGGAGCGCTCGGAGCGGGGCGGGCCGCAGCGTGGGCAGGAAGCAGCCTCCGGGCCGGATCGCGCCGGCACGGTGGCGAGCGCCCGTCCCGGCGTCGCAGGGGGCGGCCTTGCACGGGCAGCCGTGGCTGCTGCCGGGTCGACCATGACGCTCGGCGCCCATCTGGCAGGAATGCGGGCGCGGCGACCGCTGGTGCAGAACATCACCAACTTCGTGGCGATGCAGACCATGGCCAATGTGCTGCTGGCCGCCGGAGCCTCGCCGGCGATGGTGCATGCGCGCGAGGAAGCGGCGGAGTTCGCCGGCCTTGCCAGCGCCGTGACGCTGAACACCGGCACGCCCGAACCCGACTGGGTCGCCGCCATGGAGGCAGCCGCAACGGCGGCGCTCGCCCGCGGCATTCCGGTCGTGCTCGATCCGGTGGCGGCCGGGGCAACCGGATACCGGCGCGAGATCAACGGCCGGCTTGCCCGGCTGTCGCCTTCGATCATCAAGGGCAACGCATCGGAGATCCTGGCGGTTGCCGGACGCACCAGCGCCTCGCGCGGGGCCGACAGCGGCGACGGGACCGACGCGGCCGAGCCGGCGGCCGTCGCCCTGGCCCGGGCCACGGGTGGGATCGTGGCCGTGACGGGCGCGATCGACGTGGTGACGGACGGGCGCCGGATTGCGCGGATCGCCAACGGGTCGCCACTGATGACGCAGGTCACGGCGCTCGGCTGCGCCCTGACCGGCATCGTTGCCGCCTTTGCTGCGGGTGCGCCCGACCGGTTTCATGCAACGGTCGCAGCTCTCGCCTATTACGCCCTCGCCGGAGAACGCGCGGCCGCCGAAGACCCCCGACCGGGAAGCTTTGCGACCGCCTTCCTCAACGCCTTGCATGATGTGACGCCAGAGCAGGTCGATGCCCTGGCGCTTGTGGAGTATGCCGATGCGCCGCTTTGATCTTTCCCTGTATCTCGTGACCGACGAGATCCGTCGCCCCGGACTTGAGGACGACGTGATCGCGGCCGTTCGCGGGGGCGTGACGCTGGTGCAGCTGCGCGACAAGAGCGCGCCGCATGCGGTGGTGGCGGAGTTTGCCCGGCGGCTGAAGGCACGGCTGGACGAGCACCGCGTGCCGCTGATCCTGAACGACCGGGTGGAAGTGGCGCGGATGATCGGCGCCGCCGGCGTGCACATCGGCACCCGGGACATGACCCCGGCCGAAGCGCGGCAGATGCTCGGCCCGAACGCGATCATCGGCGTTTCCGTTTCGGAAGCTGCCCATCTCGACCGGTTCGACCCGGCCGATGTCGACTATGTCGGCATCGGACCCGTGCATCCGACCCTGACGAAGCCCGACCATGCGACCCCGATCGGAGCGGAGGGGCTCGCGCGGCTCTGCGCTGCGGCGCGGCTGCCGGCGGTGGCGATCGGCGGCCTGACGGCGCAGGATGCTCCGGCCGTCCGGGCCGCGGGCGCGCAGGGCCTGGCAGTGGTCTCGGCGATCCTTTCCGACGGCGACGCGGAACAGGCCGCCCGCCGGCTGCGCAGGGCGTGGGAAGAGGCTGCGTCCGGTGACGTCGCACGGCCGGCAGCGGAGTGACCGGGGGACCTGACGGGTCCCGGGGCGGGGATCAGGCCTCGCCTTCGGGGCGATAGCGGCCGGTGACCGGATCCCGCTCAAGGCGGATGGTCTGGTCATCGGGCCGGCGGGCCGCTTCCGAGAGCCGCGCCTCGACCCGGGCCATTTCGCGACGGACCAGCTTGAAGGCCGCGAACCCGGCAGCACCCAGAAGGGCAAGTCCCCAGAGCGGTGGCATGACAGCTTCTCCCGACAGGCTTCAGAGCCCGTAGCGCGACCACAGCGTACGGGCCTCGACAGCGGCCATCAGATCATCCGCGTAGGTGGCAGGCAAGAGGGAGGCCGCAACGCCGCCGCCGTTGCGACGCCCGAACAGGCCGCGCGGCGGATTGACGAGCCGCAGCTCCGCACGCGCGCCGTATTTCTCGCGCACGACGGAGCGCAGGTCCCCTTCCCGGTCCGCAAGACCGAGCCCGACCGCCGCACGCCCGGCCCAGAACTGGCCGGTGAACAGGTCGGGATGGTCGGCGAGCCGGCCGCCGCGCCGCTCCTTCACCAGGTCGATGAAGACCTCGTGGATCTCGAGCTGCAGCTGCCTGATATGGGCGATCTCGTCCGGGTTCTCGGGACGGAAGGGATCAAGCTGCGACTTGTTGCTGCCAGCCGTATAGACCCGGCGCTCGACGCCGATCCTGTCAATGAGGCCGGTGAAGCCGAAGCCGGAGAAGATCACGCCGATGGAGCCAACGATGGACGAGGGGTCGACGATGATCTCGTCGCCCGCCACGGCGATCATGTAGCCGCCGGATGCGGCCACATCCTCGACGAAGACAAGGACGTGCTTGCCATGCTCGGCCGCCAGATCGCGGATGCGGCGGGTGATCAGACGCGACTGCACCGCCGACCCGCCGGGCGAGTTGACGACCAGCGCAACCGCCGGCGCCTTCTTCATGCGGAACGCCCGCTCCAGGGGCGTGGCGACATTGGCCAGGTTGAGGCCGGGCCGCATCAGGCCGCCGTTGTCGATGACCCCCTGCAGCCGAACGACGGGAATGACCGGCCCGGACCGGCCGGCGAGGGCCCGAAGCTTGCTGGACAACATCTGGAACATCGGAAGGGCTCCGCAGGACAGGAAGGAAGGTCTCCGTTCCTAGCTGGGGACTTGCGGGCGTCTTGGCAAGCCACCTCCGGCCCAAGGCAAGGCCAAGGGCAAGGGGCAAGGGCCAAGGGCAAGGGCCAGGGGCAAGGGCGGGGGCCGGGGGGCGGGAACGGATCGGGTTGCAGGGTCCGACCGGGGCATCCGGCGGAGACCGTCGGACGGTCACTTCACGCCGGAAGACAAGACAGGACGATCGGGCAGGTGCGGCAGGCAGGGCGGTCAGACGGGCGGACGGGCCAGTTTCTGGGTCTTGCTGGCCAGCTCCCGCACGGCCTCCCAGTTCAGGCGGACGCCAGCCTCGTCGCCCTCGCGCCGCATGATCTTCCCGACCAGCGCTCGCGGCATGCCGAGCACACGGATCACGATCTCGTCGGGAAGCTTCGCCAGGCCGGGCGCGGAAATCCGGCAGCCGGACTTCGAGGCATCAACGATGCGGCCCGAGACGCGCATGCTGCCCTCCCGATCCGTGACAACGATGGGAATGGACACGGGCCGGCGCGGCTCCTGCCGCCGGCTGGCGGCCGCATCGCTCTGGGCGCTGAAGACGACCGCTGCCATGGTGCCGGTGACCGACGTCACGGTCGCCGCCCGCAGATAGGGATCGTCGCCCACCCTGATGCCGATGCTCTTGCCGAGAAGTGCGGCGTCGTCCGAGGTCAGGCGGCAGCCCCACTGGCTGACGTTGCTCATCTCCGCCTCGATGCAGGTGAGGCGGTCCACGTCAAAGACAAGCACCCGCTCAACCTCCGGCTGCGCTTGCGGCACGGCGGCGGCATGGGGACGGTGAACGGAAAAGGCACTCGACGCCATCGGCAAATCCTAAAATTTGACGATAAAGTGCTAACGATTTGCCTGTTAAAAAATCGTATAGGTTGATCTTACAATTTTACTCAACCGGATGATTATCGCCCGCCACAACCTGACGTAGGGTCAGAAAATCCCGCCACGCCAGACGTTTCTCGAGCGGACTGCGCAAGAGATAGGCAGGATGATAGGTCGCAAGCGCCCTGATCTTGCGGCGACCCGTATCGTATTGCATCCACCGTCCGCGCATCTTCCTGATGCCGTCGGTGGCTCCGGTCAGGGCCTTTGCTGAGGCAGCCCCGAGAAAGACCAGAACATCCGGGTCGACCAGCTCGATCTGACGCGCGATGAACGGTCGGCAGATCTCGGTTTCCTGGGGCGTCGGCGTCCGGTTGCCTGGCGGCCGCCAGGGCACGACATTGGCAATATAGACAGAGGTCCGGTCCAGCCCGATGGCGCCGAGCATGCGGTCCAGCAGCTTGCCGGAGCGCCCGACGAAGGGCACGCCGGTGGCATCTTCCTCCGATCCCGGCGCCTCGCCGACGAACATGAGGCGGGCGGCCGGGTTGCCGTCGGAAAAGACCAGGGACTTGGCCGTCAGCTGCAGATTGCAGCCCCGGAACGCGGCGAGACAGGCCTTCAGCTCCTCCAGTGTCGCGGCAGAACGGGCCGCCTCGCGGGCAGAGCGGACGGCCTCCTCACCCGGGATCACCGCCTGACCGGGGCCGGGCCCCGATGCGGGCGCCATGGGGGCAGCCGGTGACGCGGTCAGGCTCGGCAGGTTGAGCGGCGGCGGCGTCCCCTGCCCCGTTCCCCGGCCGGACAGGGCAGCGACCTGGGGAGCGGTCTGATGTCCGAACTGATGTCCGGTCTGGCCCATCGGCGTGCGCGGACCGGCAGGGGGCATCGGCGCACGCCGCGCGTCCTGCTCCGACTGGGCAAACCGGTCGACCGGATCCAGATCAAGGAATGCATCGACCCCTGCCCCCTGGAGAAACTCCAGCAAGGCCTCCATGTGCCTGTGGGTCAGGACGGCGGGCGGGGGCGTGATCATGGGCGCACTCTAGCGGCTCACCCGACAAACACAACCGGTCTGCGCGCTGCCGCCGAGGGTGTCCCCGCTTTGCCGCCTGCAGGACGCAGGCGCGTCAGGAGGCGTCGCGTTCCGCCTTGCGAAACGCCGAAAACTATGATTTACGCTTACGTAAACGTAATGCCATTTTCCCGCTGAAAGGAGCAATTGCGGGGCTGTTGCCCCTGCTCTAATAGAGGGGCATTGCGATTGGTTTCAGACGGGCGGCGGGACAAGACGGCGCTGCCCTGACCGGCTCCCGGCGCGGGGGGCAAGGTCGCCAGAGGGAGAACACGAATGGCGGAAATGCCTGAGCTGCCAGAGCGCGAAAGCATGGATTTCGACGTGGTGATCGTGGGAGCGGGGCCGGCCGGCCTGGCCGCCGCCATCCGCCTGAAGCAGATCGCCCTGGAGAAGGGCGAGGACATTTCCGTTGTCGTGCTGGAAAAAGGCTCGGAAGTCGGGGCGCACATCCTGTCCGGCGCCGTGATCGACCCGATCGCGCTCGACAAGCTGCTGCCGGACTGGCGCAGCGAGGACACGCCGATCAAGACGGCCGTCACCGATGACCATTTCCTCGTGCTGGGTCCTGCCGGCGGCATCCGCCTGCCGAACTTCCTCATGCCGAAGCTGATGAACAACCACGGCAACTACATTGTCTCGCTGGGCAATGTGTGCCGCTGGCTTGCCGGCAAGGCAGAAGAGCTGGGCGTGGAAATCTACCCGGGCTTTGCCGCCGCCGAAGTGCTCTATGACGACGAGGGCAAGGTGGTGGGGGTTGCCACCGGCGACATGGGCATCAGCCGCAACGGCGAGCCGAACCACAACTTCACCCGCGGCATGGAGCTGCGCGGCAAGTATGTACTGATCGGCGAAGGCGTGCGCGGCTCGCTGGCCAAGCAGCTGATTTCCAAGTTTGCCCTCGACCGGGACAGCGACGTGCCGAAATTCGGCATCGGCATCAAGGAGCTGTGGCAGATCGACCCGGCCAAGCACAAGCTGGGCCTGGTGCAGCATTCCTTCGGCTGGCCGCTGGACATGAAGACCGGCGGCGGCTCGTTCCTGTATCATCTGGAAGACAACCAGGTGGCCGTCGGCTTCGTGCTGCACCTGAACTACCAGAACCCCTACATCTCGCCCTTCGAGGAATTCCAGCGCTTCAAGACGCATCCGGCGATCCGCGAGACCTTCGAGGGCGGCAAGCGCCTTGCCTATGGTGCCCGCGCCATCACGGAAGGCGGCTACCAGTCGGTGCCGAAGCTGTCGTTCCCCGGCGGCCTCCTGATCGGCTGCTCGGCCGGCTTCGTCAACGTGCCGCGCATCAAGGGCTCGCACAACGCCATGCTGTCCGGCATGCTGGCCGCCGAAGAGGTGATGGCCGCACTCGGACGCGGTGAGGCCAACAGCGAGCTGACCCATTTCGACACCGCCTGGCGCGAGAGCGAGATCGGCGCGGACCTGAAGAAGGTGCGCAACGTCAAGCCGCTGTGGTCGCGCTTCGGCACGATCCTCGGCGTCGGCCTCGGCGGGCTCGACATGTGGACCAACGAGCTGTTCGGCTTCTCCTTCTTCGGCACGCTGAAGCACGGCAAGACCGATGCCCAGAGCCTGAAGCCGGCCAAGGATTGCAAGAAGATCGACTATCCGAAGCCGGATGGCGTCATCTCCTTCGACAAGCTGTCCTCGGTGTTCCTGTCGAACACCAACCACGAGGAAGACCAGCCGATCCATCTCAGGGTCAAGGACGCCGCGCTGCAGAAGGCGTCGGAGCACGACGTCTATGCCGGCCCGTCCAACCGCTATTGCCCGGCCGGCGTCTACGAGTGGGTCGAGGACGGCGACGGCGCGCCACGCTTCCAGATCAACGCGCAGAACTGCGTCCACTGCAAGACCTGCGACATCAAGGACCCGAACGGCAACATCACCTGGACGGTGCCGGAAGGCTCGGGCGGGCCGAACTACCCGAACATGTGAGGCGAGCCGGGCCAGACCTCTACCCTTGCGGGAGCAGGCCCCGCCGACCGCACGTGGATACGGTCACGTCATCAGAAACATCCAGAAACAACAAGACCGAAGGCCGGGATTTACTCCCGGCCTTTTCATTTCATCTTCCAGAGCACCCTCCTTTTCATGATCCCTGTCAAAACTGTCCATATGCAGTTTCAGGAAAGACTTTCCCGGATTTGTTTCAGTTCACCGCACATTAACCATGTTGCTTCACCCTACGAACATTCGATGCCAATTCCGCTCAGGCAGTCACGTTTGTTCCAATGGGGCAGGGCAAGACATCATGATTTTCAATGCGAAGAATCGTGCACAGCAGGCAGAACTCGAAGCCCTGTACCGCTCGCAGGCGGTCATCCATTTCGAGCCGGATGGGACCATTCTTTACGCAAACGAGAATTTCCTTGCCGCGATGGGCTATACGCTGGCCGAGATCAAGGGTCGCCATCACCGGATGTTCTGCACCAAGGAACACGCGGAAAGCGAAGCCTACCGGGAGTTCTGGCGACAACTGGCAGCCGGCACCTTCCGCTCCGCGCAGTTCATGCGCGTGAAGAAGAGCGGTGAGGAAGTCTGGATCGAGGCCTCCTACAATCCGATCTTCGACGCCTCCGGCAAGGTGGTGAAGATCGTCAAGTACGCCACGGACATCACCCAGCAGAAGCGGGATGCCATCGACGCGGCCTGCCAGCTCGAGGCGATCCACCGCTCGCAGGCGGTAATCCAGTTCAACATGGACGGCACCATCATCACCGCCAACAAGAACTTCCTCGATGTGGTCGGCTACCGGCTGGAGGAAATCCAGGGCAAGCATCACCGCATGTTCGCGGAACCGGCCTATGGCAACAGCGAGGAATACCGCGAGTTCTGGCGGCGCCTGAATGCGGGCGAGCACTTCGTCGCGGAGTACAAGCGCATCGCCAAGGGCGGGCGCGAGTTCTGGATCCAGGCCTCGTACAATCCGATCCTCGGGATCAACGGCCGCCCGGTCAAGGTGGTGAAATACGCCAGCGACATCACGCAGCAGAAGATCCTGGCCGCAGATGCCAAGGGCCAGATCGAGGCGATCGACAAGTCGCAGGCGGTCATCGAGTACACGCTCGACGGGACGATCACGACCGCCAACCGGAATTTCCTGTCGACCTTCGGCTATTCGCTCGCCGACCTGAAGGGGCAGCACCACCGCATGCTGGTGCGCAGCGACGAGGCGGGCGGGCGCGACTACGCCGACTTCTGGCAGAAGCTGGCGCGCGGCCAGTTCGAGGCCCGCGTCTACCGCCGCATTGCCAAGGGCGGGCGCGAGATCTGGGTGCAGGGCTCCTACAATCCGGTGCTGGACGCCAGCGGCAAGCCGTTCAAGATCGTCTGCTATGCGACCGACATCACCAAGCTGATCCAGACCGGCCAGATCGCCGAAGCGGTTGTCTCGGACACGCAGGGCATCGCCTCGGCCGTGGAGGAACTGACGGTGTCGATCGGCGCCATCAGCAAGAACATGCAGCTGTCGAAGGAGGCAGCGTTGGGGATCCTCAACGATTCCAACAAGTCGAGCGCGGCTGCCGAGCGCCTCGGCTCCAGCATGAAGCTGATGGAGAACGTGGTCCAGCTGATCAACAACATCGCCGGGCAGGTCAATCTGCTCGCGCTCAATGCCACGATCGAGGCCGCCCGGGCGGGCGCGGCCGGCAAGGGCTTCGCGGTCGTCGCCGCGGAGGTGAAGAACCTCGCCAACCAGACCACCAGCGCGACCGAGGACATCGCCAAGCAGATCCAGCACGTGCAGGACGTGTCGCTGACGGTGCTGGAGGGCATCCAGACGATCGAGCGCTCGGCCAACAGCGTGAACACCTACATCACCGACGTGGCCAACTCGATCGAGGAACAGAACCTCGTCACGCGCGAGATCTCGGTGAACACCCAGAAGATGTCGGCGTCCGTGGAAGACATTTCCCGCCGCATCAACCAGATCTCGGCCGCCTGACCCCGCACGGGGAGCGGGAGGGGGGCGACACGCCGCCCCCCCTCGCCTCAGCCTGCGGCTGCCGGGCGCCCTGCCGCCGCAGCGCAGCGCCGCGTCATGCTCCGGCCTGAAGGCGGGCGACCGGCTGCTCGCGGATCGGCCAGTGAACCACGGCGGCAAAGAGGCCAAGCGCGATGCCCATCCACCAGATCGCATCATAGGACCCGGTCTGGTCATAGAGCCGCCCCCCCAGCCAGACACCGAGGAACGAGCCGATCTGGTGGGAGAAGAAGACGAAGCCGAACAGCGTGGCCATGTAGCGGGGCCCGAACATGACGGCGACAAGGCCCGAGGTCGGCGGCACCGTCGACAGCCACAAGAGCCCCATGACGCCGGCAAAGACCATCACCGACACGGGCGAGACCGGCACCATGAGGAAGACGGCGATGGCAATGGCCCGGCCGAGGTAGATCAGCGACAGGAAATGCGGCTTGGACCAGCGGCCGCCGATGTAGCCAGCCGCCAGCGAGCCGGCAATGTTGCACAGCCCGATCAACCCGATCGCGTAGCCGCCCCAGCGCGGATCCAGACCGAGATCTGCCAGATAGGGCGGCAGATGCACCGTGATGAAGGCAACGTGGAACCCGCAGACGAAGAAGCCCAGCGTCAGCAGGATGTAGCCGCGCGTGTTGAAGGCCTCGGCGATGGCGGCGCCAAGCTTCTGGTCCGCCGCCGTGCCGGCATAGGCGCCCGCATCGGCCTTGCCGCGCAGGGGAATGGCCAGCAGCGGCACCAGCACCATCAGCCCGGCGAAGACCAGCAGGGTCGAATGCCAGCCGACGGTCTCGATCAGGCCGATGCCGAGCGGGGCAAAGAGGAACTGGCCGAGCGACCCGGACGCGGTGCCGACGCCGAAGGCCAGCGAGCGCTGCGCCGGCGACACCGTGCGGGCAAAGGCCGCAAGGATCAGCGAGAAGCTGGAAAAGGCGATGCCAAGGCCGATGAGCACGCCGCCGGACAGATGCAACCAGACCGGAGCCTCGGCCTCGGCCATCAGGACCAGGCCGGCTGCATAGAGGATCGCACCGGTGAGCAGCGTCTTCCAGGTGCCGAAACGGTCCGCCATCATGCCGGCAATCGGCTGGCCGGCGCCCCAGAGCAGGTTCTGGATGGCAATCGCGAGGGCAAAGATCTCCCGGCTCCAGTCCCGGGCCTCGGTCATGGGCTGAAAGAACAGGCCCATGGCGGAGCGCGGCCCGAAGGACAAGAGGGCGATGGCGCAGCCGCACAGGATGATGAGGGGGATGTTGGGCCGTGCGGTGTGGACGGTCGCCATGCGGAGATGCTCCCTGTTGCCGGATGCCCGGCCAGACCGACACTGCGGCCCGCTTCCGGGTTCTTGCACTATGGCCGGTGGGAGCGGCGCGGAAAAATCAATGTTTGTGAAGAACCCATGCACCGCGCTGATCGGCGCGGCAACTGCTTCGCCGGCTGAACGCCCTTGCGGGATGTTCTGTTACAATCCATTGAAAAGACATTAGATTTCAAAAAAGTCAGAATCAGACACCGGAAAAGGTGGATTCGGGTCCGGATTGGGTCTATATAAACTCACAAAGAGCAAAAGCAGACGAAGGGACGCACAGGTCCCGTTTTCTTTTGCCTCTATTATGCTCATTTTGAGCATATTCGGGTGCCGGTCCAGCAGGGAGTTAGGTCCGATGGCAACCACGTTGATTTCTTCCGGCTCCACCTGCCAGGTGAAGCCCGCCGCAGACCTCGCGATCGACCGGCACGGCTCGGTCGCCCGGCCCGTGCTCGCCTATACGGAAGAGGTCGCCCGCGCGACCGCCCCGATCTACGAAAAGGTGAAGCACATCATCCCGGCCATCGAGTGGCCGGCGCTGGCCCCGACGATCCATGCGATCAACACGCTCAAGAAGGAGCGCAACGCCGTCATCCTGGCGCATAACTACATGACGCCGGACATCTTCCACGGCGTTGCCGACGTGGTGGGCGACAGCCTGCAGCTGGCCGTCGAGGCCACGCGCACGGACGCCGACGTGATCGTGCAGTGCGGCGTGCACTTCATGGCCGAAACGTCGAAGATCCTCAATCCGACCAAGACGGTGCTGATCCCGGACATGCGCGCCGGCTGCTCGCTGGCCGAATCGGTGACGGCGGCCGACGTGCGCGCCCTGCGCGAGCGCAACCCCGGCATCCCGATCATCACCTACGTGAACACCTCGGCTGCGGTGAAGGCGGAGTGCGACATCTGCTGCACCTCGTCCAACGCGGTGCAGGTGGTGGAAAGCCTCGGCGTGCCGAAGGTGTTCCTGATCCCGGACAAGTATCTGGCCGCGAACGTCGCCCGGCAGACCAAGGTCGAGGTGCTGACCTGGGACGGAGCCTGCGAGGTGCACGAGCGCTTCACGGCGCAGGAGCTGCGGGACTATCGCAAGATCGACCCGGACGTGAAGATCATCGCCCATCCGGAGTGCCCGCCGGAGGTGGTGGACGAGGCCGACTTCGCCGGCTCGACCAAGCACATGATCGACTGGGTGAAGACCAACAGGCCGGCCAAGGTGATGATGATCACCGAATGCTCCATGGCCGACAACGTGGCGAGCGAGACGCCGGGCGTGGATTACATCCGCCCCTGCAACCTCTGCCCGCACATGAAGCGGATCACGCTGGCCAAGATCCTCGACGCGTTGATCGAGATGAAGGAAGAAGTGACCGTCGACCCGGCCGTGGCGGCGAAGGCGCGCCTTGCCGTGGAACGGATGATCAATCTGAAGATGTGACGCCGGTGGACGGGCGGGGCCGATGGCTCCGCCCGTTCCCGTCTCTGCTCTCCCCTCCGGCCTCCTCCGGGCTGTCGCGGCCTGCCCTGCACGTTGCCGCCTGCCGCCGGAGCCGCTAGGCTCCTGCCCGGTGTTCCGTCGATCAAGTGAAAGCCCTCCCATGGCAGTTCGTAGCGACCAGTTTGTTCCGGCCCAGTCCGCCCGCGGTGTGGACGATGTGGTCATCCTCGGCGGCGGTCTGGCCGGCCTGTTCTGCGCGCTGAAGCTGGCGCCACGGCCGGTGACGATCATTTCCAATGCCCCGATCGGCGAAGGGGCCTCCTCCGCCTGGGCGCAGGGCGGCATTGCCGCAGCGGTCACGGAGGACGACACGGCCGAGGCGCACATGGCCGACACGATCGCCGTCGGCGGTGGCCTGTGCCAGGACAAGATCGTCGCCATGATGACGGCGGAGGCCGGCCGGCGGGTGCGCGACCTGCTGAGCTACGGCGTGCCCTTCGACAAGGACCTCGAAGGCCGGCTTGCGGTCTCCCGCGAGGCGGCCCATTCCGCCAGCCGCGTGGTGCGGGTGCGCGGCGACATGGCCGGACGTGCCATCATGGACGCCCTGGTCGCGGCCGTGCGGCAGACGCCGTCGATCCGCGTCATCGAGGGCTTCCTGGGTGAAAGCCTGATCACCGAGGGCAAGTTCGTGACCGGCGTGATGGCGCGGCGGCGCGGCGGCCTGGAACGCCTTGCCTTCCAGGCGCCGGCGGTGGTGCTCGCCTCCGGCGGCATCGGCCATCTCTATGCCGTGACGACCAACCCCGGCGAGGCCAACGGCCATGGCATCGGCATGGCGGCCCGGGCCGGCGCGGTGATCGCCGACGCCGAATTCGTGCAGTTCCACCCGACCGCGCTCGACGTGGGCCGTGACCCGGCCCCGCTGGCGACCGAGGCGCTGCGCGGCGAAGGGGCAACGCTGATCAATTCCGCCGGCGAACGCTTCATGCAGGCCGTGCATCCGCTGATGGAACTTGCCCCGCGCGACATTGTTGCCCGCGCGATCTTCCGCGAGCGGGCTGCCGGACGCGGAGCCTTCCTCGACTGCCGCAGCGCCGTCGGGGCGAGCTTTGCCGACCGGTTCCCGACCGTGCATGCGGCGTGCCTGGCAGCGGGGATCGACCCCGTGACCGATCCGATCCCGGTCGCGCCGGCCGAGCATTACCACATGGGCGGCGTGCTGACGGATGCCAACGGACGCACCTCGCTGGACGGCCTGTGGGCCGCCGGGGAAGTGGCCTCCACCGGCGCCCACGGGGCCAACCGGCTGGCCTCGAACTCGCTGCTGGAGGCGGTCGTCTTCGCCGCGCGCATCGCCGAGGACATCCAGGGCCTGATGCCGACGCCGCGCACCGCCTATTGGGAAGCATTGGATGACGAACCGGGCCTGCCCAGCCAGCGCAACCAGGAGGAACGCGCGGCGATCTCGATCCTGCGCCAGACCATGAGCGACCTGGTCGGCGTGGAACGCGACGAGGCGGGCCTGCGGCTTGCGCTTGCCCGGATCGCCGCAGCCGAGACGCGGGTGCAGCGCACCTCGATCCGCAACATGATGATTGCCGGCAAGATCGTGGCCGCCGCGGCCCTGCAGCGCAAGGAAAGCCGGGGGGCGCATTTCCGCAAGGATGCGCCCGAGGCCGATCCCGCCCAGGCCAAGCGCAGCTATCTGACGCTGGATCAGGTGAACGCGGCCGCCGCCGCCGCCACCGCCGCCCACCCCAACGCCCTGACCGGCGTGACCAGCGCGGTGGCAGCAGGAGAAACGGCATGAGCGCGCGCCCCCTGCCCGAGCTGCCGCAGCTGATGATCGACGATGCGGTGCATGCGGCGCTGCTTGAAGACTGGGGCCGGGCCGGCGATGTGACCAGCCAGGCGACCATCGGCCGCGACGTGCGCGCGAGCGCCGTGATTGCCGCCCGCAAGCCCGGCGCACTGGCCGGCATCCGTCTGGCGCAGGCCGCCTTCCGCCTGACCTCGCCGGAGCTGCGGGTGGAGGTGCTGGTCGAGGACGGGGCGCGGCTTGCCCCCGGGCAGGTGGTGGCCCGCATCGAGGGGCCGGCACGGGCGCTGCTGTCGGCCGAGCGGGTGGCGCTGAACTATCTGGGTCACCTGTCGGGGATCGCCACGGCGACCGCCCGGTTTGCCGAGGCCATTGCCCACACGCGGGCGCAGATCGTCTGCACGCGCAAGACGACGCCGGGGCTGCGCGCCTTCGAGAAATATGCCGTGCGCTGCGGCGGCGGCATGAACCACCGCTTCGGCCTCGATGACGCGATCCTGATCAAGGACAATCACATCGCCGTCGCCGGCGGTGTCACCGCCGCCATCGCCTCGGCCAAGGCCTTCGCCGGCCATCTGGTGAAGATCGAGGTGGAGGTGGACACGCTGGAGCAGCTGAAGGAGGCCATCCCCGCCGGGCCTGACGTCATCATGCTCGACAACATGGGGCCGGAGCGCCTTGCGGACGCGGTGGCACTCGTGCGGGCGGCCGTCGGTGACCGGATCCGGCTGGAGGCGTCAGGCGGCATCGATCTGGACACGGTCCGGGCGGTGGCGGAAACGGGGGTGGACCTCATTTCCTCCGGCTGGATCACCCATTCCGCGCCGGTGCTCGACCTCGGCCTCGACATCGGGATCGGCTGATCCCGCCGCGCGCGGCCTCAGCCTGCCAGGATACCGAGCCCGACCACGGCGACGACCGCGCCCAGCGCCCGCGACACACGCAGCCCGGTCTGGCTTCCGGCGCCGAGCAGCGTGCCGATGGCCCAGCCGAGCAGCAGGCCGCCGGCATGCAGCAGCGCGGTCGCCAGCACGAAGCCGGCCGCATAGCCCAGTTCGCCGGCCGAGCCGATCTCGCCGCCATGGGCATGACCGTGGAACAGGGCGAAGACCGCGACAAGTGCCGCCCCCGGCCCGACCGGAAGGCGGACCGCCATGGCGACCAGCAGCCCGAGACCGACGACAGAGGCCGCGATCACGGGCTCGACGAAGGGCAGCGGCAGGCCGGCCACCGCCAGGCCGAAGCCAAGGACCATGGTCGCGACAAAGGCCGCAGGCACCAGCAGCAGCGCGCGGCCCCCCAGCGTGAAGGCCCAGAGGCCGACAGCCACCATCACCAGAACATGATCAAGCCCGAAGACCGGATGGGTGAAGCCGGCGGCAAAGGAGCCATGCGCCACCGGATCGAGGTGCGCGTGGGCCGGAAGCGCCGGAAGCAGGATGACGGAGGCGGTGAGCAGCAGGCGCTGGAACATGGACTATCCTTCCGCGAAAGCAGATGCAGGCCCGAACAGGGACCGATGCGAGTGTTTCTGCTTCGGGAGGATCCGCCAAGCCCAAAGGAGCGGCATCGGCTGTCGGGTCTGGCACAGTCGCGCGCTGTGACGTCGGCCGGCCCGGGCGACGCCCGGCAACCTACATTGGCAAGGCTCGGGCTGTGCCTTAGGCCGGCAGCGCAGCCGCAGGCCGCCGGCCGGGGGGCCGGAGGGCGGGATGCCCGCCGTCCGGCCTTCGGAAACGGCAGCTGTCTGCCTCAAAAATGGTCAGCCGTTGCGGCGGGCGCCGTCTCGCTGGCCACGCGCCTGAACCTCGGCAGCAAGCTGGGCCGGCCCGCCGACCTGCGGCTTGCGCGGGCCCTGGCCGCTGCGGGCCGCAGGCTTGGCACCCGCCGGCTGCTGACCCCGGCCGTGCGACTGCGACCGGGCGGGCTTGGCGGTTGCCTCGCCGCTCCGGCGGTCATCCCCGTGAGACGGGGTGTTGCGCGAGGGACCGTTGCGCGACTGGCCGTTGCGGCCCTGACCCTGCCGCTGGCCCTGGGACTGGCCCTGGGACTGGCCCTGACGGCCACGGGCCGGACGCGGGGCGGCGTTGCGGCCCTCGGGCGGCGCCTCGCCACTGGCGACCGGGATCCGGATGCCGGTCAGCTTCTCGATGTCGCGCAGCTGGGTGATCTCGTCCGGGGCACAGAAGGCGATGGCATCGCCATCGGCTCCGGCGCGGGCCGTGCGGCCGATGCGGTGGACATAGCTTTCCGGCACATCCGGCAAATCGAAGTTGTAGACATGGCTGACGCCCGGGATGTCGATGCCGCGGGCGGCCACGTCGGTGGCAACAAGGATGCGGGTCTCGCCCGTCTTCAGTTCCTTGATGGCGCGGTCACGCTGGTTCTGGCTCTTGTTGCCATGGATGGCATTGGCCTTGAGGCCGGCGGCCACGAGCTTGCGGACGACCTTGTCGGCGCCATGCTTGGTGCGGGCAAAGACCAGCGACAGGTCTTCCGGCCGCTCGCTGAGGCAGGCGATCAGCTTGTCGATCTTCTCGGCCTGCGAGAGGAAGTGCACGCACTGGGTGACCTTGTCGGCGGTGCGACCGGCAGGCGCGACCTCGACGCGGATCGGATCGTTCAGGTAGGAGCGCGACAGGTCCTCGATCTGCTTCGGCATGGTGGCCGAGAACAGCAGCGTCTGGCGCTTCTTCGGGATCAGCGTGGCGATGCGGCGCAGGGCGTGGATGAAGCCGAGATCCAGCATCTGGTCGGCCTCGTCGAGCACCAGATATTCCACCATGTCGAGACGCAGGGCGTTGCGCTCGATCAGGTCGATCAGGCGGCCGGGGGTCGCCACGAGAATGTCGCAGCCACGCGCCATGCGCTTGATCTGCGGGCCCATGGAGACACCGCCCATGATGGTGGTGACCTGGAGCGGCGAGCCCTTGACGAAGGTGACGAGGTTCTGGGCGATCTGGTTCACCAGCTCGCGGGTCGGGGCGAGGATCAGCGCCCGGGTGGCGCGGGGCGCGGCGGCCGCCGGATGCGCCAGCAGGCGCTCCACCAGCGGCAGCCCGAAGGCGGCGGTCTTGCCGGTGCCGGTCTGGGCCAGGCCCATCAGGTCGTTGCCGGCCAGCACATGCGGGATGGCGGCCTGCTGGATCGGGGTCGGGGTGGTGTAGCCGGCCGCAGTGATCGCCTTGAGGAGGGAAGACGACAGGCCAAGGGTAGAGAATTCGGTCAAGAAATGTCCTTCACAGGCAGCGCGGCGCCTCTGGCCCGCGCGCGGTGACGGCCGGCGCCCGCTAGGGACCGGCTTCAGGCGGTTGCGGTCCCTGCCCTGCGTCGCGAGCCTCATTGCCCGCCGACCAGCAAGAACCGTCAGAACCCCGCGTGACATGGGAACTTGGAGAAAAAGACGCCGGACCGTTGGTCCCGTGCGAGCCGCGATCCCTGTTCCCGCTGTCTCCGTTGCCTGGCGACACAGCGACCGGGCGGTCGTCTGGACACGGGCGTCAGCCCCGACGCGGCACATGCAGGCCGCGATGCCCTGCAGGAGCGAGGGCGGGCGCGTGGAGAGGGAACGGGTCGCTCACGCGGCGACCGGATCACATCTGCCTGCTGTATCTGCCTTGTGCGCTGCAATGTCAAGCACGGCCTGCAGGGCGTCAGCCCGGAGGTCGCGGCCGCCTAGTCCTGCGGCGGCGTCAGGGAGAGGCCGGTGCGGGCGGAAATCGTGCGCTGCTCGTAGGCGACGTTCCAGTCGATCAGCACCCGCCAGACCGTTTCGGCCTGCTCCGGCTCGAGGCCGAGGGCAGCCGCGCGGGCACGGATGTCGGCCAGCATGGTGTCGATGCGGTGCTGGTCGTAGGCCTCGTCCGGATGCTGCTTGATCTCCGCCATGCGGCGGACGTAGGTCTGCCGCTCGGCAAAGAGGGCGACCAGCGCACGGTCGAGCCGGTCGATCTCGTGCCGGATGTGCGCCTTCTCCGTGCAATCGGCGGCACTGCGCAGGCGCTGGTCCCGAATGTCCGTCACGTGAGCCCCTTCCTCCTCGATGATCTCGCAGGTGCGGTAGCCGCCCGCCCGGCTGACGTCAAGCGCCGGATCGTCGCAACGGCAGGTCTCAGAACAGCGACAGCTGCACGCCGCCGGTCTGGGGCGCGGTGAACAGCTCCGTGGTGAGCTTGCGCCGGCGCTGGTTGAGACCGAGGCGACGGGCGGTCAGGGCGAAGCGCTGGCCGATCTGCTGGGCATAGGGCCCCTGCCCCTTCATCCGCTGTCCCCATTCGGCGTCGTAATCCTTGCCGCCGCGCATGGAGCGCAGGATGTTCATGACATGGCGGTAGCGGTCCGGCCGGTTGCGCAGCAGCCAGTCGCGGAAGAGTTCCGAAACTTCCAGCGGCAGGCGCAGCAGCACATAGCCGGCCTCGGTGGCCCCGTTGCCGGCTGCCGCCTCCAGGATCGCCTCGATCTCGCTGTCGGTGAGGGCCGGAATGATCGGGGCCATCATGACGGAGACCGGAACGCCCGCCTCGGACAGTCCCTTGATCGCGGCCAGGCGACGGTGCGGCGCGCTGGCGCGGGGCTCCAGCGTGCGGGCGATGTCGCGGTCAAGCGAGGTGATCGACAGGGCGACCTTGGCCAGCCCCTTCTCCGCCATGCGGGCAAGGATGTCCACATCCCGCAGGACAAGCGCGGACTTGGTGACGATGCCGACCGGATGCCCGGTGCGCTCCAGCACCTCGAGGATCTCGCGCATCAGCCGGTAGCGGCGCTCGATCGGCTGGTAGGGATCGGTGTTGGTGCCGATGGCGATGGTGCGGGGCTGGTAGCCGGGGCGGCCCAGCTCGCGCTCCAGCAGCTCGGCCGCATTGGGCTTGGCAAAGAGCCGGGTCTCGAAATCGAGCCCCGGCGACAGGCCCATGAAGGCATGGGACGGGCGGGCGAAACAGTAGACGCAGCCATGCTCGCAGCCGCGATAGGGGTTGATCGACCGGTCGAAGGAAATGTCCGGCGAGGTGTTGCGGGTGATGATGCTGCGGGCCTTTTCCTCCTGCACGGTGGTCTTGAGCGGCGGCAGGTCATCCAGCGTCTCCCAGCCGTCGTCGAAGGCCTCGCGCTGCTCGCGCTCGAAGCGGCCGGAGCGGTTGAGACCGGCACCGCGGCCCCGCCGCAGATCCTCCGCCACGCGCGCGCCGGCCAGTGCCGTGTCGCTGCTGACCTGATCGATCAGGGTAATTGCCGCCATGGGTCCGCGTTCCTCGACTCGCCAATGAGAACATTACCGGAACATTAGCCGAAAACGCAGACGCGGCAAGGGCCTCCCTCGCCTTGTCCGCCAAAAGCCGCTAGAACGCTCCCCATGATCAGTGTCGTCATCTCCAGTCTCGACAACGAGGAAGGCCTCGCGCACAGCCTGACCGCCCTGGTGCCGGCGGCGGCCGAGGGTATCGTCCGGGAAGTGGTGGTGATGGATGGCGGCTCGCGCGACGGCAGCGTGACCGTGGCCGACGCAGCCGGATGCGAGCTGCATGTGCTCCTGGCGGGCGAAGGCCGTCGCTACGCCGAAGGCGCGGCCCGCGCTGCCAAATCTCCCTGGCTCCTGTTCCTGCCGGCCGGCAGCGTTCTGGAAGCCGGCTGGCACACGGACGCAGCCTCCTTCGTCGAACGGGCCGAACGCAGCGGACAGGCGGACCGATGCGCCGCCGCCTTCCATCTGAGGCGCGATGATTTCGGGCTGTCCGCCCGGCTGAGCGAAACGGCGGCCACCCTGTCGACGCGGCTGTTCGGCATGCCCTGCAACGAACAGGGCCTGCTCGTCTCCCGCCGGCTCTATGTGGCGCTTGGCGGACACCGCGACCTGGCCGGACTGGCCGATCTGGACATTGCGCGGCGCATCGGACGCAGCCGCCTGGTGCTGCTGCGCAGCGCCGCAATTGCGCCGCAGCGGCCCAACCATGGCCCGCGCCAGACCCTGGCCCGCCTGGCGGTGACCGCCCTGCGGCTGCCGCCGAGACTTGCCGCCGGCCTGCACGGCTGAGGCGGCATCCGCTCGGCGCCCGCTGCACGGCCGATCGAGGCCCGCCGGACGTGCAGGGCTTTCAGGGCTGGCGGGGCTTGTGGGACTTGCCGGTCACCGGATGGGGCTCTGCTGTCCCGGGGGATGATCCGGTCCTCCGGCGTCCCGCCGGTCAGTCCGCATCCATCTGGTCAGCCGGCGTCTGTCGGGTCAGCCGGCGTCGATCCGGCGGCTGCGCAGGGTCTCGGCAGGCGTTTCCCCGAACAGATCCCGATAGGCCCCTGCCGCCCGGCCCGGATGTCCGAGACCGCAGGCCTGCATCAGGGCGGTGATGTTGGCCGTGCCGTCCGCCCGGCCACGCGCTGCCATCAGATGCTGGCGCAGCAGGCTGAGCCGGCGCTCCTGCAATGCCTGGGAAATGGTCTGTCCGCGTTCGGCCTGGAAGGCGAGCTGCAGGGCCCGCAGGCTGTAGCCGCAGGCCCGCGCCAGCGCGGCAAAGTCGATGGTCTCGCCCAGATGCGCGTCGATGTAGTCCAGCGCCCGGGCGACCTTGCGGCCGGCGCCGGACCCGTGCTGCGCGGCGGTGCAGAGCGTGTCGCGGGCCGAGCCGGCATGGGTCCAGAGCAAGGCATGCGCAATGGACCAGCCGAGCCGGTTGAGCGCCTCGTCGCCGGCCGGATCCCCCGGCAAGGCGTGGTCGGCCAGCCGGGCAAGCGCAAGGATCTGGGCCCCCAGGGTGCGCCCCGGTTCGCTGTCGAGCCGCAGTTGCGGGTCGAAGACGATGTCCTGCGGCCCCTCGCCGGTGAGCGCGGCGAACATGTCCTCCAGCGCCGCCCGTTCCAGCTTCAGGATGATCTGGCCGCAGCTGGCCTTCCAGCGCATCAGGCTCGGCCGGGTGGGCGAGAGGACCGAGGCGGCCCGCGCGGCCCCGGTGGTGACGAGATGGCTGCCGATGCGGACCTCGGCCCCGCTGGTCAGCGGGATCTGGACGAGGAAGAACCGCTCCAGGCAGCCCGGGTCGATCTCCACCTCGCCACCATAGGCGACATAGTTGATGGAGCCGCCAGCGAAGATGCGGCTGTTGTGGCAGGCAAAGAAATCGCGGCCGTGATCGCGCGGCTGCAGCCGGTGGGAGCAGAAGATCCGCCCGACCTCCTCCGCCGCCTGGTCCACGTCGCGCGTTGCCACCCGGGCATGGCCCGACAGCGGCATCTGGATGGCTTGCATCTGCATGGCTTGCACCAGCGTTCCCCCGGACCGTCCCCTCGGCGTTTTCGCTCATTTCCGGACCGGTTGACGGGAAGGCTAGCACCGCCAAGCCGGCGAAGCAAAGCGGCAGGGGACGGATTTTCGCCGAGCGCATGCAGCCTTTCGCCCAGCGGATAGACCTGAGCCGCCCCGACGGCGTCTCGTAGGGACAGGACGGAGACAGGCCCCCGGACCGCAAGGCCCGACCACAAGCGCCGCCCGTCCTGCGAGAGGACACAGCCAGCACCCGCAGGCCCACAGCGCCCGGACGGGCAAGGACGGAGAGGACCAGCATGAAGACCGCCATCCCGAACATGGTTCAGGTGAACACCGACCCCGGCATCACCCGCGCCGGCACCGGCCAGCATGAGGTCGAATGGAGCATTCTCGGCCACACCTACTGGATGAAGACGGAAGGCGAGACCTGTTTCTCGTTCGAGACGCTGGATCCGCCGGGAACCTTCGTGCCGCCGCATGTCCACCCGACGCAGGACGAGTTCATCTTCGTGCTGGAGGGGCGCTTCGACCTCTATCTCGGCGGGGAACACCACGTGGCGCAGACCGGCGACCTGGTGCGGATGCCGATGGGCATCGCGCATGGCTACTACAACCTCACCGACAGGCCGAACCGGGCGCTGTTCTGGGTGTCGCCCGCCCGTCGCCTGCGCGAGCTGTTCGACAACCTGCACAATCTGGGTGACCCGGCCGAAGTGGTGCGCCAGTCGGCGCTGCGGGAGGTGAATTTCCTGCGGCCGGAGGACATGGCCTTCGATCCGCTGACGCTGAAGATCTGACGCCCGACACGGCCAACCGCGCGTTCCGGGTTCCGGCAGGCCCCACCGCCTGCCGGAGCGGACCGGCGCGGGCAGCACGACCCCGGCCTGCCCTCCGGCGTCCCATCCGCCGCCCTGTCTGACCGGCCCCTGCCCGCGCCGTCCCCGACCCCGACCCGGGCGGCGAAGGAGAGTTCATTCATGACCAAACGCAAGCAGGTCTGCGTCATCGGCGCAGGCGTGAGCGGTCTTGCGGCCGCCCATGCCTTCAAGGACCAGGGACACGACGTCACCGTGCTGGAGCGCAGCCACGAGCTGGGCGGGGTCTGGGCGCCGCACCGCTCCTATCCCGGCATCCGCACCCAGAGCCCGAAGGATCTCTACCGCTACACCGATGCGGCGATGCCGGAGACCTACCCCGAATGGCCCTCCGGGGCCCAGGTGCACGGCTATCTGGAGAGCTACGCCCGGGACAAGGGCCTCCTGCCCCTGATCCGCTTCAACACCCGCGTCACCGGCCTGGTGCGGCGCGGGCAGGACACCGGTGCAGGCATCCCGGCAGGTGGCGCGACGGCAGACCCGAGAGCGGGGGGCTGGTGGGTGGAGACCGACGGCGCCGCGGGACCGGAGCGCACCGGCTACGACTTCGTCTGTGTCGCCAGCGGGGTCTTCAGCGAGCGCAACGAGCTGACCCACCCGGGCATGGAGGCCTTCCGCGACGGCGGCGGCACGATCCTGCATTCGAGCGAGTACACCGATCCGGCGCTGGTCCGCGGCCGCAAGGTCGTGATCCTCGGCTTCTCGAAATCGGCCACCGACGTGGCGGTGAACGCGGTGCAGCAAGGCGCGGCCTCGGTCACGGTCGTCTATCTGGAGCCGGTCTGGCGCGTGCCCTACCATTTCGCCGGGCTGATCAACTTCAAGCGGATCCTCTATTGCCGCGCGTCGGAGGCGATGTTCCCCGGCTGGGACATGTCGTGGGGGGAGAAGCTGCGCCACGCCCTGACCAAGCCGCTGGTGTGGGCCAACTGGCGGGCGCTGGAGAGCCTGCTGACCCTGCAGTTCGGCCTGAAGCAGCTCGGCATGCGGCCCAGCCAGCCGATCGAAAACGGCATCTCCTGCGGCCTGTCACTGGCCACGGAAGGGTTCTTCCCGATGCTGAAGGACGGGCGGATCAAGGCGATCCAGGGCACCATCGCCAGCTACAGCCAGGGCGGGATCACCCTGTCGACGGGCGACAGGCTGGATGCCGACGTGGCGATCCTGGCCGTCGGCTGGAAGATCGGCGTGCCGTTCCTGCCCGAGGACGTGCGCCGCACGCTGACGACCCCGGACGGACAGTTCCGGCTCTACCGTCTGGCGGTGAACCCGGACGTGCCGGACCTCGGCTTCGTCGGCTTCAACTCGTCCTTCGCCACCGTGCTGACCAGCGACGTGGCGGCCCGCTGGCTGGTGCGATATGCCGACGGCCAGCTGGCGCGGCAGCCGTCGAAGGCGGAGATGAGCGGCTGGATCGACCGGCACCTGGACTGGCGCCGCAGCGTCCGGCCGGCGGCCCGGGTCTATGGCGGCCTGTGCTCGGCGCCCTATCACTTCCGCTATCTCGACGACCTGCTCGCCGACATGGGGGCGGCACGGCGACGGCGGGCAAACCCGCTGGCGGAGACCTTCCTGCCGCCGGATGCGGATGCCTATCGCAGCCACCTCTCCAGCGTGCCGGCCTACCGGCTGGAGGGCTGAGCCCCGGACGGCGTCAGGCCTGACGCAGCTTGCCGCGCTTCAGATGTTCATCGAGGCGCGGCATGATCTCGACGAAATTGCAGGGCATGTGGCGGTAGTCGAGCTGCCACTTGAGGATGCCGTCCCAGGCATCCTTGCAGGCTCCCGGCGAGCCCGGCAGCACGAAGATGTAGGTCGCCCCCGCAACCCCGCCCGTCGCGCGGGACTGGATCGTCGAGGTGCCGATCTTGTCGTAGGAAATGCGGTGGAACACCTCGGAGAAACCGTCCATCCGCTTCTCGAACAGGGGCTCGATCGCCTCGGGGGTCACATCGCGGCCAGTGAAGCCCGTGCCCCCCGTCGAGATGATGACGTCAACGCCGTCCGCCGCGATCCAAGCGCGCACGATGGCCCGGATCTCCTCCACCTCGTCGCGGACGATGCGGCGGTCGGCCAGATGATGCCCGGCGCCGGTGAGCCGCTCGACCAGCGTCGCGCCGGACCGGTCGCCGTCAAGGTCGCGCGTGTCGGACACGGTGAGCACGGCGATGTTGAGAGGGACAAAGGGACGGCTGTCATCAAGGCGATTCATGGGCAGGCTCCGGCGGTGTCGTGGTCCCAGAGATAGGCCAGCCAGCCGGCCGGCGCCAGTGGCCGCAAGACGGGGCGCGGGAGACGCGGGCCGCAAGCTTCGGACCAAAAATCGATCATTCCTTTCGCAAAACAGGCCGTTCCGGAATTTTTGCGTCTTTTAGGTCAGCAATATTGACGCTTCCTTGCGCCTGTGGTTCTGTCTCCCATCCTGCGCCGGGCCCGCCGGCGCGCAGAAGAAACAGACCGGACAGAGACTTCTCATGCTGGATTGGGAGCATATCTTCGCCACCCGCGCGACCCGCATGCGCGCATCCGAAATCCGCGAGCTCCTGAAGCTCCTCGACCGGCCGGAGATCATCTCCTTCGCCGGCGGCATCCCGGATCCGGCGCTGTTTCCCAAGGAGGTCTTCGCCGCCGCCTACACCCGCGTCCTGACCGGACCGGCTGCCGGCACCGCGCTGCAATATGCGGTGAGCGAGGGCAATCTGGCGCTGCGCACCTGGCTGGCCGGCTACATGGCAAGCCTTGGCGTCGCCTGCGATGCGTCCAACATCATCATCACCTCCGGCTCGCAGCAGGCGCTGGACTATATCGGCAAGCTGTTCCTGTCGCCGGGCGACACGGCGCTCGTGAACTGGCCGACCTATCTTGGCGCGCTGCAGGCCTTCAACGCCTATGAGCCGCGCTATGACCGGCTGATCCCGCTGGGCAACCGTCCGGCGGAGGACTTCGCCACCGCCGCAAGGGACGCCGGCGGCGCGGTGAAATTCGCCTATGCCTCGGCCGACTTCGCCAACCCGACCGGCGAGACGCTGGACCGGGCGACGCGCGAGAAGATCCTCGACCTCGCCGACACGCTGGACATTGCCGTCATCGAGGATGCGGCCTACCAGTCGCTGCGCTATGACGGCGAGGCGATCCCGCCGATGCTGGCGCTGGACATCGCCCGCAAGGGACACATCAACGACACCCGGGTGCTCTACTGCGGTTCCTTCTCCAAGACCCTGTCGCCGGGCCTGCGCGTGGGCTGGATCTGCGCCGCCGCCCCGGTGATCTCGAAGATCGTGCTGCTGAAACAGGCCGCCGACCTCAACACCTCCACCATCAACCAGATGGTGCTGGCCGATGTGGCCGAGACCTATTTCGACACCCAGGTGGCGACGATCAAGGCGGCCTATCGCGCCCGCCGCGATGCCATGCTGAAGGCGCTCGACACGCATCTGCCGGCCGGCTGCAGCTGGTCGAAGCCGGACGGCGGCATGTTCGTCTGGGTGACCGTGCCGGAAGGCCTCGACGGCGCGACGCTGCTGGCCCGCTCGCTGGAAACGGTGAAGGTGGCCTTCGTTCCCGGCAAGGCGTTCTTTGCCGACGGGTCGGGCGGCAACACCCTGCGCCTCAGCTTCTCCTGCGCCAACGAGGCACAGATCGAGGAAGGCATCTCCCGCCTCGGCAAGCTGCTGACGGAAGCCATCGCCGGGCTTTGAGAGCCCGCAGGTCCTGGCCATTTGACAGGGTGCAGCCCCACAGACGTCATCCCGGGACTTCGCAGCGCGGCGCCCGGGACGACCATGAGGCGTGTCAGCCACGACTGCCAGGGCTTGTCCCGGCCCTCGCCCGTGCTCATCTGCCCGTCATGACGGCGTGCGACAACCGCCGGACAGGAGGGCGCAAGCGATGAACTGGACCGAGAGCCTTGATCAGTATTGCGAGCGGCTTGATGCCTCGTTCTGGGCCGAGCCGATCAACGCGGTCACCAATGCGGCCTTTCTCGTGGCGGCAGCGCTGGCGCTGCGGATCTGGCTGCGGCAGACACCGCGCGACTGGAGCGCGCTGGCGCTGATCCTGGTGGTGGCAGCCACCGGGATCGGGTCCTTCCTGTTTCACACCTTCGCGAACCGCTGGTCGCTGCTCAGCGACGTGATCCCGATCGCGATCTTCATCCATCTCTATCTGTTCCTGGCCCTGCGCCGGTTCCTCACCGCCCCGGTCATTGTCGCCGGCGGAACGACGGCGCTGTTTCTCGTCGCATCGCCCTTCATCGGCCGGCTGGCCGCGCCGCTGGTCGGATCATCGGCCGGGTACCTGCCGGCGCTGGCGGCGATCTTCGTGGTCGGCGCGTTGTGCCTCCGGCGCAGCCGGGAGACGGCGCTCGGCCTGTTTGTCACGGGCGGCGTCTTTGCCCTGTCGCTGACCTTCCGCACGCTCGACGGCCCGCTCTGCGGCCTGCTGCCCTTCGGCACGCATTTCCTCTGGCACCTGCTCAACGCGACCGTGCTGTTCCTGCTGCTGGCGCTCTACCTCAAGGCAGGTGCGGCGTTAAGGCGTTGAGCACAATCCGGTTCTGGACGGAGAGCCGGTTCCGTTTGAACGCCCGCCGTTCTAGTGTCAAAAGGGAAGCGAACCGGGTGCCAGCGCGCCAAGGCACCGGCGGGAGCAGGACAGGCAGGGCGGACCTGCCGCAACGAGAGGCATCATGAGCGATACCAAGAAGGCCGGTTCCGACCTGACCGAGGCCGCACTCTATTTCCATTCGCATCCGCGTCCGGGCAAGCTCGAGATCAAGCCGACCAAGCCGCTGGGCAACCAGCGCGACCTGGCGCTGGCCTATTCCCCGGGTGTGGCCGCGCCCTGCCTTGAAATCGCCCGCGACCCCTCGACGGCTGCGCTCTACACCTCCCGCGCCAACCTGGTGGCGGTCATCTCCAACGGCACCGCCGTGCTGGGCCTCGGCGCCATCGGGCCGCTGGCGTCCAAGCCGGTGATGGAGGGCAAGGCCGTCCTGTTCAAGAAATTCGCCGGTATCGACGTGTTCGACATCGAGGTGGACGAGCTGGACGTGGACCGGTTCGTGGACGCGGTTGCCGCGCTCGAGCCGACCTTCGGCGGCATCAACCTGGAAGACATCAAGGCGCCCGAGTGCTTCCAGATCGAGGCCAAGCTGCGCGAGCGGATGAACATTCCGGTGTTCCACGACGACCAGCACGGCACGGCGATCATCGTCGGGGCGGCGGTGAAGAATGCGCTGGAGCTGGCCGGCAAGCCGATCGGCACCGTCAAGGTGGTGGCCTCCGGTGCAGGCGCGGCCGCGCTCGCCTGCCTCAACCTGCTGGTGTCGCTCGGCGTGAAGCGCGAGAACGTCTGGGTGTCCGACATCGAGGGCGTGGTCTACGAGGGCCGCGAGGCGCTGATGGACCCGTGGAAGTCGGTCTACGCCCAGAAGACCGACAAGCGCACGCTCGGCGAGATCATCGAGGGCGCCGATGTGTTCCTCGGCCTGTCGGCTGCCGGCGTGCTGAAGCCGGAGATGGTGGCCAGGATGGCGCCGCGCCCGCTGATCCTGGCGCTCGCCAACCCCAATCCGGAAATCCTGCCCGAGGATGCGCTCAGCGTCCGCGACGACGTGATGATGTGCACCGGCCGTTCGGACTATCCGAACCAGGTCAACAACGTGCTCTGCTTCCCCTACATCTTCCGCGGCGCGCTGGACGTGGGCGCGACGACGATCAACGAGGAGATGAAGCACGCCGCCGTGGCCGCCATCGCCGGCCTTGCCAAGGAAGAGCCCTCGGACGTGGCGGCGCGGGCCTATGGCGGCGTCAGCGAGACCTTCGGGGCGAAGTATCTGATCCCCTCCCCCTTCGACCAGCGCCTGATCCTGCGCATTGCCCCGGCGGTTGCCCGCGCGGCGATGGAGACCGGCGTGGCGACGCGGCCGATCAGCGACTTTGCCGCCTATCAGGATGTCCTGAACCGCTTCGTGTTCCGCTCCGGCCTGGTGATGAAGCCGATCATCCAGGCGGCCATCCGCGAGCCGAAGCGCATCATCTATGCCGAAGGCGAGGATGAGCGCGTGCTGCGCGCGGCGCAGGTGCTGATCGAGGACAAGGTGGCCGTGCCGATCCTCGTCGGCCGACCGGACGTGCTGAAGAGCCGCTGCGAACGCTTCGGCCTGAAGATCCGCCCCGGCGTGGACTTCGAGTTCGTCAACCCGCAGGACGACCCGCGCTACCGCGACTATGTCGACGAGTACTTCGCCTGCGTCGGCCGCAAGGGGGTCCCGCTCGACGCGGCGCGCACGATCGTGCGCACCAATTCCACCGTCATTGCCGCGCTTGCCGTCCGGCGCGGCGAGGCCGATGCCACGATCTGCGGCCTTGAAGGACGCTACATCCGCCATCTGCGGGACATCCGGCAGATCATCGGCCTGCGGGACGGTGTCCAGGACCTGTCGGCCCTGTCGTTGCTGATCAACGACCGTGGCGCGCTGTTCCTGACCGACACGTTCGTGACCGTGGATCCGTCGGCCAAGGAGATTGCGGAGATGACGACGCTGGCGGCGGAGGAGATCCGCCGGTTCGGCATCGAGCCCAAGGCCGCGCTGCTGGCCGCCTCCAACTTCGGTTCGCGGGAACTGGCCTCGGCCGAAAAGATGCGGGCGGCGCTCGAACTGCTCTGGGCACAGCATCCGGAGCTGGAGGTGGACGGCGAGATGCATGGCGATTCGGCCCTGTCGGCGGCCCTGCGCCAGCGGGTGATGCCGCACAGCCGGCTGAAGACCGAGGCGAACCTGCTGGTGTTCCCGACACTCGATTCGGCCAACATCGCGCTCAACCTTTTGAAGGTGGCGACCGACGCGCTGCATGTCGGGCCCATCCTGCTCGGCACCGCCAAGCCGGCACATATCCTGACGCCGTCTGTGACCTCGCGCGGCGTGGTCAACATGTCGGCACTGTCGGTGGTGGAAGCGCAGAAGAAGACCCAGAGCGAGGTTGACTGACACAGGCCTCTCCGCCCGGCTCTCCCCGGTGGGGAGGGTTGGGGGGAGGGCAACGTCTCGTTTCAACACGGGCTCCTGTTAAATGGGGCAGGCTGTTTACCCCCCTCTGCCCCCTGCCGGGGGCATCTCCCCCTCAAGGGGGGCTGGGGGGGGTGGGAGAGGGGTTGAGACCATGCCAAGTGAGCTTTTTTTGCTGGCAGCGTGCGACAAGGCCGGCTTTGATCGCTGTGACCGCAGGGTTGTGCCGGAAACCATCGCATGAAAACTCCAAGCCTCTTTGACCTGCCCTTTGGGGACGCGCCGGATGCGACGGCGGAAGCGCGGATGGCGGGGCGGCTGGACGGGTTGCTTGCCGGGGTGGACGAGGCCGGGCGCGGGCCGTGGGCCGGGCCGGTGGTGACGGCAGCGGTGATCCTTGATTACACGCGCCTTCCCGAGGGGCTAAACGATTCCAAGAAGCTCACCGAGGCGAAGCGCGAGGCGCTGTTCGAGGAGATTTGCGCCCGGGCCCTTGTGAGCTTTGCCAGTGCGTCTGCCGCAACCATCGACCGGCTCAACATCCGGGCGGCCACGCTGGCCGCCATGCGGCGGTCCGTGCAGGGGCTGGCCTGGCGGCCGCGGCATGTGGTGGTCGACGGGCGCGATGTGCCGCCGGGGCTCGGGGTCGACGGGCAGGCCCTGATCAAGGGCGATTCCCGCTGTCTTGCCGTTGCAGCGGCCTCGATCGTCGCCAAGGTGATCCGGGACCGGATGATGGTCGCCGCCGAGGCTACCTATCCGGGCTATGGCTTTGCCATCCACAAGGGCTACGGGGTGCCGGCGCATGCGGCCGCGCTGCGGCAGCTTGGTCCCTGCCCCCTGCATCGCCGGTCGTTCAAGCCGATCGCAGCGCTCGGGGGCGGGGACTGACGGAACCGGTCCGGAAGCGGGGCGAGGGTCAGGTGCAGGTCGCCGACCGGGAAAGCCGACCGGGCTGCGGGCCGGACGCCGGACAGCAAAAAGGCGGCCCCAGGGACCGCCTTTTCAAAAGTCTCGGCACGTTCGGATCTCAGTTGAGACCGGCCTTCACCTGCTCGATGCCCTTGACGACCAGCGTGTCGGCAACCTTGTCCGTCACATTGGCCTTCAGCAGCTTCTCGGCGGCGGAGACGGCCAGATCGGCGGCCTTGGCCTTGACCTCGGCAATCGCCTGGCTCTCGGCCTGGGCAATCTTCTCCTCGGCCAGCTTGCTGCGGCGGGCAATCATCTCTTCCAGCGCGCGGGTGGTTTCCGCGGTCAGCTGTTCGGCTTCGGCACGGGCCTCGGCAACGATGGCCTCGGCTTCGGCCTCGGCTTCATGCCGGCGACGCTGGTAGTCAGACAGGAGCGCCTGCGCCTCGTCGCGCAGACGACGGGCGTCCTCGAGCTCGCGACGGATGTTGTCCGCCCGCTTGTCGAGGGCTCCCAGCACCATCTTGTGAACCCCGAGCTTGCCCAGAAGGGCGAAGAACAGGAAGAGGGCAACAAGGGCCCAGAAGGATGAGTCCATCATGGTCCGGTGCTCCTCAGTTCATCGCGGTCTTGACGGCCTGGTCGACATCGGCACGCGACGGCGTGACACCGATCAGGGTCTCGACCAGCACGGCGGACGTCTCGCTGGCGATTTCACCCACCTGCGACAGCGCCTGGGCCTTGATCTGGCCAATACGGGCTTCGGCTTCTTCCAGCTTGGCGGCAATCCCCTGCTCGGCCGTGTCACGGCGTGCAGCGGTCTCGGCCTTGAGCTTGTCACGGGTCTCGCCGGCGATGGTGCGCGCACGGGCCCGTGCGTCGGTCAGCGCCTTCTGATAGTCCGCGCTGGCCTCGTCGGATTCCCGCTTGAGGCGTTCGGCTTCGGCGAGGTCGCCTGCGATCCGGTCCCGACGATCCTCAAGGATGCCGGCAATCCGGGGCACAGCAACGTTCTTCATGATCCAGTAGAAGACGATGAAGCTGATTGCCAGCCAGAAGAGCTGCGAGACGAAGTGGGTCGGATCGAACGGCGGAAAAGCCGCGCTGTGCGCCGCGGCGTGGGCATCCACAACCTGCTGACCCGGGATTGGTTCGGCTTGACCTGCCATTATCGCCTCCACGTATCGAAGCGGCGGCGCACGGGCGCCGCCGTCGATCTATTCTGTTTCCAATTCGCCGGTATCGGCGGATCAGACTGCGAACAGGAGCAGCAGGGCGATCAGCAGCGAGAAGATGCCCAGAGCTTCGGTCACGGCGAAGCCGAACACCAGACGGCCGAACTGGCCATCAGCGGCGGACGGGTTGCGCAGTGCGCCCGACAGGTAGTTCGAGAAGATGTTGCCGAGAGCGAGGGCCACGAGGCCCATGCCCAGAGCTGCGATACCAGCGCCAATGAACTTTGCGGCTTCTGCTTCCATGACAAGTACTCCTAGTTGACGGTTGTCAGCTTGTTCAGGCGGCCAAGGGCCACGTGATCGGGTAGGCTTAGTGGGACGGATGGAGGGCGTCGTTCAGGTACATGCAGGTCAGCAGCGTGAACACATACGCCTGCAGGAACGAGACGAGGAACTCCAGGGCCGTCAACGCCACCGTCATTCCGAGCGGAAGGACGGCACCAAAGACACCTGCCGTCCCCGCAGCACTGAGCGTGACCACGAACCCGGCAAAGACCTTCAGGGTGATGTGACCAGCCAGCATGTTCGCGAAGAGACGAACGGAGAGGCTGATCGGGCGAGACAGGAAAGAGATGACTTCGATCGGCGCCACGATCGGCACCAGGATCTTCGGCACGCCAGCCGGCACGAACAGATGCAGGAAATGCATCCCGTGCTTGGCGAAGCCGTAGATCGTCACGGTGAGGATGACCAGCATCGCCAGCGCGAAGGTGACGATGATCTGGCTGGTGACCGTGAAGAAATAGGGGAACATGCCGAGCAGGTTGGCGATCAGCACGAACATGAACAGGGTGAAGACGAGCGGGAAGAAGCGCATGCCCTCGTTGCCGGCACCCTGCCGCAACATTCCGGCCACGAACTCGTAACTGAGCTCCGCCATCGACTGCCAGCGCGCCGGAACGAGGCCGCGGCTGGAGGAGGAGAAGATCAGGAACGCGGAGGCCGCGAGAACCGTCACTATCATGAACAGCGACGCGTTGGTGAAGGACAGATCGATGCCGCCGACTTCGAGCGGGACGAGCGTCTTGATGTGGAACTGACTGATCGGATCGTTCGCCACCGGTCTACCTTCGTCGTTAATCGTTCACGTGCGCAGTCTTGCGCGGGCTCTTAGTCTTCGCGCAGGGAACGCGTCAAGTCACTTGTCGCCGGAATCCCTGTCAGCACCCCGGCTTTCGACCTTTTTCTGCGCCGCTTCGCGGCTGTAGGGCTGCCCCTGCTCGGCGACCTGACCGGTCGCGCGCAGAACATTCAGCACGCCAGCAGCAAAGCCCAGGAGAAGGAAGACAATCAGCCCGAATGGCGATGTCCCCACCCAGTGGTCCAGCAGCCACCCCATCATCCCGCCGGCGGCGATGCCGGCCATGAACTCCGACGAGAGCTTCATGGCCTGCGCCATTCCGGCAGTCGATCCGCTCGCCTGCTTCGCCGCGACCTTTTCGTCGGCGCGGCGTCGTTCGTCGAGCAGTCGGGTCAGCTTGTCCCGTCGCGCAGACAGGTCAGCTTCCGAAGGGGTCCCTCCGGCGCCATCGTCCCCACCCTGTTGTGACGTCTGGTTCATGTCGCCCTACATCCAACAAGGGTTTCGCGGCTCCCGAGACCCCCTTAAGCCGCGCGCACAATAGTCGGCACCCGCCGGACTGTCAAGGACGAGCGAAGTTTGCGTAACCGCATGAATTCTAAATGGATTTAGCCTTTGTGACACACAGATGCACGAAGTGTCGCGGGGGCAGCGGGCAGAGTTTCGGCCCTGCCAAGTCCGTATTATCCCGCATCGCGGAATCGCTCGGCTGTCTCGAGGTCGACGGAGACCAGCTGGGACACCCCGCGTTCGGCCATGGTGACGCCGAACAGGCGGTTCATCCGTGCCATGGTGATCGGATTGTGGGTGATGACGACAAAGCGCGTCTCGGTGCGCCGGGCCATCTCCTCGAGCAGGTCGCAGTAGCGCTCCACGTTGGCGTCATCGAGGGGCGCGTCGACCTCGTCGAGCACGCAGATCGGCGCCGGATTGGTGAGAAACACGGCAAAGATCAGCGCCATGGCCGTCAGCGCCTGCTCGCCGCCGGAGAGAAGCGTCATCGTCTGGGGCTTCTTGCCCGGGGGGCGGGCGACGATCTCGAGGCCGGCCTCGAGCGGATCGTCGCTGTCGACGAGCTGCAGCTCGGCCGTGCCGCCGCCGAAGAGATGGGTGAACAGGCGCTGGAAATGGCCGTTCACGATCTCGAACGAGGCGAGCAGGCGTTCGCGGGCCTCGCGGTTGATGTTGGAAATTCCGGTGCGCAGGCGCTTGATCGCCTCGATAAGGTCATCCCGCTCGCCGGCGAGCGTGTTGCGCTGGCTGTCGATGTCGGCCAGCTCGTCCTCCGCGCGCAAATTGACGCCGCCGAGGCGCTCGCGTTCGGCCTTCAGCCGGTCGAGCTTGCGCTCCAGGGCCTCAAGGTCGGGCAGAGGCGCC
Source organism: Pannonibacter sp. XCT-53 (assembly GCF_009915765.1). Lineage (NCBI taxonomy): Bacteria > Pseudomonadati > Pseudomonadota > Alphaproteobacteria > Hyphomicrobiales > Stappiaceae > Pannonibacter > Pannonibacter tanglangensis. The sequence continues at coordinate 2,626,787 of NZ_JAABLQ010000001.1, forward strand.
CCGTCGGCAAGGCCGGCGAGCTCGGGGAGCTGCTCGAGCGGGGCACCCAGCGCGTCGTCGATGCGCTGGATGACTTCCTGGACGCGCTGCCGCGCGGCCTCCAGCCGCTCCTCGGCGCGGATGCCGGCCTCGCGCGCCCGCGCCAGCTGCTCCAGCGCCTCGCGCGCCTGGCGGTCCACCTCGGACTGGGCCGATTCGGCGCGCACCAGCTCGTCGTCGGCCGCCCGACGTGCCTCTTCCGCCTTGCCGAGCGCGGTCAGCACCTCGCGCCGACGCATCTCGATGTCCTCGGGCGCCTCGATCAGCTCCTGACGCTCGTCCTCCGCCTCGACCTGACGCTGGCGCAGGACCTCGATCTGGCTGGCCGCGTTGCGGGCCCTGCCCTTCCAGCTCTCCATCTCGCGGGCGATCGCCTCCAGACGGCGATCGCGCAACTGGCGTTCGCGGGCGAGCCCGTCGGCCAGCACGCGCGCCTCCGACAGGGCGGCCCGGGCCTCCGCGATCTCGCCCTGCAGCTGGCGGATGGTCCCGGCGTGTTCGTCGGCCTCGGGCAGCTGTTCCAGCCGCTCGACCGCCTCGGCCAGACGCTCGCGTGCTTCCTCGGCCTCCTCGGCCAGACGCCGGGCGAGATCCTCCGCGCCCTGGAGACGCAGGGCGAGCTGCGACACGGCCCGTTCCGCCGCCAGAAGCGCCTCACGGGCCTCGGCGGCTGCCCTCTGGCGGTCACGCAGGCGCTGGCGAGCCTCCTGCTCGGCGTCACCGGCCAGGCGCACCTGCCGGCCGGAGGCCTCGAGCCGGTCACGCGCCTCGGCAAGGGCCGTCCGGGCCGTGCGGATCTCCTCGCCGAGCGCGGCGAGACGGTTCTTCTGCGCAAGCCGCTGGGCGGCCGGCGTCGGGGCATCGGCTGCGACCACCAGACCGTCCCAGCGCCAGAGATGCCCCTCTCGCGAGACGAGCCGCTGACCAGGCTTCAGGCTGGCGGCCAGCGCCGCCCCGCGCGCCGCCGGAACCAGTCCGATCTGGGCGAGACGGCGGGCAAGCGCCGGCGGCGCCTGGACGTGACGGGCGAGCGGTTCGACCCCGTCCGGCAGGACGGGATCTGCGGCCGCAGGCGCGACCCCGGCCCAGCGCACGGGCGCGGCCGGATCAAGCGAGGCCTCGAGGTCATCGCCCAGCGCCGCGCCGAGCGCGGTCTCGAAGCCGGGCTCTGCCGCCAGTGCGTCCACGACGGGCGCGAAGGTGCCGGCGACGGTGGCCAGCACGCTTTCGAGCGTGCGGGCCTCGGTCTCGAGACGCGAGACGAGCCGCTCGGCCTCGGCCAGCGGCGTGCGGGCAGCCTGCTCCGCCTCGCGGGCCATGCGGGTGCGGGTCTCGGCCGCTTCCACGGTCTCTTCGGCGGCGAGCACGGCCGCCTCGGCCTCCTCCAGCCTGTCGGCGCAGTCGGCGACGCCGTCGGCGGCGTCCATCTCGGCGCGCAGGGCCGACCGGACCCGGGCAGCGTCGGCGGCCTGCGAGGCGAGCCGGTCGGCCCGCTGGCGCGCTTCGTCAACGGCGCGGGCAAACTGCTGCCGCTGCGCGGCCACCTCGGCAGCGGCCCGGTTGGCGACCGAGAGGCGGTCTTCCAGCCGCTCGAGCGTCTCGCTGGCCGCAGCCACCCGCTCCCCGGCCATCTCGGCCCGCTCGGCCGCGGTCTCGTTGTCCTCGACCAGCTCGGCGCGTTCCTCCGCCAGCCGCTCGAGCACCTCGGCATTCTCGCTGACGAGCTGCTCCTCGCGGGCGATGTCGCCGGCGAGCTGGACGAGGCGACGGTCGAGGTCGACCAGCTTCTCGCGCACGCGCCGGTCCTCGGCGTCCAGCTCGTTGCGGGCGATGACCAGCCGCTGCAGCGCCGCTCCGGCGCGGGCGGCGGCGTCGCGGATCTCCGGCAAGCGATGCGCGGCGACAGCCTGGGTCCTGGCCGCTTCGCCCTGGGCTTCCGCGGCGCGGATGACATCGGCGCGGCAGGCCGCATGCAGCCGGTCGGCCTCCTCCAGCGCCGAGCGGGCCTCGGTCAGACGCAGGAACAGGATGCCGGCCTCGGCAGCGCGGATCTCGGAGGACAGGTTGCGGTAGCGGGCGGCCTGGCGCGACTGGCGGCGCAGGTTCTCGATCTGGCTGTCGATCTGGACCAGCACGTCTTCCAGCCGCTCGAGGTTCTGCTCGGCCGCGCGCAGCCGGATCTCGGCCTCGTGCCGACGGCTGTGCAGGCCGGAAATGCCGGCGGCCTCCTCGAGGATCTGGCGGCGGGACGTCGGCTTGGCGGAGATGAGCTCGCCGATCTGCCCCTGCCGCACCATGGCCGGCGAGCGGGCGCCGGTGGAGGCATCGGCAAACAGCAGCTGCACGTCACGGGCCCGCACGTCCCGGGAATTGATGCGGTAGACCGAGCCGGCCTCCCGCTCGATGCGGCGACTGACCTCGAGCAGGTCGCTGTCGTTGAAGCCCGGCGGGGCGCGGCGGTCGGAATTGTCGAGGGTGAGGATCACCTCGGCCGTGTTGCGGGCCGGACGGTTGAGCGATCCGGAGAAGATGACGTCGTCCATGCCGGACGCACGCATGTTCTTGTAGGAGTTCTCGCCCATGACCCAGCGCAGGGCCTCGACGAGATTGGACTTGCCGCAGCCGTTGGGGCCGACCACGCCGGTGAGCCCGTCGCCGATGACGAATTCCATCGGCTCGACAAAGGACTTGAAGCCGACAACGCGCAGCTTGTTGAACTTCACGGGCGGCCCTCCCGAAGCGGACGGCCGGCGGCGACTGCCGGGAGGTGGGCCGGAAGGTGGGCCGGAAACGGCCAGACGCGATGGATGAAGGCCCGAAGCGGACAGGTCGGGCCGGCATGCGCCGGCATCCGGCGGGCCGCAGCCCGCCGGCAGGTCAGGTCAGAGGTACTTGTCGATGATCTTCGACATTTCCTCAAAGCTGAGGGCCCCGCTTGCCTTTTCGCCGTTGATGAAGAAGGTCGGCGTGGAGTCCACCTTGAACTCGGCACCCGCCTTGTCGCGTACGGCGTTGACTCCGTCCAGCAGCGACTGGTTTGTCAAGCAGGCTTCAAAGGACTCCTGTGTGAATCCGAGCTGCTTGGAATAGTTCAGCATGGCATTGTAGGGGTCGTTGGTGAAGGCCCAAGCGCGCTGATCGGCGAAGAGGGCGTCGACGACGTCGAAGTATTTCTCGGCCGGAGCGCAGCGCGCCAGCATGAAGCCGGCAGCCGAGACGGGATCCAGCGGAAACTCGCGGAAGATGATGCGCACCTTGCCGGTGTCGACATACTGCTTCTTGATTTCGGGCAGCGTGTTCTTGTGGAAATTGGCGCAGTGGCCGCAGGTCATCGAGGCGTATTCGATGATGGTGACCGGCGCGTCTTCCTTGCCGATCGACTTGTCGCCGAGGGGACCGGCTTCCATCAGCTTGGCGACGTCGAAGGTCTCGGCATGGGCGCCGAGCGGAAACGTCAGGGTCAGCATGGAGCCAAGGCCGAGGGCCATGGTGCTGGCCAGAAGGTGTCTGCGGGTCAAATTCACGGGCGTGGTCCTGCCTTGCCAAGAAAAACGATGTGCGTTGCTGTGTGCCCGCTTGTCGCGGTGACGTCAACCGGACACGGGAATTGTGGCGGCAGTGGGAACGGCGGGGCTGCGGCATGGTTTCGCGCAAGGCCGTCCGGACCGGCAACGCAGGCCACGGGCAGCGCCCGGGTCGTTACGCCCTGCGGTTGCGCGCGATCACCTGCGAGCCCAGCTTTTCCAAGGCCTTGCGCAGACCTTCATGCTCGACGCCGGCCAGCTTGCGATCGAGTTCCGCCTGCTCGTCCCCCGTCAGGGGACGGATCTCCGGCCGCCGGCGGCGGACGGGAACGGTCACGGGCTTTTGAACGATGCGGATGCGACCGATGGCTGCCCAGCCGAAATAGGCATTGATGCGGGCGATCACCTGCGGCAGCTCGTGGGTCAGCATGAGCGCGGTCGCCCCGTCCGTGTTGACCACGAGGGTGGCCGGCTCGGGCAAGGCTTCGCCGTCCCGCTCGACCGGGCGTGGCCACAACAGCCGCTCCGGCCGGACCCGCTCGCCATAGCGCTCGCCGACGATGTCGGGCCACGAGGCCACGAGATCCGCCGTGGCAAAACCCCGCTTGCGGAACGCGGGCTGCATGGCCTTGCCGATCAGATCCGCCAGCGGCCGCGAGGCACCTCCGGATGGACCCCGATTGTCCCAGTTCATCTGTGCCGATCCTTGCCGCCGGCTGCAGGCCAAGAGCACCTGCCGTCGCGGGCGACAGGTGTCAGCGTCCGTTGCATTTTGGACAAAATCAAGACAGGCGTGTCCCGGGCGCCCGATCCACAGGCCGGCGCACGCTTATCCCCAGGCTGTCCCCCGCCGGCAAGCCGGAAAGGCTTGATTTCGCAGGGGCCAGCGCCACCCTAGCCGCCATGACGCTGAAGACCCCTGCCCTGACCCAGCAGCTGCTCGCCTGGTATGACCGCCACGCCCGCGACCTGCCCTGGCGCGTGCCGCCGCATGAGCGCAAGGTCGGCGTGGTGCCGGACCCTTACCGGGTCTGGCTGTCGGAAATCATGCTGCAGCAGACCACCGTGGCCGCGGTGAAGGACTATTTCACCGCCTTTACGGCGAAGTGGCCGAAGGTCGAGATGCTGGCCGAGGCGGATGCGGATGACGTCATGAAGGCCTGGGCCGGGCTTGGCTACTATTCCCGCGCCCGCAACCTGAAAGCCTGCGCCGAGACGGTGGCGCGGGACCACGGCGGCCGGTTCCCCGACACGGAAGAGGGACTGCGCGCCCTGCCCGGCATCGGCCCCTACACCGCGGCCGCGATTGCCGCCATCGCCTTCGACCAGCCGGCAGCCGTGGTGGATGGCAATGTCGAGCGGGTGATGAGCCGGCTGCGGCTGATCGAGACGCCGCTGCCGGCGGCCAAACCCGAGATCAGGGCGGCAATGGGCGAATTGACGCCGCAGGAACGACCCGGCGACTTTGCCCAGGCCGTGATGGACCTTGGCGCGACGATCTGCACGCCGAAGCGGCCGGCCTGCGCGCTGTGTCCGTGGATGGAGCCCTGCGCGGCGCGGGCCGCAGGCGTGGCCGAGACCCTGCCGAGGAAGGCCGCCAAGACTGCCAAGCCGACGAGGACGGGCGCAGCCTTTGTCCTGCGGCGGGCCGGCGATGGCGCCGTGGCGCTGCGCAAGCGGCCGCCGAAGGGCTTGCTGGGCGGCATGGCGGAAGTGCCGGGCAGCGAATGGGCGGTGGACTTCGACGTTGCCTCCGCCGTGATGCAGGCACCTGTCGCCGCGAACTGGCACAAGCGCAGCGGCAGTGTCGGCCACACGTTCACGCATTTCCACCTGGAAGTGACGGTGTTCACGGCGGAACTCGGCGCCGGCGACCTTCCCGAAGGCTGGTGGTGGTCCACGCTGGACGCGCTTGAGGGGGAAGCCCTGCCGACCGTGATGCGCAAGGTCATCGCGCACGGGCTAGGCTGAGCCAACAAAGCTGTTGCCATCCGCATGGGCACCGGCCTATGGCAGACGGACAATGGAAGGTCCGAGCATGTTCACCCATACGATCCCTGCCCTTTTCACGCCGGACGAATGCGCCCGCATCGTCAGCCTTGCCGAAAGCGGCGAGATGCGCGAGGGAGGGCTTGTCGGCGGCGTGCAGCAGGCCTCGATCCGCCGGGCCCGGATCACCTGGCTTGATGACCAGGGCGAGGCCGGCTTCGTGATGGACCGCATCATGCGCGGGGTGGCGGAGGCCAACCGCGAGGCTTTCCGCTTCGACATCACCGATTTCCACGAGCGGCTGCAGGTCGCGCGCTACGACGAGAGCGACGAAGGCCATTACGACTGGCACTCGGACATCGGCGACGGCGCCATCGCCCGCCAGCGCAAGCTGACGATCGTGGTGCAGCTGACGGAGCCGGAGCTGTATGAGGGCGGCACGCTCGACCTCAACCTCGGCAGCGCGCAATGGTCGGCGCCACGCACGGTCGGCTCGGCGACCCTGTTTGCCAGCTTCATGCTGCACCGGGTAGCCCCGGTCACCCGGGGGGCGCGCCATTCGCTGACCTGCTGGTGCCATGGCCCGTCCTTCCGCTGACGGAGAGATCCGGTCCGGCTGTCCCGGCCCCTTCCTGCCCTGACCTGCGTCCCGCTCCGGCGGGCGTCGCCGTGGCGCGGCCGAAGCCGGCCATGGCCTCGCCGGCTGAACGCAATCAGGTCGGCTCAGGAACCGCGCGCATGGGGCCACCGATGTGCTAGGATGCGTCAATAATCGGGGCCTGCCCCCATGCGTGCATGCGCCAACCCCTCTGCCCGGGCGGTCTGCACCCTTGCGGCGCGCGGCGCGCTAATGCCCCTGCCGCGACCTGAGGTTCGGGTCGCAGGTGATGCCCTCCGGTTGCACGTGACGCTGGACAATGACTTAGAACGGTTCTAAGGTTCAGGTCATCAAATCTGCCAGCCAGGGAGTTTGCGGCATCATGAAGGGCAATCCGAAGGTCATCGAGCGTCTGAACGAGGCACTGTTTCTCGAGCTCGGCGCCATCAACCAGTACTGGCTGCATTACCGCCTGCTGGATGACTGGGGCTACACGCGCCTGGCCAAGAAGGAGCGCGCCGAATCGATCGAGGAAATGCAGCACGCCGACAAGATCACGTCGCGGATCATCTTCCTCGAAGGCCACCCGAACATGCAGAAGCTGGCGCCCCTGCGCATCGGCCAGACCGTGAAGGAAGTGCTGGAATGCGACCTCGCCGGTGAATACGACGCCCGCGCGTCCTATTCCAAGTCCCGCGAGATCTGCCAGCAGGAAGGCGACTACGTCTCGATGCAGATCTTCGAGGAACTGCTGCGCGACGAGGAAGGCCACATCGATTTCCTCGAGACCCAGCTTGAACTGCTCAACAAGATCGGTGAAGAGCGCTACGGCCTGCTGCAGGCCGAACCGGCCAACGAAGTCGGCGAGTAAGCTTTTCGCGCAGACCCCATCGAACCGGCGCGCGGCCCTTCGGGGCCGCGCTTTTTTTTGTGGTGGCCTCACGCTTCGGTCACACGCCGTCATTCCGGACAAGGTGAGCGTTTCGCGAACCGCAGATCCGCAACCCAGCATGTCTGTGCGAGCGCAAGCGAGCCCGTTGCCAAGTCAGCGTTCGACGCAGGACTGGACCTGTCTTGTCGCGCTCCGCGCGGCTGATTTCTGGATCCCGGCTCGGCGCTTCGCTAACGCTCAGCTGGGCCGGGATGACGGGCCTCAGGGCGACGGCGACCCAGGGCGACGGGGACCCGACGTCACGAAAAGGCCGACCGGGCCTCATTCCGAGACCCGGTCAAGGCCAACCTGGATCAAGGCGCCGGGATGCCGAGGCATCGCGCCTTGAAAAGGCTCAGTCGCCGCACCGGCTTGACCAACTCCCGGTGAGCCAGGCTCACAGCGAGTTGGTCTTACTGGAACGCGGTTTCCGCGAAGCTGCGCAGCTTGCGGGAGTGCAGGCGCTCGTGCGGCATGGCGCGGAGCTTCTCCATCGCGCGGATGCCGATCTCCAGATGCTGGGCGACCTGGCGCTTGTAGAAGTCCGTTGCCATGCCCGGCAGCTTCAGTTCGCCATGCAGCGGCTTGTCGGAGACGCAGAGCAGCGTGCCGTAGGGCACGCGGAAGCGGAAGCCGTTGGCGGCGATGGTGGCGCTTTCCATGTCGAGGGCGATGGCGCGGGACTGCGAGAAGCGCTGCACCAGACCGCGCTGGTCCCAGAGTTCCCAGTTGCGGTTGTCGATGGAGGCGACGGTGCCGGTGCGCATGACCTTCTTCAGCTCGTAGCCGGTGTAGCCGGTCACCTCGGCCACCGCATCCTCGAGTGCCACCTGCACCTCGGCCAGAGGCGGGATCGGCACCCACACCGGCAGGTCGTGGTTCAGCACGTTGTCATCGCGGACATAGCCGTGAGCAAGGACATAGTCGCCAAGGGTCTGGCTGTTGCGCAGGCCGGCACAGTGACCGAGCATCAGCCAGGCATGGGGACGCAGCACCGCGATGTGGTCGGTGATCGTCTTGGCGTTGGAGGGACCAACGCCGATGTTGACCATCGTGATGCCGGAATTGTCGGAGCGCTTGAGATGATAGGCCGGCATCTGCGGCAGCTTGGCGGGCACCGCGCCCGAGCTGGGCTCGGTCTCGCCGCGCCGGATCTCGAGGTTGCCGGGCGAGACGAAGGACTCGTAGCCACTGTCGGGATCGGCCATCGCGGCCTCGGCCATGCGGCAGAACTCGTCGATGTAGAACTGGTAGTTCGTGAAAAGCACGTAGTTCTGGAAATGCTCGGCGGCCGTGGCGGTGTAGTGCTGCAGCCGGTGCAGCGAATAGTCGACGCGCGGCGCGGTGAAGGGCGCCAGCGGCATCACCCCGTCGAGCGGCTCGTAGGTGCCGTTGGCGATGGAATCATCCATCAGCGTCAGGTCCGGCAGGTCGAAGGTATCGGCGAGCGGCCGGTCCAGCCGGGCCGACGCAGCCCCCTCGACGTGGGTCCCATCGTAAAAGGCGAAGTGCAGCGGGATCGGCGTCTCGCTGTCGCCCACATGGATCGGAACGCCATGGTTGCGGATCAGCAGGGCGATCTGGTGCGTCAGATACTGGCGGAACAGGTCGGGCCGCGTGATCGTGGTGCCATGGACCCCGGGGCCGGACACGAAACCGTAGGCCAGGCGGCTGTCGAGGCGCGAGTGGCTGTCGGTCATCAGCCGGATCTGCGGATAGAAGGCGCGCACCCGTCCCTCCGGCACGCGGCCCTGCGTCAGCTCGTGGAAGGCGCTGCGGATGAAGGCAGTGTTGCGCTCGAACAGCTCGATGAGCCGCGCCACCGCGTCCTCGGCCTTGGTGAAGGGCTCGAGCGGGGCCTTGGGCGCCAGGATCAGGCTGCGCGGCTGCAGCAGGGGATTGCGGTAGGATCGGTTGGACACGTCATTTCTCCTTCTTGTTATTAACCGAACAGGATCAGCCTCGGGTTCCGCTTCGTCAAGGAGCATGACACAGAATTTTGAAAATTTTTTCGCAGTCCGCAGAATTCTTCATTTCGCCTTTTTCCAGCCCCCGACCGCCAAGGTGTTAACGCAACCTCACCGGCAGGGTGACGGGGAACCGAGGTAAACCGCCAGCCGGCCTCGGGCACGGCAAAGGAAAATTGCAAATCGCGACCGCCGCCCTTTACTTCTGTAAAGAAAATCTTGAATTCAAATGGAAAATAAGTCTGCGCGCTTAACTGGCGATTTACCAAGACCGGTAACCATGAACCTCGAAATTGCGTGAGGTTTTGCGTCGCAATGACAGTTCTGCGTATCGGGGTGTCCTCCGGGGCACCCCTTAAAACCCGTCGGTCTGCGGCCTCTGCCGCCGTGTCTCTGGTGACCCCGACCCCTGCCGATCCCTCCGGGGAGCCGGCCTGGCTGAACACGATCCTGAAGGGCGACTGTGTGGCCGCCCTCGAGAAGCTGCCGGCCAAGTCCGTCGATCTGGTCTTTGCCGATCCGCCGTACAACCTGCAGCTGGGTGGCGACCTGCACCGGCCGGACCAGTCGAAGGTGGATGCCTGCGACGACCACTGGGACCAGTTCGAGAGCTTCGAGGCCTATGACGCCTTCACCCGCGCCTGGCTGATGGCCGTCAAGCGCGTGCTGAAGAAGGATGGCTCGATCTGGGTGATCGGCTCCTACCACAACATCTTCCGCGTCGGTGCCATCCTGCAGGATCTGGGCTTCTGGATTCTCAACGACATCGTCTGGCTGAAGTCGAACCCGATGCCGAACTTCCGCGGCAAGCGCTTCACCAATGCGCATGAGACGATGATCTGGGCCACGCCCTCGCGCGAGGCCAAGTACACCTTCAATTACGAGGCGCTGAAGACCTTCAACGACGACCTGCAGATGCGCTCCGACTGGCAGCTGCCGCTGTGCACGGGATCGGAGCGGCTGAAGGATGCGTCGGGACAGAAGGTCCACCCGACGCAGAAGCCCGAATCCCTGCTCTACCGGGTGCTGACGGCATCCTCGAAGCCCGGCGACATCGTGCTCGACCCGTTCTTCGGCACCGGCACCACCGGTGCGGTGGCCAAACGCCTTGGCCGGAACTATGTCGGCGTGGAGCGCGAGGAGGCCTACATCGAGGCCGCCCGCAAGCGCATTGACGCCATCGAGGCCGGCAGCGGCGCCAGCCTCGACATGCAGAAGGGCAAGCGCGCCGAGCCGCGCATTCCCTTCGGCTCGCTGCTGGAAGCCGGATTGCTGGCCCCCGGAACGGAGCTGACCTGCCCGAAGGGCAAGCACCTTGCCGTCGTCCGTGCCGACGGGTCGCTGGTCAGCGGCGACCACAGCGGCTCGATCCACAAGGTCGGCGCGCTGGTGCAGGGCGCCGAGGCCTGCAACGGCTGGACCTTCTGGCACATCAACGACAATGGCGCGCGCAATCCGGTCGATGAGCTGCGCAAGCTCCTGAGATCCCGTCTGGCGGAGTGACATCAGGCCGATGCGGCGCCTGATGTGACGGGGGACGGACTGGCCACGGTCCGCTTCCGTCCGTCCCTCCTCCGGACGCGGACATTCGCGTCCCCGCGAATTGACGGGAACACCTCCGGCTTTCCAAAGGGCCGGGGGTGTTCTTGCGTGTCACGGCGCGCTGCCGGAAGACCTGCCTCACGGATCGCCTCGCCCTGCGTCCTCCCGATCAACCCGCCCCGTGCGGTCGATCAAGGAGTGAGCCATGCCGACCCAGACCCCCGTTTCGCTGATCAAGCCCCTCAACCGCCTGTTCGGCAGCCTCGACATCACGATCGCGCCGAACCATGCGAGCATGTCCTTTGGTGCGCAGCAGTTGCCCAGCACCTACTACATGGACGACACCAACGCGTTCCTGCGGCTGCGGCCGCTGCACCGCTCCGGCTTCGGCATGTTCGAGCGCCCCACCCGCGTGGTCGGGCTTTACGCCGGCGACTGGGACGGCAACGCGAGCTACCAGACCAATTCGCAGAGCGCGCAGGTCATCTTCCGCAACCTCGGAAGCACGGCGACGGACATCCGCACGGCCATCCAGAACCTGATGACGGGCCAGACCCTGACCACCGCCCAGCTCATCACCCAGAACACCACCAACCCGGCACAGCAGATCGTCAATCAGGTCGTCTACATCAATGACGGCGCGATGCAGGGCACGATCTGGGGAGGCAGCGCGGCCGTGACGGCGAACCGCTACGAGCCGATGTGTGTCGTCGACGCGACCACGATCAACGACCGCGCCCACACCGGGCATGCCTTCGCGACCCGGCCGCTGGTGGAGCAGTTCTACGCCATGTACTACCCCGGCCTGCTCGACCAGATGATGCGGCTCGGCTACTCGGCGCAGTCGCTGGCCATTGCCATCGGCGCAAACGGCCTGCCGGTCACCGAGCCGGTCACCACCGACCGCGAGTACTTCCCCCGCTCCGACTTCAGCGACAACCGCCAGCGCCAGCTCGAGTTCATGTGCCGGTTCTTCGGCAGCTTCGTCTGAGTCTGGGCATGTTCGCCGCCTGCAGCTCAGCAGCCCCGGCTCCCTCCCCTAGGGGGCAGAGAGCCGGAGAGGCCTTTCGTTCAGGCGACGCCCCGTCCCTCACCCGAAGGCCACGAGGGCCTTGCGGCGGCGGCCGATGGCCAGCGTCAGGCGGTCGTTGGCGGCCAGATCCCCCGGGGCGATGCGGCGGCGCGGGTCATCGACGGTGGTGCCGTTGAGACGGACGCCGCCGGCCTCGACCAGACGCCGGGCCTCGCCGTTCGACTGGGCAAAGCCGGTGGCCACCACGAGCTCGAGCAGACCGAGCCCGTCGGCCAGCCGGGCGAGTGGCAGGTGATGCGTCGCCTCGGCGAGATCCTCCTCGCCGGAGAACAGTGCCTCGCCCTGTTCCAGCGCGGCGCGCGCAGCCGCCGCGCCATGCACCAGCGCGGTCGCCTGGGTGGCGAGGATCTTCTTCGCCTCGTTGAGCTCCGCCCCCTTGAGGGCCGACAGCCGGGCAACCTCGTTCAGCGGCAACTCGGTGAAGAGCCGCAGGTACTGCGCCACATCCGCATCGGCGGTGTTGCGCCAGAACTGCCAGAAGCCCGAGGGCGACAGCTTGTCCGGGTGCAGCCAGACGGCACCGGCGGCGGTCTTGCCCATCTTCTGCCCGCTGGCCGTGGTCACCAGCGGCACCGTGAGGCCGAAGAGCTGACGCCCGTCGCGGCGGCCGAGATCGACGCCGTTGACGATGTTGCCCCACTGGTCGGAGCCCCCGATCTGCAGCGAACAGCCGTGCCGGCGGGCAAGCTCGAGGAAATCGACCGCCTGCAGCATCATGTAGCAGAACTCCAGCACGGTCAGCGGCTGCTGCGCGTCGAGACGGGTGCGGACGCTGTCGAAGCTCATCATCCGGTTGACCGTGAACTGGGTGCCGTAGTCGCGCAGGAACTCGAGGAAGCGGAACTCGGTCAGCCACTCGGCATTGTTGACGAGCAGCGCCCCGTCGGCGCCCTCGAGGTCGAGAATGCCTTCGATCGACCGCCGGATGCCGGCCATGTTCTCGTCGATCTGGGCCTCGGACAGGAGCGGGCGGCTGTCATTGCGGAAACTCGGATCGCCGACCAGCGTGGTGCCGCCACCGAGCACCGCAATCGGGCGATGGCCCAGCTTCTGCAGCCAGCGCATGGTGATGAGCGGGACAAGATGACCGACATGCAGGCTCGCCGCCGTGGCATCGAAGCCTGCGTAGAAGGTCACCGGCCCGGCATGGAAGGCCGCATCCAGCCCCTCCAGATCGGTCGTCTGGTTGACGAGGCCGCGGTCCAGCAGGACCCGCAGGGCTTCGGACTGCAGACGGGCCGGGCGGCCGGTGGCTTCATCGAAATGCTGTGTCATCTTGGTCTCCTGGGCCGCGCCAGGAGCCTTGAACCATGCAAGCCGCCTGACGCGGCGGCTATGTGGTTCATCTCATGCTGTCTGAAAGTCGAGCAGGATCGAACACGGCCGCCTAGAAGGGCGCCGTAAAGTAATAGACCGAGGCAAAGGTGGTCAGGTTTCTGCTCATGGGGCGACGTTCTGCCCGTTCGCCCGGCGCCTGTCAAGCGGTCACCGGCGCGAAGCCGGGACAAGACCAGGGGGACAAGGCCAGGGGGGGCCGAACCGCGCGCCTACCCGGGCGCGGCGCGGATCCGGTCTGCGACACTTCGTTACGAAGCACGACAGCTTGCGACCGACCGCTGCGGCTGTCGCTGCTAGGGTGTTGCCGGGCAGACGGACATGGCCGGGGGCGGCCATGCAAAGGGAGTTGAGCCGCATGAAACGCATCTGTCTGGCCGCCGCAGGCCTGTCCGTGCTCCTGTCAGGAGCGATCTTCGGGTTCTTCTACGCCTGGGTCTGCTCGACCATGTGGGGCCTCGACGCGGCGGACCCGCGCGTCGCCATCGCGGCCATGCAGGCGATGAACGGCTCTGTCCGCAACGCCGTCTTCGCGCCCGCCTTCTTCGGCACGCCGGTGGTGCTGGGGCTTACGGGGCTGCTCGCCCTGCGCCTCGGGGCACGCGGCGCGGCGGTCGCCTTCCTGGCTGGCGGGCTCCTGTACTTTCTCGGTGGCCTGGTCCTGACCATGCGTCTGAACGTGCCGATGAACCAGGCCCTCGCCCTGGTCCGCGTGCCGGACAGTCTCGAGGAGGCCCGGGCGATCTGGCATGCCTACTCCCCCGACTGGCAGCTGTACAACCAGATCCGCACCGTCGTGAGCGGCCTGACGCTGCTGGCGGCCGGCGCCGGCGTGTGGCTGCTGGGCCGGCACAGCCGCGCGGCGGCCCCCCTCGCCTGAGCGGCCGACGGGTTTCCGTTTGCCAGATGGCAGGCGAGCGGCTTAAGTCAGCCCGGGCATGGTCAGAAACGACGAGGGACCGATTGCGATGGGACTGTTCCGGACGCTCGCCAACAAGGCCCTGCAGCCGTTCAACTACATGCTGGTCAAGGCAGGAGACCAGGACCGCATCGCCAGCGGCACCGGCTACAAGTACGCGACCCGCCTGAACGCGCGGCTGCTGCCGCAGCTGGGGTACACCGTCCGGCGCGGCGCCTTTGCCGGCGCGCGCATCCTCAACCCCCGGGCAGCCGGCCCGAGCCCGGAACATGCCTGCAAGGTGCTTGGCCAGTATGAGCTGGAACTCCATCCGGCCCTGCTGGCCGGTCTGGCGCGCCGGCCCGGCGCCTTCATCAACGTCGGCATGGCGGACGGCTATTACATCGCCTGCCTCAAGCATCTGGCCACTGCCCTGCCCGCCATCGGCTACGAGATCAACCCGGCCAGCACGGCGCTGGCCGAGGTGACGCTGGAGGGGATCGCGGGTGTGGAGATGCGCGGCGGCGTCACCGCCGAAAGCCTGACGGCTGACCTTGCCCGCCACCCGGACGCGCTGCTGCTGGTCGACATCGAAGGCTACGAGCGGGTGCTGCTCGACATCCCGGCCGGAGAGATGGCCCGGGCAAGCCTTGTGATCGAGCTGCATGACGACCTGGAGCCAAACATCACGGACCGCCTCACGCGGCACCTGGCGGCCACGCATGAGGTGACGATCCTCCGGCAGCAGGGGCGAGATCCGTTTGCGCTGGAGGAGCTGGACGCGCTGCCCAGCCACGAGAAGTTCCTGCTGCTGTGCGAATTCCGCGGCCCGGTGCAGACCTGGCTGCAGGCCGTGCCCAAGAGCTGAACGCGGACGCGGCCCATGACGGACAAGGCCACCGGATAGAGGCCTCCCCCAGAAAAGGCCCAAAAAAAGGCCCCGGAGAGAGATCCCTCCGGGGCCTTGCAGCAAGCTCGGGCGACGCTTACTCGGCGGCGGCCGGGGTGACCATGGCCGGGACCGGGTCCTGATAGGTCAGGATCGGCGCACGGGCGGCACGGGTCTCGTCGAGGCGGCGGCGCGGGGCAAGGTAAGGCGCGCCGGTGAAGCGCTCCGTCTCGCCGCGCTTGGCCGACATGACGAGGTCACGCAGCGTGGCAACGAACAGGTCGAGGGCCGCCCGGCTTTCGGACTCGGTCGGCTCGATCAGCATCGCGCCATGCACCACCAGCGGGAAGTACATGGTCATCGGGTGATAGCCCTCGTCGATCATCGCCTTGGCGAAGTCGAGCGTGGTGACGCCGGTGTCCTTCAGGAAGCTGTCGTCGAACAGCACTTCGTGCATGCAGGGGCGCACGCCGAACGGCAGGGTCATCAGGTCCTGCAGGCCGACGCGGACATAGTTCGCGTTCAGCACCGCATCTTCCGACGCCTGGCGCAGGCCGTCCGAGCCGTGGCTCAGCATGTAGGCCAGCGCGCGCACGAACATGCCCATCTGGCCGTGGAAGGCGGTCATGCGGCCAAACGGCTTCTCGCCGTCCTTGAGACCGGCTTCCGTCTCGACCATTTCCAGACCCGAGGCCGACTTGCGCACGAAGGGCAGCGGGGCGAACGGGGCGAGACGATCCGACAGGACCACCGGACCGGAGCCCGGGCCACCGCCGCCATGCGGGGTGGAGAAGGTCTTGTGCAGGTTGATGTGCATCGCGTCGATGCCAAGATCCCCCGGACGGGCCTTGCCGACGATGGCGTTGAAGTTGGCGCCGTCGCAGTAGAAATAGGCGTTGGCCTCGTGGATCGCGGCGGCGATTTCCATGATGTCGCGCTCGAACAGCCCGCAGGTGTTCGGGTTGGTCAGCATGATCGCGGCGATGTTGCCGGCGTTGTCGGCAATGGCCTTCTTCACCGAGGCAAGATCGACGGTGCCGTCTTCCTTGGCGTCGATGGTGACGACCTTGAAGCCGAGCAGCGCGGCCGTGGCCGGGTTGGTGCCATGGGCGCTTTCGGGAACCAGCACGATCTTCGGATCACGGCCGGCGGCGATATGCGCGGCCTTGATCGCCATCATGCCGCACTGTTCGCCATGCGCGCCGGCCTTCGGGCTCATGGCGACGGCGGAGGTGCCGGTCAGTTCCATCAGCCAGTCGCCCAGCTCCGAGATCAGCTCGACGGCACCCTTGACGGTGGACAGCGGCTGCAGCGGGTGGATGTCACCGAAGCCCGGCACGCGCGCCATCTTCTCGTTGAGGCGCGGGTTGTGCTTCATGGTGCAGGAGCCGAGCGGATAGAGGCCGGCGTCGATGGCGTAGTTGTTGCGCGACAGGCGCACGTAGTGACGCATCGTCTCCGGCTCGGACAGGCCCGGCAGGCCGATGCCCGACTTGCGCGCATGGGCGCCAAGCTCGGCCTCGAAGGCTTCCGGCTCGTCCAGATCGACGCCGGTCACATCCAGGCGGCCGATCTCGAACAGCAGCGGCTCTTCCATGTCGAGCGCGCGGTTGCCGGTGAAGGTCTTGGGACGGAATGCGGATCCGGCATCGCCGGCGGCCGTCGGACGGCCCTGATTGTTCATGCTCATGCCAGCACCTCCTTGAGGGCGGCTGCAAAGGCAGCCCGGTCTTCGTCGGTGTTGATTTCGGTCGAGGCGACCACGAGAAGGTTGGCAAGGTCCGCCTTGCCCGGCTCCAGGCGCGACACCGGCAGGCCGGCGATGATGCCACGGGCCGCAAGTGCCTCGACAACGTCATGCGCCGGCTTCGGCAGCCTGACGGTGAACTCGTTGAAATAGGCCTTGTTGAGGACTTCGACGCCGGCAATGGCCGAGAGCTGCTTCTTCAGCTTCACCGCATTGGCGTGGTTGATCCGGGCCAGACGCGTCAGGCCGGCTTCGCCGAGCAGCGTCATGTGGATCGTGAAGGCCAGCGCGCAGAGGCCGGAGTTGGTGCAGATGTTCGACGTCGCCTTCTCGCGGCGGATGTGCTGCTCGCGGGTGGAGAGGGTGAGCACGAAGCCGCGCTTGCCTTCCGCATCCACGGTCTCGCCGCACAGACGCCCCGGCATCTGCCGCATGTACTTCTGCTTCGTGGCGAAGAGGCCGACGTAGGGACCGCCGAAGTTGAGGCCGTTGCCGATGGACTGGCCTTCGCCGACGACGATGTCCGCGCCCTGCGCCCCCGGCGACTCGATCAGGCCGAGCGAGACGACTTCCGTGAAGACGGCGATCAGCAGCGCGCCATGGGCCTGCGCCTTTTCGGCAATCGGCTTCAGGTCGATGATCTGGCCGTAGAAGGACGGCGACTGCACGACGACGCAGGAGGTCTCGCCATCGATGGCGGCGAGGATGTCCTCGGTGCCCGTCGGGTCGGCCGGCAGGGACACGACCTTGTCGCCGGAGAGGTTCGACAGGCCCTCGACCACGGCGCGGTACTGCGGATGCAGGCCGCCGGAGATCACCGCCTTGTTGCGGCGGGTGACGCGGTGGGCCATCAGCACGGCCTCGCCGGTGCCGGTCGAGCCGTCATACATCGAGGCGTTGGCGACTTCCATGCCGGTGAGGCGGGCAACCTGGGTCTGGAACTCGAACAGGTACTGCAGCGTGCCCTGCGTGATTTCCGGCTGATACGGCGTGTAGGAGGTCAGGAACTCCGAGCGCTGGATCAGGTGATCAACGGTTGCCGGCACGTGGTGGCGGTAGGCGCCGGCCCCCACGAAGAAGGGCACCGAGCCGGCAGCGACGTTCTTGCCCGCCAGGCGGTTGAGGTGACGCTCCACCTCGATCTCCGACTTGCGCGTCGGCAGGTTGACAAGCCCCTTCAGCCGGGCGGCCTCGGGAATGTCGGCAAAGAGGTCATCGATGGAAGACACGCCGACCCGGGCCAGCATGTCGGCGCGGTCGGTGTCGGAAAGCGGCAGATAACGCATCGTCTGGTGCGTCCTTCTTCGGCGTTACGGGAGCATGCTGGAGACGCAGGGACGGCACAGGCGGCCGCCCCGGGCGGTCAGGGTGCAATGAGGCGCAGGGGTTCCGGCGCCACGACAACGTCGCATTTCACCGAGTTGGCGATGAAACACACCTCATGCGCCTTGTCGTGCAGGTCGGTCAGCCAGGTTGGATCGGGCAGCTCGGCCGCGCGAAGGGTGAGCAACGGGCGCAGGGTCACCTTGGTGATGGCCATGCGACCGGGAGCGATCCGCTCCATCAGCCCTTCGGCCTGGTCCTCGTAGGCGTCGATCAGGAGACCTCCCCGACGGGCAAGGTCGAGGAAGGTCAGCATGTGACACGAGGACAGGGCAGCGACGAGTGCCTCTTCCGGGTCGACCGCCGCTGGCACCGAATAGGGCAGCGGCACGACATGGGGCGAGGAGGAGGCCGGCACATCCACGCCGCCGTCAAAGCGCCAGAGGTGACCGCGGGAGTATTTTCCCGGCTTGAAGTCACCTTCCATGCGCCAGTAGACGCCAGCCTTGTAGATGTGACCGCCCATGGGTTTACAGCGTCTCCACGTAAGCCTTGTAGGACGCTGCATCCATCAGACCGGCCAACTGACCCTTGTCGGCGATCTTGAGCTTGACGAACCAGGCGCCCCCTTCGGGATCCTCGTTCACATTGGCCGGGCTGTCCACCAGCGCCGCGTTGGTCTCGATCACTTCGCCGTCGATCGGGGCATAAACCTCGCTGGCAGCCTTCACCGACTCCACCACGGCGGCCTCGTCGCCCTGCTTCAGCGCCTTGCCGGTGTCCGGCAGCTCGACATAGACGACATCGCCCAGCTGGCTCTGGGCGTAGTCGGTGATGCCGACGGTGGCGACGTCGCCGTCAACGGCAATCCACTCGTGGTCCTTGGAGTAGTAGGTGGTCATTTCGTCAGTCTCCGGAAGTTATGCGGTACGGATCGGGGGTCACGCCCTGGCGGCGCGGACATAGCGGTGGGGAACGATCGGCATCTCGACGACGGTCGCCTCAAGCTCCTTGCCGCGCACGACAAGGGCGAGCTTCGTGCCCGGGGCCGCATGGGCCGCCGCGACATAGCCCATGGCAACGGGCACGCTAGCCGTCGGGCCAAAGCCGCCGGAGGTGACGATGCCGACGGTGTCGCCGCCGGGAACCTTGATCTCGGCGCCTTCGCGGGCCGGGGCGCGGCCGTCGAGCCGCAGGCCGACGCGCTTGCGGGCCGGGCCGTCAGCCAGCTCGCGCCGGATCCGGGCAGCACCGGGGAAGCCGCCTTCCTCGCGGCGGCGCTTCTGCAGGATGAAGGTGATGTCGCCCTCGACCGGCGAGGTGGTCTCGTCGAGATCATGGCCGTAAAGGCACAGGCCGGCCTCGAGGCGCAGGCTGTCGCGGGCACCAAGACCGATCGGCTTGACGCGCTCATCGGCCAGGAGCGCGCGGGTGATCGCCTCGGCCTTGTCGGCCGGAACGGACATCTCGACGCCGTCCTCGCCGGTGTAGCCGGAGCGGGACACGTGGCAGCGGATGCCGTCGAAGTCCATCCAGTCCGCGGTCATGAAGGCAAGCTCGGCCGCCTTCGGCGCATGGGCGGCCACGGCGGCCACGGCCTCGGGGCCCTGCACCGCGATCAGCGCCCGGTCCTCGATCAGCTCGAGGCGGACATTGGCCGGAAGGGCGGCGCGGATCAGCGGGTAGTCGACGTCCTTGCGCGAGGCGTTGACGACAAGGAACAGGCGCCCGTCATCGGCGGCCGCGACGGGACGGGTCACCATGAGGTCATCGACGATGCCGCCATCGGCATTCAGAAGGACGGTGTAGCGCTGCTTGCCGCGGCCCAGTTCTACCATGCTGGAGGGAACCAGCGCTTCCAGCGCACGGGCCGTGGTCTCGTGGTCCGGCCCGATCAGCCAGGCCTGGCCCATGTGCGACACGTCAAACAGACCGGCGGCCGCACGGGTGTGCTGGTGCTCGGTCATGATGCCGGTGGGGTACTGGACGGGCATGTCGTAGCCCGCAAAGGGCACCATGCGCGCACCAAGCTCGACATGCAGGTCGTAAAGGGGGGTGCGCTTGAGATCCGCCGCGTCGGCGGCGTGGGAATCGGTCGTGCCCATCAAAGGTCCTCGTCGTCAGTGGCGCCGGGACGGACCGCAAGCGACCCATCCGCAACCCCCTCTGTCCGAGAACCTGAGAGATTTCCCGACCACGCCCGGGTCTAGTTCCAGGGCGGCGCCGGTTACTCCTTCGGTGAGCGATCCGGCACGAGCCAGCGCGCTGCTTTCCAGAGCGTCGAAGCGAAGCGGTCCTTTTGCCTGAGAGTTTCCGGGGCGGTTGCTCCTTCGGCGCTGGTGCCCGCGACCGCCGTCATGCCTGACAGCGCCCCCTCGACCAGCCTCTCCCGCTGTCGCTTTTTTCAGGGGCATCACAGCCCCTCACCGACTCGTCACGACCCGAGACGGCGCGCGGATTGTCTGATTCCGCCTTGCAGTTGTCAATACGCGCCGCCCGGCATGGTTTCTTTGCCGGAAAAGCGCGGAATTCCGCCGGAACCCGCCCGGCTCAGCGCCGTGCGCCCGGCTTCTGCGGGCTCTCGTCGAAGCCGAAGACCAGACGCAGACCGGGTTCGCCCGGCACGACGAAGGACTCATCGACCAGCGTCCACAGCTCGGCCGGCGCACCGCTGCCGACCGTGACGGGGATCGAGAACATCTGCGTCTGCAGCGGGGCGTCCGTCTCCGACCCGCGCAGCAGCGACACGCGCACCGGCAGCACGATCTCGCCCCCCGGCCAGACCGGTCCCGGCGTGACGCGGCCCGACAGCCCGATCTTGACCATCACCTGATCGCCGACGCGGCGGCAGTCGCGCGCCCAGTTCTCGATGTTGGCCTGGTAGAGCAGATGGCGGGGATCGTCCTGCTTGCCCTTCTCGTATTTCGTGATCAGGAAGGTTTCGGAGCGCAGCTGGAGCCGCGGGCAGTTCGGCTGCTGCTCGAAGGTGCGCGGATCGACCTGGATCGGCCCCTGCCCCGTGGTGACGATGCTGGTGACGACGCTGCCCGAGCCGGAGGACGGCGTGGTCGGCGCGGTGTCGTCACCCGTCAGGCCGCAGCCGGCCAGAAGCCCCGCCACCGCAAGGACGGCTGCCAGGCGGCGCGGCGACGGACGGACGGCGGGGCTCTTGGCGTTCAGCATGCGATTGTCCACTCGTTCACGAAAGAAATCGGCCCGTGTCTATATCAGGTCACCCGAAGCTTGGCGAGCGCCGCCGGAGGCAGGCCGGACGTTCGGTTTCACTTGACAGTCCCGGGGTGCATCACTCTATTGCGCCCATGAGCCACGCTCAAGGATCCGTCATGACAGAGCAGACTGGGGCCCTTCCGGCCCTGGCAGTGAAACTGTGCGCGCCGCGCGGCTTCTGCGCCGGCGTCGACCGTGCCATCCAGATCGTCGAACTGGCGCTCGCCAAATATGGCGCGCCGGTCTACGTGCGGCACGAGATCGTGCACAACCGCTTCGTGGTCGACGGGCTCAAGGCCAAGGGGGCCGTGTTTGTCGAGGAACTCGACGAGATCCCCGCCGGCCACCGCGAGCGTCCGGTGATCTTTTCCGCCCATGGCGTGCCGAAGTCCGTGCCGGAAGACGCGCGCGGCCGGAACATGTTCTATCTCGATGCCACCTGCCCGCTGGTTTCCAAGGTGCACAAGGAAGCCGAGATCCATTTCCGCCGGGACCGCGAGATCCTGCTGATCGGTCATGCCGGTCATCCGGAGGTGATCGGCACCATGGGCCAGCTGCCGGAGGGCACGGTCTCGCTGATCGAGACCGAGGACGATGCCCGCAGCTTCCAGCCAAAGACCGGCCGCCGGCTCGCCTTCATCACCCAGACGACCCTGTCGGTGGACGACACCAAGGGCATCGTCGAGGTGCTGCGCGACCGCTTCCCCGACATCGTCGCCCCGCACAAGGAAGACATCTGCTACGCCACCACGAACCGCCAGGACGCGGTGAAGGTGGTGGCCCCGATGGTGGACGCCATGATCGTGGTGGGGGCGCCGAATTCCTCCAACTCGCAGCGCCTGCGGGAAGTCGCCGAGCGCGCGGGCTGCCCGCGCGCCGTGCTGGTGCAGCGCGCCTCCGAGCTGGACTGGGCCGATTTCGCCGGCATCCGCAGCCTCGGCCTGACCGCCGGCGCCTCCGCGCCCGAGACGCTGGTCGAGGAAATCATCGCCGCCTTCGCGGAACGCTTCACCGTTTCGGTGGAGGAGGTGCGCACGGCGGAAGAAACCATAGCCTTCAACCTGCCGCGTGAGCTTCGCCTGATGGCGGAGGCCCAGAGCGCCAGCGTCGCCGAGTAGCCCGCCATGGCCGTCTATACCGAAGTAGCCGACGAAGACCTCGCCGCCTTTGTCGCCCGATACGGCATTGGCCGTCTCCTGTCCTACAAGGGCATTGCCGAGGGCGTGGAGAACTCGAACTTCCTGGTCCACACCGAGGCGGGGCATTTCATCCTGACGCTCTACGAGAAGCGGGTGAACCCGGCCGACCTGCCGTTCTTCATCGGGCTGATGCAGCATCTGGCCGAGAAGGGCATCAACTGCCCGCAGCCGCTCGAGGCTGAAGACGGGTCGATGCTCGGGACCCTCGCCGGCCGGCCGGCCGCCATGGTCACATTCCTCGACGGCATGTGGGTGCGCCGGCCGCGGCTGGAACATTGCGCGGCGCTCGGCCAGGCGCTGGCGGAGCTGCATCTGGCCGGCCGTGACTTTGGCATGACGCGCAAGAACGCGCTGGATGTCAGCGGCTGGCGTCCGCTCTATGCGGGCTGCGAGGCGGAGGCCGACACCGTGGTGCCGGGGCTTTCGACCGAGCTGGCGCAGGAGCTGACCTTCCTGGAAGCCAACTGGCCGAAGGGCCTGCCCGGCGGCGTCATCCATGCCGATCTCTTCCCCGACAACGTGTTCTTCCTCGGCACCGAGCTGTCGGGGCTGATCGACTTCTATTTCGCCTGCACCGATGCCCTCGCCTATGACGTGGTGATCTGCATCAATGCCTGGTGCTTCGAGGCCGACGGCGCGTTCAATGTCACCAAGGCGCGCGCGCTGCTCAATGCCTATCGCAAGGTCCGGCCCTTCACGGAAGCCGAGTTTGCAGCGCTTCCGGTGCTCGCGCGCGGCGCGGCGCTGCGCTTCCTGCTCACCCGCCTCTATGACTGGCTGCGCGTGCCGCCGGGGGCGCTGGTGACGCCGAAGGATCCGACCGAGTATCTGAAGAAGCTGCGCTTCCATCGCAGCGCCACGTCCGCCCGCGACTATGGTCTCGACGGATGAGCGACGACCAGCGCGTCACGATCTACACCGACGGGGCCTGCTCGGGGAACCCGGGGCCGGGCGGCTGGGGCGCCATCCTGCGCTTCGGTCCGCATGAACGCGAGCTGTCGGGCGGCGAAGCCGACACCACCAACAACCGCATGGAGCTGACGGCGGCAATCGAGGCGCTGAACGCGCTGAAGCGCCCGTGCCGCATCGACCTCTACACCGACAGTGTCTATGTGCGCGACGGCATCACCAAGTGGATGTTCAACTGGAAGCGCAACAACTGGCGCACCGCCGACAAGAAGCCCGTCAAGAACGCGGAGCTGTGGCAGGCGCTGGACGAGGCCCAGCGGCGGCACGAGATCTCCTGGCACTGGGTGAAGGGCCACGCCGGCCACCCGGAGAACGAGAGGGCTGACGAGCTGGCCCGGCTGGGCATGAAGCCGTTCCAGCGCGGCCGCGGAGGCCCGCCGGAGACCGCCGCATGATGGCCCTGCGCAAGCCCGACCCCACCGCCAGCAAGGACGACGGCGCGGGCGGCGCGCGCGAGGCGGGCGATGCCTTCCAGCCCGGCACCGCGGCCGAGGCCGTGCGGCGCGTCCTGATTGTCGCCAACCCCACCTCCGGCGGCTTCCGGGCGGCCCGGCTGGACGCGATCTGCGACCGCCTCGGCCGCAGCGGCCACAGCGTGTCGCTGCACCTGACGCGGCGCGCCGGCGAGATCGGCGAGATTGCGGCCAACCCGGGTCTGACCGTCGGGGTGCTGGCCGTTGCCGGCGGCGACGGATCCGTCAACGAGGCCATCACCGGCTTCCAGTCGAACCGCACGCCGCCGGATCTGGCGGTGATCCCCTCCGGCACGGCCAATGTGCTGGCCGCGGAGCTGGGGCTGCCGCGCAAGCCCGAGGCGATCGCCGGGATGATCGCGCGCCGGCGCACGGCGCCGCTGCACTACGGTCTTGCCAATGGCCGTCCCTTCGTCCTGATGGCCTCCGCCGGCGTCGACGCGGAGGTGGTGCATGCCGTACCGCTGGCGCTGAAGCGCCGCTTCGGCAAGCTTGCCTATGCCATGGTCGGCATCGAGGTGGCGCTGTCCCGCAAGGGCGAGGACCTGACCGTCATCGCCGATGGCGAGACGATCCGCTGCCGGCTGGCGGTGGCGACCAAGAGCCGCTGCTACGGCGGGCCTTTCGTCATCTGCCGCGCGGCATCGGTCACGGAGCCCGGCCTGCATCTGGTCACGCTGGAACGGGACACGGCACTGTCGGCGCTGCGCTACGTGGTCGCCCTAGCGCTCGGACGGCTGGACCGGGCGCGCGGCGTCAGGGTCCTGAAGGCGGAGCACATCACGATCTCGGCTGACCGGCGGGTGCCGGCACAGGTCGACGGCGACCCCTTCGGCGTGACGCCGCTGACGATCGAGCCGGCCGCAGTTCCCGTGCGGATCATCATTCCCTAAATCTGGCCCTGAATCTGGCCCTGAGCCCGGATCCGGTCGCGGAGGTGTCCGACGGAGCAGGGCGACCTGCCGCACTGGTTGGCCAGCCGGTCAGGCCGGTTGCGCCTCGTAGGTCTTGCGGATGTAGGCGGTGGCCTCGTCGGCGGACATCGCCTCGCCGAAGAAATAACCCTGAGCATATTCGCAGCCGAGCTGCAGCAGCTCGAGCGCGTCCGACTCGCCCTCCGCCCCTTCCGCGACAACGGCCATTCCCAGATCGTGCCCGAGCGCCACGATCGAGCGCAGGATCACCGGCCGGGCGCTGCGCCCGTTCGGACGGACGAAGGACTGGTCGATCTTGATCGTGTCGAAGGGGAACCGCTGCAGGTAGCTCAGCGAGGAATAGCCGGTGCCGAAATCATCCAGCGACAGGCCGGCGCCAAGCGCGCGCAGCCGCTCCAGCACCTTGGCCGAATACTCGGGATTGGCCATGACGATGGATTCAGTCAGCTCCAGCTTCAGCGTGCCGGGCGCGATGCGCGAGCGCGACAGGATCGCCTTCACCTCGTTGATGAGGTCGTGGCGCAGCAGCTGCCGCGAGGAGATGTTGACCGAGACGAAGAGCGGGGCCGGCGTGCGGATCTTGTCCTGCCACTCGGCCAGCTGACGCGCGCTGCGCGTCAGCACGTAGAGCCCCAGCTCGTTGATCAGGCCGGACTGCTCGGCGATGGGGATGAACTCGCTCGGCGCGATCTGGCCGCGCTTGGGGTGCTTCCAGCGCGACAGGACCTCGAACCCGGCCACCGACTGGTCGGCAAGGCGGACGATGGGCTGGTAGTAGACGTCCAGCTCGCCGTCCTTGATCGCCTTGCGCAGGTCGCCCTCCAGGTCGATCACGTTGCGGCCAAGCGGACGCAGGATCGGGCGGAACACTTCCTGCCGGTCGCCGCCGAGGCGCTTGGCATGGTTGAGCGCGATCTCCGCGTCGGTCACCAGTTCCTCGGCCGTCTGCTTGCCGCCGTCATGCAGCGCAAAGCCGATGGAACAGGTGAGGAAGACCTCGCGGTCGCCGTAGGTGATCGGCGCGCGGACGGCCTTGCGCAGGGCATCGGCAACCTGGGCAATGCGGTCAGCCTCCTGCTCGGACAGCAGGATCAGCCCGTACTGGTCACCGTTCAGGCGCGCCAGCGCATCCTGCGGCTGGATCAGGCGGTCCAGACGGCGGGCGATGGTCAGCAGGATGGAATCGCCGGCCGACAGGCCGATGCCGTCGTTGATCTGCTTGAACCGGTCAAGATTGAGGATGAGCACGGAGGGCTTGATCGCACCGTCGGCGCGCGCGCGGGCCAGCGCCGCATTGAGCCGGTCCATGAACAGCTCCCGGTTGGCGAGACCGGTCAGGTTGTCATGCACCGCGTCATGCAGCAGGCGTTCCTCGGCGGTCTTCTGCTCGGTGATGTCGAGCAGCGTGCCGACGCAGCGGATGACCTCCGCATCCGACCCGAGGATGGGCCGGGCACGCAGGCGGAACCAGCGGAAATGACCGTCCTCGGAGCGCAGGCGGAAATCCTGCTGCACCTTGCCCCGGCGCTGGTCGATGACCGCGTCCAGCGTGGCACGGAAGCGGTCGCGGTCCTGCGGGTGCAGCACGTCGAGCCAGTCGCGGGCCGGCCCGTCGAGCGTGCCGTGACGCAGGCCGAGAAGATCCTCGACCTCATGGCCGGTGTAGATGCGGTCCCGGTCGATGTCCCAGTCCCAGATGATGTCCCCTGCCCCGGTGAGCGCGAGGGCGCGCCGCTCCACATCCGAGATGAGGCCCTGGACGATGGCACCGCCGGCAAAGGCATGCTGCATCACCGTGAAGCCGATCAGCAGGACGACAAGCACGAGGCCGCCGCCGAGCGCCGGCTGCACGATGTCGTTGGCGATGACGCCGGTGACCGTCATGGCCGAGCCGACGAGCCAGATCGTGAGCAGGAACCAGGTCGGGATCAGCATGATCGCCCGGTCATAGCCCTGCAGCGCCAGCACCAGGACGGTGGCGAAGCCGATGATGCCGATCATCCCGAGCGCCAGGCGGGCGATGCCGGCCGCAATCGAGGGATCCCACACCGCCACGCCGAGCAGCCCGAGCAGCAGGGTCAGCGTGCCGAGCGCCAGGTGGGAGTAGCGGATGTGCCAGCGGTTGAGGTTCAGATAGGCGTAGAGAAAGATGATGAGACTGGCCGCCAGCATCACCTCGGCCGAGGCGCGGTAGAGCTGGTCCTCGCCCTGTGTCAGGTTGAAGACCCGGCTCCAGAAGCCGAAGTCGATGCAGAGATAGGCCAGCACCGCCCAGGCAAGGGCGGCGGTCGCCGGGAACATCACCGTGCCCTTGACCACGAAGAGAATGGTCAGGAACAGCGCCAGAAGCCCGGAAATGCCGAGGATGATGCCGCGATACAGGGTATAGGCGTTGACCGTCTCCTCGTAGGCGTCAGGCTCCCAGAGGCGGATCTGCGGCAGTTCGGGCGTGGTCAGCTCGACGACGAAGGTGACGATGGCGCCGGGGTCGAGGGTGACGAGGAAGACATCCGCCTCGAGACTTTTCTGCCGCTCCGGGGCGATGCCCTGGCTGGGCGTGATCGAGGCCACCCGGGACTTGCCGAGATCAGGCCAGAAGATCCGCGAGCCGACCAGCTGGTAGAACGGGGCGACGATGAGGCGGTCGATCTGCTCGTCGGAGGTGTTGGTCAGCGAGAAGACGGCCCAGTCGCTGTTGATCCCGTCGCGCGAGACCACCTCGATGCGCCGGACGATGCCGTCGGCGCCCGGCGCGGTGGAGACCTGCAGGCGCGGGCCAGCCCCCGGATACATGTCGATCGCGTTGGTCAGCTCCAGCGCCTCGACGTCGAGCGGCACCGGAATCGGCTCGAGCGCATGCGCACGCCCGCCCAGGAAGAGCGCCAGCACAAGCACCAGGAACGCGGCGGCGTGACGAAGCCTGCGGCTTGCCAGCACAAGATCGGAAACGGGCATGGCTGGAAGAACTACCGGGTTGGCACCCATGTCACAAGGGGTCTTTCACGACGCCGCTGGTCCATTGTGGAGAGAACGCGCCTGTGACCAGCGGATCATCGGCGAGGCGGGCAAAGAGCAGATGGTCCTGCCACTCGCCGTTGATGTGAAGATAGCGCCGCGCATAGCCTTCCTGGACGAAGCCGCTGCGCTGCAGCAGCCGGATGGACGGCGCGTTCGTGGGAAGGCACGCCGCCTCGATCCGGTGCAGCCGCAAGACATCGAAACAGAATGGCATGATCAAGGCGACCGCCCGGCCCATGTGGCCTTTTCCCGCGAAGGGGGCGCCCATCCAGTAGCCGAGCGAGCAGGCCTGCGACACGCCGCGCCGGATGTTGGACAGGGTGGCACCGCCGAGCAGCCGGTCATCGGCGGCCGAGAAGAGGAAGAAGGGATAGCTGCGCCCCTCGCGCCGTTCGCCCGCATAGCGCCGAAGCCTGCGGCGGAAGGCCGAACGGGTCAGGTCATCGACCGGCCAGATCGGCTCCCACGGGGTCAGGAAGGACCGGCTCGCCTCGCGCAGCTCCGCCCACTGCCGGTAGTCCGCCATCACGGGCGGACGCAGGTAGACGGTCTCGCCCTTCAGCAGCGGCTCGGCTTCCGACACACCGAAGGAACGCAGCAGGGGCATGGGCGCTCCCGGCCGTCGTCAGGCCGACGCGAGCTGGCGGACCGGCTTGCCCAGCCGCGCCGTCACCTCGTCGAGCCCCATCATGGCGCCGACGGGACCAAGCCCGGTCAGGGTCGGCGTCGAATTGACGAAGGTCGCCAGCGCCAGCTCACGCACGCTGTCGGCCGTCACGGCCTCGATGCGGGCGGTGATGTCCTCAAGCGTCAGCGTGCGGCCATGGATCAGCATCTGGCGCGCGATCTGGCCGGCTCGGGCCGCCGGGCTTTCGAGCGCCATCATCAGGCCGGCGCGGATCTGGGCGCGGGCACGCGCGACCTCGGCTTCCGTGATGTCGACGCAGGCGCGCTCCAGCTCCCCGACCAGGACCGGCATCAGCTCGGCAATGTCGGCCTCGCCGGTTGCGGCATGGACACCGAACAGCCCGGTGTCGTGGAAGGCCCAGTGGAAGGCATAGATGGCGTAGCAGAGGCCCCGGCTTTCACGGACCTCCTGGAACAGCCGCGAGGACATGCCGCCGCCGAGAACGGAGGCAAGGATCTGCGCGGCGTAATAGTCCCGCGACTTGTAGGGCTGGCCGGGGAAGCCGATCAGGATCTGCGCTTCCATCAGGTCCTTGACCACCCGGCCCTCGCCGCCGTGATAGGCGGCCAGCTCGACATCGGCGGCCGGACTGGCGCCGAGACCGCCGAACTGGTCATGCGCGCGGCGGACGATGTCGTCGTGATCCACGGCACCGGCGGCCGCCAGCACCATCTCGGGTCCACGGTAGCGCTCGGCGAGATACTGCTCGAGCGAGGCGCGTGTGAAGCTCGTCACGCTGTCCGGCGTGCCCAGGATCGGACGGCCGATGGCCTGGGACGGCCAGGCCGTCGACTGGAACAGGTCGAAGGCCTGATCATCGGGGCTGTCCTGCGCCGCGCCGATCTCCTGCAGGATGACGTGCTGCTCGCGCTCCAGCTCCTCCGGATCGAACACCGAGTTCTGCAGGATGTCGGCCAGCAGGTCGACGGCGAGCGGCACATCCTCGGCCAGAACGCGGGCGTAATAGTTGGTGTGCTCGACACTGGTGGCCGCGTTGAGCTCGCCGCCGACGGCCTCGATCTCCTCGGCGATGGAGCGGGCCGTGCGGGTGCGCGTGCCCTTGAAGGCCATGTGTTCCAGAAGATGGGTGATGCCGTTCTGGTCCGGGGTCTCGGCGCGGGACCCCGTGCGGACCCAGACCCCGAGCGCGGCGGTCCGCAGATGCGGCATGCGGTCGGTGATGACGGTCAGGCCGTTGTCGAGCCGGGTAATCTGTACGTCCATCCTGGTCCTCCCGGCGAGGCGCGCGTCAGGTCCGGCCACGGGCCGGGACCGGACGCACGGTCCCCGTCTTGTCGTTCCGGTCGGCCGGCCTTGCCGGCACGCCCGTCCTGGCGGCACGCAAGGGTGCCGCCCCCCCTTCAGGCGAGGCTCTTCACCGCGCGGGCGGTGGCCTCGATATGCTGTTCGACCGCCTTCTGGTCGGCGGCGAGGACCGTCTGCCGCTCCGCCGCCGTCATCATCGGCTGCAGCCGGTCCGGCAGGTCCGGATGAAGGCCGGATGCCGCCTGGACGGCCGCCGGGAACTTGGCCGGATGCGCCGTGCCCAGCACGATCATCGGCACGGTGCCATCATCGAGCTGTCCAGCCACATGCGCGCCGATGGCGGTGTGCGGATCGAGCAGATAGCCGGTGTCGCGCAGCGTGCCGGAAATCGTTGCCGCCGTCTCGGCCTCGTTGCACCGACCGCCGGCAAAGTGTCTCAGGATGTCGGCGAGCGGACCCGGTGCGATGGAGAAGCTGCCCGACTGGGCGAGCGAGGCCATCATGGCGCGGACGGCGGCGCCATCGCGGCCGTGAACCTCGGCGAGCAGCCGCTCGAAGTTCGAGGACACCTGAATGTCCATCGACGGGGAAATGGTGGCGGCCACACCGCGCGTCTCGTAGCGCCCGGTCTCGAGCGTGCGCACGAGAATGTCGTTGACGTTGGTGGCAACGATCAGCCGGTGCACCGGCAGTCCCATGCGCATCGCCGCATAGCCGGCAAAGATGTCGCCGAAGTTGCCCGTCGGAACGGTGAAGGAGACCGGCCGGTAAGGCGCACCGAGGGCCACGCCGGCGACGAAATAGTAGACGATCTGGGCGAGGATGCGGGCCCAGTTGATCGAGTTGACGCCCGACAGGCCGACCCGGTCGCGGAAGGCGAAGTTGTTGAACATGCCCTTCACGATGGCCTGGCAGTCATCGAAGTTGCCCTTCAGCGCGAGGGCGTGGACGTTGGCCTCGGTCGGCGTCGTCATCTGCCGGCGCTGGACGTCGGACACGCGGCCATCAGGGAAGAGGATGAAGACATCCGTGCGCTCGCGGCCGCGGAACGCCTCGATGGCCGCGCCGCCGGTGTCGCCGGAGGTGGCACCGACGATCGTCGCCCGCTCGCCGCGCTCGGCGAGGACGTGATCCATCAGCCGGCCCAGAAGCTGCATGGCAACGTCCTTGAAGGCCAGCGTCGGGCCGTGGAACAGCTCCAGCACGAAGCGGTTCGGGGCGATCTGGACCAGCGGCGTCACGGCGCTGTGGCGGAAGCTCGCATAGGCCTCGTCGATCATCCGCTTGAGATCGGCCTCGCGGATCGCGCTGCCAACGAAGGGACGGATCACCGCAAGGGCAACGTCGGCATAGGGCTTGCCGGCAAAGCCGGCAATGGTGGCGGCGTCGAAGACCGGCCAGCTCTCGGGCAGATACAGGCCGCCATCGCGGGCGAGGCCCTGCAGCAGGACATCCTGAAACTCGAGGACGGGTGCTTCGCCACGCGTACTGATGTATTTCACCGGGCCGGATCCCTTGTCATCTTGCTGTCACCGGTCCCGGTCAGCCTGCAGGCGGCCGGGACACTTCCCTGGTAGCGACCCTTAAAATAGATCGGAAAGCGGCGCAAACGCCAATTGCGGCCGGCAGCGCTGCCGTGTGGCCGGCAGCGGGGCAGCGGGCGGCCCTCAGGCATGGCCGGCGTCGGTAGAGAGCATGGCGGGATCGACGCCGATCCGCCACAGCGCCCGTTCCCATTTCGAGGCCTGGTCGTGGTCGAAGATCAGCTCCGGATCGGCAGGGCCGGTCAGCCAGCCATTGGCCTGGATCTCCTGCTCGAGCTGCCCGGGCGCCCAGCCGGCATAGCCGAGGGCGAGCATGGCACGCGCAGGGCCGCGGCCCTCGGCCAGCGCCCGCAGGATTTCCAGCGTGGCGGTGAGGCAGACACCGTCCTGGATCGGCAGCGTGGCACTTTCGATCAGGAAGTCGTCGGAATGCAGCACGAAGCCGCGCTCTGTCTCCACGGGTCCGCCGCGGTGGACATGCATTGCCCGCAGGCGATGCGGCAGGTGGATCGCATCCACGTCGGACACGATGCGCAGCTGGGTCAGGAGGTCGGCCATCGACAGGTGCGGCGTCGGCTGGTTCAGCACGAGCCCCATCGCGCCCTCCGAGGAATGGGCACAGACATAGATCACGGAGTGGGCAAAGCGCCCGTCGGCCATATGCGGCATGGCGATGAGAAAGTTCCCGTCCAGCCACTGCTGCTGCAGCTTTTGACCCATCATCTCCTCACCCTGCGGGTTCATGGAATCGAAGCTTAGACGCAGAAGCCCCCTTTGTTAACGACCATCTTCGCAGGTGCGACAGGGGAAGGCCAATGCTCACGGCAAAATGAGAGGACGGTGATGGAGGCGACCGGCGACGGACGCGGGAAAATCGGGTATGTCATCCGCATGATCCGGTTCCAGTCGTCATGGTCACGTCGTCCGTTCCTGTCTTTCGTCCTCGCGGCCGCGCTGGCTGCCCTGCCCGGTCTCGCCATTGGTCTCGGCATTGGGCTCGTCCCTGGTCCGGCGCGGGCCGGGGTGGGTGCGTGGGTGACGTTTGAAGGCGGCATGGTGCGGCTGGTCAGCGCCGGCCCCCTGACGGACGGGACTTACGGCGCCGGGCTGGAATTTGCCCTCGAGCCCGGCTGGCATACCTACTGGATGCATCCGGGCGAGGCCGGCATTCCGCCGGAGCTGGACGCCCGTCCGTCGTCCAACATCGCCATGGTCGCGGTGCAGTTTCCCTATCCCGAACGCTATGATGACGGCTTCAGCCAGTCGAACATCTACAAGGACGGCGTGCTGCTGCCGCTGGTCGTGACGCCGCAGGATCCGGCCCGGCCGGTCGATCTTGACCTGACTGTCACGTTCGGCATCTGCAAGGAGATCTGCATTCCGGGCGAGGCGCGGGTGGCACTGGCGCTGGAGCCGGCGGCTCAGCCGGATCCGGCGAGCGCGCGGGCGATTGCCCGGGCGCTGGCGGATGTGCCCGGCGCGCCGGGCCCCGACAGCCCGCAGGTCTCTCGCCTGTTCCTGCGCAAGGACGCGCAGAAGGAGAAGCTGGACATCAGCCTGGCCCTGCCGGCCGGGCTGACGCTCGACGACGTGAGCGTGTTCGTGGCAGCACCGGACGCGCTGTCGCTCGGCGTGCCGCGACGCCGGCAGCCGGACTGGAAGAAGGCAACGGGCGACTGGGTGCTCGCCCTGTCCGGCCTGCCCAAGAGCCGGACCGAAGTGACGCTGAGCTTCGTGCTCGTGGCGGGGGGCAAGGCGGTGACCCAGACGGTCCGCCTCAACCGGGACACGGGCGTGGCTGTTGCCGTCGACGCGCCGCCGAGCCTTGCTGCCACCCGGTAGAAAAACGAAAGGTCGGGGCTCGACGGCGCGAGCGTCTCACTCTATCTCGGAGGTGGCACCGGGGCCGTCAGGCACCGCTGTCGACGAGCTTTCCCGACGCGGAGTTTTCAGGATGAGCATCAGCATTGGCGACCGTCTTCCGGACGGCGTATTCAAGGTCATTGGCGCAGACGGCCCGGTCGAAATGAACGCTGCCGAGATCTTTTCGGGCAAGACGGTCGTTCTGTTCGGCGTCCCCGGCGCGTTCACCCCGACCTGCCACATGAACCACCTGCCCGGCTTCGTCGAGCACCATGATGCGTTCAAGGCCAAGGGTGTGGACACCATCGCCGTCGTGTCGGTGAACGACATGTTCGTCATGGATGCCTGGAAGAAGGCGACCGGCGCCGGCGACAAGATCGTCTTCCTCGCCGACGGCAGCGCGAATTACGTCAAGGCGCTTGGCCTGGAACTGGACGCAACGGGCTTCGGCATGGGCATCCGCTCCAAGCGCTTCGCCCTTCTCGCCAAGGATGGCGTCGTCACCCAGCTGAACGTCGAGGACGCTCCGGGTCAGGCGACCGTGTCGGGCGCGGCAGCACTGCTCGAGACGCTCTGATCCCGCGTCAGCCGCCGTTCGAGATCATGATCAGCCGGGGGCCTCGCGCCTCCGGCTTTTTTGTCCGGGCGCGCCGTGACCGCAGCCGCCGGAGCCCTGGAGGTCAGGCCTCCGGCTTCTTCGGGTCCGGACGGCGCAGCACCGACCAGGCATAGGCGATGTAAACGCCGACCAGGGTCGCCGCCAGCCCGAACCAGGTGAGCGCATAGCCGAGGTGGTCATTCTTGAACCGGACCACCGTCTCGCCGGCTTGCGGCAAGCCCGAGGCAGGCGTGAAGGCGGCATCCGCGTCGATGACGAAGGGTGCCGTCGGACCGGTTGCCCCGAGGGCCGATGCCATGGCCGCCGGGTCGCGGGCGAACCAGATGCGCCTTGCGAGATCCGGCGCCGGCGTGGTCATGTTCGGCGTCTCGCCAAGACGCAGGATACCGGTCAGGGTGACAGGCCCGGCGGGCACCGCACTGCCGGGGCGGCTGTCCGGCGCGACGAACCGGTCGGGGACAAAGCCCCGGTTCACCATCACGATCCAGCCGTCGTCGGTGCGGAAGGGGGCGTGGACGAAGTAGCCGGGCCCGCCGTAATGGCCCTTCGGGCTGGTGAGGGCGTTGTAGTAATAGGCCTCGCCCGGCAGGAATGCGCCCGTCACCCGGACGCGGAGGTAGTCCCCGATCGGCGCAGCGCCGGTGGCCCAGCGGTCCGGGCCCGGAGCCGCGACCGGGTCCAGCGTGAGGTTCTGCTCGACCTGCCGGATCAGCCCCTCCTTCCAGGCCAGGCGGTTGAGCTGCCAGAGCCCGAGGTTGAGCAGGATGGCGAGGGCAGCGAGCCCGAGGAGCGTCGGCAGCAGGAGGCGCCGCATCGCACCGGACGCCGCCGGCTGGGGATCGCTCGGGCGCTTCGTCGTCTGCGTCATGGACTATCACTCTTCCTGATCATCAAGCCGGCCTTCGGCGGCATTGTTGCGGTACTGCAGCGCGATCATCAGCCCCTTGAGCGGTCGCAGCACCGCAAGGGCAAGCGCCGACGTCAAGGGCAGCCAGAGCACCAGATGCAGCCAGATAGGCGGGGTAAAGGCGAGTTCAACCCACAGCACGAGGCCGACGATCACGAAGCCGACGAGCATGATGACAAAGACGGCCGGGCCGTCGCCGCTGTCGGCAAAGCCGAGGTCGAGGCCGCAGGCCGCGCAGTCCGGCCGTGTCGTCAGGAATCCTGCAAACAGCCGCCCCTCGCCGCAGCGGGGACAGCGGCCGGCCAGTCCGCAGCGAAACGGATCCTGCGGCGCATGATGAGCCTGGTCCGGCATGGCGGTCTCCTGCCTGGGTACGAACGACAAGGCCCGGTCCGGGGATCCGGACCGGGCCTTGCAAGGATAGACGGATTACCCGACCTCAGCCGTGCGGCACAACACCCCAGGCGCCCCAGATGTAGATGGTGGCGAAGAGGAAGAGCCAGACCACGTCGACGAAGTGCCAGTACCAGGCAGCCGCCTCGAAGCCGAAGTGCTTCTGCGGGCTCATCTGGCCAGCCAGCGCGCGCGCCAGGCAGACGGCGAGGAAGACGGTGCCGACGAAGACGTGGAAGCCGTGGAAGCCGGTCGCCATGTAGAAGGTCGCGCCGTAGATGTTGCCGGCGAACTCGAAGGTGGCGTGGGTGTATTCGTAGATCTGGCAGATCGTGAAGAGCACGCCGAGGGCAACGGTGAGGATCAGGCCCCACTTCAGGCCGTTGCGGTCATTCTCCAGCAGCGCATGGTGCGCCCAGGTCACGGTGGTGCCCGACAGGAGCAGGATCAGGGTGTTCAGCAGCGGCAGGTGCCACGGGTCGAACACCTCGATGCCCTGCGGCGGCCAGACGCCGCCGGTCGCCTCGACGCGCTGGTACTGGATCGCTTCGTCCACGAACAGCGAGGCGTCGAAGAAGGCCCAGAACCAGGCCACGAAGAACATCACCTCGGAGGCGATGAACAGGATCATGCCGTAGCGCAGGTGCAGGTTCACGACGCGGGTGTGATGGCCCTGCAGCGACTCGCGAATGGTGTCACGCCACCAGCCGTACATGACATAGAGCACGATCAGCAGGCCGATGATGAACAGGCCGCTGCCGGCCAGGTTCACGCCGAACACCTCGAACTCACGGCCGGTGGTGTACCGCATCAGGCCGATGCCGCCGATTGCCATGAAGAAGGCGCCGACGGACGCCAGGAACGGCCACGGACTGGGATCGACCAGGTGGTAATCGTGGTTCTTGCTATGTGCCTCAGCCATGGGCGTGCTCCCCAAAGTTCCAAATTCTGCGTAAGTCACCGGCGCAGGCGCCAGGTGCTCAAAGTCTGTTGGGCGCGGCCGCGTCGTCGGACTTGGCTGCGACCGGTTTGACCGGCGTCTCCGCCGGATAGAAGGTGTAGGACAGGGTGATCTCGGTCACGTGCTTGAGTTCCGGATCCTTGTCCATCGCCGGGTCGACGAAGAAAACGACCGGCATGTTCACGCTTTCACCGGGCGCC
The DNA here is from genome assembly GCF_009915765.1 of Pannonibacter sp. XCT-53. Taxonomy (NCBI): domain Bacteria; kingdom Pseudomonadati; phylum Pseudomonadota; class Alphaproteobacteria; order Hyphomicrobiales; family Stappiaceae; genus Pannonibacter; species Pannonibacter tanglangensis. Next base: position 2,662,925 of record NZ_JAABLQ010000001.1, read on the forward strand.
AGCGGCTGCTCGGTGAAACAGAAGCATTCCAGCTTGTTGAAATAGACGGCCGCCTCGAACGGGGTCACGTTGAACACCGAGGTGCCGACCGACGGCGCGGGGCCGGCGTTGCGGGCGACATAGGCCATCTGGCCGGTTTCGCCCATCTTCATGGTGACCGCGCGGTGCTCGGGGGCGAATTCCCAGCCGAGACCCGGCGTGACGTTGCCGTCGAAGCGCACGGTGATCTTGCGCTCGATGATGGTGTCCGGGGCTTCCTCGGCGCGCTGCGTGGTGCCGCCGAGGCCGGTCACGCGGCACAGCAGGTCGTAGAGCGGGACTGCGGCATAGGACATGCCGACCATGCCGAAGAACACGCCCGCGCAGATCGTCGCTACGCGGCGATTGCGGCGAGACATGTCGGCTTCGGGACTGCTGTTCTGCGTGTCGGTCACGGATAACTCCTAGAGCGGACGGTTGAGAACGTTGGCGCCGAGGCGCACGACGGTGACCCAGTAGATGAGCCCGACCATGGCGGCGAGCGCGATCCCGATCGCCAGCGAGCGGGCGCGGCGCAACCGCTTCTGCTCCGGGGTCAGGCGGATGCCTTCTTCACTCATGTCACATCATCCGGGTCACGAGGCTCTCACCCAGGAGAAGGGCGAAGAGCAGGAACAGATACAGGATCGAGAAGCTGAACAGGCGCACCGCCGCCTTGCGCGCGGCATCCCCCTCGCGGAGGCGGTAGACCCGCCAGGCGAGGCCGAGGAACCCGGCGCCGAGCGCGGTGGCGACGACGCCGTACACCGGACCGGCAAAGCCGAGCGGCCAGGGGCTGATGGCAAGCGGCACCAGCACCAGCGAATAGAGCAGGATCTGGGTGCGGGTCGCATCCTCGCCGGCCACGACGGGCAGCATCGGCACGCCGGCCTGACGGTAATCGTTGCTCTTGAACAGCGCGAGGGCCCAGAAATGCGGCGGCGTCCACATGAAGATGATCAGGAACAGGATGACGCTCTCGAGGCTCACGCTGCCCGTGACGGAGGCCCAGCCAATCATCGGAGGAAAGGCGCCGGCGGCGCCGCCGATGACGATGTTCTGCGGCGTCGAGCGCTTCAGCCACATCGTGTAGATGACGGCATAGAAGAAGATGGTGAAGGCCAGGAACGCGCCGGCAAACCAGTTGACCAGCAGGCCCAGCATCACGACCGAGCCGATCGACAGCGTCATGCCGAAGGCCAGGGCCTCGTCCGGCGTGATCTTGCCGGCGGGAATCGGCCGCTTTGCGGTGCGGCTCATGATCCGGTCGATGTCGGCGTCATACCACATGTTCAGCGCGCCGGAGGCTCCTGCCCCGATGGCGATGCACAGCAGCGCGACGCCGGCGACCACCGGATGGAGGCTGCCGGGGGCGAGCATCATGCCGACGAAGGCGGTGAAGATCACGAGCGACATGACGCGCGGCTTGAGCAGCGCAACGTAGTCGCCGACGGAGCCCATGCCACCCTGCCAGGTGACCGGATCGTCAATCATCGTGTCTGGGCGCTCGACGAGCGACATCAGCCAAACCCTTTGAAACTTGCGCCCGGTCCTGCCGGGGATCCCTGGTCCGGGGTCTGTCACGTCCCGAAGGACGGTGCCCCGTTGTTGGTCAAGTGGCCACCGCGCGGAGCGCGGTGGCCGATCTCTGCGTTCGAGCGCCGCTTACTTGATGCGCGGCAGGGTCTCGAACTGATGGAACGGCGGCGGCGAGGACAGGGTCCACTCCAGCGTGGTCGCACCGGCACCCCACGGGTTGTTGCCAGCCTGACGCTTCTTGGCGAAGGCTTCGATGATGCCGACCAGGAACACCAGGACCGCGAAGGCCGAGATGTAGGAGCCGATCGACGACACGAAGTTCCAGCCGTGCAGGGCATCCGGATAGTCCGCGTAGCGGCGCGGCATGCCGTTCAGGCCGAGGAAGTGCTGCGGGAAGAAGATCAGGTTCACGCCGATGAAGGTGATCCAGAAGTGCAGCTTGCCGATGGTCTCGTTGTACATGTAGCCGAACATCTTCGGGAACCAGTAGTACCAGCCTGCGAAGATGCCGAACACGGCGCCGAGCGACAGAACGTAGTGGAAGTGGGCCACCACGTAGTAGGTGTCATGCAGCGCACGGTCGAGACCGGCGTTGGCGAGCTGCACGCCCGTCACGCCACCGACGGTGAACAGGAAGATGAAGCCGATAGCCCAGACCATCGGGGTGCGGAACTCGATCGAGCCGCCCCACATCGTGGCGATCCACGAGAAGATCTTCACGCCCGTCGGAACCGCGATCACCATGGTGGCGGCGACGAAGTAGGCCTGCGTCTCGACCGACATGCCGACCGTGTACATGTGGTGCGCCCACACGATGAAGCCGACGACGCCGATGGCGACCATGGCATAGGCCATGCCGAGGTAGCCGAAGACCGGCTTGCGCGAGAAGGTCGAGATGATGTGGCTGACGATGCCGAAGGCCGGCAGGATCAGGATGTACACTTCCGGGTGACCGAAGAACCAGAACAGGTGCTGGTACAGGATCGGGTCACCACCGCCGGCCGGGCTGAAGAAGGTCGTCCCGAAGTTGCGGTCCGTCAGCAGCATGGTGATGGCGCCAGCCAGAACCGGCAGCGACAGCAGCAGCAGGAACGCGGTGATCAGCACCGACCAGGCGAACAGCGGCATCTTGTGCATGGTCATGCCAGGCGCGCGCATGTTGAAGATGGTGGTGATGAAGTTGATCGCACCCAGGATCGACGACACGCCGGAGACGTGCAGCGCGAAGATGGCGAGGTCAACGGCCGGGCCGGGCTGGCCCGAGGTCGACAGCGGCGGATACATCGTCCAGCCACCGCCCACACCGGTCGCGCCCGGAGGGCCTTCGACGAACAGCGACAGGAGCAGCAGCGCGAAGGACGGCGGCAGCAGCCAGAAGGAGATGTTGTTCATGCGCGGGAACGCCATGTCCGGCGCACCGATCATGATCGGAACGAAGTAGTTGGCGAAGCCGCCGATGAGGGCCGGCATCACCATGAAGAAGATCATGATGAGGCCATGGGCCGTCGTGAACACGTTGAAATAGTGCGGGTCACCGAAGAACTGCATGCCGGGCTCTTGCAGTTCCATGCGGATGCCGACGCTGAGCGCGCCACCGATGATCCCGGCGATGATCGCGAAGATCAGATAGAGAATACCAATGTCCTTGTGGTTGGTCGAATAGACCCACCGGCGCCACCCTGTCGGGTGATCGTGCGCGGCATGTGCGGCGGTCGCAGCCATGGTCGTGCTCCCTCGTGTTATTCCCAAACGGGCGGGCGCCGCCTTGCGGCACACACCACCCAGAACCTGACGAGGCGCGGCCGCTCAGTCAGCCGCGCCCGATGTTCGTTGCCTCAGCGGGCAGTCACGGCTGCCGGTGCACCGGCGTCGGCAACCTTGCGCTCGGCGGCCAGGGCCGCCATCAGCTGCTTGTTGGCGTCGTCAAGATCGGTCTTGGCGGCTGCCGCCCAGGTGTCGAACTGCTCCTGGGTCACGACGCGGATCGTGATCGGCATGAAGGCGTGATCCTTGCCGCAGAGCTCCGAGCACTGGCCGTAGAACACGCCCGTCTTCTCCGAGCGGAACCAGGTCTCGTTCAGGCGACCCGGCACGGCGTCGATCTTGACGCCGAAGGCCGGCATGGCGAAGGCGTGGATCACGTCGGCGGCGGTAACCTGGACGCGGACGGTCTTGCCGACCGGAACCACGACGTCATAGTCGGTCGCCAGGAGCCGCGGGACCTCGTCGATCGACACGCCGCGCGCCTGCGCAACGGCCGCACGCTCGTCGTCCTTGACCATCAGGCTGTCGAAGCTGATGCCGGCGAGCGCCTCGTCGGTGTACTCGTAGCCCCAGTACCACTGGTAGCCGGTCGCCTTGATGGTCATGTCGAAGGGCGGGATCTCCAGCTGCTTGTACAGCAGGCGGAAGGACGGAACCGCGATCACCACCAGGATGAGGATCGGGACCACGGTCCAGACGACCTCGATCAGGGTGTTGTGCGACGTGCGCGACGGGGTCGGGTTGGCGCGCGCATTGAAGCGGACCATCACGATCACCAGCAGGGCGAGCACGAACAGCGTGATCACCGTGATGATGACGAGCGTCATGTTGTTGAACCAGTGGATGTCGTCCATCACGCTGGAGGCCGAGGCCTGGAACCCGAGTTGCCACGGCGACATGGCACCTGCTGCATCTTGAGCCATCACCGATCCGGCCGTTGCGGCCAGACCTGCGGCGCCCGCGGCGGCCGCCATGAGACGCTTGAAGATTGCCTTCACGTCCACGCTCCCTTCCCTAGTCCGCCGTCGGCGGATCTCGCTCACATCGTCCCTGCGTCAGCGGCGGTCACGCCCGCTTCGGCAAACCCTGCGGGGCCAGCGCCTGGATCCAGGCGGAAAACCCCGCTCGAAACACCGGTGGAAGACCCACCAGACAAATCCGAAGGGACACGTTCACCGGCTCCTCTCGCCCGCATCGCCCTTGCGGGGCTTGGCGGGGGAAGCCGGTCTGCGCGTCCTGTTGCGTGCGATATTACGCACAAACCCGAATATACCGCGATGTGCCTGCGTTGACAGCGACGTTCTGACGCAGGCCCCTTGCAGCACCCCGAGGCAGCGCACAGAAACCACAAGAATCCTTGTCCTGCAACGGGTTTGTCGGCGTCGTTCGGTCGCGCTCCCCGACAGTTTGGTTGATCCTCGTCAATTCTGCCGTTTGATCCTGGTCAAGGTGCCGACCGCGGCAACAGGCCATCCGTCCCCTTTTGCGCGGCGGCCTTAATCCTGCCCGGAAAGGCAGGGAAGAAGCTGAAAGCGGACTGGAACGAGGGCGCTGCCTGCGGCTATCCTTGCAGCCAGATGCATTCCTGATTCGAGCGCGGGCCGAGGCCCAGAACATCCGTCCGGAGGACATTCCTTGCCCAGCACTTATGCCCGCTCCCTTCCCCTGGTGGCCCGGATGCTTGCCGGCCTTGCCATCGGCGTGGCCGGTCTGGCCGGTGCCGTCCCGGCCCTCGCGCAGGGCGAGGTCAAGGCCGTGCATGGCGACTGGCAGATGCGTTGCGACACGCCTCCGGGTGCTGCCAGCGAACAGTGCGCGCTGATCCAGAACGTCACGGCGGAAGACCGCGAGAACGTCGGCCTGTCGGTGATCGTGCTGAAGACCGCGGACAAGCAGGCCAAGATCCTGCGCGTGTTGGCCCCGCTCGGCGTGCTGCTGCCATCGGGGCTCGGCCTTCGCGTCGACGATGCCGACATCGGCCGTGCCGGTTTCGTGCGCTGCCTGCCCAACGGCTGCATTGCCGAGGTGATCTTGCAGGACGACCTGGTCGGCAAGATGAAGGGCGGCAAGCAGGCGACCTTCATCATCTTCCAGACGCCGGAAGAAGGGATCGGCATTCCGATTTCCCTGAACGGCTTCTCGGCCGGCTTCGACGCCCTGCCGTAAGCCTCACAGCAGCAGGACGCAGACACCTGACAAACGCTCTGTCGTCATCCCGACCAAGCTGAGCGGTCAGCGAAGCGACGAGCCGGGATCCAGAAATCAGTCGCGCGAAGCGCGCCACAGTTGATCCGGTGGAACCCGTATCGGTTCGGTTTGTTTTTGAGCTCGCACAGCTCGCACAGACCTGCTGGATCCCGGATCTACGGTTCGCTAACGCTCACCTTGTCCGGAATGACGACAACGGACTGAAGCCCCCCTCCCGCTCCGGAGGGGTGTTCCGCCTCACGGGTCCTGGTCGGAACCGGGGCCGGCCGGTCCCGCCGGACGACGTGGCGTGACGGCATGGAGCCGGTCGTTGCCGGCGTCCTCGCCCTGCTCCAGCTGCAGGGCCATGCGCTCGCCGTCGCGCCGGCGCACATCCTCCTCGATCTGGGCAATGCGATCCGGCGGGATGCCGAGACCGGCAAGGGCCGCGCGGCCGAAGGCGAGGCTCGATTCGAAGGTCTCGCGAATCTGGTACTCGACGCCGAGCCGGGTCAGGGCGAGCGCGTGGTGACGGTTGGTCGCCCGACAGTAGAGCCGCGCCGCCGGATTGAGCCGTCGGAGTGCCAGGATGGCCTGCTGCATCACGGTCTCGCTCTCGACGCAGAGCGCGATCATCGCCGCATCGGCCGCGCCGGCGGCCGAGAGCACGTCCTGCCGGGTGGCATCGCCATAGGACACGCGATAGCCGAGCGCGCGGGCATAGGCGAGACGGTCGGGGTCATTGTCGATGGCGGTGACGGCGAGGCCCTCGGAGGTCAGGATCTGCGCGACCGTGCGTCCGAACCGGCCGAAACCGACAATGAGCACGACCGGCACCGCCGCCCCGAAGCTCTCGACCACCGCATGGCCCCCGCCCGCCGGCTGCAGCCGCGCGGCGACACGGTCGAGGCCGAGACAGGCCAGCGGGGTGAACAGCATGGACAGGATGACCGTCGCGGTCAGCAGGCTCGCCAGATCGGGCGCGATCACGCCCTTGAGCACGGCGGCGGAAAACAGCACGAAGGCAAACTCGCCCCCCTGCGGCAGGGTGACGGCAATGCGCAGCGCGTCGGCATTGGTGGACCCGAACAGGCGCGCCAGCCCCCAGAGCACCGCGCCCTTCACCAGCATCAGGACGGGAACCGCCAGGGCCACCAGATGCCAGGCGCCGGCGAGATAGCCAAGGTCCAGCGACATGCCCACGGCGACGAAGAAGAGCCCCATCAGCAAGGACCGGAAGGGCTCGATGTCCGCCTCGAGCGTGTGGCGGAAGCTCGATTCGGCCAGCAGCACGCCGGCCAGAAAGGCCCCCAGCGCCATCGACAGGCCGACCATCTGCATGATGCCGGCACTGCCGAGCGCCACGAGAAGGGCCGCAGCCAGCATGACCTCCCGGGCCCGGCTGCGGGCCAGAACCAGAAAGACCGGCGACACCAGGTAGCGACCGGCAAGGATCACCGCGACCACGGCGAGAACCGTCACGCCGACTTCCGCAAGCGCCGATCCGGAGGCCGGTCCGGCCCCCGCCGGCGCCAGAATGGCAACAAGGGCCAAGAGCGGCACGATGGCGATGTCCTGGAACAGCAGGATGGCAAAGCCGCGCTGGCCATAGGGCGTGGCGAGCTGTCCCCGCTCCTGCAGGATCTGCAGCGCGAAGGCGGTCGATGAGAGGGCAAGGCCAAGACCGGCGATGAGGGCGGGCGGCCAGCTTGCCCCGGCGCCCCGGAGCAGCAGGGTCAGGAGCGCGCCGGTGACCAGCACCTGGGCACCGCCCAGGCCCAGGATGTCACGGCGCATCCGCCACAACCGGCCGGCATCCAGCTCCAGCCCGATCATGAACAGGAGCAGGACCACGCCCAGCTCGGCAACCGGCAGGATGGCGTCCGCCGCGCCGAAGGCATTGAGCCCGTAGGGACCGATGGCAAGCCCGGCCGCGAGGTAGCCCACCACCGAACCCAGCCCGAGACGGCGGGCGAGCGGCACGGCAACCACCGTTGCCGCCAGGAACAGGATGGCTTCGTTGAAGAGGGGCGGCGCAGCTTCAGCGGCCATCGTCGTCATGCTCCCGGCTTGGGGTCAGCCCTTGCAGGCAACGGGGCTGGCCGCCACGATCACAGCCGTCAAGCCCCCGGTTGACCTGTCTTGCCGCATCTGCGGCCGGGATCGCAAGCCTGCGGACCGGTTAGGCCCAGACCGGTGAGGCCCAGACCGGTGAGACACGGACCGGGGAAACCCGGATCAGTGAAACCCGGCCCGGCGGATGCGCATGTGGCGCCAAGCGCGCCCGGCTCACACCTCGAAATCGAGTGCCCGCAGGGCGCGGCGGAGACCGTCCGGGGTCTCGTAGAGATGAGCGATGAGGCCTGCGGCCTCGGCGCCTTCGATGTTCTCCGGCCGGTCGTCGATGAAGAAGGTCCGGCGCGGATCGTGGCCGTAGCGGGCGCAGATGCGCAGGAACACGTCGGGATCGGGCTTGCGCGCACCGAACTCCGCCGAGACGTGGGACTTCTCGCCGAAGATCTCGACCGCCTCGGGCGCACAGACCGGCAGGGCCGCCTTCAGCAGCATGCCGTTGTTGGTCAGGAGCGCGGCGTCGGCCTGTTCGGCGGCCGCACTCGCCAGGGCCAGCGCCGCCGGCCGGGGCCGCATCATCGCGGCGCGGATGGCGGTCCAGGTGCCGGCGTCGATCGGATGACCGAGCCGCTCGGCAAAACCGGCGAGATAGGCCTCCGGCGTTGCCGGGTCCCCGGCTTCCGCCGCCGTCTCCCAGCCCGAGTGCCAGATGGCGTGCTCGAACGTGTCGCGGCCCCGGCCCGTCAACCGTTCCAGCGCCGCGATGCGGACCTCGTGGTCGAAGTCGTAGAGCACATCGTCCATGTCGAACAGGACGAAGGAAACGGCGCGGGCGTCCCGGATCAGCGGCATCATCAGACCGCCGTGCCGCCGATGGTCATGGCGTTGATGCGCATCGACGGCTGGCCGACCCCCACCGGAACGCCCTGGCCCTGCTTGCCGCAGGTGCCGAGGCCGGGGTCGAGCTTCATGTCGTTGCCGATCATGGTGACACGGGTCAGGGCATCCGGCCCGTTGCCGATCAGCATGGCGCCCTTCACCGGCGCGCCGATCTTGCCGTCCTCGATGCGGTAGGCTTCGGTGCAGGAGAAGACGAACTTGCCGGAGGTGATGTCCACCTGCCCGCCGCCGAAGGACGCGGCGAAGATGCCGTTCCTGACCGACGCAAGGATCTCCGCCGGGTCCTTGTCGCCGCCCAGCATCACCGTGTTGGTCATGCGCGGCATGGGGATGTGGGCGTAGGACTGCCGGCGGCCGTTGCCGGTGGGCGCCATGCCCATCAGCCGGGCATTCTGGCGGTCCTGCATGTAGCCGACGAGGATGCCGTCCTCGATCAGCGTCGTGCGGCTGGACGGGGTGCCCTCATCATCGACGGTGATGGAGCCGCGCCGGTCGGCAATGGTGCCGTCATCGACGATGGTGACGCCGGGAGCGGCAACGCGCTGGCCCATCAACCCGGCGAAGGCCGAGGTCTTCTTGCGGTTGAAGTCGCCCTCGAGCCCATGGCCCACCGCTTCATGCAGCAGGATGCCGGGCCAGCCGGGCCCGAGCACCACATCGAAGGTGCCGGCGGGGGCCGGCACGGCCTCGAGGTTGACGAGCGCCTGCCGCAGCGCCTCGTCCACGCCGGCCTGCCAGGTCTCGGGGGTGATGAAGCGCTCGAACCCCTCGCGGCCACCGCAGCCAAAGGATCCGGCCTCCATGCGGTCACCGGAGGCGGCAATCACGGAGATCGACAGCCGCACCATCGGCCGGATGTCGCGGACCCGGTGGCCGTCGGCACGCAGGATGTCGACGACCTGCCACGAGCCGGCAATCGATGCGGACACCTGCCGCACACGCGGATCACGCGCCCGGGCGTAGGCGTCGATCTCCTGCAGCAGCTTCACCTTGTCCTCGAAGCTCGGGCTCGCCAGCGGATTGAGATCCGCATAGAGGCGGGTGTTGGTGCGGGCCGGGGCCGCGGCGTAGCTGCCGGCGTGGCCGGACTTCACGGCGGCCACCGCATCGGCGGCCCGCTTCAGGGCCGCGGCCGAAATCTCGCCGGAATGGGCATAGCCGGCCGCTTCGCCAACCACGGCGCGCAGGCCGAACCCCTGGGCGGTGTCGTAACTGGCGGACTTCAGCCGGCCGTTGTCGAAGACCAGCCCCTCGGACTGGCGGTACTCGACGAAAAGCTCGCCGTCATCGGCGCCGGCGAGCGCGTCGGCCGTGAGACGGCGGGCGGTTTCCAGCCCAAGGCCGGAGGCCTCCAGCAGGTCAGGGACGGAGGCGTGGATCTGGCTCATCGGTAACCTTTCCGGACGGCGGGACGACGACACGGGCAGCCGGGCCGGCGGACCCTGACCAGCAAGCTGGCCAGCCGCCTGGCCCCCTATCTGGCGGGCGTCGGCACCGGCTGTCGTTCATGGCTCCTAACATAGCCCTTTCGGCCGCGATTTCACCCCCGACCGCCACCGGTAATCCCCGGGCTTGTTGCCGCGCCGCCAACGCGGCTGGCAGGTGGGCTGGCAAGAGGGCTGGCATGACGGCTGGCAACAACGCCAATTGACCCCGGAGGCCACCTCCCGCATAACCGGCAAACCATGAGATTGGCAGACTGCGAGGGACGCCGATGAACCGCTATGAAACGCCGCGCGTGCCGGGCGAGGCCCGCATCCGTTACCTTGACGGCGACTATCAGGTCGAGGCGCCGGGCACGTTCGTGCGCTGCGTCGTCACGGGCAAGGCCATCCCGCTTGACGAGCTGAAGTACTGGAGCGTCGAGCGGCAGGAAGCCTATGTCGATGCCGAGGCTGCCTACAGCCGCTTCCTGCAGTTCGAGGGCAAGGCCGGCTGATCTGCGCCTGCACGCCCCGAATTGCAAAGCCTCTCCAGCCTCATCCCGGACCAGCTGAGCGCCAGCGAAGCGCAAAAAGACAATCAGGGCCGCGACTGCGATCTGTGAGGCATGAGGCGCTCGCCCGCGCTCGCCCGAAACTGCTGGAGTCCGGATCTGCGGGTCGCCATCGCTCCCCTTGTCCGGAATGACGCGGACCCGTCCCTGCCGGGATGGTGCGTCAACCAATCAATGCTGATCCGCCTCAGGCCCGGAACGCCCGCCGGCGCAAGGCGTCCGCCACCAGTTGCTGCAGCCGGTCCTCCGGCTCGACGGCGAGCGTGACCCGAAGCACGTCGCTTTCCTTGGCCAGCCAGTGGAAGATCTCGCCGTCGCTGGCCTCGATGCGCGCCATGTCCTTGGCGGTGGTGACAAGCTGGAGCCCGGCCGCCTCGGCGCGGGTGATCAGGTCGCGGGCCTCGTCCTCGCGGAAGGCGTGGTGATCGGCGAAGGACCGGGTCTCGCGCAGATCGGCGCCGAGCCGGCGCAGGGTGTCGAAGAACTTCTCGGGCCGGCCGATGCCGGCATAGGCGAGCACGGGCAGACCCTCGAAGCGCCGGGTGTCCTCGGGCTCGATCCTTGCCCGCAGCACGGGCAAGGCCCGGCGGGCCGCCCGGTGGATGACCGGATCGGCGCGATCCCCCTCCCCGACCACGACCAGCGCATCGGCCCGCAGGATCTGGCTGCCGAGCGGCGCCCTGAGCGGTCCGGCCGGCAGGACGAAGCCGTTGCCCGTTCCGACGGCCGCATCCACCAGCGCGAAGGTCAGATCCTTGTGGAGGGCCGGGTTCTGGAAGCCGTCGTCCATCAGGATCAGGTCGGCATCGAGGGTTTCCGCAAGGCGGGCGCCCGCGGCCCGGTCGGCCGCAACGATGGTCGGCGCGGCCCGGGCAAGCAGGAAGGCCTCGTCGCCCACCTGGCCGCTGGTGTGATGGTCCGGATCGACCCTGAGCGGACCGCGCTCCCGCCCGCCGTAGCCGCGCAGCAGGAACACGGGACGATGGCCACCGGCCTGCAGCAGGGCGGCCAGCCTCAGAGCAAAGGGGGTCTTGCCGGTGCCGCCAACGGTGAAATTGCCGATGCAGACGACGGGCAGCCGGCTCTCATAGACGGGACGCGCCAGCATGCGGCGGCCGGCGATGGCGCCATAGACGAGGGCCGCCGGTGCCAGAAGGGCGGCCCGGAGGCTGAGCCCCGGCTGCCACCAGAAGGCTGGCGCGGTCTTCATCAGGCGTCTCCCGGCTTCCCGTCGCTCGCTGCAGGGTAGAGGAAGGGCTGGAGTTCGTCCAACGTGCGCTTCAGCGCACCGGCGCCTTCGCCGGACACGGCCCGGGCGCGGGCGGCCATGGCCGCCGCAGCGACAGGATCACGCAGCAGCCCGTCGAGGGCAGCAGCCAGCCCTGCCGGCTCATCCACCCGCAGCGACGCCTGCCCGTCCCAGAGATCGCGGTAGAGCGCCCGGGCATTGGCCACATGCGGGCCGGTGATGAGCGGGACGCCGAGCTGGGCGGGCTCCACCGGATTGTGCCCCCCGACGAGCGCGAAGGAGCCGCCAAGGAAGACTGCCCGGGCAAGCCGCAGCGCGACCCCCATCTCGCCGAGCGTGTCGACAAGATAGACGCTGTCGTCGGGACCGGGCAGCTCGCCGGCCGAGCGGCGGGCGTGCCCGAGACGGCGGGCCTGCAGCATGGCCGCAACCTCATCGCCGCGGGCGGGATGGCGCGGCATCAGCAGCAACAGGAGGTCCGGGTGTCTGGCGCGCAGGTCCTCGTGGGCGTCGAGGGCGATTTCCTCCTCGCCCGGATGGGTGGAGGCCGCCAGCCAGACGGTGCGCCCGTCCAGACGGCTGGACAGGGCAGCAAGCGCCGCGGGATCGGCCGATGGCGGCTCCGCGTCATACTTCAGGTTGCCGGGCGAGCGGACGGCCGCAATGCCAAGCTGGCGGTAGCGCGCCGCATCCGGCTGGCTCTGGGCCAGGCACAGGTCGACGCAGGAGAACAGGGCCCGCGCGATGCGCCCGGCCCGACGCCAGCCGACGAAGGAGCGGGCCGACATGCGGCCGTTGACGATCACAAGCGGAATGCCGCGCAGGGCCAGGAGGGAAAAGGTCGAGGGCCACAGCTCGGACTCCACCACCAGCGCCAGGTCCGGTCGCCAGTGGTCGAGGAACCGGGTCACGAGCTGCGGCGCGTCGAAGGGGGAAAACTGGTGGATCGCGCCGGCCGGCAGGCGCTGCGCGGCGATCTCCGCCGAGGTCCGGGTCACGGTCGTCAGCAGGACCGCGTGGCCGTCGGCCGTGAGCCGCTCGACCAGCGGCAGGATGGAGTTGGTTTCGCCGACGCTGGCGGCATGGATCCAGACGAGCCGGCCCTCCGGGCGCGGCACGGCAGCAAAGCCGAAGCGTTCGGCGCTGCGGGCAGGGTCTTCCTTGCCGGCCTTCAGTCGCGAGGCATGGATCAGCCGCAGGATGGGGAGGGCCAGGCTGGCGAGCAGGCGCCAGGAGCGCAGGGTCAGGGAACGGGCAACCTTGTCCCGATCAGCCATCGCTGCGCCCGACCAGTTGGTAGGCCCGCCGGGTGACCTCGTTGAGCCCGGCCTCCACCTGCAGGCGGGCGTTCTCCATGTCCTCGTCGGTGGCTTCGGAGGAGACGTGGATGAAGTCGCCGATGGCAATGGCGGCCCGGCCGAACGGCAGGTTGATGCTGGCCTTGTCCCAGGAGTTCAGCTCGATCGAGCGGCTGGTGGCAATGGCAAAGGGAACGATCGGCCGGCCGGAATGGCGGGCGAGCTGCACGATGCCGGGCCCGGAGACCCGTGCCGGACCCTTCGGCACGTCGGCGGTCAGGGCGACGCTGCCGCCCTCGCGCAGCACGCGCATCGCCTCGATGAAGCCACGCAGGCCGCCGCGCTTGGCGATCTGGTGCGCCTTCTGACTGCCCGAGGCGCGAATGAGGCCAAGCCCGAGCCTTTCCGCTGCGATGGCGTTGATCTCGCCATCGGCCGAGCGCGAGATCATCACATGCACGGGCCAGCCGTCCGGGCGGGTGAAGGGCATCATGAAGTGCTGGCCGTGCCACATGGCCACGATGACCGGAAGCTCCGGCTTCAGCCGGTCATAGGCCCCGGGCGGGTCGATGACCATGCTGTTGGTGCGGCGCACGAAGCGCAGCCAGCCCGCCAGCGAGGTGCCGACGGCCTTGAGCAGCGCAGGATGCCGGCCAAGTGTCTTCAGCATGGAGGTCCTTCCGGGCGACCGGTGGCGGACACCCGCGCTCCGGCGGGCTGCCCCGGCGCCCGGGCGCCAGCGCACCCGTCCGCCCGAGGCGTCCGGCAGCCGATCCGGGGTTCGGATCCGGCGCCGGTCAGGCGGCGGTGGTGGGGTCCAGCAGGCGGTGCATGTGGACGATGAAGTAGCGCATGTGCGCATTGTCGACGGTCGCCTGGGCCCTGGACTTCCAGGCGGCGTAGGCGGTGGCATAGTTCGGGTAGATGCCGACGATGTCGAGCTTGTCCAGATCGCGGAAGGTCAGGCCGGCCGGATCATCCAGTTCGCCGCCAAACACGAGATGCAGAAGCTGTTTGGTGCCCGTTTCGGTGCTCATCGTCGGTTCTCGCTCCAGAGGCCATGGGGCCGTTGAGAGGTCTGGCGGACTGTCAGGACGCCTTGTCCGCGAGGTCCGCAAACAGGCGGACGGCCGCCCCGTGCAGGCTGTCGCCGGCGGCCACCAGCTCGGGATGGCGCAGGCTCTCGCGGTTGTAAGTCAGCGTGGCGCCGCCGAGATCGGTCAGCCGTCCGCCCGCTTCCTGCACCAAAAGATCCGCAGCCGCAAGATCCCAGTCGTGCGAGCGCGGGCGTGCTACGGCCACGTCCACATCTGCCTTGGCGACCAGGGCGATGCGGTAGGCGAGCGAGCCGATGGTTCCGGCCGGCACGAGGCCGGACCGGGCAGCCGCCGCAAGCAGGCCCTGCGGGCCGAGGACGGTGGCCCCTGCGATGTCCTGCCGGGCGCCGGTCTGGACAAGACGGCCGTTGAGGCGGGTGCCGCCGCCCTGCACGGCCAGATACATCTCGCCGCGCACCGGATTGAAGAGGGCGGCCGCGCGCGGGCGGCCGTCGGTCACCATCGCCAGTGACACGGTCCATTCGTCCTTGCCGGCGAGAAAGGCCCGGGTGCCGTCGATCGGATCGACGATGAAGAGCTGGCGCCGCTGCAGCCGGTCGGGAGTGTCGGCGGTCTCCTCGGACAGCCAGCCGTAGTCGGGCCGGGCCGCCAGGAGATGCTGCTTCAGCCAGGCATCGACGGCCATGTCGGCCTCCGACACCGGCGAAGCCCCGTCCTTCATCCAGGTTCGGGGATCCTTGCCGAAGTACCCGAGGGCGATCTCGCCGGACCGGCGGGCCGCCTCCTCGAGCAGGGCCAGATCCTGGCTGTGGGCGGCCTCAGGCACCGGCAATGGTCAGCCCCTCGATGGCAACGCTCGGCGAGGCGGCGGAATAGCGGGCATCGAGGTCGGAGCCCGGACGGAGCCGGGCAAACATGTCCTTGAGGTTGCCTGCGATGGTGATCTCGCTGACCGGCGTGACGATCTCGCCGTTCTCGAACCAGAAGCCGGACGCACCGCGCGAATAGTCGCCGGTGACGCCGTTGACGCCATGACCGATGAGGTCGGTGACGAGAAGGCCCGATCCGGCGGCGCGCATCATGTCCTCAAGGCTCTCCCGCCCCGGATGCAGGGTCAGGTTGGTGGCCCCCGGCGACGTCCCGGCGCCGCCGCGATGGGCGCGGCCATTCGGGGCAAGCCCCAGCTCGCGTGCCGTCGCGCTGTCGAGGAACCAGTGCCTGAGCACACCGTCGTCGATCAGGTCGAAGGCCCCGGCGCCAAGCCCCTCGCCGTCGAAGGGCCGGGTCGCGGCCCCGCGCGGCTTCAGCGGATCGTCGGTGATGCGGATGCCGGGCGCGAAGACCGGCTGGCCCATGCGGTCCTTCAGAAAGCTGGTGCCGCGGGCGATCGCCGCCCCGTTCACCGCACCGGAGAGATGGCCGAGGAAGCTGCGCGCGGCGCGGGCCTCGTACAGGACGGTGGCCGTGCGGGTCGTCAGCTTCTGCGGATTGAGCCGGCGCACGGCCCGCTCGCCGGCCCGGCGGCCGATCCGCGCCGGATCCTCCATGTCGGCGAAAAAGGTCTGGTAGTCGAAGTCGTAGTCGCGCTCCATCGCCGTGCCCTCGCCGGCAACCGCCGTCATCGACAGGCCGTAGCGCGACGTGGTGTAGGCGCCGGTGAAGCCGTGGCTGGTGGCCAGCACCATGCCGGCCAGCCGCCAGGACGCGCTGGCGCCGCCCGACTTGGAGACACCGGCGACCTCGAGGCCTGCGGCTTCGGCGGCAAGGGCCAGATCCTTCAGCTCGGCTGCGCCAAGCTCGCGGCTGTCGAGCAGGTCGAGATCCGGGATCTGCTTCAGGAGCAAGTCGGGATCGGCCAGCCCGGCATAGGGATCCTCCGGTGTCACCCGCGCCATCGCCACGGCCCGTTCGGCCAGCGCGCGCGGATCGTCCAGCGTGTTGGCGGACACGGAGGCGCTGCGGCGACCGATGAAGACGCGCAGGGTGACGTCGTCGCCCTCGGACCGGTCGGTCTCCTCGACCTTGCCCTCGCGCACATCCACCGACAGGGACACGCCCGTGATCGCAACGGCATCGCAGGCATCGGCGCCGGCCTTCAGCGCCGCCTCGACCAGCCGCGCGGCGCGGGTCTCCAGTTCGCTCTTGTCGATGACGTCGGTCATAGGGGAATCCCGTGCAGTGGTCGTGCTTCCTGTTTAGGGTCGCAGGGCCCCCGGAACAAGGGCTGCGTTGACGCACAAGCGGTTTGCGATGTGTTGACCAATTCGCGCAAGTGTTTCGTAACCCTCTTTGAAATCAAGGTTTTTTAACCGTGCCTGTTAAGCGGACCGGCAGGTGTCGCAGTCTATCGTCAGTCCATCACGAGGCCCACCGCACAAGAAAACCGGGCCCGATGGAGAGGCACTTGGGACGTCAGACAGCCATTGACGGAGCACACGGATCCGGGTCGGG
This sequence comes from Pannonibacter sp. XCT-53, assembly GCF_009915765.1. NCBI lineage: Bacteria > Pseudomonadati > Pseudomonadota > Alphaproteobacteria > Hyphomicrobiales > Stappiaceae > Pannonibacter > Pannonibacter tanglangensis. The sequence continues at coordinate 2,679,458 of NZ_JAABLQ010000001.1, forward strand.
CGGCGCAAAGCGGCTCGACCCAGCCTCCCTGCCGGTCAAATTCGACACCACCATGAGCGCCCCGCCGACCGGAGGCGCTGCCCGCGTCGCAGCCCGCGTCTATCTGGACCGGGACACGGCCATCATCAAGCGCCCGCTCGCCGGGTTGCCCCTGACCCTCGTGGTCCCGATCCATGTCTTTCAGGGCGTGGCGGTCGAAATCACGCCGGGCGCCCTGCCCGGAACGCTCACCGCCCGCCTGTTCCTGCGCCATGCGGATCCTGCGCTCTGCGTCCCGCTGCGGGAGGCAGACAATGCCGAGGATCTCGCCGACGACTGGGCCATGTGGGGCGAGAGCCTGAAACTGCCGCTGCTGATGTGCGAGCCGGATGGCACCATCAGCACCGTCAGCGCCGCCCCGGGCAGCAGCTTTGCCCCGGACCGGCGGCGGGTCTATGCCCTCACCGCCCGCCGGCCCCGCTTCCTCAACCGGCGCAAGACGGGCCGGCTGCATCCGGTCCAGACGGTTCACAGAGGCGAGCGCGAGATCATCGCCCGCCACTGATCTCCGGAGAGGGCCGTTCGCAACGGCCCTTTTTGTTGCCTGACATACCGGAAAAATTAACGGGCATGATTTTACCTATGCCCGGACTGGTTGCCGCTCTCCACCCCCGGACCTGAGTGATCCATGCGCCTGGACGTCGTCACGCTGAATGCAGCTCTCACCGTCATGCAGATGGTCGGTGCGGGCATGCTGTTTTTCGTGTGGCGTTTCTCCATGCACAAGAGCGGGTCGCAGAAGGACTCCATCCGGCTGTGGTCGATGGCGCTCTTGATGGTCGGCTTCGGCATGCTGCTGCTCAGCCTGCGCGGCCAGATCCCGGATGCGATCAGCATCGTCGTCGGCAACGGCCTGGTGCTGGGCGGCATGGGCATGCGCATCGCCGCGATCTCGACCTTCTGGCGGATCAGCCGCTACAATCTGGCAGCCTTCCTGCCGACGGCGGTCTGGCTGCTGCTGTGCCTCTATCCGCCGTTCTACGAGAGCTACCTTGCCCGCTCGCTCTACCAGCACCTCGCCCTGACGGCCACGTCGGCGACCGCCATCTACCTGTCCGTCACGCTGAACACCGACGGGATCCGCGCCGCGCGCTGGCTGAGCTGGGTCATGACCCTGGAACTCCTCGCCCAGAGCGCCCTGTTCATCGGCGTCTATGCCAGCGGCATGACCCGGTTCGAGCAGGCGCTGTCCTCGCAGATCTTTGCCGGCTACATCCTCTGGATGATCATGGCGGTGATGGCGACCATCATCTGCGCCTTCGCCATGGTGATCGAACGGGAGGAACGCTACCTGCGGGACCAGGCCCGCCGCGACCCGCTGACCGGCCTTGCCAACCGCCGCGACTTCTTCGAGAGCGTCCGCCGCTGGATCGAGACGGCCGGCCCCGAGCGCAGCTACGCGGTTGCCCTGTTCGACCTGGACGAGTTCAAGTCTGTCAATGACCGCTATGGCCATGCCATGGGCGACGAGATGCTGCTGACCTTTGCCGCCTGTTGCAACCAGCTCAGGGGCGCCGACGACATCGTCGGACGTCTGGGCGGCGAGGAATTCGTCGTCTTCCTGCCCGACAGCGAAGACATCTGCGCCTTCGAGTTCGCCGACCGGCTGCGGCAGCGCTTCGCCGCCGAGGTCCGTGCCAAGACGGGCGGCATCCTGATCACCACCACAAGCGCCGGGATCCATGCCGGGTCGACGTCGGGCCAGTCGCTCGACGCCGTGATGGCCCATGCCGACGAGGCGCTTTACGCGGCCAAGCGCAGCGGCCGCAACCGCGTCATGCGCGCGCCAGCTGCCGAGCCGGACCTTGCGGTCCAGGCCAGCCACCCGCGGGCCGGCGGGGCCCTGCGCTCCGCCCTGGTGATGAGAGGCGTCTGACGGCAGCCGACCCCGTCCGGCGCGGGCAAGACTGTCACGCGGCAGCGGTGGCACGACAGGCCGCGCGGCCACTTGAAGGGCCGTTTCAGAGGGTCGCTCAGAGGGCCGCGAGAAATGCCTCGGCGCAGAACCCGGCGAAGACGATCCAGCCATAGGTGGTGTTGGACCGGAACAGCCGCAGGCACTGGTCCGGGTCGTCGATGTCGAGCACAACGATCTGCCAGAGCAGGTGTCCCGCCCCCAGAAGCAGGCCGATGAAGGCGAAGGGGCCTGCATCCACCAGCGCCGCTGCCAGCATGAACAGCGCCGTCGCCAGACCGTAGAGGACAGCCAGCGCCGGCTTCGTCCAGCCGCCGAACAGGCGTGCGGTCGAGCGGACGCCCACGAGCGCGTCGTCTTCCTTGTCCTGGTGGGCGTAGATGGTGTCGTAGCCGATGGTCCAGGCAATGCCGCCGGCATAGAGCGCGATCGGCGCCCAGTCGAGCCGCCCGTAGACCGCCGCCCAGCCCATCAGCGCGCCCCAGGAGAAGGCGAAGCCCAGGAAGAGCTGCGGCCAGTCGGTGAAGCGCTTCATGAAGGGATAGATCGCCACCACCAGCAGCGACGCCAGCCCGAGCAGGATGGCAAACAGGTTGAACTGGAGCAGCACCAGTCCGCCGACGAGCGCCTGCAGCACGAGGAAGATCTTGGCCTGGGTGCGGCTAACCTGGCCGGCGGGAATGGGACGCGACCGGGTGCGCTCGACCCTTGCGTCAATGTCCTCGTCGACGAGATCGTTGTAGGTGCAGCCGGCCCCGCGCATGGCGACCGCCCCCACCAGGAACAGCGCCAGGTGCCAGGGATCGGGCCAGGGCGCGCCGGTCGACATGGCGGCCAGAGCCGCCGACCACCAGCAGGGCCACAGCAGCAGCCACCAGCCAATGGGGCGTTCCCACCGGGCGAGGCGCGCATAGGGGCGCGCCCACGGCGGCAGGCGCGTGTCTACCCAGTGGCGCTTGACCGCGTCAGCGACGGGGCCGGTGTCCTTGGTGCCGAAGATCTTGAAGCTCATGCAGGGTGGTTAGCACGGGCGAGGCCGACTGGCGAGCCCCCGGGAGGGAGGCGGACCGGTCTGCGGTCAGTCGGCCGGGACGACGGGTTCGGCCTCGTTCAGGGCGCCGACGACCCGGTTGCGTCCGCGCGCCTTGGCCACGTAGAGCCGCCGGTCGGCCGCCTCGAACAGGGCATCGATGCTGTCGGCCTCGACCGGCGCGGATGCGATCCCGACGCTGACGGTAACCGCCTCGAGGAACGCGTCGCGCGTCACCTCCTCGATCTGCCGGCGCAGGCGGTCGGCAAAGGACTGGGCCGCCTCGGCGCCCATCCGCAGGCTGAGGATGACGAACTCCTCGCCACCGTAGCGGAAGACATGATCGTCCGAGCGCTGGTTGTCGCGCAGGACCCGGGCCACGGTCGCCAGCACCTCGTCGCCGGCCTGATGGCCGTAGGTGTCATTGACCCGCTTGAAATGGTCGATGTCGATGATGAGGAGGCTGGCCACCTGACCCGCCTCAAGCACCTCGGCCAGCCGGGCCTTGGCGGTGGTGTCGAACTGGCTGCGGTGCGACACCTTGGTCAGGAAGTCGAGATGCGAGCTCCTGAGCAGATCCTCGTAGCGCTCGCGGTAGGTGAGCGCCTGGAAGACATCCCGGAAGCGGCGCGGCCCGCCCTTCGGCTCGGCAGCCGGGAACAGCGCCAGGTAAATCAGGAAGAACAGCGTGTAGAGGAGCACCGCCAGCATCTTGGCGATCCAGCCCCCGACCAGCGCCTCGACCGGCGCGCCGGACACCCAGTGCAACGCGAGGAAGAAGCCGAGCTGATCGAAGGTCAGCACCACGGCGCCGCAGATCAGCACCCGCAGGCCGAAATGCCGCCCGAGCCAGCGGCCCAGCCGCTCGTACAGCAGGATGATCGCCAGGCTGTCGATGTAGAGCAGCACCGTGCCCCAGACCATCAGCAGCCCCATCTCGTCGACAAAGCCGATGTCCGGGGCACGGCCGGCCGCCAGTTCGACGGTCTCGTGGTTGCGCAGCAGCATGACCAGGCCGACGATCAGGAAATTGCCGATCAGCAGGCCATGGATCGGCTGGCGCACGGTCGCTGCATCTTCCTTGACGTAGAGGAGCAGGATCATCAGCAGCTTGCCGGTGAAGAGCACCGTCGACCCCGGCGAGATGATGCCGAAGGGCAGCTGCACGTAGAAAACGCTCGCCAGATAGGTCTCGAGGAAATGCATGACGCCCAGCGCGCACATGAACACGCCGAGCCCGATGCTCCGGCGCCAGTGCAGCAGCGTGATCATCACGCCGAAGTATAGCGCGGCCTGGGCAACCAGAAGGAGCGAATTTGAAAATGCCATAACCTCAGTCGTACCGCGTAAACCTGCCGGGACAAACCGGAGTTTGCATGCAAACGCATAAAAATGCTGCAGGAACCGGACTGCCGCTGCGGCAGATGCGCGGCCGGCAGCAGCTCAGGTCGGGTCAGGCAGGTCCTGATCGAAGGGACGTTCCAGCAACTGCAGGCGGGAGCACAGGAAACCTTCGCTCTCATAGAGATCGGCGGCGGCGGAATGGCGCGGCGCGAGGGCGTGGACCTGGAGGATTCCGAAGGCTTCCAGATCCTCGGTGATCGCACGCAGCATGCGCCGGCCCAGCCCACGGCCCCGCAGCTTCTCGACGACATAGAGATCGTCCAGCAGCGCCACGCGGCCGCCATATCCGATCGAATGGCGGTAGAGCGCCACGGCAAAGCCCGCCGGTTCGTTGCGGTACTGGGCGAGCCATGCCCGTCCCAGGCTGGCATCGACCATCAGGGTGCGCAGGGCATCTTCCTGGCGGCGCGTGAAGCTCTCGCCGGCCTCGGCCCAGAACTGCCGCGCAAGATCGATGATCGTGTCACAGGTTCCCGGTCCCCCCAGCAACAGACAAAGCCCAGCGGCGCGTGTCATTCATCCTCCTGTCCGTTTGAATCCCGGCCCCCTGGTGTCGGCGTCCGGCCAGCCCCGCCCGATTGCCGCAACGCCCTTGCCGTGATAGAGCGCGACCGACTGCGGGCCAGCGCGCTGCGTCGCCGTGTCGCCCCCGCATCCCGAACCGCAAAGGGATCGCCCATGAACATCTTCCTCATCGGTTCCGGTGGACGGGAACACGCCCTCGCCTGGGCCATTGCCGCCTCGCCGCTGACCACCCGTCTCTACGCGGCCCCGGCCAATGCCGGGATTGCCGAGGAGGCCCAGCCCGTGAAGGTGGACGTCTCCGACCCCGAGGCCGTGATTGCCTTCTGCCGGGAAAACGCGATCGACCTCGTCGTGGTGGGTCCGGAGGGGCCGCTGGTGGCGGGCCTCGTCGACCATCTCGCGGCCGCCGGCATCCGTGCCTTCGGTCCGGGCCGCGCGGCGGCCCAGCTGGAGGGCTCGAAGGGCTACACCAAGGATCTCTGCGCCGAGGCCGGCATTCCGACCGCAGCCTATCGCCGGTTCACCGACCGAGATGCGGCCCTTGCCCATGTGCGGGCCACCGGCGCGCCGATCGTCGTGAAGGCGGATGGCATCGCCGCCGGCAAGGGCGTGGTGGTGGCGATGACGCTGGCCGAGGCGGAAGACGCCATCCGCGCGTGCTTTGACGGCAGCTTCGGGGCGGCCGGTGCCGAGGTGGTGGTCGAGGAGTTCATGACCGGCGAGGAAGCGAGCTTCTTCGTGCTCTCCGACGGCCGCACGGCACTGCCCCTCGCCACCGCGCAGGACCACAAGCGCGTCTTCGACGGCGACGAGGGCCCGAACACCGGCGGCATGGGGGCCTATTCCCCGGCGCCTGTCATGACGCCGGAGATGGTCGCGCGCACGATGGCCGAGATCATCCAGCCGACGATCGACGCGATGGCGCGGCGGGGCACCCCGTTCCGCGGCGTGCTCTTTGCCGGGCTGATGATCACGGAGACCGGCCCCCGGCTGATCGAGTACAACACCCGCTTCGGCGATCCCGAATGCCAGGTGCTGATGATGCGTCTCAAGGACGACATCGTCACCCTGATGCTGGCGACCATCGACGGCACGCTGGACAAGATGTCGGTGCGCTGGCGCGACGAGGTGGCCCTGACCGTGGTGCTGGCGGCCAACGGCTATCCGGGCGACTACGCGAAGGGCACCGAGATCCGCGGGATCGCGGGAGCCGATGCCCTTGAGGATGTCAAGGTGTTCCACGCCGGCACGACCTCGGATGGCACGCGCATCCTGGCAAACGGCGGACGGGTGCTGAACGTGACGGCCCTCGGCCGCAGCGTCGCCGAAGCGCAGGCGCGCGCCTATGCGGCCGTCGACAAGATCGACTGGCCGGACGGCTTCTGCCGCCGCGACATCGGGTGGCGTGCCATTGCACGCGAAACGTGAGGTGTCCGGGATCACGGTGACGCGCTTGCCTCCGTTTTGACCATGATGCGCAGGACGGGAGGTTGTGCAACCCCGTCTTGCAGGCCCGGCCCAACGGCGGGGTTGCACGGGCGGTCGCCTGGCGACAGGCTTACGGGGTGAGACACCTCCCCCGGAGCCGCGCCCGTGCAGCCAGACCGATCCGCCGCCACCCGTTCCCTTTTCCCGCAAGACTTTGACCGCATTGAGATCTCGGGGCCCCGAGGCCGCATCTGCGGGCGCGTGGGGGGGGACGGTCCGCCGCTGCTCCTGCTGCATGGCTTTCCGCAGACCCACGTGATGTGGCATCCGCTGGCCGGCGCATTGGCGCGACACTTTCGCGTGATCCTGCCGGACCTGCCGGGATATGGCGAGAGCGACCTGCCCGAGGGCGGCCCCGAGGCGATGAGCAAGCGGGAGGTCGCGCGGGACCTCGTGGCGCTGATGCAGGAGCTCGGTCATGCCTCCTTCCTGCTGTGCGGGCATGACCGCGGCGGTCGGGTGGCCTACCGGATGGCCCTCGACCACCCGCAGGCGGTCCGCCGGATCGCCGTGCTCGACATCCTGCCGACGCAGGCCTACTGGCAGCGCATGGACCGCGCCTTTGCCCTGAAGGTCTATCACTGGGCGTTCCTGGCCCAGCCGGAGCCCCTGCCCGAACGGCTGATCGCGGCGGCTCCGGAGTTCTATCTCGACCACACGATGGCAAGCTGGACGGAGCGGCGCGATCTCTCCGCCTTCGCCCCTGAGGCGCTGGCTGCCTATCGCACGGCCTTTGCCGCGAGCGACCGGATCCGAGCCGCCTGCCAGGACTACCGGGCGGGCGCGACGGTGGACCTTGCCCACGACGAGGCCGATCTGGCCGCCGGGCACCGCATCACGGCGCCGCTCTGCGTGCTCTGGGGCGGACATGGCATTGCGCCCGGCGCCGGCACGCCGCTGGATGTCTGGCGCCAGTGGGCAACCGACGTGTCAGGCTCGGCGATTGACAGCGGCCACTTCCTTGTCGAAGAAAACCCGGCCGCAACCCTTGCGGCCCTGCTGCCCTTCCTCTTGGCGGCGGCGTGATCGCGGGCGGCTGCCCGCGCAGCAGGAGATGAGCGGATGTCCAGACCCAGGATCGGCCTCGCCCTCGGTGGCGGCGGGGCGCGCGGCATGTCGCACATTCCCGTGCTGCAGGCCTTCGACGACCTCGGCGTGAAACCCGACGTGATCGCGGGCTCGTCCATCGGCGCCCTGCTTGGTGCCGGCTATGCGGCCGGCCTGAGCGGCAACGAGCTGCACGAGCTTGCCGTCTCGACCTTCCGCAACCGCAATGCGCTGCTCGCCAAGCTCTGGCAGCTGCGTCCGCGCCGCATCGCCGATGTCTTCGGTGGCGGCATCGGCCAGTTCGACCCGCTCAAGGTGCTGCACCTGTTCGCCGGCGGACGGCTGCCGGACCGCTTCGAGGATCTGAAGATTCCGCTGACGGTGGTTGCAACCGATTTCTACGGCTGCGCGGAGATCGACATCCAGACCGGCCCGCTGGCCCCGGCCATTGCCGCCTCGATCGCCATTCCGGCCGTGTTCCGCCCGGTGAAGCTGCAGGGCAAGGTGCTGATCGACGGCGGCGTGGCCAATCCGCTGCCCTTCGACCGGCTGCCCGACACCTGCGACATCATCGTGGCGGCCGACGTGGTCGGCGTGCCGGTGCCGCGTCCGGGCAAGCATCTGCCGACGACGCTGGATGCACTGTTCGGGGCCTCGCAGATCCTGATGCGGTCGATCACCCAGGAAAAGCTCAAGCAGCGCGAACCCGACGTGATCGTCCGACCGGATGTGGGCAACATCCGCGTGCTCGACTTCATGAAAACCCGGGGGGTGCTGGACGCGGCAGCCCCCTTGCGGGAAGAGGTCAAGCGGCGGCTGACAGCTGCACTCGATAAGCAGCTTTCACAATAAGCCGCAGTGATGACCATGAAGGAATTGACAGTAACTGCAAAAAATTTGACGCGCTTCTGCGTCAGTTTTTCGTCAAATACACGATTTTAACCTTAGATTAACCTGTGATTCGGACGATAGGGGCATATCCAGAAGGAGAAAGCGGATGAACCGCGTGGCCCCAGACACCCTCAACGAGGACGCCTGTCCCGTCTCAGAAGAGACATTCCAGGCTCTCATGCGCCAGAATGCCGCCTCGGCCGCGTCTGTCGCAGTTGGCCTGCCCGAAGACCAGCGCGCGCGCCTGGCCGTGTTCTGTTACCGCAAGGCGCATCTCAGGTCGCTCGGCTTCGCCATCGCGGCGAGCTGCAGCCGGCGCGCCCTGGTCGAGGAAGCCGGTCACGCCGGCGAGCTTCTCTTTCAGCAATCCCGCAACAGGCCGGCAAATGCCGGCTCGGAACCCTATCTGGCGGCCCGTGCCCAGCGCCGGCCCGTCACGCTTTGCAGCATCAAGGGGTAGGTAATCCTCCCGCCTGCCCCCGACTGGCGCCGCTCCGACCGTTCTCCCGAGGTCTTCCAATCCGGAGCGGCGCCCCCTTTTTTCAGACGTCAACCCGGCCCCGCTGGCGGCCCTCACGTCTCAGTCCGGATCGCGACGATCCCGGAAGAAGGACCGGAGCAGGTCCGCCGCCTCCCTTTCCGCAAATCCCGAATAGACATCCGGCGCATGGTGACAGGTGGGCTGGTTGTAGAAACGCACGCCGTGATCGACCGCACCGCCCTTGGGGTCGCCGGCGCCGTAATAGAGACGCCGGAGGCGGGCAAAGGAGATGGCTCCGGCGCACATGGCACAGGGCTCCAGCGTCACGTAGAGGTCAGCCCCCGGCAGCCGCTGCGATCCGACGGCGGCACAGGCAAGGCGGATGGCCAGGACTTCGGCATGGGCGGTGGGGTCGTTCAGCTCCAGCGTACGGTTGCCGGCCGCGGCCAGGACCGCACCGTCACGCACGATCACCGCCCCGACCGGCACCTCGCCGCGCGCCGCCGCCGCCCGCGCCTGCGCCAGTGCAAGGTCCATGAAGCCGGAGACCGGACCCGCAGGGCCTGGCCTGAACGTCTCTGCCATGTCGTTTCCTGCCTCGTTTGCCGGCACCACCCGACGGGCATCCGGCTCCCGTCCTATAAACCATCTGCACCATCGCCCAAGCAAATTGCGGCGGAGCTGCATTTGTCCGATTCCTAAAGGCAGCAAGCTCTGCTATGAGGCGGGAATGACCGACAAGAAAACCCCTTCACGGCCCCGCGGCGGCAAGCCCGGCGGTCCGTCCCGCCGTACGGGCGCCCCTTCCGGCGCCCGTCCCCCCCGTTTCTCCGGCCCGCGCGCCGAGGGCGATGACGCCCCGCGCCGCAGCCGTGCGGGCGCCCCTTCCGGCGCCCGTCCCTCCCGTTTCTCCGGCCCGCGCGCCGAGGGCGATGACGCCCCGCGCCGCAGCCGAGCGCCCCGCCCCGACCAGGGCGAGCGCGGCGCCGGCGGCCCGAAGCGCAGCCCCCGCCCGGACGGCGAGCGCCCGGCGCGCACCGGTCGCCCGTCGGGTGACCGCCCGATGGCCTCGCGTCCGTCGGGCCCGCGCGCCGGCGCACGTGACAGGACGGACGAGGCGCAGCCGCGCAGCCCCCGCAAGGCGTCCGATCCGGCACCGGCCATTTCCTTTGCCGGCGAGGCAGAGCGCATCGCCAAGGTGATGGCGCGCGCCGGCCTCTGCTCGCGGCGCGACGCCGAGGCCTGGGTGCTCGAGGGCCGGGTCAGCGTCAACGGCACCGTGCTGACGACGCCGGCGGTGACCGTGACCGAGGATGACGTGATCCTGGTCGACGGCCAGCCGATGCCGCAGAAGGAGCGGACCCGCCTGTGGCTCTATCACAAGCCGCGCGGCCTCGTGACCACGAACCACGACCCGGAAGGCCGTCCGACCGTGTTCGACGCCCTGCCGAAGGAACTGCCCCGGGTGCTGACCGTCGGCCGGCTCGACATCAACACCGAAGGCCTGCTGCTGCTGACCAATGACGGCGGCCTCGCCCGCGTGCTGGAACTGCCGGCGACCGGCTGGCTGCGCCGCTACCGGGTGCGCGCCTTCGGGGCCGTCACCCAGGAGCAGCTCAACGGCCTGATCGACGGACTGGCCATCGACGGCGTGCTGTATTCCGGCATCGAGGCCACGCTCGACAAGGTGCAGGGCGACAACGTCTGGCTGACCGTCGGCCTGCGCGAAGGCAAGAACCGCGAGGTCAAGCGCGTGCTCGAGCACCTTGGCCTGGCGGTGAACCGGCTGATCCGCGTGTCCTTCGGACCGTTCCAGCTGCTCGACCTCGAGGAGGGCGCCGTGCGCGAGATCCGCGGCCGCGTCCTGCGCGAGCAGCTCGGCGAGAAGCTGGCCTCGGCGGCCGGCGCCGATTTCGAGGCGCCGATCCTGACCCAGATGCCGGAAGACGGCGCGGAGAAGCCGAAGAAGAAGAAGCCCGGCGTCGGCGGGGACCGCAAGACCAAGGGCGAGTGGATGACCGCCCGGGAAGGCGCCGAGGCGGTCGGCAACCGCAAGTCCGGAGGCCGCAAGCCGGTCAGCCGCGACGGCCGCCGTGACGAGGGCGACCGCGCCCCGGCACAACGGCCGCAGAAGGTCTCCCCGCGCAGCCGCTTCCGCCTGACCAGCGAGCCGCGCCCTGCCCCCGCCTTCGAGCGGCCGGAACGGGAAAAGCCGAAGCGCCGGATCTGGAGCGAAGACGGGCTGGTCGACGACAAGCAGCAGGAATCGCGCATGGGCGCACGCCGCCCGGCCGGCCGTGACCGGGACGAGGACGGTGGCCGCGACAGCGGACCGCGTCCGTTCCGCCCGCGCGGCGGCGACGACCGGCCGCCGGAGCGCGGGGGCGACCGGCCCTTCGGGCGCGGCGGAGACCGTCCGTTTGCCCGGGGCGGCGACCGACCGGGACCGCGGGACGGCGGGCGCGATGCCGACAGGCCGGACCGGCCCCCGTTCCGGGGTGGCCCGCGCGGCGCAGGGCCGGCCGGCAAGGGTCCAGGCCGCAAGGGTCCGGGCGGCGGTTTCGGGGGCAAGGGCTTCGGTGGCAAGGGCTTCGGTGACCGGCCGTCCGGCTCGCGTCCGCCTGCCGGCAAGGGCGGGCCGCGTCCGCGCGGCCGTTCCTGACACGCTGAGGCCGGACCGTCATGCGCATCATCGCCGGACGCTTCAGGGGCATGGCGCTTGCGACGCCGAAGTCGGACGCCACGCGGCCGACCAGTGACCGCCTGCGGGAAACGATCTTCAACATCCTGGCGCATGGCATCGGTTTCGATGTGGAGGGCGCCCGGGTGCTGGACCTGTTTGCCGGCACGGGCGCGCTCGGGTTCGAGGCCATCAGCCGCGGTGCCCGGCACGCGACCTTCGTGGAGGAGGCCGTCGAGCCGCGCGGCGTGATCCGTCGCAACATGGAACAGATGGGACTGAACGGCGCAGCGAAGATCCTGCGCCGCGATGCCACCCGCCTGGGCGAAGCGGGCACGATCGAACCCTTCGACCTGCTGTTCGCCGATCCGCCCTATGACAAGGGTCTCGGCGAACTGGCGCTGGCCTCGGCCCTGGCCGGAGGCTGGCTCAGGGCCGGAGCGACCTGCGTGCTGGAGGAGCGGGCAGGCGCTGCCATCGCCTTGCCGGCCGGCTTCGATCTTCTCGACCAGCGCAGCGCCGGCGACAGCCAGGTGCTGTTCCTTCGGGCGGGTCAACGTCCCGACAAGAGCTGAAGTCGTTTTTGCGCGGCCCGGCCCCTGTTGCTTGGGACGGCCGTTACGGGGCTCGATGTCCCAACAAGATCTCGCCACATGCCGAGCCGCTGCCGCAGTCTTCCCGACTGCGCGACGACAGTTTTGTGACGTGGATCAACGAAGGTCTCCGGACGCCCGTGTCGCGATTTTTTGCAGTGACGATTGCGAAAGAGGCAAACGGCAGCCCATAAACTATGCATCCGTGCCGCATTTTGCCGCATCGCAACAGTCGAGATCTGCAGATGTTGCGTTTTTGCATCGCTCGCCGCAAATAGGCACTGCGCCCTGAACTTCCCGGTAGCCAAACCGGGATCACGAATTATCCTCGGGATCAGGTGGTGGACACTTTCATCAACGCGACCCCGGATTCTTGCCAAGGCATGTTCCGCAGGGTCACAGTTGGCAAGCATGGGGAAAATTCAATGAAGGGCATCAAGCTTCTTGCGGCACTTGGGCTTGCCGCAGCCACGGCAGGCACCAGCGGCGCCATGGCAGCTGACCTTCCGGTCGCTCCGGAGCCGGTTGATTACGTTCGCGTCTGCGACGCCTTCGGCACGGGCTTCTTCTACATCCCGGGCACCGAGACCTGCCTGCGCATTTCCGGCCGCGTCCGCGCGGAATACCGTTTCAATGACTTCGGCGACCGTCCGAACGCCTGGAACCGCGCGTCGAACGGCACCAGCACCCGCGCCCGCGGCGTCGTGCGCTTCGATGCCCGCACGAACACCGAGTATGGCCTCGTGCGCTCCTACATCGACCTGTACCTGCAGCGCGATTCGGCCGCCGGCACCTTTACCGAGCTGGACAACGCCTTCATCCAGTTCGGCAACTTCACCTTCGGCCGCACCCAGTCCATGTACGACTTCTGGACCGGCTATTCCTACGGCAACTACCACACCCAGTACACCGACTACCGGAACTGGATGGCGGCCTACACCGCCGCGCTCGGCAACGGCATCTCGGCAACCGTCTCGATCGAAGACGGCACGACCCGTCGCTGGAGTCTCGTCGGGGGCGGTGACGCCTATTCCGGGCATCGCCTGCCGGACCTCGTCGCCAACCTGCGCATCGAGCAGGGCTGGGGCTCGGCCCAGATCATGGGTGCCCTGCATGACGTCCGCTACGCTGCGGCCAACACCAAGGGCGACGTCGGCTTCGCCATCGGCGCCGGCATCCAGCTGAACGTGCCGGTGTTCGGCGCGACCGACAACTTCGCCATCCAGGCGATGTACGGCGACGGCGCCTCGGGCTACGTGCTCGACAGCTGGTCCGGCCTTGTCACCGCAACCGACGCCACGTTTGCCGGCGGTCGCAGCCACACCACCAAGGCCTGGTCGATCGGTGCCGGCTTCCTGCACAACTTCTCCGACCAGCTCGAAGGCAGCATCGAAGGTGGCTATGCCTCGATGGACGCCTTTGGCCGCGCCAACGACTTCACCCAGTGGGGTGGCAACCTCAACCTGATCTGGAAGCCGGTTGCCGGCCTCGGCATCGGTGGCGAGCTTGCCTACCGCATGCACGACCTGAACCGCGCCTCGGGCGTGCGTGATGCCGACGAGATGGCCGTCACGCTGCGCGTCGAGCGGAACTTCTGATCCAGCGGGATCCGGAACGGAAAAGGCGGCCTCGGGCCGCCTTTTTTGTATGTCCGGGGATGTCCGCCGGGACGCAAGACGCCATGCAGCCTGCCGAAGGCCGCGACTGCTGGGCACCGCGACCGCAGGAGAGCTCAGCGGCGCCCGAACAGGCGCTCGATGTCGGCGAGCTTCAGCTCGATCCAGGTCGGGCGGCCGTGATTGCACTGGCCCGACAGGGGCGTGGCCTCCATCTCGCGGAGCAGCGCGTCCATTTCCTCCACCCGCATCCGGCGACCGGCGCGAATGGAGCCGTGACAGGCCATGGTTGCCGCCACGTGGTCAAGGCGTTCGCGCAGACCGGTGGCGCTGTCCCATTCGGCCAGCTCGTCCACGAGGTCGCGGACGAGCGCCCGGACATCGAGGCCCTTCAGCATGGCCGGGGTCTCGCGCACCGCGATCGCACCGGGACCAAAGGGCTCCAGCACCAGTCCGGCGGCCTCCAGCGCCTCGGCATGCTCGGCCAGCCGCCCGACATCTTCCTCCGGCAGTTCCACGATCTCGGGGATCAGCAGCAGCTGGCGCGGCACGTCCCGGCGGGCAAGCTGTTCCTTCAGCCGCTCGTAGACAAGCCGCTCATGGGCGGCGTGCTGGTCGACGATGACGACCCCGTCGCGGGTCTGCGACAGGATGTAGGTCTCGTGCACCTGCGCACGCGGCGCACCGAGCGGTCGCGCCAGCCGGTCCTCGTCAAGCGGCGCGGCATGGGCGCGGGCATCGGCCGAGGGTCCAGCCAGCATGGCCAGCGCAGGCGCGAGCCCGGCCAGCGCCTCCTGCCCCGCCTCGCCGAGGCCGGCAGGCCGGTCGAGCGGCCGGAATGCGGACTGGCGCCAGTCGCCAGAGCCAGAGCCGGGGCCAAAGCCGGGGACTGAGCCGGGGCCAAAGCCGGGGCCAGCGCGGCCGGGCTCTCCCCAGCTGCGCCCGGCTGTCTCACCGCCCCGCTCCGCGGTCGCAGGTCCCTGCCCCGTCCAGCCGCCTGCGGGAGCTGCCGGGCGGAGCACCTGCAGGGCCGCCGTCGCGTTCGCCGTCGAGGCCCGGTGGCCTGCCTGGACGAGGGCATGTTTCAGGGCCCCGACCAGCAGGCCACGGACGAGCTGGCCGTCACGAAAGCGCACGTCGGCCTTGGCCGGGTGGACATTGACGTCCACATGGCCCGGATCGAGATCGATGTAGAGCACCACGACCGGATGACGGTCGCGGGCGAGCACGTCGGCATAGGCGCCGCGCAGACCGGAGAGGAGCAGCTTGTCCTTCACCGGACGGCCATTGACGTAGAAGAACTGCTGTTGTGCCGTGCCGCGGTGATAGGTCGGCAGACCGGCAAAGCCCGTCAGCCGCACGCCTTCGCGCACCGCATCGATGCGCATCGCGTTGTCGAGGAACTCGTCGCCGACGACCTGCGCCAGCCGGGCGAGCCGGGGATCCTCGCCGCGCGCCGCCGGCCAGGCCAGGGTCTGCCGGTCGGATCCCGACAGGGCGAACCCGACCTCGGGACAGGCGAGCGCGATGCGCCGCACGACTTCGGTGATCGCGGCCGCTTCGGCGCGGTCCGACTTCAGGAACTTCAGCCGGGCCGGCGTGGCAAAGAACAGGTCGCGCACCTCGACCTGGGTGCCAAGACCGCGCGCCGCCGGTTCGGGACGCCCTTCGACGCCGCCGGAGACCTCGATGCGCCAGGCATGCGGCTCGTCCCGATGCCGGGTGGTGATGGCGAGGCGGGCAACCGAACCGATGGACGGCAGGGCCTCGCCGCGAAAGCCCAGCGTGCGGATGTCGAACAGGTTCTCGTCGCTGAGCTTGGAGGTGCAATGGCGGCGCACGGCGAGGGCCAGGTCGGCAGCGGTCATGCCTGAGCCGTCGTCAGCCACCCGGATGAGGGTCTTGCCGCCGGCTGCCGTGACGACCTCGATGTTGCGGGCGCCGGCATCGACCGCATTCTCGACCAGTTCCTTGACCACGCTGGCGGGGCGCTCGATCACCTCGCCGGCGGCGATGCGGTTGATCACCGCCTCGCCGAGTTGCCTGACTGCCATGTCGCCTTCGCTGCTCCGCCTTCGCTGCTCCGCCTGCGGTTCCGGGCGGCCCCGCCGGTCCCGGAGAGGGCCATCGACGATCCGTGCCGGCCGTCCCCGGTTCCGCCCGGGGCCGGCTTCGTATATGGTCCGCCGCACCAGGGCCGGACAAGGTTCCGATTCCTCCCCATTGTACCAGATCAGTCCGAGAGATCCCCCATGAACGCCATTGCTCCGCTTCTCGTCCCCGGCCTGCGCACGCTTGCGCAGGACTACACCGGCATCCTCAGCGATGTCTGGGGCGTCCTGCACAATGGCATCAAGGCCTTCGGACCGGCGCATGAGGCGCTGTCGCGCTATCGCGCGGAGACCGGGGGCTGCGTCATCCTGATCACCAACGCTCCCCGCCCGGCCGCGCAGATCCATGAGCAGCTGGCGAACTTCGCCATCCCGCGCGACTCCTATGACGACATCGTCACCTCGGGCGACGTGACCCGGGCGATGATCGCCGCGCGTCCCGGCACGGGGGTGCTGCACATCGGGGCCGACCGCGACGTCCCGATCTACGACGGGCTCGACATCCGCCTGACCTCCGAGGACGAGGCGGCGCTGATCAGCTGCACGGGCCTGTTCGACGACGAGGTGGAGACGCCGGATGACTACCGCGACCAGCTGACCCGACTGGTCCGTCGCGGCCTGCCGATGGTCTGCGCCAATCCGGACATCGTCGTGGAGCGGGGCGAGAAGCTGATCTGGTGCGCGGGCGCACTGGCCCGGCTCTACGAGGATCTTGGCGGCACGGTGCATCTCCTGGGCAAGCCGCATGCGCCGATCTATGACGCGGCGCTGGCGCGGATGGCCGACCTCCAGGGCGACCGGTTCAACCGCGACACCGTGCTTGCGATCGGCGACGGGTTGCCGACCGACATCCGCGGCGCCGATTCGCAGGACCTCGACGTGCTGTTCGTGACCGCCGGCATCCACGCCGCCGACTTCGGCCCGAGCGATACGCCGGACGAGGCCCTGATCCGCCGCCGTCTGGCCGAGGAAGGCCTCTCCGCCCGCGCGGCCGTTCCGCGCCTGTGCTGGTGACACTCCAGTCAGCGCGGCCCTGACAGGGGCGACATGTCTGGGGCGACATGACAGCAGCGACATGACAGAACGGCCGGAGCAGATGCCTGCTCCGGCCGTTGCAAATTCTGCGGTGATGGACCGGACTAGCGGAACAGCTTGTCGATGTCGGCCTGCGCATCGGTGCCGAGCATGGCATCGATGTCATCCTGGGACACGCCCTCGCCCGCCATCTGCGGACCGTGGAGGATCAGCTCGCGCTTGCGGCGCTCCTCCGCGCTCTCTTCCAGCTCCGGCTCCATCGTCTCGATGATGCGCAGCTTCTCGACGAAATTGGTCACGCGCTGATCAATGTAGTTCAGCGTCGAGACGACCTTGGAAATGCGCTGGCCGGTGATGTCCTGGAAGGCGCAGGCCTCGAAGATCTCGATCATCTTGGCGTTGACGAGATCCTGATAGGCCGCGGCATCGGATGTGTCCGCCCCCATGATCTCCTCGGCTGCCGCCATGATCGTGTGCGTGGCCGACTCGGTCGACTCGACGATGGCGTCGAGTTCACGTCCGGCCTGCGGGATGCGCTGGGATTTCATGTCATTCGCGCGAAGGGCAGTAATCTCTTCCTTCATGCGGGTGATCTCGTGGGCGATTGCCGTGAGTTCACCAGTGACTGCCGGCTGAACCGCCAGCAGGAAATCATGCATGGATCCCGTCATCACTTCCGCAAGCTGCATGACGTCCTTCAAACCGACATCACCGCCGCGGTCGCGATTCTTTTCGAGAAATTCGATCACGCGAACCACGTTTTCACGTGTCATCGTGGCCATTGTTCAGCCCTCCTTGTTATTCCCGGAAAGCGGAAGCGCCTGCCCAGCTGCCTTGGACAAGATGCGTTGAACGGTCTCCTGCCGGTTATGTGCCATCCGGCTTGGGGAAACCCGCGTGTTCTTCCTGATCCGGGGGTCGCACTCGGGCGGGTGCGCCCACCGCGCCCCGCCTGGGTGCAATGCCTGCAATCAGTCCGCGAACACCGCCTCGATCTTGCCCTTCAGGGTCTGGGCATTGAACGGCTTCACGATGTAGTTGTTCACGCCGGCCTTCTTGGCGGCGATCACGTTTTCGGTCTTGGATTCTGCCGTGACCATGATGAACGGGGTCTTCGACAGGCTGGCATCCGCACGAACCTGCTTCAGCAGTTCGTAGCCAGTCATCGGCTCCATGTTCCAGTCGGAAATCACCAGACCGTACTTGCGCTGCTTCATCTTCTCCAGCGCCTCGGTGCCGTCAGCGGCATCGTCGATATCTTCGAAACCGAGCTGCTTCAGCAGGTTCCGAATAATCCGGATCATAGTCTTGTAATCATCGACCACGAGGACCGGCATCTGAAGATCAAGGGCCATCGTCTACTCCATACTGTCAACTACGCGGCCCTTGGCAGGGCCTTATGACGCGATCTGACCAAACAGGAGAGTGACACGTTCCTGTGTCCTCGCCTCCCCAT
Organism: Pannonibacter sp. XCT-53; assembly: GCF_009915765.1. Classification (NCBI taxonomy): domain Bacteria; kingdom Pseudomonadati; phylum Pseudomonadota; class Alphaproteobacteria; order Hyphomicrobiales; family Stappiaceae; genus Pannonibacter; species Pannonibacter tanglangensis. The sequence goes on from NZ_JAABLQ010000001.1 coordinate 2,697,769, forward strand.
ACTCTGGTCAATTTAAACGGTGGCCCTGAAAAGACCGTTAATGGCGAAAGGCTTTTTTCTTGGCCGAAAGCCGTATTGAAGCGCAGGCGCCACCCGCTTAGCTTCCGTCCCTGTCCAGAGAGGCTTCCGGGACAGGGGACGGACCAGAATGCTTGAATTACGCCGACTTTGTTACGAAGACCTTGAGGTGGGCATGACGGAGATCCTGACGAAGCATGTCAGTTCTTCAGATGTTGTCGGTTTTGCCGAGGTTTCCGGCGATCGCAACCCGATCCACCTCTCGGAGCATTTCGCCGCGCGAACCCCGTTCCGGACCCGCATCGCCCATGGCCTCTACACCGCGAGCCTCATCTCGGCGGTGCTGGGGACGCGGTTGCCGGGGCCCGGGGCGATCTACCTGTCGCAGACGCTGAACTTCAAGGCGCCGGTCCGCATCGGGGATGACGTTACGGTCACCGTCACCGTGACCGAGCTGCTCGAACGGGGCAACCGGGCCCGTCTCAGCTGCATCTGCAGCGTCGGCGACACGGTCGTGCTGGAGGGTGAGGCCATGGTCAAGGTCCCCTCGCGGGACGACGAAGCGCTCCGGATCTGATCCCGCGCTGCAGCTTGACCTTTCGGATCGAAACCGGCAGGGTCCGGCGCGCCGCCTGATGTCCCGACCTGCTGCCCCCGCGCAGCGGCATCCGGCCCGTTCCGACCCGCCAGGTTTCCAGTGCCAATGACCGACCTTCACCCGCCGTTCGTCCATGCCGAAGATCTTGATCATTTTCCGCAGCACCTGAAGGGCGGCGTGGTCGCGATCGGCAATTTCGACGGCGTGCACCGCGGCCACCGCATCGTGCTCGAGCAGGCGATGGACATCGCGCGCGCGGCCGGGGCCCCCGTCTATGCCATGACGTTCGAGCCGCATCCGCGCACGGTGTTCAACCCCGACGCTCCGGTGTTCCGGCTCACCCCCCGGCAGGCCAAGGCAGCGGTGATGGAAGCCTTCGGGCTGGACGGCGTGCTCGTGCTGCCCTTCACCCGCGACTTTGCCGGTCTTGCGGCGTCGGACTTCGTCGAACGCATCCTGATCAGCAGCCTCGGCATCCGTCACGCGGTGACGGGCCACGACTTCCACTTCGGCAAGGGTCGCGCCGGCACGCCGGACTTCCTGCGCCAGTCCGGCGCCGCGCACGGCTTCGGCGTCACCATCGTTGCCGCCGAGACGGACGAAGGCGGGGCCATCATCTCCTCCTCGCGCATCCGCGCGGCGCTGGCCGAGGGCGACATCGCGCTCGCCAACGGGTTGCTTGGGTACCGCTGGTTCGTTGAAGCCGAGGTCCGGCATGGCGAAAAGCGCGGGCGTGATCTCGGGTATCCGACCGCCAACCTGCGCCTCGCCGACAACTGCCCGCTGCGCCATGGCATCTACGCCGTGCGGGTGCTTGTCGACGGCAAGCCGGTGGACGGCGTTGCGAGCTACGGCCGCCGGCCGACCTTCGACAATGGCGCGCCACTCCTGGAAGTGTTCCTGTTCGATTTTTCGGGCGACCTTTACGGCAAGGTCCTGCGGGTGAGCCTCGTCTCCTACCTTCGGCCGGAAGAGCGCTTCGACAGCATCGAGGCGCTGATCGCCCAGATGGACCGTGACAGCGCCGAGGCGCGGGCAGCCCTGGCCGCGATGCAGCCGCTGTCGCCGCTCGACCTCACGCTCGGCAGTGTGCCGTTGTGAGCTCAGGCGGCGCCGCGCCCGCAGCCATGCCGCCGGAACGGCCGGGGGATGTCTTCCAGGGCATCCTGTTCATGATCGCCGGGATGGGTGTGGTCCCGCTGATGGATGTGCTGGCGAAGATCCTCGCCGGCCACATCCCCGCGCTTGAAGTCTCGTTCTCGCGGTTTTTCTTTCAGGCCCTGATCACGGTGGCCATCGCGCTCGTGTGGGCGCGCAGCCTTGCCACGCTGAGACCCCAGCGCTGGGGCGTCAACCTGCTGCGGGGCGCGCTCCTGTCGGGGGCGACGCTCAGCTTCTTCACCGCGCTGAAGGTGATGCCGCTGGCCGACGCGATCGCGATCTTCTTCGTCGAACCGATGATCCTGACGGCGCTGTCGGCGATCTTCCTGAAGGAGCACGTCGGGCCGCGCCGCTGGGCGGCCGTGGCGGTGGGGCTGCTTGGCGCCATGCTGATCATCCGCCCGAGCTTTGCCGCTTTCGGCGTGTCCGCCCTCCTGCCGCTCGTCACCGCAACGCTGTTTGCGCTCTACCTGCTCATCACGCGGAAGCTGGCGGGCGAGGACAGCCTGCTGTCGATGCAGTTCACGACCGCCCTGGGGGGATGTCTGACGCTCGGCGTGATCCTGCTTGCGGCCTGGGCCACCGGCATCGGCGGCTTCGTGCCTGTCGTTCCGGGCTCCATCGACGTGCTGATGATGGTGGGCATCGGCCTCATCTCCTTCATCAGCCATGGCTTCATCGTGCGGGCCTTTGCGCTTGCCCCCGCCTCCGTGCTCGCGCCGTTCAACTATCTGGAGATCGTCAGCGCGACGCTGTTCGGCTACCTGATCTTCGGGGATTTCCCGGACCTGCCGACCTGGGGCGGCATTGCGCTGATCGTCGCCAGTGGCCTCTACATCGCGCACCGGGAACGGCTGCGGGCCAGCACCTGAGCCTGTCCGGCTCCGCCCTCTTGCAACGTCCCCCGGCGCGGGCAGCGCGCCTGCTGGCGCAACCCCAGCCCGCACTGCCAGGACAAAAGCAGCCTGAGCCTGCATTTTTCGCCCAAAAGTAGACATGACACGCCACAAGCGCGCCAAGGCTGCGCTGCGTTGATCTGGATCAAGTTCCCATAAGGTAATTTTCAATAAATTGAAACTGTTCGGTCATCCCCTCACACGAGACGGGTGAAGCCGGACAACAGGGAGCGAACCATGAGCAACATCAGCAAGACGACAGGCGAAACCGTGAAGGGCGTCATTGGCGGCGCCGTCGAAGGGGCTCTTGGAGCCGGCGAAAAGGTTGGTCGCAAGATCAACGAGGTCGTCGACGCCTATGGCGGCATGCGCGAAGCGCAGGACCAGCAGGCGCGGGCCGAGCGCGAAGCCGCCATCCAGGAGCGCGTCGTGGAGGAAAAGCGGCGCAACCCGGGCCGCAGCGTGCAGGACATCCGGGACGAGGTGGAACGGGGAGGCTGAGGCATGGGCCGCAACGAACCGCGCCATCCCGACAGCCGGCACCAGGGACCGGGGCATGCCTGCCCCGAGTGTCAGGGCACCGGCATCGTGATGGTCTTCCCGCACCGCGCCGACGCGCATCCGCTCCGGGAGGTGTACGAGCCGGGCAAGGTGCTGGCGGACATGGCCATGCCCTACACCGAACGCTGCGGCTTCTGTGGCGGAGACGGCTGGATCAGCCCGCAGGAGGAGCTGCTGGCCGGAGCCCCCGACCCGCGCGACTGGATCGACGACAAGCGTGAGCTTGCACGGATCATCCGGGAAACCGAGGCACGGCCGTCACCGCGCTCCGGCCGGTAATCGACCGCACAAGCGAAGGGCAGGCCCGCCATCCGGCGGGCCTGCCCTTTTGCGTCTGGCGCCCGCGTCGCGGACGGGACCGGCCGCAATTGCCGCTTTATTCAGGACGGCCGGACTGGTAGTAGAGCCAGCATGACCTGTCATGCGCGGACCGGCCGCATCATGCTGCCCGGTGTCTCACGAATTAGCTGCCCGGCCTTCGGCTGACGCCTCGCGCGGCGCCGAGGGACCGGGATTGATGCCGAGCCCCTTTCCGGACCCGGTGGCCCTGCCGACCGGGCTCCTCCCAGCGACATGCGCGCCCGGCGCGCCGAACTTCTGCGGATTGCCGTCATGAGCGAAACCACGTCCCGCGACTATTCCGAGACCCTCTATCTGCCCGTCACCGACTTCCCGATGCGCGCCGGCCTGCCGCAGAAGGAGCCCGAGATCATTGCGCGCTGGCAGGGCATGGACCTCTACAGACGCCTGCGCGCGGACGCGGCCGGCCGGCCGAAGTTCCTGCTGCACGACGGCCCCCCCTATGCCAACGGCAACATCCACATCGGCCATGCGCTGAACAAGACGCTGAAGGACATCGTCACGCGCTCGATGCAGATGATGGGCTTCGACAGCAACTACGTTCCGGGCTGGGACTGCCACGGCCTGCCGATCGAGTGGAAGATCGAGGAAGAGAACTACCGCTCCAAGGGCAAGCAGAAGCCGGACCTGAAGAACTCGGTCGCCATGATCGCGTTCCGCCAGGAATGCCGCGCCTATGCCGAGAAGTGGGTGGCGATCCAGCGCGACGAGTTCCGCCGCCTCGGCATCGAGGGCGACTGGGACAATCCATACCTGACCATGAACTACGACGCCGAGGCGGTCATCGCCGAGGAGCTGATGAAGTTTGCCATGTCCGGCCAGCTCTATCGCGGCTCCAAGCCGGTGATGTGGTCCGTGGTCGAGAACACGGCGCTGGCCGAGGCCGAGATCGAGTATCAGGACTACCAGTCCGACATGATCTGGGTGAAGTTCCCGGTCGTCGAAGCCGGCGGCCAGGACGAGGCCGCCGCCGAGGAACTGCTCGATGCGGCCGTGGTCATCTGGACGACCACTCCGTGGACCATCCCGGGCAACCGCGCGATCTCCTATTCCTCCGCCATCGCCTACGGCCTCTATGAGGTGACGCAGGACGGCCTGGCCGACGACAACTGGGTGCAGAAGGGCGACAGGCTCATCCTCGCCGACAAGCTGGCCGAGGAGGTGTTCAAGAACGCCCGCATCACCGATTTCGTGAAGCGGCGTCCTGTCACCGCCGACGAACTCGGCGCGCTGACCTGCGCCCATCCCTACCGCGACCTGGATCTGGGCGGCTACCAGTTCGACGTGCCGCTGCTCGACGGCGACCATGTCACCGACGACACCGGCACCGGCTTCGTCCACACCGCGCCAAGCCACGGCGCCGACGACTTCGAGATCTGGATCGCCAAGCGCAACGATCTGGACGCGCGCGGCATCGACACCACAATCCCCTTCACCGTGGCCGACGACGGCTTCTACACCAAGGATGCGCCGGGCTTTGACGGCCACCAGGTCATCACGCACAAGGGCGAGAAGGGCACGGCCAACAAGGCCAACATCGAGAAGCTGAAGGAAGCCGGCGCGCTGATCGGGCTTGCCCGTCTCAAGCACCAGTATCCGCATTCCTGGCGCTCGAAGAAGCCGGTGATCTTCCGCAACACGCCGCAGTGGTTCGTCTACATGGACCGCAACATTGACGGCGCCGGCGACACGCTGCGCGCCCGGGCGCTGAAGGCCATCGACGAGACCCGCTTCGTGCCGGCCACCGGCCAGAACCGCCTGCGCTCGATGATCGCCGGCCGTCCGGACTGGGTGCTGTCGCGCCAGCGGGCCTGGGGCGTGCCGATCACCGTGTTCATCCACAAGGACACGGCCGAGGTTCTGAAGGACCCGGCCGTCAACGCCCGCATCGCCGAGGCCTTCCGTGCGGAAGGCGCCGATGTGTGGTTTGCCGAAGGCGCGAAGGAGCGCTTCCTCGGCGACAGCTACAACCCCGGTGACTGGATCAAGATCGACGACATCCTCGACGTCTGGTTCGACAGCGGCTCGACGCACGCCTTCTGCCTTGAAAAGCGCCCGGACCTCAGCCCCAAGCGCAAGGTCGATGGCGGCACCGACTACGTGCTCTATCTGGAAGGCTCGGACCAGCATCGCGGCTGGTTCCATTCCTCGCTGCTGGAGAGCTGCGGCACGCGCGGCCATGCGCCCTATGACGCGGTCCTGACCCACGGCTTCACCATGGCCGAGGACGGCCGCAAGATGTCGAAGTCGCTCGGCAACCAGGTGTTCCCGCAGGACGTCATCAAGCAGTATGGCGCCGACATCCTGCGCCTGTGGGTGGCCTCCGGCGACTATGCCGAAGACCAGCGCATCGGGCCGGAGATCCTGAAGACCTCCGTCGACAGCTACCGCAAGCTGCGCAACACCCTGCGCTGGATGCTGGGCTCGCTCGCCCACGCCACCGGCGAAAAGGTGGCGCTTGCCGACATGCCCGAGCTGGAGCGGCTGATGCTGCACCGGCTGGCCGACCTCGACACGCTGGTGCGCGAGGGCTACGCCGCCTTCGACTACAAGAAGGTGTTCCACCACCTCTTCACCTTCATGACGGTGGACCTGTCCGCCTTCTATTTCGACATCCGCAAGGACACGCTCTACTGCGACCCGGCCTCGTCCGTGCGCCGCAAGGCCTCGTTGCAGGTCATCGAGGAGCTGTTCACCTGCCTGGTCGTGTGGATGGCGCCAATGCTGCCCTTCACCATGGAGGAAAGCTGGATCGCGCGGCATCCGGGCGCGGACAGCTCGGTGCATCTGCAGCAGTTCCCGGAGCTGCCGGCCGACTGGCGCGACGAGGCGCTGGCCGCCAAGTGGGACAAGGTGCGCGAGGTTCGCCGCGTCATCACCGGCGCGCTGGAAATCGAGCGCCGTGAAAAGCGCATCGGCTCGTCGCTCGAAGCCCATCCGGTGGTGCATGTGACCGACCCGGAGCTGATGGCGGCCCTCGCCGGCATCGACATGGCCGATATCTGCATCACCAGCCAGCTCAGCCTGAGCGATGCGGCCGCGCCCGCTGGCGCCTTCACGCTGGACGACGTCAAGGGCGTCGCCGTGGTGCCGGGGCTGGCCGAGGGGCAGAAATGCGCAAGGTCCTGGAAGATCCTGCCGGAAGTCGGCAGCGACCCGGCCTATCCGGATGTCACCCTGCGCGATGCGGCAGCCCTGCGCGAGTGGGATGCCGCCAATGGCCGCGCCTGAGGACCTGAGCCATGGCTGACCCGGATGCCCCGAAGACGTCCGAACACCTGGCGGCCGGTGCCGGCGAGACCCCCGAGGGGTTTCGGGAGCGCTGGCTCTGGGGACCGGCCAGCCGGGGCATCGCCTGGCTTGCCGGCCTGATCTTCCTGGCCGATCAGGCCAGCAAGCTCTGGCTGCTGTTCGTCTACGACCTGCCGAGCCGGGGCGTGGTCGACGTGCTGCCGTTCCTTCAGCTTGTGACCGTCTGGAACCGGGGTATTTCCTACGGCCTGCTGCAGCAGGAGACGGATCTGGGGCGGTGGGCGCTTGCGATCTTCACGGTGGCGGCAGCGATCGGTCTCTGGGTCTGGTCGGTGCGCGGGGCGACGCGCCTCGCGGCGGTCTGCTTCGGCCTCCTGATCGGCGGCGCCCTTGGCAACGGCGTGGATCGCTTCGCCTATGGCGCCGTCTACGACTTCCTGCACCTGCATTGGGGAGACTTCTCCTGGTACGTCTTCAACGTCGCCGATGCCGCGATCGTTGCCGGCGTGCTCGGTCTCCTGTATGACGGGTTTGCAGGTGGTCCAAATAATGCCTCAAAATCCGGCTCTAAGTCGGGCTGATCAGGTTCTGAGACCCAGGACTGACCCTCGGGAGCCGGACGGGCTTCCGTGCAAGACGGGATAAGGCGACGTGCGCTTGATGTTCATTGAGTCTCTTTCGCGGCTTCCAGGCAAGCCCGCACGCCGTGGCGGCCTCGTCGTGGCCGCGCTTGCAGTCGCCCTCGCCGGCTGCGTGACCGATCCCAACGGCTATGAGGAAGGCGTCGACCAGGCTGCCGTGCGCAAGATCATGGAAGGCCTCGGTGCCGTCGATCCGAAGCAGAAGCCGATCGAGTACCGTCCCCGCGCCCCGCTGGCGATGCCCTCCAACCTGAGCGCCTTGCCGCAGCCCGAAGCCCCGGCGACCGAGACGGCGGCCAACTGGCCGAAGCCCGAGAACCAGGAACTGCAGGACCTGAAGGCGCTCTATGCCCGCAGCAACGGCACGGACCTGCTGACGCCCGAGCAGATGCGCGGCATCCAGATCGGCTCGACGCAGCCGCGCGACGTGGCGCGGGAGCGGCGGGACGAGCAGATCATCAGCGGTGGCCTGATGACCCCGGCGGAAATGAAGCAGCAGCATCAGGGCGCCGGTCAGATCGACACGTCCAAGCTGTTCGGTCCCGACGGCCAGCCGGTGCGCCGGTTCCTCGTCGAGCCGCCGGTTGCCTACTCGACCCCGGCCGCGAATGCGCCGCTGACCAAGCCGGCCGACACCAACGATGTCCGCCGGCGCGAAATCCGGGAAATGGAAGGCGCGCAGATCAAGATGAACTGCACCCCGACCCCGACCGAGGACTGCATCCAGCGCTGAGGCGCCTGCATCACCGGAACGTGAAGGCGGCCAGTCGGCCGCCTTTTTCATGTCCGCCCGGCCAGGCTGCTGCCCGGCCCCGGCCGCGGCTGAGCCTTGCCGCACACGCCGCCGGACACTGCCGCGCCGGATCGCGGGGCTGGGGGCGCTGCCGGGGGTGTTGGCCGGCAGGGGCCTGGATGACGAAAATTTAACCGGACCTTGCCTTTCCAGCGCCCATATTGCGCCTCAAGCCTTCATGCAGTCGCGCGCTGCTCCTGCCGCGCCCACACCCGGGAGTTCGAGATCCATGCGGAAAACCGCAGCCCTTGCCCGTTCCCTGTCCGCTGTCCTTCTCTCCGCGACGCTGCTTGTTCCGGCGGTGCTGCCGGTCCGGGCCGAAACGGCAACCCCGACCAGGATCGCCGCGAACCTGTCGCATTTCACCCTCGCCAACGGGCTCGAGGTGGTGGTCATTCCGGACCGGCGCGCGCCGGTCGCCACGCACATGGTGTGGTACCGGGTCGGCGCCGCCGACGAGCCGGCCGGCCAGTCGGGTGTCGCGCACTTTCTGGAGCACCTCATGTTCAAGGGCACCAGAACCCGGGCGAATGGCGAGTTCTCCGCCACGGTTGCCGGCATCGGCGGACAGGAGAACGCCTTCACCAGCTTCGATTACACCGCCTATTTCCAGCGCGTCGCCAAGGAGCATCTGCCGCTGATGATGGAGCTGGAGGCCGACCGGATGCACAACCTCGTGCTGTCGGACGAGGTGGTCGCTCCGGAGCGCGACGTGGTGCTGGAGGAACGGCGGATGCGCGTCGACAGCGATCCGTCCTCCCGGCTGCAGGAGGCCCTGTCGGCCGTCACCTACGTCAACCACCCTTACGGCTCGCCGGTCATCGGCTGGCAGAGCGAGATCGAGGCGCTGAACAGCGCGGCCGCGATCGACTTCTACAACCGCTTCTACACGCCCAACAATGCGGTGCTGGTCGTCGCCGGCGATGTGGACGCCGAGGAGGTCCGCAAGCTCGCCGAGCAGACCTATGGCAAGGTCCCGCGCCGGGCCGAGCCGGAAGCACGCCTGCGCCCGGGTGAGCCGCCGCTGGCCGGCTCACGGTCGGTGCATGTGGAGGACGAGCGCGTGCGCCAGCCGGCCGTGTCCTGGACCTGGCTGGTTCCGAGCCAGACCACCGGGACGGGACGGGAGCCGGAAGCGCTGGAGCTTCTGGCGCAGATCCTGGGCGGCGGCCCGACCAGCCGGCTCTACCGCAGCGCCTTCCTCGAGAAGCAGATCGCCGTCGACATCGGCGCCTACTATCTCGACACCGCGCTCGATTCCACCCGCTTCATGCTCTACGCCTCGCCGCGCGGCGAGACCACGCTGGGTGATCTCGAAGCCGAGTTCCGGACGGCAGTGCGGGAGATTGCCGAAAAGGGCGTGAGTGCCGACGAGCTGGCGCGCGCCAAGCACAGTCTCGTGTCGTCTGCCATCTATGCGCAGGACAGCCAGATGGGGCTCGCCCGCCTGTTCGGCGCGGCTCTGACCAGCGGCCAGACCGTCGAGGACGTGCAGACCTGGCCGAGCCAAATTGCAGCCGTCACGGCGGAAGATGTCCAGGCCGTGGCCCGCGCCTATCTGCTCGGCGAACCCGTCACCGGCTATCTGACGCCGCCGGACAAGGACCATCTGCTCAAGCCGACTGCCAGCGCCGTTCCGGCGGCCGGGCAGCGCTCCTGAGGTCCCGCCAGGTCGATGCGGACCGTTCAGGGCCGGCAGTGCATGTCCAGAAGTTCAGGGCCAGACGTTTAGTGCCAGACGTTCAGGGGCCAGACGTTCAGGGGCCAGCAGTTCAAGGGTAGACAGATGTTTCATTCGCTTGACTTCGTGAAGCGTTCGGCTGCGGCGACCGTCATCGGCAGCAGCCTGCTGCTGGCGAGCCCCTGGCCGGCGCTCGCCACCACCATCGAACGGGTCATCAGCCCGGGCGGCATCGAGGCCTGGCTGGTCGAGGACCAGACCCTGCCGATCATTGCCGTCAACTTCGCCTTCGACAACGGCAGTGCGCAGGACCCGGCCGGCAAGGAGGGCGTCACCAACCTGATGGCTGCCTCGCTCAACGAAGGGGCCGGCGACATGGACGCCGCCGCCTACCAGGCGCGCATGGAGGAACTGGCGATCAGCGTCGGCTTCAGCGCCGGCGGAGACCAGACCTTCGGCAGCCTGCGCACGCTCGCCAACACCCGCGACGAGGCCTTCGAGATGCTGCGCCTCGCCGTCAACGAGCCGCGGTTCGATGCGGATGCCGTCGAGCGGATGCGCTCGCAGATCCTTGTCGGCCTGAAGCAGGCCGAGGAGGATCCGGATGCGGTCGCCTCGCGCGCCTTCATGGAAGCAGCCTTTCCCGGCCACCCCTATTCCCGTCCGACCGACGGCACCATCGCCAGTGTCACGGCGCTGACGCCGGCCGACCTGGAGGCACAGCGGGCGCGCCTGTTCACCCGCGAGGGTCTGGTGATCGGCGTGGTCGGGGCGATTGACGCCCGGACCCTGGCCCCGCTGCTCGACAGCGTGTTCGGCAAGCTGGCGGAAAAGAGCACCCTGCCGGCCATCCCGGACGTGGTGGCGCGCACCGGCGAACGCATCAGCCGCACCATGGACGTGCCGCAGACCACGATCCTGCTCGGCTTGCCGGCGCTGAAGCGGGACGACAAGGACTATCAGGCGGCCTTCGTGATGGATCATATCCTCGGCGGCGGCTCGTTCACCTCCTGGCTCTACGAGGAAGTCCGCGAGAAGCGCGGCCTGTCCTATGGTGTCGGCACCGACCTGTCGCCGTCGGCGCACACGGGCCTGCTGTTTGCCAGCGCCGCAACCCGGGCCGACAAGGCCAACGAAACGCTCGAGATCATCCTGGCCCAGTTCCGCCGCATGGCGGAGGAGGGGCCGAGCGCGGAAGAACTGGCCAAGGCCAAGGCCTTCCTGACGGGCTCCTATGCGCTGCGCTTCGACACGTCGGGCAAGATTGCCAGCCAGCTTGTGGCGCTGCAGACGGCGCGTCTCGGGATCGACTATTTCGACCGCCGCAATGCGGAGATCGAGGCCGTGACACTGGAGGACGTTCGCCGGGTCGCGAAGCGGCTGCTCGAGAACCAGACGCCGCTGGTCGTCACCGTGGGGCCGGCCGCGAGCTGACCACCGGCGAGCGCCCGCCAGCCCGTCCGCCCATCCGCCCGTCCGCCCGTCCGCCCGTCCGGACGGGGCCGGCCGATAGGAACAGGACCGAGGCAAGGGGCAGGACCGATGAAGGGGGCTGGCGCACGCCGGCCCCTTTTCTTGTCGGGACTGCGGTTGCCGGGGGCGCCGGGACTTGGGACAGTGGATGCGGGACGCTTGACGGGGTGACGATCAGCCGGCGGCGCGCTTGCGCGGCGCCGGTGCCGGAGCGCCCTGGAGCACTTCGGCACGGACAGGGCGCGGCGGCGAGAACAGGAAGCCCTGCGCCATCTTCACGTCCGCATCGAGCAGCTCCAGCACCTGGGACTCGGTCTCGACATGGTCCGCGATCAGCTCGATGCCGTATCGGCCGAGAAGATCACCGAAATCGGCCGGGTGGATATGCCCGTGGTCGGTGGCGCGGCGGCCGATCAGGTAGTCGGCATTCAGCTTGGCGAAGCGGAAGCCCCGGTCGGCCAGCGCGCGGAAGTCCATCTTCAGGTCGTGAATCTGGTCGACGGAGAAGCGGAAGCCGAGCTCGGCGAGGGCTGCGAGGCTTTCCAGCTCGACCACGCCCATCTGCGCGACATCGTCCTGCGTGAACTCGAAGATGAGCAGTTCGCCGAAGTTCTTGTTGGCGCGGACAAATTCGAGGAAGCCCGGGAAGAAGGTCTCGTCCACCAGCGACAGCGACGCGATGTTGCAGAACAGCGCGACGTCGCGGTTGCGGGTGGCAAGGCGGCGGACCACCTGCACGGAGCGGAACAGCAGCAGGTTGTCGATCCGCGGCACGAAGCCGGCGCGCAATGCCTCCGGCAGGAAGACCGAGGGTTCGAGCAGCTGCCCGCCGGCATCCCGCAGCCGCGTCAGGCTCTCGTAGTACTTCACCCGGCGCTGCGGCAGGGTGACGATGGGCTGAAGGAACAGATCGACCCGGTTGGCATTGAGGGCGGAGCGGATCAGTTCGCGCATGACCGGATCGGCCTGCGGTTCCTGGCGCTGCGGCGGCTGGTCGCCGAGCACCGGCTCGATGCGGGTGGCACCGCCGACGTCATAGGCCATCGGCTGCTGGAACGGGGCGCCGGAGGCCGGGGCCGCAGGGGCCATCGGCTGGGGCGGCAGGGGAGCGTAGCCGGGCTGCGGCTGCATCTGGGCGGGATGCATCTGCGAGGGATGCATCGGCGCCGACGCCAGACCGTGCTGATGCGGCTGTGCCGGCTGCTGCGACATCGGCGCATAGCCCTGCTGCTGCGGCATGTAGGGCTGATAGGCCGGCTGCGGCTGGGCCGGCTGTCCCATCTGCGGATAGGCCTGGGCGGTCCCGGGATGATAGGCAAGTTCCGGCATGGCCGGCGGCGGCGCGAGCCCGCGCTGGTCCTCAAGGCGGGTCTCGATGTCCGACATTGCCTCGGCCATCTGCTTGACCAGCGTGCCAAGCACCTCGATCTCGGCAAACAGCGGGTCGATGGCCTCGCGGGTGCGGCGCGGAACGGTGTGCTCCACGCCGGTCAGGCGCCCTTCCAGATTGGTCACGTCATCGTCGAGTTCCGCGAGACGGTCTTCCAGACGGTCGACCGCTTCTGCGACCTGGCCACGCTCGCGCGCCCGGCTGAGCAGGACCTGGACCATGATCATGGTGCACATGAGGGCAAGCGACAGGGACACGGCCTCGCCGACCGGCCGCCCGAGCTGGAACACCAGCACGGCCGCCGACGACAGGGCAATCACGCCCATGCAGACCAGAATGAGAAGGGTTGTCCCGCGCCCCATCTTGCTTCGTCGAACTCGCACCGAATCAACACTGTGTTAACGATCTTGCCCCAAAGCGCGGGGCCTTCCGACTCTCGGCGGGACCGCAGGAGGCAATATTTGCCTATTGTCCCCGGATAAGCTTGCAAACTGCAGAGCTGCGCGTGTCGCCCGACGGACACTGTGCCCCTGATGCCGGCCCCCTGGAGGCGTGCCCCGGAAACATGCATCTGAAGCATGCCCCTCAGCCATGGCCCCCATGCCTCCCTACCGACGGCGTCGGTCTGGAGGGGCGAGACCAGGCCGCGCAGGGCCGCCCGGCCGTGATCATCGCACAGGTTAACGATTTCTGCTTTTCATTTTGACGTATGGGCACTAGCGTTCTTGCGGGGGATTTCTGGGAGGACGTCACCCCGCTGAAACTCAACCGTAACAACGGGGGTTGGCGGCATGGACCAAACGGGTGTGCGGGACGGCGCAATACCCGCGACAGAGCATCTGACAGCCAGGGCCGGGCCTGCCGGACGCCGGATGCCGTCCGGCCCCGGGCCCCATTCCGCCCCGACGGATGAGACCGGCGCGCCGTCGCCGGAACCTGCCGGGCGCGGGCTTCACGCGGGCTCGGGTTCGGGGGCAGATCCAGGGTCACGACCGGGGCTAGGTCCGGATCTGGAGCCGGGTCTGGCGCAGGGTCTGGCGCAGGGTCTGGCGCCGGGTCTGGCGCAGGGTCTGGGACGGGAGCCGGGAGTTGACCCAGACCTTGTGCGGCTGGCCTTGCACAAGATCCTCACCAGTGCAGAGTTTGCCACCGCCGACCAGCTCCGCGCCTTCCTCCGGTTCGTCGTCGAGGCTGCGATCTCGGACCAGATCGTCAACCTCAAGGGCTACACGATCGCGACGGCGGCTCTCGGGCGCGGCCCGGACTTCAACCCCAACACCGATCCGATCGTGCGCGTGGAGGCGGCGCGCCTGCGCAAGCGCCTGCAGGACTACTACGCCGGCAGCGGCCGGGATGACCCGATCCGGATCGACATTCCAAAAGGCTCCTACGCACCACGCTTCGAGCTTCCGCCCGCCCCGTCGCCGTCGCCGGCTGCCCCGCGCATCCCGCCGGAGACGACCGCCGCGGCCGCCCCGGTCCCTGCCCGGGCCCGCACCGCCGAGCAGACGGCCGGCCCGCACGACACCGGGACGGCGAGTGTTACCGGCGACGCTTATGGCGACGCTTCTGGCGAAGCCCCCCTGTCGCTCCCTCCCCTGTCGCCCCCTCCCCTGTTCCCCGCCCCGTCCTCGCCGGATCGGCTGGCACGGCATCCGGAGGCCAGACCGGGTCGCGGCACTGAGGGAGACGGGGCGCAAGGACAAGGCTACGGACAGGCCCAAGGTCAGGTGCCGGGGCCGGCCCAAGGCGCCGCCCTGCCGGTCCCGGCCGGACCCGTGACGCGCGGCCTGCGGCAGCCACAGCTTCTCGGCGTGGTCGCGCTGGTCGCCTTCCTTGCCGGGCTTGCCGTCGGCCGGATCTGAGGCGGACGGCGGCCGGCAGGACCGGATGCGCCTGCCGTCCGCCCGGCCGGCCGCGCCCGGTGTCCCTTGCGCAAAATGAAGACCCGACAACGGTTTGTTTACCCTGATCGTCGAATGTCGGGATCACAGCATTGTCTGATCTGACCTGCCGCATGGATCACCACAAAAACGGGAGTAACCCGGGCATGGGGAGCATTCCGGACCTTGACGGGTCCCTGCAAGTTCGAGTCCTGGACGCCACCCCGTCCGATGCGCTGCGCGCGGCCACCGTCTGCGCGAAACTGCCGGGAACCGTTGCCGAACCCATCCTCTACTCCGACGCACGCCAGTGCCTGGAGGATCTGGCCATCAAGCGCACCGACGTGCTGGTGGTCGATGTCGAGACCGTGGGCGGCGACGAGGCGCTGTCCCGCTTTGCCGTGCGGTGCCCGACGGCGGTGATCATCGCCGTCAGCGCCGAGGGCTCCGTCACCCGGTCGCTGAACGCGATGCGCGCCGGCGCGCATGACTTCCTGGTCAAGCCCTATTCCCTCGATGCGCTGACGCAGAAGGTGCGCGCCCACCTCGACATGCGCCGCAGCCGCAGTGTCGCGGCCGTGCCGCAGCCGCGCCGGGAGGCCGATCCGCTGCCCGCGGGGGCCGAGGCCGGCAAGCCGGTGGGGCGCTTCTCCAGCCAGTCGCAGCCGATGCGGCATCTCTATGCCACCATTCGCCGTCTCGGCCCCTCGAGTGCCCCGGTGTTCATCACCGGTGAGGCAGGCTCCGGCAAGACGCTCTGCGCCGAGGCCATCCACGGCCAGTCCGACCGCCGCACCGGTCGCCTCGTGACCGTCAACTGCGCGGGGCTCGGCGCCGACGAACTCGAGGCGGAGCTGTTCGGCAGCCTGACAGGCAGCCGCAGCGGACGCAGCGAGCTGCTCAGCCTCGCCGATGGCGGCACGCTCTATCTCGACGAGATCTGCGACATGGATCCGGCCCTGCAGAGCCGTCTGCTGCGTGTGATCCAGACCGGCTCGATCCCGGCTCCCCTGGGGGGCAGCGGCAAGGACATCGACGTGGACATCCGTCTGGTCTGCTCGACCAGCCGCGATCCGCTCGCCGAAGTGGCGGCCGGGCGCCTCCGGGAAGATCTCTACTACCGTCTGCATGTGCTGCCGGTGCAGGTTCCGCCGCTGCGCGACCGGCGGGACGACATCCTGCCGCTGGCCCACGCGTTCCTCGCCCGCTTTGCCGGAGAGGAGGCACGCAGCTTCCGCAACTTCGACGCGGATGCCGAGGCGCGGCTGCTCAGCTACGGCTGGCCGGGCAACGTGCGCCAGCTGGAAAACACCATCCGCCAGATCGTGGTGATGAACGACGGCGGCTCGGTGAGCTACGAGATGCTGCCGCTGGTGATCCGCGACACCTTCAACCGGGCGCGCGCTCCCGCAGAGGACGTCCGCGACAGGCGACGTCCGGCCCGCAGCGGACGACCGCACTCGAGCATCGAGCCGCTCTGGGCGCAGGAACGCCGGATCATCGAGGATGCGCTGGATGCCTTCGACGGCAACATCGCCCTCGCCGCGGCCGCGCTCGAGATCAGCCCCTCGACCATCTACCGGAAACGCCAGTCCTGGTCCGAACGGCTGCAGTAACGCCTCGCAGCGCCTCTCGTGGATACATAACCATGACGCCTGACACGCGCACAGATCTGGAGGCCCTGCAGGGTCGCTGGCTCCAGGTTCGCTTCGAGGAGAACGGCCTCGTCGATCCGCCGGACAGCCATGGCCTGCCCGGCGCGATCACGACGATCACGGGCACCCGGTTCCATGTCGCCATTCCGGGCGGCGAGACGATCCTTGAGGGGCTGTTCGAGCTGGACGCAACCACGCAGCCGAAATCCATCACCTGGATCGACACGATCGGCGAGGATGCCGGCAAGCGCCTGCCGGCGATCTACAGGCTTGAACCCGACAGCTTCGTGTTCGTGGCCGCCGACGCGGGCATGAACCGTCCGACGGAGTTCACGACCCGCCCCGGCCTGACCCTGCGCGGCTTCGTCAGGGCCTGACCCGCGCAGGTCCCCGGCGCGGGTCGTTTACCGTGTTTTCCGACACCTGTCGCCGTCTGCCCCGCCCCTGATTTTTTGCACGCGGCCGGCATTGACATCCCGCAGCCCCGCTCCTACATCGTGGACGCGTTAGCACTCGCTGTTGAGGAGTGCTAACAGGACGCGGGATCTCCTCCCGCGCTCTCTCGAGCCATCAACCTAATGGATTGCGTGCTGCTTTCAGATGGGGGCACGCCGCATGAGAGGAAAGAGCCAAATGACGTTTCGTCCGCTGCACGACCGTGTCGTTGTTCGTCGCGTAACCTCGGAAGAGAAGACCGCCGGCGGCATCATCATTCCGGACACCGCCAAGGAAAAGCCGCAGGAAGGCGAAGTCGTCTCCGTCGGCCCGGGTGCCCGCAAGGACAACGGCGAGCTGATCCCGGTTGACGTTAAGGCTGGCGACCGCGTGCTGTTCGGCAAGTGGTCCGGCACCGAAGTCAAGATCAACGGCGAAGACCTGCTGATCATGAAGGAATCCGACATCATGGGTGTGATCGCCTGATCTTCTGGCGGATATCCTGATCGTTCCGACATCAACCCAAGTTACAAGTGAGACGAGAAAATGGCTGCTAAGGACGTAAAGTTCGGCGCTGATGCCCGTGAAAAGATGCTGCGCGGCGTGGACATCCTCGCCAACGCCGTGAAGGTGACCCTCGGCCCGAAGGGCCGCAACGTCGTGCTCGACAAGGCCTTCGGCGCACCGCGCATCACCAAGGACGGTGTCTCCGTCGCCAAGGAAATCGAGCTCGAAGACAAGTTCGAGAACATGGGCGCCCAGATGGTGCGCGAAGTGGCCTCGAAGACCAACGACATCGCCGGTGACGGCACCACCACCGCGACGGTTCTGGCCCAGGCCATCGTCAAGGAAGGCGCCAAGGCCGTTGCCGCCGGCATGAACCCGATGGACCTGAAGCGCGGCATCGACCTCGCCGCTGCCGAAGCCGTCAAGCACCTGATCGCCTCTTCCAAGAAGATCACCACTTCGGAAGAAGTTGCCCAGGTCGGCACCATCTCGGCCAACGGCGACAAGCAGGTCGGCCGTGACATCGCTGAGGCGATGCAGAAGGTCGGCAACGAGGGCGTGATCACCGTCGAGGAAGCCAAGTCTCTCGAGACCGAGCTGGAAGTCGTCGAGGGCATGCAGTTCGACCGCGGCTACCTGTCCCCGTACTTCGTCACCAACGCCGAGAAGATGCTCGCCGAGCTGGAGAAGCCGTTCATTCTCCTGCACGAGAAGAAGCTCTCCAACCTGCAGTCGATGCTGCCGGTCCTCGAGGCCGTGGTGCAGTCGGGCAAGCCGCTCCTCATCATCGCTGAAGACGTCGAAGGCGAAGCCCTGGCGACCCTCGTCGTCAACAAGCTGCGTGGCGGCCTCAAGATCGCTGCCGTCAAGGCTCCGGGCTTCGGCGACCGCCGCAAGGCCATGCTGGAAGACATCGCCATCCTGACCGGCGGCACCGTCATCTCCGAAGACCTCGGCATCAAGCTCGAGAACGTCACCCTCGACATGCTCGGCCGCGCCGAGAAGGTCTCGATCTCCAAGGAAAACACCACCATCGTTGATGGTTCGGGCTCCAAGGACGACATCGCCGGCCGCGTTGCCCAGATCAAGGCGCAGATCGAGGAGACCACCTCGGACTACGACCGCGAGAAGCTGCAGGAGCGTCTGGCCAAGCTGGCTGGCGGCGTTGCCGTCATCCGCGTCGGCGGTGCGACCGAGATCGAAGTGAAGGAAAAGAAGGACCGCGTCGACGACGCCCTGAACGCGACCCGTGCGGCCGTGGAAGAAGGCATCGTCCCGGGCGGCGGTACCGCTCTCCTGCGCGCCAAGGCTGCCGTCGAGAAGCTGACCTCCGACAACGCCGACATCCAGGCTGGCGTCAAGATCGTCCTGCGCGCTCTTGAAGCCCCGATCCGCCAGATCGCCGAGAACGCCGGCGTCGAAGGCTCGATCGTTGTCGGCAAGGTCATGGAAAGCAACGACGTCACCTTCGGCTTCGACGCTCAGTCCGAGACCTATGTCAACATGATCGAAGCCGGCATCATCGACCCGACCAAGGTCGTGCGCACTGCCCTGCAGGACGCCGCTTCGGTCGCCGGTCTGCTGATCACCACCGGCGCCATGGTTGCCGAGCTGCCGAAGAAGGACGCGCCGGCCATGCCGGGCGGCGGCGGCATGGGCGGCATGGGCGGCATGGACTTCTAAGAAGTCCATAAAGCCGACCATCAGCTTAAGTCCTGTGCCCGCCCTGCAGCGGGCACGGGGTGCGGCATGGACTTCTAAGAAGTCCATAAAGCCGACCATCAGCTTAAGTCCTGTGCCCGCCCTGCAGCGGGCACGGGGTGCGGCATGGACTTCCAAGAAGTCCATAACCCGATCATCAGCTGAATGCGGAAAGGGCGGCCCTCGGGCCGCCCTTTCTCGTTCGCGTGTCTGGACGGCGCGCATGAGACGCGCCTTCGGCCGTGAAAAGGCCCGGACCAGCCGGGCCGTCTCCCGATATTTCCTGTCCGCCCAGTCTGTGTCAGGCGTCTGTGCCAGGCGTCTGGGCCAGGCGTCTGTGTCAGGCGTCTGTGTCAGGCGTCTGGGCCAGGCGTTCAGGGTGTCACGACCCGATCCGCGAGATCAGGGGCGCGGGGGAATGTTGGTGGCCGGCGTGCTGGCCGGGCGGGCCATGCAGGCCTCGAACCAGCGCAGCACGTTCTTGCGGCTGGCCAGGTCAACGTGCTCGCTTGCCTCGTAGAAGCCCGAGATCGTGCGCAGCCACGGCCAGCAGGCGATGTCGGCGATGGAATAGTCGGATCCCATGATCCATTCCCGGCCATCGAGGCGCTGATCCAGCACGCCGAGCAGGCGCCTGACCTCGTCGCGGTACCGCTCGAACGGGCGGCGGTCCTCATAATCCCGACCGGCGAACTTGTGGAAGAACCCGAGCTGGCCGGACATCGGGCCAAGCCCGCCCATCTGCCACATCAGCCACTGGATCGTCTCGTGACGCAGCGCGGGGTCCGGGCTGAGGAAGCGGCCGGTCTTCTCGGCCAGATAGATCAGGATCGCACCGGATTCCCAGAGCGCCAGCGGCCGCCCGCCCGGACCGTTCGGGTCAAGGATCGCGGGGATCTTGTTGTTCGGATTGAGCGAGAGGAACTCGGGCGTCATCTGGTCGTTGCTGGCGAAATCCACCAGATGCGCCTCGTAGGGCAACCCGGTCTCCAGCAGCATGGCGCTGACCTTGATGCCGTTCGGCGTCGGCAGGGAGTAGAGCTGCAGGCGGTCCGGATGCTGGGCCGGCCACTTCCGCGTGATGGGAAAATCGGCAAGGTTGGTCATGGCGTCGCTTTCGGTAAGGCGTCCGCAAACTGCGGACAAAAGGCAGGCACGCCAAAGCATCTAGCAGGTCCCGGGGACTTGCCAAGGGTGCGCCTTGTCCGGATCCGAAAATCGGCGTATGCGCTGGTCGGGAGCGAGCACAGGGGAGCCGTCATGTCCGAAGAGCGGATCGAGAAACTCGAGATCGACCTTGCGCATGCCAACCATGCCATCGACGAGCTGAACGCCGTCGTGATCGAACAGGGCCGGCAGATCGACCGCCTGACGCGCCGGCTGCTCGAGATGACTGACCAGATCGAGGAGCTGATCGAGGTCGGCCTGCCGCAGCACCGCATCGACAAGCCGCCACACTACTGAGGCGAGCCACGGGCAGGCACAGGGTCCGCCGTTGCCGGTCTCAGGCGTTGACGAAGCCGTTGATCATGGCTGCAACGACGCCGCATTGCCGCTGGGCAATCTCGTTCGCGGGCAGGCCCGCAGCCAGAACGGGGAAGGTGCGGAAGTAGCCGAGCGGAAAGTACTGCTCGCCGCCGCGCATCAGCGGGCCTGTCACGGCCACCCCGTCGAACCCCTGGTACGAGGCGCGCTGCTGATAGGTGCCGAGGCGGTTGAAGTTGGTCCAGATCGTGTTTCCGGCCACGTTCCCGACCGGGCTGGCATAGGTCTGCCCTTGATAGAAGGCCCTGAGGTTCTGGACGTCGATCAGTCCATGACCGAGATGGACCTGGTTGCGGGCGGCGGGCACCAGCGCCAGGGTCGCACCGAAGTCAGCCCCGTCTGCCCGGGCGGCGCCGACCTGGGCCGGATCAATCCGGAAGTCCATCAGGCAGAGCGGACGGTAGCGGCGGTTGACCGCGTCCGGCAGGATCGAGCTGCGCCAGCCGGCATGCTTGAAGGCCCAGAAGGTTCCGGCAAGCGCACCGTCCGTGACATAGGCGACGCGGGTGGGACCGCTGACGTTGCTCGCCCCGTTGGCCGCGACAAGCTCGGCCGTGCTGACCTGCTCGGCGCCGGCCTGCAACGCCGCGACCGACGTCAGGACATCGCCACCGGAGACCCCGAGGCGGGCGTAGACATAGTAGCGGCTCTTCATGACCGGACCGCCGACATTCTCCCAGCTGGTGGAGAGCGCCGTGCGCGGGTTCTGCATGTCGTCCAGCATCCCCGCCACCGCGAAGTAGAGCCGGGTGCTCGCGCCGGTCGCGACAAACCCGTGCTCGTGCAGCGGCCGCAGACGCACCGACAGGGTGGCCAGGGCGGTGCCATAGTAGACACTCGGCATCTGGCTGAGCGCCGGCAGGAGGTGGTCGCGGTAGTTCCCGGCTTCTGCGGCCGGATCCAGCCGCAGGGTGCCGAAGCCCGCATTGTTGACGTTGATCATGCTGAGACTGGGATCATCCTGGGCCGGCATGGCTGGTCCTCGCATCGGGGCGGCCGCAGGAGGCGACCGCACGCAGTGGCTCTTCCAGCCAGGACGCGCCGGCACCCGGCGCGTGAGCGGACGGCGCTGGCCCTTGACCTGCCGCAAGGCGGTCGCCGGGCGCTTTGCCCATTGTCAGGGCCGGTCATTCGCGCGAGGCTCGCTGCATGCGCATTGTCAAACCTGCCCTGGTGCTTCTCGCCGTCGCCGCCGCCGTTGCGGCCTTTCTTTTCTGGACCAACCGCCCGCCGGAGGTCGCCGTCGTCTCCCCCTCGCGCGGGACGGCGGCCGATGTCGTCTATGCAACGGCCAGTGTCGAGCCGGTCATCTGGGCGAAGGTGACCTCGCTGCTGCGGGAACGCCTGGTCGAACTGTGCGACTGCGAAGGGCGCAGCATCCGCGCGGGCGACGTGCTGGCGGAACTGGACGCCGGCGATGCCCGGGCCACGCTGAAGGAACTGGAGGCCCGCCAGAGCCTGTCGCTCAGCGAACAGGAACGCGCGCTGGAACTGATGCAGCGGCGGGTAATCAGCCAGCAGGTCTATGACAAGGCGCTCAGCGAATATTCCCAGATCAGCGCCCTTCTGGCGGCGCAGCGGGAACGGCTGAACGACTACACGATCCGCGCGCCCATTTCCGGCCTCGTCCTGCGGCAGGACGGCTCCGTCGGCGAAGTCGTGGCGCCGGGCGAAATCCTGTTCTGGATCGGCCAGCCGTCACCGCTGCGCCTCGTGGCCGACGTCAACGAGGAGGACATCCCCCAGGTGGCCCCGGGACAGAAGGCGCTGATCCGGGCCGATGCCTTTCCCGGCCAGGCGCTGACGGCAACGGTTGACCGCATCACGCCGATGGGCGACCCGGTGCTGAAGAACTACCGGGTCTATCTCGCCCTGCCCGAGGACACGCCGTTGCGGGTGGGCATGACGGTGGAGCTCAACATCGTCACCCGGGAGGTTCCCGACGCGCTGCTGGTCCCCACCGCGGCGCTTGACGGAACCGAGGTGCTGACGGTCGCGGACGACGGCACGCTGGCGCGCCAGCCGGTCGGCATCGGCATCAGGGGTGTGGAGGCCAGCCAGGTGCTGTCCGGTCTCGACCCGGACGCCCGGCTCGTCTCCCCGTTCCGCGATGACCTGAAACCTGGACAGAGGATCGCGCCGGTTGCCGATACGGATGGCGCAAAGCCATGATGCTGCTTCTGGAAATCGCCCTTACCCATGTCCGGGCGCGCTTGCGCCAGACCCTTGTCTCGACGCTGGGCGTGGCCCTGGGTGTCGGCTTTTCCGTCGCCATGGCGAGCCTGATGGAGGGATCGCAGCGGGACTTCGTCACGGCCCTGATCGACGCCATCGCCCATGTCGAGGTCACCGACGACCGGCGCAACCCGGCCCCGCAGCCCGCCGCCACGGCCTATGCGGCGGTCGCCTTCCACGGGCTGCGACCGGTGGAGGACACCCGGGGCATCCGCAATCCGACAGAGGCTATAACTGCCCTGCGCAACTGGGTTGACGGCGACCTGGCGCCGCGACTGACGGGACAGGCGGTGCTGCGCTATGCCGGACAGGATCTCGGCCTGTCCCTGCGGGGCGTCGACCCGGCCGCCGAGGTGCGGGTGTCGAAGATTGCCGAGGACATGCGCCAGGGCAGCTTCCACGATCTGGCGGCGACAGCCAACGGGCTGATCCTCGGCGACACGGCGGCCACGCGGCTGGGTGCAGGGGTCGGCGACACCGTGACGCTGACCTCCGCCTCCGGTCTTGCGAAGCGGTTCAGGATCGTCGGCCTGTTCCACACCGGCGTCACCGGCAGCGACGAAGGTCTCGCCTATGCGCCGCTGAAGGCCGTGCAGATCCTGATGGAACGGCAGAACGTGATCAACGGGATCGCCATCCACCTGCGCGACATCAACGAGGCGGATGCGGTTGCCGCCCGTGCCGAGCGTCTGCTGGGCTACAAGGCTGTGTCCTGGCAGCAGGCCAACGAGGGCCTGATGGAGGCCTTCGCCGTGCGCAACGTGATCATGTACACGGTCGTCGGCGCGATCCTGCTGGTGGCCGGTTTCGGCATCTTCAACATCATCTCGACCATCGTGCACGAGAAGGCGCGCGACATCGCGATCCTGAAATCGCTCGGCTTTGCCGAACGGGACATGCAGGCCGTCTTCGTCTTCGAGGGGGTTCTCATCGGCAGTCTCGGCGCCGCCGGGGGCTGCCTGCTGGGCTTTGCCCTGTCGAGCTACATGGCCTCGATCACGTTTTCCTTTGCCAGCAACGCGGTCGAGGTGACACATCTGCCCATCTACATGAGCCCGCTGCACTATGTGATCGCCTCGGCCCTGGCCCTGGCCTCCTCGGCCATTGCCGGCTACCTGCCGGCACGCCGGGCGGCGGCGCTGAACCCCGTCGACATCATCCGGGGGGCAAGCTGATGGCCCCGGCCCTGCTCGAGACACATGCGCTGACACGGATCCTGCCGGCCACCGTGCCCGTGACCCTGGTGGAGAACATCACGATCCGCATCGGTCAGGGCGAATTCGTGGCCATCACCGGCCCTTCGGGCTCGGGCAAGTCGTCGCTGCTCTACCTGCTCGGCCTTCTGGACCGGCCGACATCGGGCGATGTGACGGTGCTGGGCGACAGCACGCGGGATCTGGACAGCGACAGTCTCGCCCGGCTGCGCCTCAAGGATCTCGGCTTCGTGTTCCAGTTCCACTTCCTCTTGCCGGAATTCACCTCGCTCGAGAACGTGATGATCCCGATGCGCAAGCTGGGCCTCCTGTCGCGGGCGGCGGCGCGCGAGCGGGCATATCATCTGCTGGCCAGCCTTGGCCTGGCCGATTTCGCCCACCGGCGGCCGGACCAGCTGTCGGGCGGGCAGCGCCAGCGGGTGGCGGTGGCCCGCGCGCTGGCCAACGGGCCGCGGCTGATCCTTGCCGACGAGCCGACCGGCAGCCTCGATTCCCATGCCACCGAGCAGGTGTTCCTGGCGCTGGAGCGCATCGTGAAGGAAGACGGCACCACGGTCGTTGCCGTAACCCATGACATGCAGCTGGCCGCGCGGATGCACCGGCGGCTGCATCTGGTCGACGGCCGGATCGACCAGGACCAGATGCAGCCGCAGCCCGGCGCGTGATCGGCCATCCGGAGGTTGAGGAGGCCCGGCCTTCGCCGGCGCCGAGATCCCGTCGCCGCACCTCTGGTCAAGGTCAAGCATCCAGCTGGCGAGGAGGCCGGCAGCGGCCCGGACCTGCGCAGGGTCATCGCGCCGTGCGTCCCGCTTGTCTGCAGTTCATCCCGGGACTGCCGTCTGACCTTGCGTTAACGGCTTGTTGACGACACCGAGAGAGCTTCTAGAGAGATCCACGATCCGGAGCCGCGGTGATTGACCCTGCACCTGCTTCATGGCATAAGGCCGCCATCATCAAGAGAAGGGCTGGCGCCCTCGCCAACCTGCCTGACCGGGCAAGGTGGTCTCCGCAGAGGGATGTGGCCGAAGCTGTGCTTCCGGCAACCAAGCGGTTGAATGCTGACATGCGCCAGTCCTCCTCGGGCAACCGACGGAGGATTTTTTAATGTCGAAGGAGAATGTAGCCGTGACTGCCGTCCCCCAGATTGTCGTATCCGGGGTGTTGTCCCTGGATCTGGGCGTTTCCCATGCCCATGCCCAGCTGACCGCCTCGGAATTCTATGTCCTGCAGCGGATGCGCCAGTTCAAACTGCGCACTGCCATCACAAGACCGCTTGCGCCGCTGTCCGCCGACGAGCGTGAGGCGCGGGTCGAAGACCAGCTTGCCCTCTGGGAGTCCGGTTGCAGCAAGGCCATTGATGAAGGCCTTTATGCCGACCTCGAGAGGCGCGCCAAACAGATCCTGCGCGGCTGATCGCAGCGGATCCTGCCTCCCCTTTCACCGTTCTGCCTCCGGACGCGGGCCCTCGCCTGTGACCGATCCCTTGCGGGTCCGCGTCGAAACGGCATCCGTCGGGCCGGCACGGCCCGTCATGGCCTGGCCGCGACCGTGTTCGATCGGTCGGGGTCGGCCGTCGGCCCTCAGCCCGCGACGGGCGGCACGGCGACCGGACGTCCGTCGTCATCGACAGCCACGAAGGTGAAGGTGGCCTCCGTCACCTTTTCGCGGTGGCCAAAGCGGTGACGCAGGGCCCAGG
Source organism: Pannonibacter sp. XCT-53 (assembly GCF_009915765.1). NCBI lineage: Bacteria > Pseudomonadati > Pseudomonadota > Alphaproteobacteria > Hyphomicrobiales > Stappiaceae > Pannonibacter > Pannonibacter tanglangensis. The sequence goes on from NZ_JAABLQ010000001.1 coordinate 2,723,464, forward strand.
CCTCGAGATGGATCTCCATCGAGGTGCGGCCGATGCGGCCGACGCGCGAATAGACGCAGAGAACGTCGCCGACATGCACCGGGCGAATGAACTTCATCTTGTCCACGGCGATGGTCACCACACGTCCGCCGGCGCGCTGCCCGGCTGCGATCCCGCCGGCAAGGTCCATCTGCGACAGCACCCAGCCGCCGAAGATGTCGCCAGCGGCATTCGTGTCCGCCGGCATGGCCATGGTGCGAAGGGTCAGGTCGCCGGTCGGGGCATCTTCTGCAATCGGCATCGTCTCTGCGTTCAAGGCTGGTCTCCGGGCAAATCACCTGTGCCGAGCCTACTTGAATTCGTCCGGGAAGAAATGCGCAGATTGCAGGCGGGCGCCTGCCTGTGACGACGGCAGGGCCTTCGGTCGGGCGCCACTCAGTAGAACAGTTGCAACAGCAGCATCAGCCACAGCGGCATGGGCGCGGCGACCCAGATGAGGACGAAGGGCAGCACGCGGATGCTGCGCCGGGCGATGAAGTCCCGGGTGGCGGGTTCGGGAAACTCAGACAAGATCAAACTCCACGAGTGCGAGAACGAGCAAGGCGAGGCCGCCGGCGGCAAAGGCCAGTCTGGCGTTCAGGATCAGGCTGCGGCCGATCCCGTCGAGGCGTGGCAGCTCCATGCCGCGCGAGTCCAGATACATGGACAGGAGCATGCCCGAGAACACGAGGAACCAGCCGAGCGTCAGGAGTTCGGCGGCAAGGACAACGGCTTCAAGCATGGGAGGCTCCTGCGTCGGGGCATGACCGGCCATCGCCCGGTCGGACGTCGGTCGGCTCGAGGAACGTGAAGGCCTGCAGCGTCGTGGCGATCCGTTCGGCCCGCTCGATCACGGCGCCGGCCGCTTCCGGCCCGAACACCTCCCGGGCCACGGGGCGAAACACCGCCAGCCATTCCGGGTAGTCGTCCGGGCGAATGTCTGCGAGCGCCAGATGAACGGGCACCGGCCGGCCCTTGAAGGTACCGGTCTGCAGCAGGATCGATTCCCAGAACTGCGTCATCCGGGCGAGATGGCTGTCCCACTGGCCGGCAAGCCGGCGCTCGAAGATCGGACCGAGCCGCGGATGGCGGCGGATCTCGGCATAGAAGCGGTCCACGAGACGGGCGATCTGCTCGGGAGCGAGGCCCGGCTGGTCGGCCAGACCACGGCGCGGCAGGGCGCCGTCGTCAGGGTGGCCCGCAGGGGCGTTGTCGGAAAGCTTGTGCATGCGCTTGCCTCAAACATTCATTTAAGATGCATGTTTCATATCGCACGCCGCTCGACTAAAATCAACATCTGAAATGAATGTTTGAGGACGTCATGCGCCTGAGCCAAGCCAGCGATTTTGCCCTGCGGATCCTCGTCCATCTGGGCCAGACCCGAACGCCGCAGACCGTCGAAGGCCTCAGTGTGACCCTTGGCCTGTCCAAGTCGCATGTGATGAAGATTGTCGCGCATCTCGGACGGGCGGGCATTCTGGCCACGAGCCGGGGGCGCGGCGGCGGCCTCACCCTGCGCAAGGACCCGGCAGAAATCCGGCTGGGCGCGGTTGTCCGTGAAATGGAACCGGATCTCGGCGTGGTTGCCTGTCTTCAGGACGGGCCGGCGGACTGCGTGTTCCTGCCCCGCTGCGCGCTGAAATCGGCCATGGCCCGCGCAACCAACGCCTTCATCGACAGTCTGGACAGCAACACGCTGGCCGATGTGCTGCCGGGAACGCAGCCGGCGCGACCCGCGGCAGCGCCCCTGCCTCCGGCCCGGTAGCAGCACCTGCGCCCGGCGAGATTGCCCGGGTCCCCCGGACCAGCCTGCGGCCGCGTCAGGACCTGAGGCGCGCCGGAGAGGTCACCTGCGTCAGAGCGTTGCAGCCTTCTGCAGGATCTCGGGCCGTTCCAGACAGTAATAGCCGGAAATGCGGGTGATGGTGCCGAGGCGCTTCCAGTCGTTGAGCACGCGACTGACGTTCTCGCGCGCCGCGCCTGCCATGTTGGCGATCTCGGACTGGCTCAGCTTGTAGTGGATCAGGATGCGGCCATTGTCGAGCGGCTTGCCGAAGGTTTCCGACAGCTGCAGCAGCGTCTGGGCGACACGGCCCGGAAGCGGCAGGAAGGAGCGCGCCGCCAGCACGTCGTTGGAATGCCGCAGGCGCTTGCCGACGATGGCAAGCATGTGCCGGTACAGCTGCGGGTTCTCGTCGGCAAAGCGCTCGAAGGCAAGCTTGTCGATGAAGGCGAGCCGGGCTGCCTTCAGCGCCGTCACCGTGGCGGAGCGTGGACGCCCGTCCAGCAGCGCCAGTTCGCCGACCACGTCCCCGGGTCCGAGCACGGCGAGCAGCTGCTCGTCGCCCTCGACCGACAGGATGGAGACCTTGAGCGAGCCTTCCAGGATGGCGTAGCAGCCGTTGCCGGGATCCCCGGCCTCGAACAGGATGGCACCCGCATTGACCTTCATCGGCCGCGCAAGCTTCGTCAGCCCCTCGGCAAGGTCGCAAGGCAGACCCTGCAGCGAAAAACTGTTCTCAAAAAAGCCAGCGAGATCCGCCACGGCCGTCGCCCCCACAGCACGCCTGTTTCCGGTCAGCGGCCCGGATTGCCTGCCCGCAATCCTGTGACCCGTATCACGTGCACTGTCTCAAACTCTGCCTATATGTACAAGCAGGGAAGCGGACGGCAGCCGTGTTCCTCATGTGCATCCGGGTCCGGCGGGGCCGCGCGATGTGTCAGCGCAAGCTGAACCGGCGGCAGATCCCAAACCTGTCGCCTTCCGAAGAGCAGCCCCATCCCCGCGGGGCTGCTTTTTCGTTTGTCTCAGTAGAGGAAAACATCCTTCTCGGCCAGCGTGTTGAAGAACGTCTGGCTGGCCAGAACGCGACGCTGGACCTCCCGGATCCGGATGTCGCTGCGCGGCTCGAGCCGCCGCAACCGGTCATCGGCCTCGCCTGGCCGGCAGACCACCACGGCGCGATCGGGCAGGCCGTCGAAATGCAGCCGCAAGGCGGCCTGAAGCGCCGCCTCCTCCTCCAGATCCGGCAGGCGCGGGCCGCACGGCAGGGTTGTCAGCCCCGCGCGGGCCGCAAACCGGGCGAAGCGGCGGGCTTCCCAGCCGTCGGCATGCGGATAGATCAGCAGCGGCTGCGGCGTGACGCCCTGTGCCTTCAACGCCGCAATCACAAGCCGCGCCAGCGGACGATGGCGCATCAGGCCGTTGCGCAGCGACACGAATTCCGGCGGGCCGGCCCAGAAGCTGGTGAACCGGGCAATCTGCGCTTCCAGTTCGGCCTGGATGACCTCGTCGGGCAGCAGTCCGGTCAGCGCGCGGCGGGCATACCAGGCCGGAGACCGGAAGCGCGCGCCGAAGGTGGTCTGCCAGCGCTCGCTCTGCGGCGGCAGGTTGGGATCACTCAGCACGAGATTGAGGCCGATCAGGGCATGGCCGCCAACGGCCTCGGCGACCTCCTGCAGCGGCCGGTACTCCCGGCTCCACAGGTCGGAGGCGGCAAGGCAGGCGACGGCGCTGAGGCGTCCCGCCGACAGGAGATCCCGGATCGCCCGGTCGACGCCAAAGGCAAGCCCGTAGTCGACCGCCGCCAGGGTGATCCGCTTCATCTCTGCCCCCTCCCGCATGCCCCTGCGAGATCCCTGCCTTCTGACTAAGGCTTCATGGGCAAAAAGGCAATGATATCGGAGGTTTCCGGCGCGTGATGCGGCTTTGCCGGATCAGGGGGCGTTGCCCGACAGCCAGGCGGACGGGTCGATCGGTTCGAGCGGGTCGCCGCGCGGACCGACAAGGCGGTAGACGACGAGATCCTCCAGCGGCCGGCCCTCGACCGTGCGGGTCAGGGTGGCCAGACGCGTCACCTCCTCGAAGCGGCCTGTCAACCAGGCCTGCTCGTCCCGCCGCGCCTCGGCCACATAGAGCCCGGTGGCGGCCAGACGCTGCGGATCCGGGGCGGGCATCATGCGGTAGCGGATGCGCTCGTTGAGCTGCACGACCGGCAGGCCGGCGTGACGGAGCCCGTAGGCGAGCTGGCCGGTCATGCCATAGGCGGTCGTCGCCACATAGGCGGCTCCCTCCTGTGCCGCGATCTGCTCCACCTCGCCGGTGATCTCCGGCCAGCCGCGCAGCTGGAAGGTCGGATCCTTGCGGGCGAACCGGCCGGTGAAGGCATCGACCGCATGCAGCTGGACCAGCACGCCGAGGATGAGGCCCAGCAGCACCGCGCCCGCCGCGACCCTGCGCCAGATCTGCCCGGACGCGGCCGCAACGAACACGGCGGCCAGAACGCAGGCGACCGGGAACAGGGGGGCCGGCCAGTTTCCCTGCACGCGCGACTGCAGCGCGTGGATGCAGAGATAGGCCAGGAACGGCAGCGAGGTGAGCAGCAGCAGCCCGGCCGCGGCCTCTCCCTGGCGCAGCCGACGCGCCAGCAGCACCGCGCCGCCGACCGCCGGCACGGCGATCAGCGGGTTCATGAGCCCGACGAAGGCGCCGATGAACTCGAAGATGTAGCGGCCCGTCAGCCCCTCGCCGCGCCCGGCACGGCCGAACTGCTTGTAGAACGAGGCCCAGTCATTGGCATGGTTCCACACGAGGACAGGCGCAAAGAGGGCCAGCGCCAGCAGACCGCCGGCCCAGAGCTGCCAGCTCAGGAACCAGCGTCGCGCCGAGGGAACGGCAACGAGCCAGAGCACGATCCCGGCCCCGAGGAACAGCACCGAGTATTTCGACAGGAGCCCGAGGCCGGCAAAGACACCGACGGCCAGCCACCAGCCGGCACGCCCGGAGGTCACAAGCTCCGCAAGGGCCCAGAGCGTCAGCCCCCAGAACAGGACCGACGGCGCATCCGGCGTGATCAGGATGCCGCCGATGCCGACCAGAAGCGTGGCGTTGAGGAAGACAACGGCATAGCCGGCGACCACCCGGCCGAACAGGAGGTCGGCCATGCGCCACAGCGCCAGCGATCCGACGGCCGCCGACAGGATGCCCATCAGCCTGAGGCCGAGCGCCGTGTCACCGGCCAGCGCCTGGCCAAGCCAGATCCACCAGGCCACCATCGGCGGGTGGTCGTAGTAGCCGATTGCCGGAAACAGCCCCCAGAGGCGATAATAGGCCTCGTCCTCGACCAGGCCGGCATTGGCTCCGGTCCAGAGGCGGAACACGGTCAGCAGCGTGACGAGGATCATGAGCGACCGCGGGCTTGCCCAGCCGGGCAGCCGGGCGGGCTGCGCAGCGGTCAGCGGGGAGAGACCGGTGGCCGCCATCGTCTCACGCCTTGCGCCAGGTCAGCACGGAGGAGGCGGCGTAGTTCCACACCGCGCCCATGGCGGCGCCAGCGGTTCCGGCCAGCCACCAGACGGGCTCGTTCTCGTAGATGAGGTTGGCAACGCCCACATTTGCCAGCACGCCAACGCTGCAGACCGCGTAGAAGGTCAGGAGGCCGCGCAGCATGGCAAACCCGGTCAGACGCCGGTCGCGGTAGGTCAGCCGGTTGTTGAGCAGGAAGTTCGTCGTCATGGCGACGAAAGTGGCGAAGGTCTGGGCCACGTTGAACTCCAGCCCGAGGCCGAGCATGCCCCCCCGCAGGGCGACCAGATGCACCAGCACGCCGCTGGCCCCGACGAGCGAGAACATGAGAAAGCGGACCGACACGAGGTCGCCGAAGAACTTGGACACAAGCAAACCCAGATAGTCGAGCGTCACGAGCGTATCGAGCTTGCTCTCGCCCTCCTGACGCTCACGGAAGACGAAGGGAAACTCGACGATGCGCAGCCGGCCCTCGCCGCTGGCCACGATGTCGAGCAGGATCTTGAAGCCCTGCGAGGACAGGCGCGGCGCAAGCTCGTCGATCACCTGCCGGCGCAGCATGAAGAAGCCGCTCATCGGGTCGGTCAGCGAGACCTTGAGCAGTTTCTGGGCAAGGGCATTGGCCAGGTTGGAGCCGGCGGCGCGGGTGCGCGACAGGCCTTCGCCGATGGCGCCGCCCTCCGCCTTGCGGCTGGCGACCGCCAGGTCGGCGTCGCCGCCGCGCAGGGCGGCCAGCATGCGCGGCAGCAGCGTCTCGTCATGCTGCAGGTCGGCGTCCATGACGGCGACAAACGGGGCCGAGGACGACAGCATCCCCTCGATGCAGGCCCCCGCCAGTCCCCGGCGGCCAACGCGGCGGATCACCCGCACCCGCGGGTCGGTGGCCGCGATGGCGCGCGCGGCGGCGGCCGTCCCGTCGGGCGAATTGTCGTCGACGAACACGACTTCCCAGTCAACCCCGGCCAGGGCCCGGCGCAACGCCTCGACGATCAGCGGCACATTGGCGCGTTCGTTGTAGGTCGGCAGCACGACGGTCAGCTCGGCAGACCGCCCGGTCGCCTCCACGGGCATGCCGGCCGGAGCAAGAGCCGGGTCACCGATCGGGCCGGCGGTCGCGCTGCGGTCCGGACCCGTGACCGGATCCGGCGCCAGGCCGGCCTGATGCGAGGCATTCACTTCCATGGAGACGGTCCGTTGTCGCAGGTCCAGACGCCCCGGATGCGGGGCGCCGCTTGCCAATTGCGCGCGGAACATAGCCAATAGCCGCTGTTTTGCAAGCTTGGCCGCCAGCCCTGCCCCGGCTTGCGGTCGATCGGCAGGGCAGGCGTCGCGGTGTCGCGGCTCCGGTTTCAGGCTGGCCTGCCGCTCCGTCCCCCGCTAGGGTGCCTGCGCGCCGCAGCAAGGAAAGGCCCCGCATGGATCCGCTCGACAGTCGCCCTGCCGTGTCCCGCGTGCCGCTGCATGCGGCCATCAGCCGGGACCAGATCGCGACGCTGGTCGACACCTTCTATCACCGGATCCGGGCCGACGCCCGGCTTGGCCCGATCTTCGACGCGCGCATGGCCGGCCAGTGGGAGGCGCATCTCGACAAGATGAAGCTGTTCTGGGCGTCCGTGCTCCTGAAGAGCGGCGAGTACAAGGGGCGTCCGGTGCCGGCGCACCTGCAGATCCGGCGCGAGGTCGAGACCGACGACTTCCGGCAATGGCTCGCCCTGTTCCGGACCACGGCGCACGAGGTGTTTCCCGATCCGCAGGCCGCTGCCGTCGTCATCCGGCAGGCGGAGAAGATCGCAACCAGCCTGTGGCTGGCCATGCTCGGCACACCGTTCGACCGGCCGCCCGGCTTCCTGTTCGGCGATCCGCAGCCGGCCGCGCCCTGACACGCCGCAGAGCGCCGGGGCCCCTGCCCTCGCCCGCGTGATCGCCGCCGGCGCAGGCCCGCACCCGCCTTGCCCGAGCCCCCTGTTTCGTCTAGGAAACAGCAGCCTGTCCCTCGCCCCGGCGGGGGCTGACAGTTGATCCTTCCTCAAGGCACCGTGATCCCCATGTCCAATCCGAAGTCCCAGAAACTCAAGGCGCGGCTGCCGCGCGGCTTTGTCGACCGGTCGGCTGAGGAGATCCGTGCCAGCGAGCATATGCTTGCCAAGATCAAGGGCGTCTACGAGCTCTACGGCTTCGAGCCGATCGAGACGCCGGCCTTCGAATACACCGACTGCCTCGGCAAGTTCCTGCCCGACACCGACCGCCCGAATGCCGGCGTGTTCTCGGTGCAGGACGACGACGAACAGTGGATGAGCCTGCGCTATGACCTGACCGCGCCGCTGGCGCGCCACGTCGCCGAGCACATCAACGAGATCCAGCTGCCCTTCCGCAGCTACCGCGCCGGCTGGGTGTTCCGCAACGAGAAGCCCGGCCCCGGCCGTTTCCGCCAGTTCATGCAGTTCGATGCCGACAGCGTCGGCGCGCCCGGCGTCGGTGCCGACGCCGAAATGTGCATGATGTTCGCCGACACGCTTGATGCACTTGGCCTCAAGGGCAAGTACGTAGTGCGCGTCAACAACCGCAAGATTCTCGACGGCGTGCTGGAGTCAATTGGCCTCGAAGGTGAGAAAAACGCAGAACGGCGCCTAACAGTTCTTCGAGCTATTGATAAGCTCGATAAATTCGGCGTCGAGGGAGTGAAACTGCTGCTCGGAGACGGCAGAAAAGACGAAAGTGGAGACTTCACCAAAGGCGCTGGTCTTGGGGAAGCCGCCATTGGAGAGCTTTTACGTATTTTTGGGTCGACAGACATTGACGAGAAAATTGATCGTCTTGTTGCTCGTGAGGTCGAACTAAAGATCGCGAATCCCGAGTTTACTCATCAGATCGAGTCCGCGTTGCATCAGGCTGCACCGCAAATGGGCGAACAAGAAAAAGGTTCGGCCAATTTTAACCAAATACCGCTCGATCTCAGCAGTTTTAGTACAGTCGAACGAAATGCTATTTTGCAGAACGTAGGGCTTTTCGCTTTAGCATCCTCACGCTTTAATGTTAACATGACATTTTCAGAAGGTTTTCGCGAACTTCTTCAACTAGCCGTTTTGATCGAAGCTTCAGGATACAAAAAGAGCCAAATCAAGATCGATCTGTCGGTTGTTCGTGGCCTCGAATATTATACTGGCATGGTCTACGAGGCGGAACTGACCTTCCCGGTCACCAACGAGAAGGGAGAAGTCGTGCGATTCGGCTCCGTCGGTGGCGGTGGCCGCTACGACGGTCTCGTCAAGCGCTTCACCGGCCGCGATGTCCCGGCAACCGGCTTCTCCATCGGCGTGTCGCGCCTGATGAGCGCGCTGAAGAACCTTGGCAAGCTCGATGTGGCCGAGGTGCTGGAGCCGGTGCTGGTCACCGTCATGGACGGCGATGTGGCCGCCCTTGCGAGGTATCAGGCCATGACGCAGCAGCTGCGCGCCGCCGGCATCCGCGCCGAGATGTACCAGGGCAACTGGAAGAAGTTCGGCAACCAGCTGAAATATGCCGACAAGCGCGGCTGCCCGCTGGCCATCATCCAGGGATCGGAGGAGCGCGCCAACGGCGAGATCCAGATCAAGGACCTCATCGAGGGCAAGCGTCTTTCAGGTGAAATCACCGACAACGTAACATGGCGCGAAAGCCGCCCGGCGCAGGAGACCGTGCGCGAGACCGACCTGGTCGAGACCGTGCGCAAGATGCTGGCCGCGCAGGCCGAGGACCGCTCGCGCGTCGCGCGCACCGATGCCTGAAGGGGACGACCCGGACATGTCGAGACCTGATCTTTCGCCCGCCGCCCTCGGGGCTGCCGCGCTGGCGCGGCTGGAAGCGGCCGGACACACCCGCATCGATCCGCCGATCCTGCAGCCGGCGGACGTGTTCCTGGACCTGACCGGCGAGGACATCCGCCGTCGTCTGTTCCTGACCAGCGGCGCCGACGGGCGCGAGCTGTGCCTGCGGCCGGACTTCACCATCCCGGTCTGCCGCCAGCATCTGGAAAGCGAGCCGGCCTACCGGCGTGATGATTACTGTTACGCCGGTCCCGTGTTCCGCCAGCGGCCGGGCGAGCTTGGCGAGATCCCGCAGGTGGGTGCGGAAAGCCTCGGCCGCGCCGACCGGGAAGACGCCGATGCCGCCATGCTGGCGCTCGCCCTTTCCGTGCTGGCCGATCTCGGCCTTGCGCATCCCGTGGTGCGGATCGGCGACGAGACCCTGTTCTCTGCCGTTCTGGCCGGGCTCGACCTGCCGGTGGTCTGGCAGCGCCGCCTGCGTGATCTCTTCGGCGAAGGCGAACGCCTGACCGCCGCCATCACCCGCATGAGCGGCGCGGGCGCTCCGTCCGACCAGCGCCGCGACGCCCGTCTGGGCTTCCTCGCCGCGCTGGAGGGGGCAAATCCCGACGCGGCACAAGAGGTGGTGGCCGATCTCCTGTCCATCGCCGGAATCTCCGCCGTGGGCGGCCGCAGTGCGAGCGAGATCGCCGAACGCTTCCTGGAACAGGCCGCGCTTGCCAGCGGCGCAGGCTCGCACCAGACGGCAGCGGCCATTCTGAGCGAATATCTCGCCATCTCGGGGCGGCCGGACGAGAGCGCGGACACGCTCGAAGCCTTTGCAACCCGCCACGGGCTTGATCTGGCTGCCCCGCTTGCGGCCTTCCGCGCCCGCACGGCAGCCATGGCGAGCCACGGGCTCGACCTTACCCAGATCCGCTTTGCCGCCGATTTCGGCCGCCGGCTCGACTATTACACCGGCTTCGTCTTCGAGGTGAGCGTTTCGGACCCGGCGCAGGGGGGCACCCTCCTGGGTGGCGGCCGCTACGATCGCCTGCTGCGTCTCCTCGGTGCCAGCGACGAGGTTCCCGCCGTCGGCTTCTCGCTCTGGCTCGACCGTCTCACCGCTGTGCTGGAGGCCCGCGCATGACCCGGCTCATCATCGGCATTCCCTCCAAGGGGCGCCTGCAGGAGAACACGGCCGAGTTCTTCGCCGGTGCCGGCCTGAAGATCGTGCAGCCGGGCGGAGACCGCAATTATCGCGGCGCCATCAAGGGGCTCGACAGCGTCGAGATCGCCTTCCTCTCCGCCTCCGAGATCGCCCGGGAGCTGGCCGCCGGCAGCATCCATTTCGGCATCACCGGTCTGGATCTGGTGCATGAAAGCATCGCGACGCCGGACAAGCTCGTCCATGTGGTCACCCCGCTTGGCTTCGGCCCCGCCGATGTGGTCGTTGCCGTGCCGAAGGCGTGGATCGACGTGGAGACCATGGCCGATCTTGGCGATGTCGCCTCCGACTTCCGCAACCGCCATGGCCGGCGCCTGCGCGTTGCCACGAAATACGTCACCCTCACCCGCGCCTTCTTCGCCCGTCACGGCATTGCCGATTACTGGATCGTGGAGAGCGCCGGGGCAACCGAGGGCGCCCCGGCGGCCGGCTCTGCCGAGCTGATCGTCGACATCACCACGACCGGGTCGACACTTGAAGCCAATGCGCTGAAGATCCTCGCCGATGGCGTGATCCTGAAAAGCCAGGCGCATCTCGTTGCCTCGCTGAAGGCCGGCTGGAGCGGCGAGGCGCTGTCCGCCGCCCGCACCATCCTCGACCGGGTGGCGGCCGAGGAAACCGCCCGGGGCAGCCGGCTGGTGCGCGCCCATGTGCCCGACACCCGCGGGGCGATCAAGGACGTGCTGCCGATGGGCGCGGAGCTGATCTACGGTCTGCCCGTGGAAGGTGGCGTGCTCAGCCTGCTCTGCCCGCGTGACCTGGTGCCGGACTGTTCCCAGGCGCTTATTGCCCACGGAGCGACGGCGGTCAGCGTCGAGAAACCGGATTACATCTTCCGTTCGACCAACCGGCTCTACGACCCGCTTGCGGCAAAGGTAAACGGCTGACCAGCCCGCGGATCCCTGTCGACGCCACCGCACCTGCCCGGTGCGGTGGCGTTTTTCATTCTGCCGCAACCACAGTCCGTATCCAGACGTCCATCGTGACAAGATCCGATTTCCGTTCTGGATCACAGGCTTCCGGATTTTTTATGCGGCAGGGTTAGCGTGATTTAACGCCTCAAATCGGACTGGTTTATAGTCAAGTTAACTTTCTTAAGAATTCCTGTATTTTTTAACAGACAGGCAACAGAGGTCAGCGATTATTGACGCATGATCGAGGCAAAAGCCACCGATCGCCCTCCACGAACCAGTATTGGAGGCAATGACCATGTTCATGCGCAATATCTCCGTCTCCGGCAAGGTCATGTCGGTTGTCTTCCTCTTGAGCCTCATTTCCCTGATCAACTCAGGGATCGGTTATTTCTCGCTGGATCAGCTGAATTCGGCCGCCGGCGTGATCAACCGGACCGCTGCCGACGTCAAGATCGGCGCCCAGTTGAACCAGAACATCCTGACGCTGAGCCGTGCCGAATACCGGCTTGCGGCGGACCCCGGCCGGGTTGCCGACGTGCGGCGTGTCGTCGAGGAGACGAAGGCCAGTTTCCGCGACCGCATCGCGGCCGCCGTTGCCAATGCCGAGGGCGAGCAGAGGACGATGCTGGTCGAGATCCAGCGTCTGTTTGCCGAGTACGAACCGCGGGTGGCCCGGGCTCTCGATGTGGCCGAGCGCAGCAGCAACACCGCGCTGACGGCGGACCAGCAGACCATCCTTGACGAGGTGGCAACCTCGCGGGCGCTGGCCGACCGGATTGCCACGGAGCTGGCACGCTATGTCGATCACTCGGAGGCAACCGGCAACCGTCGCTCGCAGGAAGCCGGCGACATGGCCTCCTCGTCCGGCCTTCTCCTGATCGGCGTTGCCGTGGTCGGCATCAGCCTCGGACTTCTCGCCGGCCTGCTCGTGTCGCGGCGCTTCATCGTCCGTCCGCTGACGGTCATGGTGGACGGTCTGCAGCGGCTGGCGAAGGGCGAGTTCGAGTTCCGGGTCGACTATGCCGACCAGAAGGACGAGGTCGGTTCCATCGCCCGCGCCATGGAGGTCTTCAAGGTCAATGCGGCCGAACGCCAGGGCATGCTGGAAGAACAGGTGCGGGAAGCGTCGCGCAAGGCGGAGCGGGCGGAAGACATCCGCCAGCTGACCTTCAGGTTCCAGGAGGACATCGACCAGGCGCTGACCATCCTCAATTCGTCGGCGACCGAACTGGAAGCAACGGCACAGTCCATGGCCAGCACGGCGGAAGAAACCGCCTCGCAGAGCGGGACCATCGCCTCGGCCGCCACGCAGGCCTCGGCCAACGTTCAGATGGTTGCCGGTGCCTCCGAGGAAATGTCGTCGTCGATCCGGGAGGTCAGCGCCCAGATCATCAAGACGTCCAAACTGGCGGCCAATGCCAAGGATCAGGTTGTCTCGGCCACCACGCGCGTCTCGTCGCTCAAGACGGGAGCCGAGGCCATCGGCGAGATCATCGAGCTCATCCGCAGCATCGCCGAGCAGACCAATCTCCTGGCGCTCAACGCCACCATCGAGGCGGCACGCGCCGGCGAGGCCGGCAAGGGCTTTGCCGTTGTCGCCAATGAGGTGAAGTCGCTGGCCAACCAGACGGCAAAGGCAACCGAGGAAATCACGGGCCAGATCGGCAAGATGCAGTCTGACGTGCAGAACACGGTTCCGGTGATCGAGCTGATCGCCAACATCATCGCCGACCTCAACGACATCTCGTCGAGCGTGGCGGCTGCGGCAGAGCAGCAGTCGATCACCACCGACGAGATCAGCCGCAACATCTCCGAGGCGGCACAGGGCACCACCGAGGTGTCGCGCAACATCGCCGCCCTGAGCGAGGCAGCCGAAACCAACAGCGCGGCAACCACGCAGGTCCTGTCGACGGCCCGCGCCCTCGCCGACCGCAGCGGTCGCCTCAGCACCCAGGTGACCAAGTTCATCAGCGAGATCCAGGCCGCCTGACATCCCCAAGGGCAGCCTACCCCCGGCATCCCCATGGATGCACTCCGGTACCTTTCCGCGCCTTCCCAACGGGCGCGGATCTTTTTTGTCCGCCCGCCGGCGCGCTCCGCCGGATCGAGACCTCGGGAGCGAGCCCTGAGGCTCATCGCCTCAGGTTCCCTGTCTCAGGAGCCCTGTCTCAGGAGCATTGCCTCGGGGGCATGGCTTCAGGGGCGTGCGGGCCGGACAAAGGATGCACGGATCGCCTCGACCTCCTGCCGCACCGAGCAGCCCTCGACATGATCGTTGACGAGGCCCATGGCCTGCAGGAAGGCATAGACCGTCGTCGGGCCAACGAAGGTCCAGCCGCGCTTCTTCAGATCCTTCGAGATGGCGAGGCTCGCCGGCGACGTCGCCATCCTGCTCAGCGTCGCGTGATCGCACACCAGGGGCCGGTCGGCCGGTCCGGGCTCATGCGCCCAGAAATAGGCTGCCAGCGTGCCGAACTCCGCGCGCAGCTCCTGCGCGCGCCGGGCGTTGTTGACCGTCGAGACAATCTTGCCCCGGTGCCGCACGATGCCGGCATCGGCCACGCAGCGCTCGATGTCGGCCTCCGTAAAGGCCGCAACCCGGTCGATGTCAAACCCGGCAAAGGCCGCGCGGAAGTTCTCGCGCTTGCGCAGGATCGTCAGCCAGGACAGGCCCGACTGAAAGCCTTCAAGACAGATCTTCTCGAACAGCCGCGTGTCGTCCGTCACCGGCCGGCCCCACTCCGCATCATGGTAGCGGGCATAGTCATCCAGTCCCTGCTGCCACCAGCAGCGGATCCGACCATCCGCTCCGCGCATCAGCCCGGCCGGCAGCGTCTCGTCCATCGGCGTGTCCCTGGCCCCTTGCAATGTTCCTAATTTGTTCCTAACATCAAACCCGCAACCAGACAACAGCAAAGGCCGGGACGGCAGGGGAGAGAGGGCGGGGGAGAGAGGGCATGGGACAGAGGGCGGGGGAGTTTCCCTGTGCGGGGGACATGGGAACTGGACCTGTCAGCCAGCCGAAGGCGTCACCCCTGTCTATGGGAGCGCTGGCCCGGCGCAGCGCAGGGCCGGGGCCTGTTCGCTTGCAGAGCCTTCGCTTGCAGAGCCTTTGAGAACCGCGAGGCCGGGCATCATCCGATCAGGGTGAACCAGACGAGGTGCGCGTTCCACGAAGGGGGAGGCACCGGGTCTCGCGTGGCCAGGTCGGGGCGACACGGAGCACGACCCCGGCGCGTCACCCTCGCCCCGCACCACAAAAGGCCGGACAAGCCGGCCTTTGCAAAATTTCGCGGGTCAGGCCGCTCAGGCGAACAGCGCGTCGATGTCGTCCTGGCTGACCGTGTCCGTGTCGGACTTGAGCGAGGGGCCGTTGAGCAGGGCCGCATCGCCTTCGGACTTGCTCTCGCGCATCTTGAACTCGATTTCCTTGAAGGCCTCGATGCCGCCCCAGATGTTCATCATGTCGATGATGCGCTCCTCGACGAAGCGCAGGGTGTTGACCACCTTGGAAATGCGCTGGCCGGTGAGGTCCTGGAAGTTGCAGGCCTCGAAGATCTGGATCACGCGGTCCTGGATGTCGTTGGCCAGATCCCGGTCCTGGCCATGCAGCCGCGCCGACAGGGTGTTGGCCGTCTCGTCGATGAATTCGGAGGCTGCAAGAATGGCTTCGGTCGCGCCTTCGGTCCCGTCGACGATGGCGTCCAGCTCGTTGGTGACGCGGAGCATCTCCTCGCCTTCCGAGCCGGTGGAATGATGCAGCGCCGCGATCTCCTTCTTGGTCATCATGATCGCTTCGTACATGGCGTCCAGCTCGGACTTGAGCTTGACGGCCTCGCTGAGCTCGCGGCGGAACTCCGTCATCACCGCCTCGCTCATCGCCTGCGGGTCCGGCGCGCCCTTCATCAGCGCGCGCAGGGAGGCCAGCTCGGCCATCAGCTCGCGGTGACGCTGCTCGTCCGAGCGGTCGTGCGGGCCGCCGTTGCCGGACGCATCGCGAAACAGGCTTTCCGCCCGGAAAACACGCTTGACCGCAGGCATGCCCACTCCCGTTGTTTACGCCACCGCTCGTGGAGAAACTCCATCCTTGCAAGATGTTCTATCAGTCGATGTTTAAAGAAATGTTCCCTGAGGAGAGGCGCGAGATCTCGTAACTTGCGCAGAGCCGGGCCAGGAAGATTCGGTTTCCAAGTCGTTAGCGGTTTGGATACAGTCCGGTTGAAGGCGCGATCGCGCCCTTGAACTCGTCGTCGTTCCCGTCGTCGCCAAGGCCTGCTGCTCTTCGCCATGATGCCTCTCAGCACCGCCCTCCTGCTGCTTGTCGCCACCCTGATGGCCGCAGCGCCCGCGCAGGCATCGCCGGAATCCTTCACCTCCGAGGAGCTGATCGAGGGGTTCAACAACACGGTGTTCGGGCTGGAGTACCGCGCCTGGAGCTGGCAGCCCTATCTAGTGAAGAAATACGTTGAGCCGGTCCGGTTCCGGGTCCACAATCTGGCCCAGCGCAACCGCACGCCGGCGGTGGAGGCCTTCATTGCCGAGCTGCCGCGCAAGGTGGCCGGCCTTGATGCGCGGCTGGCGCGGCCCGACGAGCCGGCCAACTTCAATATCTATGTCGTCGACCGGAAGGACTATCTCGCGGTGGTGCGGCGGGAGATCTACGGCGACCAGTCGGCGGATGCGCCGGGCCGTTGCCTGGTGCGTGTCGAATCGGGGCGCAGGGGCATCACCGGCTCCTCCGCCGTCATCGTGTCCGACGAGGGCGAGTTCCTGTTCCGGCGCTGCCTTGTCGAGGAGATCCTGCAGGGTCTCGGGCCGATGAACGATGATCCGGCCCTGATGCATTCGGTCTTCAACGACACCTCGCGCCACAGCCGCTTCACCGCCTTTGACCAGATCCTGATCAACATGCTGTACGATCCGCGGATCCGTCCGGGGATGGACCGGACTGAGGTCGAGCCCCTGCTGCCGCTGATCGCGCGGGATGCGAAGCACAGGGTTCGCTGACGCGCGGACCGCCCTCTCCGTCGACGCTGCCGTCAAGTGGCTGTTAACCAGTCCCGGCAACCCGGCGGTAACCTTGACGGCAGTTAACCAGATCCGTTTCGGTCCGATTCACCATTTCCCTTCACCACGTTCCTTAAAGTTAAGGCCAATCCCGCCAGCCTGACCCTGCGGGACACCGATGCGTAAGGAGTAACGGTGATGAAGCGGATAGCGTGCCTGGCGCTGGCGGCCCTGATCGGCTTGCCGGTGCCGCAAGTTCTGGCGCAACAGGCCGGCGGGATCAATCCGCCGCCTCTCGTCCTCAGCCCCAACCTGGCGGAGCCCTGGCTGCTGCAGCTGCGCGCCGGCCAGCAGCGTCGGGCGCCGGTCGTCGTCGGCGAACCCGCCGCCCAGGCTCCCGTCCGCCTGGCGAGCGCGGGCAGCCAGCAGGCCGCCGCCGCAGTCCGGCGCCAGATCGCGCCGGAGTTCCTGCCCGCCATTGTCGACTACACCGGCCCGCACAAGCCCGGCACCATCATCATCGACACCAATGCGCGTTACCTCTATCTCGTCGAGGAGGGCGGAACCGCGCGGCGTTACGGCGTCGGCGTCGGCAAGCCGGGCTTTGAATGGGCCGGCACGCACCGGATCACGCGCAAGGCGGAATGGCCCGACTGGCGACCGCCGGCAGAAATGCGCAAGCGCAAGCCGGGCCTGCCGACCTTCATGCCGGGCGGCCCGAACAATCCGCTGGGCGCCCGGGCCCTCTATCTCGGCTCGACACTTTACCGCATCCATGGCTCCAACGAGCCCTGGACCATCGGCCATGCCGTCTCGTCGGGCTGCATCCGCATGCGCAACGAGGATGTCTCCGATCTCTATGAACGCGTCGGCGTCGGCACCCGCGTCATCGTGATGTGAT
This sequence comes from Pannonibacter sp. XCT-53, assembly GCF_009915765.1. NCBI lineage: Bacteria > Pseudomonadati > Pseudomonadota > Alphaproteobacteria > Hyphomicrobiales > Stappiaceae > Pannonibacter > Pannonibacter tanglangensis. The sequence goes on from NZ_JAABLQ010000001.1 coordinate 2,740,619, forward strand.
CACCGCGGGACGGTGATCGATCCGGGTGGAATCAGTCCGGCTGGCGGTCCTCCGCCAGCCGTTCAAGCAGCAGGGCGCGCCACTGGCCCTTGTCGCCGGTCCACTCGCTGTCGTCGGGGCTGAGCACATGCACCTCGTCGGCGAGGTCGTCCGCATGCCGCCCGTCCAGGCTCACCAGGATGAACTCGCAAGGCCGGCCGAGGTAATGCTCGACCGCATGGCGCAGCCGCCCGACGGCGCTGGCCTCGAAATGCAGGTCGGTGAGGCCGGTTTCCTCCTGCACCATGGTCAGGTTGTTCTGGCTGTTGGAGAGCACGAACACCAGCCGCTCGAACCGGGAGAGCCGCTGCAGCTTGCCCCGCATGTGGCCGAAGCGGGACAGTTCCTCGGCCATGCGGCCGGCGATGTCCACCGTCCCGGCCGCGTCGCGGAAGTGATGCAGGAAATGGATGTCATAGGGATGCCAGACGGGATGATGCGGCCCCATGCGGATGTCACCGGGGCCAAACAGCGGAAAGCCGTCCTCGAACAGCCTGGCAACGCCCGGCACCGGGGCAATCAGTCCGTCGAAGAAATGCCGCGCCGGCTGGATGTCCTCGCCAAGCTGGTGGCCGATCTCCTCCGCGTGGGTGCGGATCTGCCGCGAGCTCTGGCAGGATATTCCAAGGCTGACGATTGCCGTGCGGTGGCCTTCGGCCGACATCCTGTGCGTCCCTCTTGCCTGCGGTGTCGTGACCATACAGTCCTGACAACCGGCCGCGCAACGCCCGGCGCAGTGCCCCTTAACGCCTGACGAGGCGGCTGAAGCATGACCGAGACGCCGTCCCAGACGCCCGCCCAGACGCCCTTTCCCGCTCAGCCTCCGGCCCCTCCCCCATCCGGCATGGCCGTTCCTGCCGGCTATCTGCTGCTGGCGCTGGCCGGCGGCCTTCTGGTCGGGCTTTTGGGTACCGGGTTTCATCTGGCCGTGCAGGCACTGGCTGCGGCCTATGCCGATCTGCGCACGCTGGCGCCCTCGCCCGTGACCGCCGTGCTGCTGGCGATGGCGGCGACGGCAGCCCTTGCGGTGACAGCGCGCGCGCTGGTTCTGCGCCTTGCCCCGGAGGCTGCCGGCAGCGGCATCCAGGAGATCGAAGGCGTGCTGGAGGGCGCGCGGCAGCTCCGGCCCCTGCGGGTGCTCCTGGTCAAGTTTTCCGGCGGTGTGCTGGCGCTCGGCTCCGGCATGGTGCTGGGCCGCGAGGGACCGACGATCCACATGGGCGCCGCCCTGATGCAGCTTGTCTCCGGCGTCGGCCGTCTTGGCCAGGAGGACAAACGCGGCTTGGTCGCCGCCGGCGCCGCGGCTGGCCTTGCCGCTGCCTTCCTCGCCCCGCTGGCCGCGATCCTGTTCGTCATCGAGGAAACCCGGCGCCAGGTCCCCTATCGCGCCCACACCTACATGGCCGTGATCCTCGCCAGCATCGGCAGCGCCGCTATTGCCGAGGCGCTGCTCGGCCGGACCGTCAGCCTGCCCCTCGCCAGCCCGGGCCTGTCGCCCCTCCTGCTGCCCGTCTTCGCCCTGCTCGGCGGCGCGGTGGGGCTGCTCGGGCTCAGCTTCAACCGAGCCGTGGTGCTGGCGCTTGATGCGCCGCTGCGCCTGCCGCAGCGCCTCTGGTGGCTGCCGGCGCTCGCCGTTGGTGCGGCGATGGGGGCAATGCTGCAGCTGTTTCCGGAGGGCAGCGGCGGCGGCGAGGCGGTCGTCCAGCTGCTCGCCCATGAAGCCGCGCCGCTCGGTTTCCTGCTGGCGCTGATGGCGCTGCGTTTCACTGCCGCGATCCTGTGCTATGGCACCGGCGTTCCCGGCGGCATCTTCGCCCCGATGCTGTCCATCGCCGTTGCAGCCGGTCTTGCCTTCGGCACGGCAGCCGAGGTCCTGCTCCCGGACGTCGAGGGCCTCGCCCGCGCAACCGCGATTGCCGCCATGGCCGGACTGTTTGCTGCCTCGGTCCGCGCGCCGCTGGTCGGCGTGGTGCTGGTGCTGGAACTGACCGGCGCCGATGGCCTCGTGCTGCCGGTTCTGGTCACCGCCGCCTGCGCCAGCCTCACCGCCGCCGCACTTGGCGGCCGGCCGATCTACGAAACCCTCCTGGAACGCACCCTGCGCCTCGCCGGCAAACCCGTCCCGCCCCAGCCCGACCGCACCCCCGTGCAGCTGGGGACGGCGGATTGACCGTTGCGCTGGCTTCAGAAGTCGGGAGGAGGGGCTAGGGCTGCTTCAGAGCGCGATACTTTCAGAAGAATGCCCTCTCTGTACATACAGTAAAAATCACTCTATTTCTTATAAAAAGCAGAATAATTTTCAAAAAATTGCACCCAAAATCAAAAAAATTACACTCGAAAATTTATTCTAATATTACAAATAGCCAACCAACAAACAGTAACAATTATACTCAATCGGATCTTCCTCTATAGATTCAATACCCATTTTATTTATTATTTTGGCCATATTGGAATCTCCGTAATATAACTTTTTAGAAAAGGCGCTATCTATCTTTTGCTCGAATTTTCCATCTTGCCTCAAGATACCTCCATCTATGCCATAGACCTGCATTCCTTTATCAGAAAGGCTATCGATTATTTCAATCGCAACTCCCCTATAAACTAGTTCATTAGACGGGCAATTCATTTCAAAAAATACGTCCTTTGAGTTTATAACCCTTTTCATAACACCCCTCCTCACACCCATCGAAGTTTAATGTTATCAATCCAATTTGGATCTCATCTTCAAGTATTTTTATAGGCGATTTATTCATTTTCTCACAATAAATAACTTCTAAGCACCCGAAAACTGATTAATTATCTTCATTTGCTTACTAAAAGATATCTTAAAATTTCTTTATATCCATGCGTATCGGCAAAATCTACATTATCCAAAAAATCTCTAAGCTCGCCCTGGGCTCAACCTATTTCCGCGAGCTGATCACGAATTCTATCATCAATGACAACATCACCAGCGCCGCCTCCTTCATACTCACCCTCCCCTCACTCCTCATCTCCCTTGTTCTACACACACCAGCTTGTTCGGCGGCCGGCCGTTCTACGAAACCTTGCTGGAACGCACCCTGCGCCTCGCCGGCAAACCCGTGCCGCCCCAGCCCGACCGCACCCCCGTGCAGCCGGGGACGGCGGATTGAAGACTTAGAAGGCTTCAGAAGCTGGTGGCGTTTGAACTCACGTCAGGATGCGGCGCTGTCTGAGACACAGATCATCTGCGCATATGTTCAATATCTTAAATTATTTATCGTCAGAAAACGAAATAAAGAAATACTTTGAAAATCGCAAATTAATCAACAGCATTAACCGGGCACAACTTCGCAACCCATACGTCCAAATTTTGCAAAGACTTCCGCAACCTCAATGGACATGACGATATGCGCCGGATAATTTGAATTTCGCACAATACTTTTCCCGCCACGGGCATCCTCTCGGAAGCATACCTTATCAAATTTCAATACGACTTTCCCCGGAATCAACCAAGTTCGGACGGCGGAATTTGCGAAATCGATGCAAGGTCTATGCTCAGTCGGAGCCAATGCCCAACACTTAAACTCATGATCCAAGTTTACCAGTTCAACTGGAACAAAGACAGCTTCAGACGGGAGAATGTATTTTGATAGCGCCTCCCGTAATTCAATGCTTACAATTGGCAAGCTCAATCCGCTTGGCAACACGTGAAACTCATAGATCTTTTCTTTATCCCCCCCTCGCACGACATAGGTCAAAGCGCTCACCGATCTGTAGTCAAAACCCTCACGCATGAGGTTCGTTACATCCGAAGTCGTTTGATCGTCTGCCCTCTCAAGCCAGACACCTAAATCTTCAAAGCAAAATTCAGGCACCCTCAACGTAAAAGATCTTTTATCTATCACTTCATCACCCAAGCGCCGCTAGCGCTTTCTACTTGATCAAAAGCTCGCACGATCATCTTAACCTGGAAGACTATCGGCGCCACCTCCTTCTTACTTACCCTTCCTTCACTCCTCATCTTCCTTGTTCTACACACACCAGCTTGCTCGGCGGCCGGCCGATCTACGAAACCCTCCTGGCACGCACCCTGCGCCTCGCCGGCAAACCCGTACCGCCCCAGCCCGACCGCACTCCCGTGCAGCCGGGGACGGCGGACTGACCGGCGAAACCCGCTCCCAGCCGGTCAGTGCACCGGCTGGCGCTGCAGACGCTCAAAGCCTTCCGGTTCCGGGCCGCCGTAGGCCCAGTCGAGCAGTTCGGCCGTGTGGATGACGGGAAGGCCGGTGCCCTTGCCGATCTGCGTCATGCAGCCGATGTTGCCGGCGGCGATCAGGTCCGGTTTCGTCTTCTCGATGTTGGCGACCTTGCGGTCCCGGAGACGCGTCGCGATTTCCGGCTGCAGGATGTTGTAGGTGCCGGCCGAGCCGCAGCACAGATGGCCTTCCGGCACATCCTTCACCGTGAAGCCGGCGGCCTTGAGCAGCTCCTTCGGCTGGCGCGTGATCTTCTGGCCGTGCTGCATCGAGCAGGCCGAATGATAGGCAACCGTCATGTTGCCGGGCCGCACGGGCGCGCCGAGATCCAGCGTTGCCAGGAACTCGGTGATGTCCCTGGCAAGGCCCGACACCCGGGCGGCTTTTTCGGCCCATGCGGCGTCATGCTTCAGCATGTAACCGTAATCCTTGATCGTGGTGCCGCAGCCCGAGGCGGTGATCAGGATCGCCTCCAGCCCGCCGGCTTCCAGCTCGCGCGTCCAGGCTTCGACATTCTGCCTGGCGTTCGCAAGGGCGGCCTCCTCGCGGCCCATGTGATGCACCAGCGCGCCGCAACAGGTCTCGCCCTTGGGCAGCACGACTTCATAGCCTGCCCGCGTCAAAAGGCGGATCGTCGCGTCGTTGATCGACGGGGCCAGCACCGGCTGGGCGCAACCGGTGAGCAGCGCCACCCGGCCGCGTTTCGGGGCCGACGGCGCGAAGGCCGCCGGTCCCTCGCACTGCGCCCGGCCCGGTGCGCGTGCCGGCGCCAGATCCAGCATCGCGCCCAGCTTGGCAAAGGGCCCGCCGAAGCTTTTCATCAGCCCGGCGAAGGGCCGTGCCGCAAAGGCGCCGACCAGCGCCAGCCGGAAACGCCCCGGATAAGGCAGCACGGCCGCCAGCAGCGACCGGATCAGCCGGTCGGTCAGCGGCCGGCGGTAGGTCTTCTCGATATGCGCGCGGGCATGGTCGACGAGATGCATGTAATGCACCCCCGACGGGCACGTGGTCATGCAGGACAGGCACGACAGGCAGCGGTCGATGTGCTTCACCACCTTCTCGTCCGCCGGCCGGTTGTTCTCCAGCATGTCCTTGATGAGGTAGATGCGCCCGCGCGGGCTGTCGAGCTCGTCGCCCAGCAGCGCGAAGGTCGGGCAGGTCGCCGTGCAGAAGCCGCAATGGACGCATTTGCGCAGGATCTTCTCCGCATCGGCCACATGCGGATCGGCAAGCTGTTCGGGCGTGAAATTCGTCTGCATCGGTCAACCTTGCGGTGAGGGCTCGGGGTCGGGCGGAAGGCGGCGCGCTCAGGCGTCGGCGACCATGCGGCCCGGATTGAGAATGCCTTTCGGGTCGAACTGCGCCTTCAGCCGGCGGCTCAGCGCGGCCAGCGGGGCAGGCTGCGGCTGGAACACCGGCACGGCGGCCCGGGTCGCCGCGCTCGCCCGGATCAGGGTCGCGTGCCCGCCGCCGTGATCGGCGATGGCCGCGCGCAGCGGCACGTCATGCACCTCGCCGTCCAGCATCTGCAGCCACAACAGCCCGCCGCTCCAGTCGTAGAAGCCTTCCACCGGCATCATGCTGCGCAAGCGCTGCATCAGTTCGGCGCCGGAGGCCGGCGGCACGGAGACGCGCCACACCGGATTGCGGCTGCCGGCAAAGGGGATCACGTCGCGCACGGCCTGCCAGAGCGCCTTCGAGGCCGCATCGCCGATCCGTTCCGCCGGGCCAAACTCGGCCAGCCGCCTCGCCAGATTGGCAAAGCGGTACTCGACCGACGGGCCGAAGCCTTCGAGGCGCAGCAGCGTCACCGGCCCCGGTCGGTCCTCGCCCGCAACACCGAGCCGCTGGCAGATGCCTTCCGGCAGATGCGCGGCCGCCGAGACTTCCGCCGAGGAGCCCATGGCAGCGCACATGGCGGCAACGGCGGCCGCATCGGAGAGGCCGTTCAGCGCCAGGCTCGCCGAGGTCTCGGCGCGCGGGTTCACCTTCAGCGTGATCAGCGTCGACACGGCCAGCGTGCCATAGGCCCCGGTCAGGGCGCGCGGCAGGTCGTAGCCGGTGACGTTCTTCACCACGCGGCCGCCGGAGCGGAAGATCTCGCCGCGGCCCGATACTGCGTCGAGCCCGAGGATATGGTCGCGCGCAGCGCCCGCCTTGATGCGGCGCGGCCCGGCGAGATTGGCGCCGATCAGCCCGCCGAGCGTGCCCTTGCCGGCTGCCTCGCCGAGGAGCGGCCCGAAATCCATCGGCTCGAAGGAGAGCTCCTGCCCGGCGCCGGCCACCAGTGCCTCGATCTCGGCCATCGGCGTGCCGGCCTTGGCCGTCAGCACCAGTTCGGCCGGCTCGTAGACCTCGACGCCGGACAGGCGCGACAGGTCCAGCACATGGGCCGCCTGCACCGGCCGGCCCAGCGCGCGTTTGGAGCCCTGGCCGAGGATCTCGACGGGCAACTCCTCGGCGGCGGCATAGGCCAGGACGTCGCGCATCTCTTCGGCGGTGGTGGGCGTGAGGGCGGAATGGGTCATCGCGTCGGATCCGATCAGAAGCGCGGAATGTCGGGGAAGGCGAGCTGGCCCTTGTGGACATGCATCATCCCGAGGTCGGCGCAGCGGTGCAGCACCGGGAAGACCTTGCCCGGATTGAGCAGGTGCTTGTCGTCAAAGGCACATTTCACCCGCTGCTGCTGCTTCAGGTCGTCCTCGGAGAACATTTCCGGCATCAGGTCGCGCTTCTCGATGCCCACGCCATGCTCGCCGGTCAGCACCCCGCCGACAGCCACGCAGAGCCGCAGGATGTCGGCGCCGAAGGCTTCCGCCGCCTCCAGTTCGCCGGGCTTGTTGGCGTCATAGAGGATCAGCGGATGCAGGTTGCCGTCACCGGCGTGGAACACGTTGGCGCAGCGCAGGCCGTGCTTGACGGAGAGCTCGCGCATGCCGGCCAGCACGCGCGGCAGCTCGCGGCGCGGAATGGTCCCGTCCATGCAGAGATAGTCCGGCGAGATGCGCCCCACCGCCGGGAAGGCCGACTTGCGCCCGGCCCAGAACACCAGCCGCTCTTCCTCGCTGGTCGAGACGCGCAGATAGCCGGCGCGGTTGGCGCGGGCGATCTCCTCGACGCGGGCCAGCAGGAAGTCCACCTCCGCTTCCGGCCCGTCCAGCTCGACGATCAGCAGCGCCTCGGCATCGCGCGGATAGCCGGCGTTGACGTAGTCCTCGGCAGCCTGGATCGCCGGGCCGTCCATCATCTCCATGCCGCCGGGAATGATGCCTGCGGCGATGATGTCGGCAACACAGCGCCCGCCGTCCTCGGAGGTCGGGAAGCCGACCAGCGCGGCCCGCGCGGTCTCCGGCTTCTGCAGGATGCGCACGGTCACTTCGGTGACGACGCCGAGCAGGCCTTCCGAGCCGGTCATCAGCGCGAGGAGGTCATAGCCCTCCGCCTCCATGTGCTTGCCACCGAGGCGGATCACCTCGCCGGTGATCAGCACCATCTCCAGGCCCAGCACGTTGTTGGTGGTCAGGCCGTATTTCAGGCAATGCACGCCGCCGGAGTTCTCCGCAATGTTGCCGCCGATGGAACAGGCGATCTGCGACGACGGGTCCGGCGCGTAATAGAAGCCCTCATGCTCCACCGCGCGGGTGATGCCGAGATTGGTGACGCCGGGCTGGGCGATCACGGCGCGGTTGGGGAAGTCGATGTCGAGGATGCGGTTGAACTTCATCATCGACATCAGGACGCCATCGGCCAGCGGCAGCGCGCCACCGGACAGCGAGGTGCCCGCACCGCGCGGGACCACCTTGACCTCGTTCTCGTAACAGTAACGCAGGATGCGGGAGACCTGGTCCACCGTCTCCGGCAGCACCACGACCAGCGGCATCTGCCGGTAGGCAGTCAGCGCATCGGTCTCGTAGGGGCGCATTTCGGTCAGGGCGTCGATGACCCCCTCCCCCGGCACGATGGCCTTCAGCGCGGCCACGATCTCGTCGCGGCGTGCAAGCACGCCCCGGTCCGGCGCCGGCATGGCGATCCCGACCATCTCCCCTCCCTTTCCGTCACGCGAAAGACGTGATCCGAGTTTGTCCGTCACTGCGTAAATGCGCACAAGGTCGGTTTGGTGCCGGAGTGTCCTCCTGCGGCGTTCTGGCATCCAACCGACCCCGCATGTCAGGCAGTCTGGCAAACTTCTGTCATCGGGGAAACATCGGGACTTTTCCTAGAACTCTTTCCGACCGGTCACAAATGAGCAACCTGACGGACATGGAAATCTTCGCGAGGGTGGTCACCGCTGGCAGCATGTCCGCTGCCGGGCGCGAAATGTCACTGTCGCCGGCCGTCGTGTCGAAACGCATCCGTCGTCTGGAAGACCGTCTCGGAACCCGCCTGCTGCAACGCACCACCCGCCAGATTGCCCTGACCGAGGCCGGCCAGGGGTTCTATGACCGGGTGCTGGCCATCCTTGCCAGTGTCGAGGAAGCCGAGACCTTCGTCACCCGGGGCTCGGCGCAGGCGCGCGGAACCCTGAAGGTCAGCGCGCCCACGTCCTTCGGCCGGCTGCATGTGGCCCCGCATCTTGGCCGGTTCCTCGAGGCCAATCCGGACCTGTCGCTCAATCTCGACCTGTCCGACGACTTCGTCGACATCGTCGGCGACGGCTATGATCTTGCGATCCGCATTGCGGAACTGTCGGATTCCAGCCTGGTTGCGCGCCGGCTTGCGCCGGTGCACCGGGTGCTCTGCGCGGCGCCGGCCTATCTGGCGCGGCAGGGCGAGCCCACGTCGCTGCAGGACCTGATCGACAACCATGTGCGCATCGCCGCCGCGGCCCAGGATCCCTGGCGGCTGGTGGGGCCACACGGGCCGGAGATCGTGCGCGTCAGCGCGCCGCTGCGGACCAACTCGTCGGAGGTGGTGCGCGAGGCCGTGATCGCCGGCGTCGGCATTGCGCTGCGGTCGACCTGGGATATCGGACCGGAGCTCCGGGAGGGCAAGTTGCGAATCGTGCTGCCGGCCTTCCGCGCCTCGAAGGAGGTCGGGCTGCACGCGGTCTATCCGAGCCGGCGGTTCCTGCCGGCCAAGGTTAGGGTGTTCATCGACTTCCTGGCCCAGCTTTACGGCCCGGCGCCCTATTGGGATGCCGGTCTTGAACAATGGCTGAGCGAGACCCCTCACTCGGCCACGGCTGCAGAATGAACCCTCGGGGCCGAAGTGGCCCGATCGCGCGCGAACGCGGCATCACGCCGCGCTGTCTTGCCTGCTTTCTGCCTTGGGTTCATGTTCAAACAACTCAAGCGTCCGGCCGGAGGCCGGTTTCGCAGGAGGGAGAGAAAACGATGATGAAGCTTAGCATTGCCGCAGGTCTTGCCCTGATGGCCCTTACCACCGTATCCCATGCCGCAGGTGACATCGCCGAGGGCGAGAAGGCCTTCAAGAAATGCGCCGCCTGCCATGCAGTCGGCCCGGATGCGAAGAACAAGGTTGGCCCGGTGCTGAACGGCATCGTCGGTCGCCCGATCGCCTCGATTGCCGACTTCAAGTACTCCCCGGCCATGACCGAGTTCGGCGCCGGCAAGGTGTGGGACGAAGCCAACCTCACCGGCTATCTCGCCGACCCGAAGGGCTTCATCCCGAAGAACAAGATGGCCTTTGTCGGCCTGAAGAAGGAAGAAGAGCTGAAGGGCGTGATCGCCTATCTGGCTCAGTACAACGCGGACGGCTCGAAGAAGTAATCCGGACCAATGCCACGGCCCCGGCCGTCTCCGTTGCGGAGACCGCCGGGGCCGTTTTGTTTCGCCCGCCAGTGCGTTTCACATCAGTGCAGTTTCACGTCAGGGACGTTTCGCATCTGGCCCCTTCTCCTCCGGACGCGTCTCGTCCGGGTCGGCGTGATAGGCCCGGATCCGGCGCATGGTCCACCAGATGGCAAGCACCACAAGCGGCACGGAGACGCCGGCCACCAGGCCCGGATCTGGTATCGGCAGACCGGCCTCAGACAGGCCCTTTGCGAGATATCCCACCAGACCGACGACGTAGTAGCTGACGGCGGCCACCGACAGCCCTTCGACCGTCTGTTGCAGGCGCAGCTGCATGCGCGCCCGCTGGTTCATGGAATCAAGCAGATCCCGGTTCTGGCGTTCCATGTCGACGTCGACCCGCGTCCTGAGCAGGGTCGAGGCGCGGGCCAGCTTGCGCGACAGGTTGTTCTGCCGTTCTTCCAGCGACTGGATGGTGCGCATGGCCGGGGCGAGCCGGCGCGCGAGGAAGGACGACATGGCAAGGAGCCCCGGCACCGGGGCCTCGTCGATGGTTCCAAGCCGGGCCTGCACGATGTCGTGGTAGGCCCGGCTTGCGCCGAAGCGATAGGCACTTGCCGCAGCCCCCGCCTCCAGATCCGCCGCAAGGCCGGACAACTGCTCGAGCAGTTCGCGGTTGTGCTCGATGCCGTTGGCGTTGCGCATGCCGTTGGTCAGCTTGACCAGCGCCTGCTCGATGCGGCGCACGTCCGGGGCGTGCTGCATCGCCATCGGCAGCCCCATGAGCGCCAGCGTCCGGTAGGTTTCCACCTCGATGAGCCGCTGCGCCAGCGCGCCGGTCTGGCTCGCCCCCATCCCGCTGTTGACCAGGAGAATGCGGGTCAGGCCGTCTCCGTCCTGACGAAAGTCGGTGACGGCCGTTGCCCGCCCTTCTTCGGACTGGAGCGCGGCCAGGCTTGCGGGATCGAACCAGCGCGCCAGATCGAACTCTTCAAGGCCCGGCGCCTCGACAACGTCCAGACGGGCCGCTGCCAGCATCGGCCCGGGCGCCCGGAACTCGGCGCCGAACGGGTTGCCCGCAGGCGCAGGACCAAAGGGATGCTCGCCGACCGGTGCGGCGTCGAACGTGTAGGTGATGAACTCCGCGTGCTGCTCCCAGCGCAGCAGCCCGCCCGCAATGGGCAGCACATGGGAGCGGTCGCTCTCGCCGGGCCCGGCCGTGCCATGGCTCGCGCACAGCCCGGCATACCAGGCGCGGTCCTGCCGCGCGCCGTCCGGATCGACCGTGAAGGCGAAATGCAGCACCAGGCGCGGACTTTCGAGCGGCCGGAATGGGCGGGCATGGATCTCGCCGAGCACGGCCGCCCGCAGCGGATGACGCTCGAAGGAGGGCAATCGTGTGCCGCTTGCTGCTGTCCCGTCAGGCCCCGTCATCACCGCACCTCCGCCGCATCCCTCCCAAGGTGCCGCACCGACAGGGGGCTTGTCATGCGCCAAATGGCGAAATGGCGCTTCCGCGACAGAACGCCTGTCCCGGGACAAGCGGCGCCCCGTAAAGGGCTTGCAATTGGACAAATTTTTTGACCAATTGTCCGGAGAGGAGCAAGCCCCATGTTCACGAGGATCAGTCACGTCAGGACGGCCGATGCGGTGGTCGAGCAGGTCGAGGCCCTGATCCTGCGCGGCATCCTGCGTCCGGGCGACCGGCTTCCGGCCGAACGCGACCTGGTCACCCAGGTCGATGTCTCCCGTCCGATCCTGCGCGAGGCCCTGAAGACCCTCGAGGATCGCGGACTGCTCGTCAGCCGGCCGGGCGGCGGCACCTATGTGGCCGATCTCATCGGCTCCGTCTTTTCCGAACCGCTGGTCGCCCTCGTCGCGCGCCACCCGGCGGCGATCGAGGACTATCTGGAGTTCCGCAGCGACGTGGAGGCCCTGGCGGCCGGACGCGCGGCGGAACGGGCAACGGCCGCCGACCGCGCCCTGCTGTCGCGCATCGTCGAGGCAATGGCGGCGGCGCTGGAGACGGACGACCATGCGACGGATGCGCGCCTCGATGTGGAGTTTCATCAGGCGATCGGCGAGGCGGCGCACAACATGATCCTGCTGCACACGTTGCGCGCCTGCTACCGGCTCCTGGAGACGGGCGTCTATTTCAGCCAGCAGCGGCTGTTCGGGCATCCGGGCGCGCGCGTGGCGCTGCTCGAGCAGCACCGCGCGATCCTGGAGCGGATCCTGGCGCGTGATGCCGTCGGCGCCCGGCAGGCGGCGGTCGCACACATCGATTTCGTTCGCAGCGCCCTGGCCGAAGCCGCGCGTGACAGCGCCCGCGATGCCGTCTCGAGCCTGCGGCTTGACCGGCGGCTGGCCGGCCTTCCGACGCCGCGGCGCAGCCGCACCAGACAGGACCACAGGCCAGCGCGGAGCAGCGATCCCGGGGCGTGAGACCCGGACGAGCACCCCGCGGACAGCACCCGGCCAGGCGCCGGATCTCTTTGGGAGGACCAGACCACATGCCGATCATTACCGAGATCGAGGATCTCAAGCGGCTGTACAAGCGCCGCGTGCCGAAGATGTTCTACGACTATGCCGAGACCGGAAGCTGGACCGAGCAGACCTTCCGGGAAAACTCGTCGGACTTCGACGAGATCCGGCTGCGGCAGCGCGTGGCGGTGGACATGGCCGGCCGCAGTACGGCCACACGCATGGTCGGGCAGGACTGCAAGATGCCGGTGGCGCTCGCCCCGGTCGGCCTGTGCGGCATGCAGTCGGCCGACGGCGAGATCAAGGCTGCCCGGGCGGCGGAAAAGTTCGGCGTGCCCTTCACGCTGTCGACCATGTCGATCTGCTCGATCGAGGATGTGGCCAGCCACACCAGCAAGCCCTTCTGGTTCCAGGTCTACACGCTGAAGGACGATGACTTCATGAAGCGCCTCTTTGCCCGGGCAAAGGACGCGAAATGTTCGGCACTGGTCATCACCGTCGACCTGCAGGTGCTGGGCCAGCGGCACAAGGACCTGAAGAACGGCCTCAGCGCCCCCCCGAAGCTGACGCCGTCCTCGATCCTGAACCTGGCCACCAAGGTGCCGTGGGGTCTCGAGATGCTGCAGACCAGGCGCCGCTTCTTCGGCAACATCGTCGGCCATGCCAAGGGCGTGACCGATCCCTCGTCGCTGAGCAGCTGGACGGCGGAAGCCTTTGATCCGTCCCTTGACTGGAACCGCATCCGCGAGTTCCGCAGCTGGTGGGACGGGCCGGTGATCCTGAAGGGGATCCTCGATGCGGAGGACGCACGGCGGGCGCTGGATGTGGGCGCGGATGCGATCGTCGTGTCCAACCACGGCGGGCGGCAACTGGACGGGGCGCTGAGCTCGATCCGCATGCTGCCGAAGATCATGGACGCCGTCGGCGACAAGATCGAGGTGCATCTGGACAGCGGCATCCGGTCGGGCCAGGACGTGCTGAAGGCGCTGGCCCTTGGCGCCCGGGGAACCATGATCGGGCGGGCCTTTGTCTACGGTCTTGGCGCGATGGGCGAGGCCGGCGTGACGCGGGCGCTCGAGGTGATCCACAAGGAGCTGGACGTCACCATGGCGCTGTGCGGCGAGCGGTCGGTGGCCGGGCTCGGTCGCCACAACCTGCTGCTGCCGGCCGATTTCGCCGACCGCTGGAGCTGAGGCCGCGGCGACAGCGGACCCTGGTCCGCTCAGCCCTGAAGCAGGCGGACCCAGTTGCTGGCCAGCGCCATGCCGGTCGCGTCGGCGCGTGCGGCATGGCGGTCGGCCTCGGCCGGGAGGCGGGCCGTCCAGTCCGGCGCATCCCGCGCGATCGTGTCGGCAAAGCCTTGAGACCATTCGAGAACTTCCGGCAAGGCCGCCTCGAAGTGGAACTGGAAGGCATACGTTGCCCGGCCGAGGCGGAACCCCTGGTTCTGCGTCTGGCGGCTGGTGGCGAGGTGAACGGCCCCCTCGGGCAGCTCGAACGTGTCGTTGTGCCAGTGGAACAGCGGCGCGCCGGTGCCCAGCGCGGAAAAGACCGGGTCCGTGCGGCCGGCCCCGGTCGGCGTGACATCGTGCCAGCCGAACTCGATCGGCCGGCCGATGATGTTGCGCCCGCCGAAGCTGCGGGCGATCAGCTGCGACCCGAGGCAGATGCCCATGACCGGACGGTCGGCGGCGTGGAAGCCGCGAATGAGCTCGCAAACCCTTGGCAGAAAAGGCGAACCGGCGTCATCCAGCGCATTCTGGCCGCCGCCGAAGACCACGAGGCCGGCATGGTCGCCGATCCCGTCGGGCAGCGGCTCGCCGGCGAAGGCGCGGACGCTGACGACCTCGACGCCCGCGTCGGCAAGGGCCCGGCCGACATTGCCATAGGGCGTGTCATGATAATTCTCGATGGCCAGCACGCGCATCCAAAAGGCTCCGGCAAGACAGTCGCTGGGCAAGTGAATTGGCGATATCCTGCGATCCGTCAACAGGTGTTCAAGCGATGGCGTATCGGAACAGGGTCTGGCCGGACGGGAGCGTGAGGGCGGAACCGGCGCGCGGGACCGTCATGGGCAACCGCGGCGGGCGGATCCATGATATTGAAACAAAAGAGATAATCAGGACACAGGCATCACGGCGCTGGATCTGTTGCGTGCTCGCGTTCAAGGGGCGACGGCGTCAGGTCATGGGCCGGGGCTACACCGAACTGTTCTTCCTGGACGAGGTGACGGCGCTCGCCGCAGGCCATCGGCCCTGTTTCGAGTGCCGCCGCGAGGCGGCCCGGAGCTTTGCGACCCTGGCAAGCCAAGCCCCTGGCATGGGGGGCAGATCCGACGCGGACGCGCTGGACCGCGCGCTCGCCGCCGAGCGGGGTGCCGGGCGGGGCGCCGGGCGTGGGACCCGCCTTCAGGTCGATCTCCGGCACGCGTCCGGGCGCTTGCCCGCCGGCACGCTGCTGCAGCAGGGCGATGCCTTTCTTGCCATTTCCGCCAAGGGCTTGCTGCGCTGGTCGGCCAGCGGATACGCCCCCGCGACGGCAGGAGGGACAGACGGGGCAAGCGGGCTGGCCGAGGTGCTGACCCCGCCTCTCACGCGGCACGTGCTGGCGGCCGGCTACCAGCCGATCTGGCATGCCTCGGCGGGCGATGCTTCAGCATCGTGAATGGATGGGTTCAAGAAGTCTCATTTGTCAGATCGGTCGCGCCGGGACATGGTGCGCCACACCACGACAAAAACGCGCCCGCGCGGGAGAATTCATGTCCCTGGCCACCCCCCTTTCCGACACGGGCGCCCCTCGCCTGTCCTCCACCGATCTCGGCCTCTACGGGATGACGATCTTTGCCTGGGGGTTCAGCTGGATCGCCATGAAGGGTCAGGTGGGCGACGTGCCGCCGGAGGTGTCGGTGTTCTGGCGCTTCGTGCTGGCAGCCCTTGTCATGCTCGGCTGGAGCCTTGCGGCCCGCGACCGCCTGCTCGCCTATCCGGCGGCGACGCATCTGCGCTTCGCCGGACTGGGGGCCTGCATCTTCTCGACCAACTTCACCCTGTTCTACTACGGCGCGCAGTTCCTGCCGTCGGGGCTGCTGGCGGTGGTGTTCTCGCTCGCCTCGGTGTTCAACCTGCTCCTGGCCTTCCTCATGTTCGGGCAGAAGCCGAAGGCGGTGATGGTGGGCGCGGGACTGACCGGGTTCAGCGGCATCGCGCTGATGTTCTGGCCGCAGATCATGGGTGCGGACCTGAACCTCGGGGCCGCCACCGGGCTGGCCCTCTGCGTGGCCGGTACCCTGTCCTTCTGCACCGGCAACATGATCTCGGCCTCGAACCAGAGGTCGGGGCTGGCGGTGCGTCCGGCGACGACCTGGGGCATGATCTACGGGGCCGGGTTCCTCGGCCTGTTCTGCCTGCTCCGGGGCGACAGCTTTGCCGTGCCGCTGACCCCGCTCTATCTCGGCAGCCTCGTCTATCTGGCCGTGATCGCCTCCGTCCTCGCCTTCGCGTCCTACCTGACCCTGCTCGGCCGGATCGGGTCGGCGCGGGCGGGCTATGCCACCGTCATCTTTCCGGTGGTGGCGCTGACGGTGTCGACGGTGGTGGAGAACTACACCTGGACGCTGCCGGCCCTCGCCGGCCTCGTCCTGGTGATGGCCGGCAACGTCATGATGCTGCGGGCACGCTAGCCGGACCGCAAGACTGATAAAATCAGCTTGGATCTTTTCCCTATCGGCATGACAAGCGGTTTGAGTTGAGGGTCTTCCCGGAGATCCAGTCCGGCCCGGTCGAGTAACGCCCAGAACAAGTGCCGGCACCGGCCGACCCTGTATTCAGGCATCCGGACGTATCACGATGACACAGCAACGCCAACTGCATTGAAATCGTTGCCAAGCTGCAAAGAAAAGAGGACAATCTCACCGAATTAACAAATTTTACTTACAATTAGTTCTTTGTTTGCATTAAAATTGAAAGTAAATGCGACGCCAGATTCTTTTGATCCGTGCAAGGTGTGATTAATGTTCATGGGCGTAGGCTGCCCCGACTGAAGGACAACGATGCAGCCTTCAGCGAGATGGTTACGTGCGGAGTACGCCATGGACTTTTCAACGATCATCGGCGCCGTTGTGGCGGTCGTGGTTCTGGTGTTCCTCGTGACCTACGAGGGGGATCCGATGGGCTTCCTCAACATGCATGCCGGTGTAACCATTGCCGGCGGCGTGGTGGCTGCAACCTGCATACGCTTCCCCCTGAAAGAGATCGGGACCGGCCTGAAGGCCGGACTGATGTATTCCATCTCGCACAGACGCATGCATGCCCACGAGATCATTGCGGCCTTCGACGAGATCTCCAGCCTCTACAAGCGCAAGGGCCCCGTGGCACTGGAAACCATGTCGTTCGACGATCCTTATCTTGCCAAGGCAATCCGCATGGTGGCGGACGGGTACGACAAGGATTTCATCCGGATGTCGCTGGAACTTGACCGCGACCTTGAAGCCCACCGCCTCGAGACTGGCGTGAAGGTTTACAAGTCCATCGGCGACTGCGCCCCGGCCTTCGGCATGGTCGGCACACTGATCGGCATGGTGCAGATGTTCATGAACATGTCGGACCCGACCAAGCTCGGGCCGTTCATGGCGATCGCCCTCCTTGCGACGCTCTATGGTGCGGTGCTCGCCAACTTCATCTGCATGCCCATCGCCGAGAAGCTCGAGTATCACCTGACACACGACGAGATCTCCGAGAGCATGATCATCGACGGGACCATCGCGGTCTGCGAAGCCAAGAGCCCGGCTCTCGTGCGGGAAATGCTCCAGGCCTACATGCCGCGCAAGATGCGCTCCGACGAAGCAGCAGAAGCAGCCTGACGGCTGACGGGCAAACACCATGGCGCGCAAGAAAAAACACGCCCACGGCGGGCATGGCTGGTTCGTGACCTTCGCAGACCTGATGGGTCTACTGATGTCCTTCTTCGTCGTCGTCGCCGCCTTTTCATCCCAGGACAAGGCCAAGCTGATGGCCGTGGTCGGCTCGATGCAGGAAGCCTTCGGATCGAGCAAGGATTCCCGGATGGCAGGCATGGTCGAGATCGACGGCCTGCCCGTCCGGACCAACCTGCATGACGTGGAGATCCGCCGGCCGGACGAGACCCCACCGGCTCAGGCGCAGACAAACACGGCCGAAACGCAAGACAAGGGCGAGGGCAACAGCCAGTTCGGGCTGCCGACCTCCCAGATCCAGCAGAACGGCGGCGAGCAGGACACGCGCCGATTTGCCTCGGCCGCAGCGACGTTGCGGCAAGCCCTGCAAAGCATGCCCGACATTGCCGAAGTTTCAAAACACGTGATGATGGAAGAGAGCGAGGAAGGGCTTCACATCCGGATCGTCGACCAGGACGGACGCGCCATGTTTGCCGAGGGCTCGGTCCAGCCCTCGGAAACCATCCGCATGCTCCTGAAGCGTCTGGCCCCCGTGATCGGCCAGATGCCGAACCAGGTGACGATCAGCGGCCACACCTCGCGGGCCTGGAACGCAATGCAGGCCACGGAAAACTGGCGCCTGTCTGTGAACCGGGCCATTGTCGTCAAGGAGCTGCTCGAGGAAGGCGGCGTGGCGACGGACCAGTTCATGTCGGTGACGGGAAAGTCCGACACGGAACCGCTGTTCATCAACGACCCCTTCCTCTCCGGCAACCGACGTGTGGAAATCCTGCTGATGCATTCGGCCCCGGTCTTGCCGAACTGATCCACCGCAGGCGCAACCGCCCGCGAGAATCAGCCAGCCTGGCGCAGGTCCTCGAGGATCGTTCCGGCGGCGAGGATCTCGGCCTCGTGCGGGGCGTCGCGCCAGGGTTCGGCGAGGGCGGCACGGAACCAGTCCTGCATCGCCGGCAGGTCGAGGAGCCGTGCGACATAAGCGGAAGAGGCAGGCGACAGGTCCGGGGCGTAGGTACGGGCCCGGAAGGCGACCGGGGCATAGAAGGCATCCGCCGCCGTGAAGCCCGTGCCCGCCAGGAACGGACCGCCGAAACGCGACAGACCGTCCTGCCAGAGCGCATCGATGCGCGCCCAGTCGCGCGCCACGGCCGGCGTGACGGCAGAAAGCCTGACCTTGAGGCCACAGTTCATGCTGCACATGGCGCGCAGGGCCTGGAAGCCGGAGTGCATCTCGGCCGCAACGGACCGGGCAAAGGCGCGGGCCGTGCGGTCGGCCGGCCATACTTCGGAGCGGATTTCGGCCAGATACTCGGTGATGGCCAGCGAATCCCACACCAGCCGCTCGCCATCGACCAGACAGGGCACACGCCCGGTCGGCGACAGCTCCTCGACCGCCTGCCACTCCGCACTGCGGAAGGGAACAAGCCGCTCCTCGAAGGGGATGTCGAGCACGCGCATGAGGACCCAGGGCCGCAGCGACCACGACGAATAGTTCTTGTTGCCGATGTAGAGGCGCATGTCCGTCCTTTTCCGGTCACAGCGGTCCCCCGGGGCAGGTTATTCCGCTGCCTGGGGAACCGACAGGTTGTCGAGGGAAGAAATGATGTGCTCGACCAGCGCCTCGGTGACCCGGGACCGCTGATGCCAGGACCGCATGACCGCGATCTCGCACTCGGGCAGCTTCGGAAAGCCGTCGGCCTCGCTCAGCACCCGCATGCCTGGACGCAGCGCCGATTCCGGCAGCACCGAGACGGCCAGACCGGCAAGCACCGCCGCGCCGACGGCGGTGGAGTTCCAGCTTGAGTAAAGCAGCCTGTGCTCGCGCCGCACCGAGTTCAGCGCCGCCAGCGCCGCCCGGCGCCAGTTGCAGGTGGCCCGGCCCAGCGCCAGCGGCAGCACCTCCTGGTTTTCGACCGCATGACGGGCCGAGACGACCCACAGCAAGGGCTCGCGGCGGATCACCTCGTCGCGCTGCGGCCGGTCCGGCTTCTCGACATGGGTGATGATCGCCACGTCGAGCTCGTTGGCCGACACGAGGTCGATCAGGTTCGACGTGGGCGCGCAGACCACGCTGACCTCGGCCTTGGGATTGGAGCGGGAAAACCGGGCGAGAATCTCGGGCAGGAACCGGTCGGCATAGTCATCCGGGGTGCCGAGCCGCACGAGGCCCTGCACCTCGGTCTCGTCGAAGGCGGCCAGGGTCTCGTCGTTGAGCTGGACCAGCCTGCGGGCGTAATGGAGAAGCTTCTCGCCGTCCTCGGTGAGGCGCGACATCCGGCCATCCCGGACAAAGATCGGCCGGCCGATTCGCTCCTCGAGCCGGCGCATCTGCATCGAGACCGCCGACTGGGTCTTGTAGACCACCTCGGCCGCACGGGTGAAGCTGCCATACTCGGCGATGGCGACGAATGTCCTGAGCTGATCCAGATCCAGCATTGCTCCCTCCCCTCGCGCACAGCCGCTGTCCGGGCCTCATGCGGGGCCCGCCGCAGCTCCCGAGGCCCGGCTTCCTGGGTCCCGGTTCCCGGTGCCCGGGTTCCGGCGAGCGGGTTCCGGTGAGCGGGTTCCGGCGACTGGGTTCCGGGGTCCGGCTGCTGTCCTCCCGGTCGGGCGACCACGGGCCAGGCCCCTGACACCGCTGCGGTATACAGGCCGCGTCCAGCCATATCACAAATCCTGATCAAACCCATAAGAAACATTCGTTGGATCAATTCGTGGAAGGCAGGCATCTTGATCGCATCGGAAGCGACCTCCCAGACGCGTCCGCCCTGCCAAAGCTGAAGTGCTTGTCCGGAAACATGTATTTCCGGAAACGAAGGAGATTTGTGTCATGTACGCCCTCGCCCTTGCCCCGCTGATCAGCCGGCTGTCCGGTCTCGTCGCGACCGGGTGGCGTGTATTCCGCAATCGCCGTCAGGTGGCAGAGCTGACCACCTGGTCCGACGAGCAACTGCGCGACATTGGCCTCACCCGGGGCGATGTCCGTGCCGCGATGGGGGTTCCCCTGTTCCGCGACCCGTCGTCGGTCCTGAACGAAGGCCGCTCGGCCCGTCCGGCCGGTCGTGGCGACGAGGCCCGGTCCGATCCGGCCTCCGGTGCCATGGTCATTGCCTTCGGCGACGCGGCCTCCGGCCGCAAGGCGCGTGTCCCCGCCGCGCGTCTCGCCCTCTGATCGTCCTGCCCTCTCCCAGATGCGGTGTGCCGGCCCATCCCCGCCCGGCCGCCGCAGCCCCAACCTGCAGCCCCGTCGGCGATTGCCTTGCCGACTTTGCCTGGCCCGCCTTCGTGGCGGGCCTTTTTTTTGGTGGGGCACGCACAAGAGACGGCGACAGGGCCGGATTGTCAGGAGCCAGATTGTCAGGGGCGGGGCGGGCCGTCAGGCGCCCGGTCCGGACGCGGTCAGTCCGGAAGAGATCCGTCCGGACGCGATCCGTCCGCATGACCCGGGCTGCAACAGGGCGGTGGCGCGGCGAGCAGCGCGGTCAGCAGCTCCAGGCGCCGTTCGAGCTGGCTCCGGGTGAAATGGTTGAGGCCGAACAGCTTCAGGTACCAGGCCCCCTCGACGACGAGGAAGGCCAGTTCCGCCAGTTCCGGCGTTTCACTGTCGGCCCGCAGGTCGGCCAGAAGGCGCTCGTTGTGCAGGCGCACCGGCTCAAGCAGTTCCGGTTCCTCGGCAATGGCAGCCACGAGGCCCATCGGGGACTGGGTTTCCATGCAAAGCTCGTCGGAGACGGCCATCAGATAGGCCCGGACGAGGGCATTGGGGCGGTTGTCGCGGGTCAGTTCGGCATGGGCAACCCGGATCGCCTCGGTGAGCTGGACGAGGTGACGGTCGACCATCGCCTGAAGCAGCTCGGACTTGGAGCGGAAATGGTAGAGCAGCCCCCCCTTGGAGACACCGGCACGCTCGGCCACGGCCTCCAGCGACAACCGCCGTGCCCCGTCCTGGAACACGACATCCATCGCGGCGTCGATCAGCCGCTCCCGCGTTGCCTCGCGGTTGCGCGGGCCGCGCCGGCCCGGTGCCCTGTCGCCATCTTGCGCTGTCACGCCGTCGTCGCCTTTCAAATGCAAATGTCTGTCTGCAGGATACACCCGCAAGGACCGCCGCGTCCCGCGTGGCAGGGCCCGTCCCGACCGGCCTTCCGTCTCCACCGGCAAAAAAGGCCGGGGCGGGACCGGGCAGGCCTTTCACGGGAGGCCCTGTAACGGGAGCGCCTGTTCCGGGAGGGCCTGTACCGGGCGGGGGGACCCCTGTCCAGTGCCGAAAGGCCTGCAGCCGGGCCCGGGCTTGACTTTACCGTCCAGACGGTACAGTTAGCCAGGGCAGTTTGCAGGATGCCACGACGCCGGCTGGACATCGGCCCTGCACGTCGCTAGGGCTGGTTGCAAAAGGTCCGCTCCGTGGGGGCTGCCCGGTTGTGCGGGTCCTCGCGCGGGCCCTCGCGCGGGCTGTCGTGCCGGCAGTCCTGCTCTGCTATAAAGGGCTCCCGCCCTCCCCGGGGTCCCTGTTCTGCTCTCTTGCGCGGCCAGTCGGGCCGCATGGCCAGGTTCCATGATCATTCGCCTTATCCTCGCCCTCGCTGTCGTTGCCGGTCTCGGCTACGGCGCCTACTTCTTCAACGACTTCCGGGGACAGATGATCGCGCAGTACTTTGCGCAGCCGCGCCCGCCGGTGACGGTCTCGACCGTCGAGGTGAAGCCCGAGGACTGGACGCCGGGCATTGAGTCCATCGGCACCGTGCGCGCCCGCCAGGGCGTCG
Organism: Pannonibacter sp. XCT-53; assembly: GCF_009915765.1. Lineage (NCBI taxonomy): Bacteria > Pseudomonadati > Pseudomonadota > Alphaproteobacteria > Hyphomicrobiales > Stappiaceae > Pannonibacter > Pannonibacter tanglangensis. The sequence continues at coordinate 2,762,805 of NZ_JAABLQ010000001.1, forward strand.
ACGTGCCGGCGCGGACCTCGGGCATCGTCAAGCAGATCTCCTTCACCTCCAACCAGGAGGTGACCGAGGGCATGCTGCTGGTCCAGCTCGACGACGAGACCGAGCAGGCGGACCTGATCGCGGCGAAGGCGAATGTCGAGCGCGACAGCCAGGCGCTGCGCCGCGCCTCGACCCTGAACGACCGCGGCTTCAACTCGACCCAGAACCTGGACAACGCCACCGCCGCGCTTGACGCCTCGCGCTCGCAGCTGGAGCGCGTGCAGGCGGCGATCAACCAGAAGAAGATCGTGGCGCCCTTCTCCGGCACGATCGGCATCTCGCGGATCGACGTCGGCCAGTACGTGCCGGCCGGCACGGCGATTGCCACGCTGCAGGACCTCAAGGTGATGAAGGTCGACTTCAGCGTGCCGGAACAGCAGCTGACGGAGCTGAAGATCGGCCAGCCGGTGCAGGTCGGCCTGAGCGAGGGCAGCTACACCCATGTCGGCAAGATCACCGGCATCGACCCCAAGATCGACCCGCAGTCGCGCCTGATCTCGCTGCAGGCCGAGGTGGAGAACGCCGACGGCGCGCTCTATCCGGGCCAGTTCGCCTTCGTGCGCGTGGTCCTGCCGACCGAGCCGGACGTGATCGCCCTGCCGCAGACCGCCGTGGTGCAGAGCCTTTACGGCACCTATGTCTTCAAGGTCGTCGAGGAGGCCAAGGAAGGCGACGCCAACGCCAAGCAGCTGATCGTGCGCCAGGTCTTCGTGACGACGGGCCGCCGCTTCGGGGGCCAGATCGAGGTGACCAAGGGCCTGTCCGCAGGCGACCAGATCGTCAGCGCCGGCCAGAACAAGCTCAGCGTCGGCAACACCGTGACCATCGACAACACGGTCAATCCGGCCACGGCCGAGATGAAGATCGGGGGCTGACGCGATGAATTTCTCCGAAATCTTCATCCGTCGACCGGTGCTGTCGACGGTGGTCAGTCTCCTGATCCTCCTCATGGGGGCCCAGGGCATCGTCAACATGTCGATCCGCCAGTATCCGAAGATCGAGGAAACCGTGATCACGGTGAACACGATCTTCGTCGGCGCCAGCTCGGAGCTGATCCAGGGCTTCATCACGACGCCGATCGCCAAGGCCGTCGCCTCGGCCGAGGGCGTGGACTACGTCACCTCCAAGAGCTCGCTCGGCATGTCGACGGTCACCGTCAACATGAAGCTCAACACTGACCCGGACAAGGCGCTGACCGAGGTGATCTCCAAGGTGCAGCAGGTGCGCAGCCGGCTGCCGCAGGAGGCCGAGGATCCGGTGATCCAGAAGGGCACCGGCCAGTCCTTCGCCATCATGTATCTGACCGTGCTGTCGGACGTGATGTCGCCGCAGGAAATCACCGAGTTCACCTCGCGCGTGATCCAGCCGCAGCTCTCCATCGTCGAGGGCGTCGCCGACGCCCAGATCCTCGGCGAGCAGACCTTCTCGATGCGCATCTGGATCGATCCGATCCGGCTGGCCTCGCGCAATGTCACGGCTGCGGAGGTCCTGGCCGCCATCCAGCAGGCCAACTTCCTCTCCGCCCCGGGCAAGACCGAGAACGAATACGTCGCCTACCAGATCGAGACCAAGACGACGCTGCAGTCGCCGGAGGCCTTCGAGGCCCTGCCGGTGCGCTCGGACGGCACCGATGTGGTGCGCCTGCGCGACGTGGCGCGGGTGGAGCTGGGCTCCAAGAGCACCGACACGCGCGTGTCGTTCAACGGCCAGGGCGGCATCTTCCTCGGCATCATGCCGACGCCGTCCGCCAACCCGCTGGACACCGCCCAGGGCGTGCGCGACGCGCTGCCGAAGCTGCAGGAAAACCTGCCGCAGGGCATGACCGTGACCGTGGTCTATGACTCGACCGAGTTCATCAGCGCCTCGATCGAGGAAGTGTTCAAGACCATCGCCGAGGCGGTGGTGATCGTGATCCTGGTGATCCTTTTGTTCCTCGGCTCGTTCCGGGCGGTGCTGATCCCCATCGTCACCATCCCGCTGTCGCTTGTCGGCGTGTGCTTCTTCCTCTGGGGGCTCGACTACTCGCTCAACACGCTGACGCTGCTGGCCATGGTGCTGGCCATCGGTCTCGTGGTGGACGACGCGATCGTGGTGGTGGAGAACATCCACCGGCACCTGGAAGAGGGCAAGAAGCCGCTCGATGCCGCCATTGTCGGCATGCGCGAGATCTTCGGCCCGGTCGTGGCCATGACCATCACGCTCGGCGCGGTCTATGCGCCGATCGGCTTCGCCTCCGGCCTGACCGGCGCCCTGTTCCGCGAGTTCGCCTTCACGCTGGCCGGCGCGGTGTTCATCTCCGGCTTCGTGGCGGTGACGCTGTCACCGATGATGTCCGCGCGGCTCTTGTCGGCGGAACCGACCAGGTTCCAGCACTTCGTCGACAAGATCTTCACCGGCCTTGCCAACTGGTACGGCCGGCGGCTGGAGTCCTCGCTGCGCTACAAGCCGGCAACGCTCGTGCTGGTGCTGGGCCTGATGGGCACCACCGGCTACATGTTCATGCACACCAGCTCCGAGCTGGCGCCGGACGAGGACCAGGGCGCCCTGTTCTCGGTCGTCCAGGGCCCGGAATATGCCACCTCGGACTACACCCAGCTCTACACCGACCAGTTCTATGCCCTGACGGATGACGCGCCGGGCGTGGAGGCGCGGTTCCAGATCGTCGGCATGGGCGGCACCAACTCCGCCTTCGCGATCTGGGTGCTGAAGCCGTGGGACCAGCGCGACGTGACGCAGGACCAGGTGCAGCAGAAGGTGCAGGCGGGCCTCAACCGGTCGGCCGGCGTGGAAGCCTTCGTGTTCGCCCCGCCCTCGCTGCCGGGCTCCGGCGGCGGCCTGCCGGTGCAGTTCGTGCTGCAGACGACCGGCTCGGCCGAACAGGTCTACGAGGTGTCCGAGCAGATCCGCCAGAAGGCCATGGCCACCGGCCAGTTCATCGTGGTGCAGAACTCGGCCTCCTTCGACAAGCCGCGCACGACGGTGCTGATCGACCGCGATCGCGCCGCAGCCCTGGGCGTTCCCGTCTCGGCCATCGGCCAGACGCTGAACATCCTCGTCGGCGGGGCGTCGGTGTCCAAGTTCGACCGCGACGGTCGCGCCTACGACATCATCCCGCAGGTGGGCAAGGACTTCCGCATGAACCCGGAGCTGCTGGGCGAGCTTTATGTCCGCGCCAACGGCGGGGCCATGGTGCCGCTGTCCTCGGTGGTGCGGATCCAGACCGATGCGACCGCCACCTCGATCGACCAGTTCAACCAGCTGAACTCGGCCACCCTGTCGGCCCTGCCCATGCCGGGCGTGACGACGGGCACGGCGCTGGCGACGCTGCAACGGATCGCGGCCGAGGAGATGCCGGAAGGCTTCTTCGAGGACTATGCCGGCCAGTCGCGCCTCGAGGTCAAGGAAGGCAACACGATCCTCGTCGCCTTCGCCCTCGCCGTCGTCGTCATCTACCTGGTGCTGGCAGCCCAGTTCGAGAGCTTCCGCGATCCGTTCATCATCATGATGTCGGTGCCGCTGTCGATCTTCGGCGCCATCGTGCCGCTGTTCCTGGGGGCCGGATCGCTCAACATCTACACCCAGGTGGGCATGATCACGCTGGTCGGCCTCATCACCAAGCACGGCATCCTGATGGTCGAGTTCGCCAATGCGCAGCGCGAGCTGCACGGGCGGACCAAGGCACAGGCGATCGTGGAGGCCGCGCGCGAACGCCTGCGTCCGATCCTGATGACCACCGGCGCCATGGTGCTGGGCGTCATCCCGCTGGTGATTGCCGACGGCGCAGGCGCGGCCGCGCGCTACTCGATCGGTCTGGTGATCTGCACCGGCATGTCGGTGGGCACGCTGTTCACGCTGTTCGTGGTGCCGATGTTCTACATGTACATCGGCCACTCGGACCGCGCGCATGACGAGACCGGCACGCCGGCACCCGCGTCCGCCGACAGCGGGCACGCTGCCCGGGCGGCAACGCCGGCTGACGCCCCGGACGGCGCAGCAGGCGGCGTCCCGGCCAACGCCTGACCCGACCCGGCACCGCCGCCCGCCTGCCAGCGGGCGGCGGCGGCCGTTCCGGCGCAGGCGCCGCACGGCTGGCCGGCCAGCGCCCCGCGCCTCGCCCCCCTCACCCGACCGGAGCGCCATCCCGGATCGCCGCCACCGGATGCCCCGCCCGCCAACCCGCCGTGTAGCCCGATGCCCCGATACGAGTTCCGCATGCAGCGCGTCCATGTCGACGCCCCGCTCCGCCCGGCCGAGGCCGTGACCGCCAGCAAGGACCAGGCGAACTATCTCCTGAACGTGCTGCGACTGCAGGCCGGCGACGAGGTGCTGCTGTTCAACGGCCGGGACGGCGAATGGCGGGCGACGGTCGAGACCCCGACGCGCAAGACCTGTGCGCTGGTTCCCGCCGAACAGACCCGGCCGCAACCGGCGCCGAGCGACTTCGACTATCTCTTTGCCCCGCTGAAACACGCCCGGCTCGACTACATGGTGCAGAAGGCCGTGGAAATGGGCGCCTCGCGCCTGTCGCCGGTGATCACCCGCCATACCCAGGCGGCGCGGGTCAACACGGAGCGGATGGCGGCCAATGTCGTCGAGGCGGCCGAACAATGCGGCATCCTGCAGCTGGCCGAGGTGCGCGAGCCGCGGCCGCTGGCCGACGTCATCGCGGGCTGGAGCAGGGAGGCCCCGGACCGCCAGCTGATCTTCTGCGATGAAGGCGAGGCAAGCCAGAACCCGCTTGGCCCGCTCGAGGCCCTGAAGGCGGAGGGCGCACGGCCGCTGGCGCTGCTGATCGGACCGGAGGGCGGCTTCTCGGAGGAGGAGCGGGCCCTGCTGCGCCGCCAGCCCTTCGTGACGCCGATCCCGCTCGGACCGCGCGTGCTGAGGGCCGACACGGCCGCCGTCGCCGCCTTCGCCGTGGTGCAGGCGGTGCTTGGTGACTGGAGATGATCCGGCCGCGTGACCGGAGCAGGACGACGGACCGAGTGGACTGACCCGACTGACCCGACTGACCTGACTTGCCGCGCGGTGGATCGCGCAATTGTGAAACGAGATGTTTGTTCCTGGGGCGGGGCCCCGCTATTGTGCCGCCCCACCCCGTTGCCGGAGACGCCCCCATGGCCCGCGACACCATCGATTCGACGCCGATCACCAGCGTCAAGGAACTCGCCGCCCATCTGGCCTCGGGTTCCAAGCCCAAGGACCAGTTCCGCCTGGGCACCGAGCACGAGAAGTTCGCCTTCTACACGGCGGACCTGTCGCCGGTGCCCTATGCCGGCCCGCGCGGCATCGAAGCCCTGCTGAAAGGCATGGAAGGCCTTCTGGGCTGGGAGCCGATCTCCGACAAGGGCAACATCATCGGTCTGGCCGACCCGGTCGCGGGCGGCGCCATTTCGATTGAACCGGGCGGGCAGTTCGAGCTGTCCGGCGCCCCGCTCGACACCCTGCACCAGACCTGCCGCGAGACCAACGCGCATCTGGCGCAACTGAACCAGATCGCCGAACCGCTCGGCATCGGCTTCCTCGGTCTCGGTTTCACGCCGACCTGGAGCCGCGCCGAGGTGCCGGTGATGCCGAAGTCGCGCTATGCGATCATGAGCAGCTACATGCCGAAGGTCGGTACGCTTGGCCTCGACATGATGTACCGGACCTCGACGATCCAGGTGAACCTGGACTTCGCCGACGAGGCGGACATGGTGAAGAAGATGCGCGTGAGCCTGGCGCTGCAGCCGGTGGCCACCGCGATCTTCGCCAATTCGCCGTTCACCGAGGGCAAGCCGAACGGCTTCCAGTCCTTCCGCGCGGAAATCTGGAAGGACACGGACAACCAGCGCTCCGGCCCGATCCCCTTCGCCTTCCACCAGGACTTCGGCTTCGAGGCCTATGTGAACTGGGCGATCGACGTGCCGATGTATTTCGTCAAGCGCGGCGACACCTATTTCGAGGCCACCACCACCACCTTCCGCCAGTTCATGAACGGTGCGCTGAAGGACAAGCTGCCGGACGGCCTGCCGACCATCGGCGACTGGAACAACCACCTGTCGACGCTGTTCCCGGATGTGCGGCTGAAGAAGTACCTGGAGATGCGCGGTGCGGACGGCGGCCCCTGGCGCCGGATCTGCGCCCTGCCCGCCCTGTGGGTGGGCCTGCTCTATGACGAGGGCATCCTGGAAGACGCCTGGCAGATGGTGAAAGGCTGGAGCGAGGCCGAGCGGCTGGCCCTGCGCAACGACGTGCCGATCCACGGCCTGAAGACGCCGTTCCGCAGCGGGACCGTGCTGGATCTCGCCCGGGACATGGTGGCCCTGTCGCGCGAGGGCCTGAAGCGCCGCGCCCGGCTGAACGAGGCCGGCCAGGACGAGCGGCTGCACCTCGCCTCGCTGGAAGAGGCGCTGGCGCTCGGCCAGTCGCCGGCCGACCAGATGCTGGAGCGCTATTCCGGCGTCTGGCAGGGCGACATCCGCCAGGCCTATCGCGACTACGCCTACTGAGCGGAGCCCCTGACCGGAACCGCCGGGGAGAGACGGCCCGGCGGGAGCCTTTCCGGACGGCTTCCCGGATGGCGTTCCGGGAGGCCCTCGGGGCGGGCGTCCGTGCGGTGCAAAACGGGATTTGACCGCAGGGACGCGAAAGCCGATCATGCGGAGAGAGACGATTCCGGCGCGAGGCGGCATGAGCGACGCAAGCGGACTGTTCACTTCCCTTGATCCTGCCGGGGTGGTCGAGACCATGCGCCGGCAGTTCGGTCTGGGCGACGCCGACATCAGCCGGGCCATGGGCGCGCTGCTGCCGGCGGCCTTCGCCGGCCTGAAGCACATGACGGCAGCCCCGGACGCCATGCAGGGCTTCCTCGGCTTCCTGAAGGCGCAAGCCCCGCAAGGGGGCGCCGGCGATGCCTTCTCCTTTGGACAGGGACTTGCAGGCGCGCAGGGGCTTGCAGGCACGCAGGGTCTGGCAGGCGCACAGGGTCTGGCGGGAGGACTGGGCGCAGCGCCGACGGCCTGGTTCTTCGGACCCGCCCCGATGCAGCAGGCGATTGCCGATCAGGTGGCCAAGATCACCGGCGTGCAGCAGGATGCCGTCACCGCGCTGATGCCCGTGGCCGCCACCCTGGCCACCGCCCAGGTGGCGCGGCCCTATCTGCAGGGGCAGGCGCGTGACCTGTTCGATGCCTTCATGGCCGGATATGCGCGTGGCCGGCCGAAGCCGGCCCCGACGCCGGCGGGCATGATGGCGGGCTATACCGACGCGGTGCAATCATTCTGGACCCGCTTCCTCGGGCTGGACGACAAGGCGCCGCTGGCCCCGTTCTGGCAGACGGGGACCTCCGAGACCGCCGCCGCACGGCGGCCGGCGCCGCCCGCCCGCGAGCCGGCCCCAGAAAAGGCGCCCGAAAAGACACCCGAACGGGCCTCCGGTCTGGCTCCCGATCCGGCTGCCGAGGCCGCAGGGGCGACCGTTGCCGGACCCGCGGCAATCCTGAATGACTGGTTTGCCGCCAGCCGCGCCTTCCAGGAAACCCAGATCCGGGCCATCGAGAGCGTGTTCGACTCGATCGAGGGCAAGACGGCCTGAACGAAAGACAGCCTGAGGGACGGCGGCCCGGGACGGGCGCCGACCGGCGGCCGACCGGGCTCCCGAGACACGCCCCCGACGCAGCACAGGCTTGACCGACCACCCGGACCGGGCCACCTTGGCGCCGCCTCAAGAACCGGAATCGCACGCGTGGCCGACCCGACTCCTCCCTCGAATGTCGCCGAATACTCGGTCTCCGACATTTCCTTCTCGATCAAGCGCACGCTGGAAGACACTTTCGGCTATGTGCGCGTGCGCGGGGAGCTGGGCCGCATTTCGCGCCCGGGATCGGGCCACATCTATCTCGACCTGAAGGATGACCGCTCCGTGCTGGCGGCCGTGATCTGGAAGGGCTCGGTGTCGCGGCTGAAGATCCAGCCCGAACAGGGGCTTGAGGTGATCGCCACCGGCAAGGTGACGACCTTCCCCGGCCAGTCCAAGTACCAGATGGTGATCGATGCGCTGGAGCCGGCCGGTGCAGGCGCGCTGATGGCGCTGCTGGAAGAGCGCAAGCGCAAGCTCGCCGCCGAGGGGCTGTTTGCGCCTGAGCGCAAGCGGGCGCTGCCGGCGCTGCCGCGCGTGATCGGGGTCGTCACCTCGCCGACCGGCGCGGTGATCCGCGACATCCTGCATCGCCTGGCCGACCGGTTTCCGCTGCATGTGCTGGTGTGGCCGGTGCGCGTGCAGGGCGAGACCTGCGGCGCGGAAGTGGCCAACGGCATTCGCGGCTTCAACGCGCTGGCCCCGGGCGGCGCCATCCCGCGCCCGGACCTCATCATCGTGGCGCGCGGCGGCGGGAGCCTGGAAGACCTGTGGGGCTTCAACGACGAGCAGGTGGTGCGGGCGGCTGCGGACAGCGCCATTCCGCTGATCTCGGCGGTGGGCCACGAGACCGACTGGACGCTGATCGACCTGGCCGCCGACGTGCGCGCACCGACCCCGACGGGCGCGGCAGAAATCGCCGTGCCGGTGAAGGCGGAGCTGATGGCGGCCGTCGACGACCTGTCGCGGCGGCTGAACTCCGGCCTCGTCCGGCTGGTGAGCGCGCGGCGGACGGAACTGCGCGCGGCCGCCGCCGCCCTGCCCGCCGCCCGCGATCTGCTCGCGCTGCCGCGGCAGAAGCTCGATTTCATCGGCGGCAACCTGGAGCGCGGGCTGATCGTCAACACCCGGGCGCTCAGGACACGGCTGATCAAGGCCGAGACGCTGCTGACGCCGGCCATGCTGTCGCGGCGCACGCTGCAGGCACGGGACCGGCTGACCGGGCTCGGCGACCGGCAGAGCCGCGCCCTTGGCGTCGCCGTGCGGGCGCAGGCACAGAAGCTGGAGGGCATCAGCCGCCGCCTGACGCCGCAGCCGCTGACGCGCCAGATCGGGCTGGGCACAGAGCGGCTCGACAACCTGTTCGCCCGGCTGGTGCGCGCCGCACATCAGGCCAACCAGAACCGCCGCCGGCACCTGGAGGGGCAGGAAAAGCTGCTCAAGTCCCTGTCCTACAAGGATGTCCTGGCGCGTGGCTATGCGCTGGTGCGCGACGCCGAGGGCCAGCCGGTGCGCCGCCCGGACGATGCGCCGGCCGGATCACGGATCAGCATCGAGGTGGCGGACGGCCGCTTCGACGCGGTCGTGAGCGGCGGCGGCGCCCCGGCGCCAGAGGCATCCCCGGCGCCGGAGAGCGGTGCGACCGGCAGCGGCACGGCGGATCAGGCGCCGGCACGCAAGGCCAGCCGCCCGGCCCGCCCCCGCGCGGATGCGCCGGCCTCCGGCAACCAGGGGTCCCTGTTCTGACCCGGGCCGCCGCAAGGCAGCATCGGCCCAAGTATCGGCCGCAGTGTCGGCCGCAGTGTCGGCCCCAGTATCGACCCCAGTGTCGGTCCGGGCCGGCGCTCCGCCCTTTGGCCGATGGCCCCGTGACCTTGCGCGCAGTGGACGCGAGGGCAGGCTTTCGCTAAGCCCTAACCAGATGCGGTCTGTCCCGGACGACCGCATGACCCGGCAACCCTGGCAAGACCGAACAGGCGCGGAGGTCGACACGACGGTGCGACCGCTGCCGCCGATCGGGCGGAGAGCCCCATGCATTTCGACCTGACCGAGGAACAGCAGCTCATCGCCGACACGGCCCGGCGCCTGGCCGAGGACAAGATCGCGCCCCTGGCAGAGACGCTGGACCGGGGCGAGGGCCGGGAGGCCTTTCTCGCCAACCTGCGTCTGCTGGCCGACAACGGCTTCATGGGGCTGAACGTCAGGGCCGAGCATGGCGGGACGGAAGCCGGCACCGTGGCCTTCGCGCTGGCCATCGAGGCGCTGGCCCGCGCCTGTGCCTCGACCGCCGTCACCTGCTCCGTCTCCAACATGGTCGGCGAGGTCATCCAGGCCGTCGGCAGCGACGCCCAGCGCGCCGCCTACCTGCCCCGGCTCTGCGACGGCACCTTTGCCGCCGGCGGTTTCTGCCTGACAGAGGCCGGTGCGGGATCCGACCCGGCCGGCATGCGGACGCGGGCGGTCAAGGACGGCGACAGCTATGTCCTCAACGGGGCAAAGCTCTACATCACCTCGGCCGAATATGCCGGCGTGTTCGTGGTCTGGGCCGTCACCGATCCGGAGGCCCCGAAGGGCAAGGGCATTTCCTGCTTCCTCGTCGAGGCCGGCACGCCGGGCCTCGTCATCGGCAAGGCCGAGAAGAAGATGGGCCAGACCGGCTCGGCCACCAACGAGGTGCTGTTCCAGGACTGCCGGGTGCCGGCGAGCGCGCTGATGGGGCCGGAGAACAACGGCTTCCGCACCGCGGTCGGCGAGCTGGCGGGCGGGCGTATCGGCGTCGCGTCCCTGGCGCTCGGAATTGCCCGGGCCGCCATGGACGCGGCCAAGGCCTATGCCCGCGAGCGGGAGCAGTTCGGCCAGTCGCTGGCCGACATGCAGGGCATCCAGTGGATGATCGCCGACCGGGAAACCGAGCTGGAGGCGGCGCGTCTCCTGATCCTTCAGGCCGCCTGGGCGAAGGACCAGGGCCGGCCCTTCGGCAAGGAAGCCTCGATGGCCAAGCTCTTTGCCTCGGAGGCCGCCCAGAAGGCGACCTACACGGCGCTGCAGATCCATGGCGGGGCCGGCTACATCAAGGACTATCCGCTCGAGCGGCATGCCCGCGACGCGCGCATCACCACGATCTATGAGGGCACCAGCGAGATCCAGCGGCTGATCATCGCCCGCGAGGTGTTGAAGGCGGTGTGACACAGCAAAAAGCCCCGGCGCTTGCGCACCGGGGCTGAATGTCGGGCCGGATCGGCGGCCGAGGGCCGGATCAGGCGGCCTTGAGGTCCTTGAAGGACTTCTCGACCGCGTCCTTGACCGGCGAGGTCACGTCGGAGGTCAGCTTGGTGGCGAACTCCTGCATGTCCTTGGCCTGGGCGGTCAGCGCGTCGAACTGCTGACGGGCGAAGGTGGACTGCAGCTCGATGGCTTCCGCCACGGTCTTGACGGCCATCAGGTCCTTGAAGAAGGAGAAGGTGGCATCGGTGTTGGCCTTGGCCGCGTCGATGGCCTTCAGGTTGAACTCGACGACGCCCTGACGCGAGGTCTCGAAGGTGTCCTCGAGCAGGTCGGTGGCTTCTTCGGCGGCGTTCTTGACCTTGGCATAGGCGTCGCGCGCCTGCTCGATGCCCTTCTCGGTCATTTCACGAACCACGGCGGGAACTTCGATCTTCGGCATGACAAAAGCCTCAAATTCGGGGAACGGGGACACGGCCGAGGCCGTCTTGGTGGTCTTCGGGGCAACGCGCGGCTTCTGCGCGGCCTTCGGGGCCGGGGCTTCCGGCGAAATCTCAACGCTCATGTGTCATCTCCTGCTGGGGCCGGAGCCGATCACGTGGCAATCGTCCGGCATGGGGGACGTGTCCGGCCGTGCCGCCGTCCCACCGTCATCCGCAGGGTTAATATAGGCGAGGCCGTGTTGCGTTGCAACATTATTTTGCAGTGCACAATAAAAAGTAACGCAGGGTCATCGCGCAAAGCCGGGGCCAGACGCGTAAAATGCCTATACGTCAACGGCTTGTCCGGATGGCTGCAGAGCGGCGGGGCGCCGCGTGCCGGACCATCCGGTCCTGCCCATGTCACGGCGCACGGGCAGGACGATCCGCCGGGCCCCCCTCGCCCGGACCAAGGGGCCGAAGGGTCAGACGGCGCGGACGGAGAGGACGGTCAGTCCTTGACCGCGCGCGCGGCGTCCTGGGCAGCGCGGGTGGCCGAGTCGCTGATCTCGCGGGCCTGCTCGCCCAGCTGCTCCATCTGGCGGCGCAGATAGTCCTGCTGCAGCTTCATCATCTCGTCCATGTCCTTGGCGCGGACCATCTGCTGGGCGAAACGGAAGGCGGCATCGACATGCTCCTCGGCATAGCCGAGGGCCTTGCGGTTGATGTCGGCCGCACCGGACTGGACCGCAGAGGTCGAGCCCTCGACATTGGACACGGCCTTCTGGGTGACGGACATGAAGTCATCGAAGGCCTTGCGGGCCTGATCGACGCTCTTTTCCGCGAAATCGCGCATCTGCTCGGGTATCTCGAAACCGCTCTTGTCTGCAGCCATTCCCGCACTCCCCGTCCTGATGACCCTGCCCTGATGGCCCTGCCCTAATGACCCGGCCCAGATGACCCGGCCCTGGTGCCCCGCCCTGCGGCCCGCGCCAGACTGGCGGACGCAGGATGACCGGCGCATGACGCTCCGCTGCGGTCGTGCCATCGGCCGGGGCTCACCGGAAATTGGTACCATGGGCCTGCCGGGACAGCAATCGCCGCCGGCCGCCGGGATCCTGGCGCCGGGCTCCGGAAACGCCGTCGCAACCTGTTCCGGAACACCGGGCAAAACTGCCGGGTCGTTCAAAAAAACCCTTTCAGATTAACCACAAGGCAAGCCCGTGTCTGGCATGGCAGCGCCGAACGTGGACGCCTTCGGGCTTTGGCAGTATTAACTTGGTGTTTACCGGCCGGCGGGCTGCGGCTGCCGTCCGACCTGGCCTCTGCGCACGGGGGTGCGGCAGGACCGGACGAGACACCGGAGCGGCGGAGGGAACCCGATGGACCAGCACCTGACGACTTTCCTGGCGCTCAGCGCCCATGCCGACCTGGCGCCGCTGATCGCCGCAGACCGGCCAGCCTGGCTCTGGGCCGCCACCGGCGACCGGATCCTGTGGGCCAATGCCGCCGGCGCTGCCTTTTTCGACGCCCGCTCGCCACAGGACCTGGCCAGCCTGCCGGGCCTGGACCGCGCCCAGGCCCGACCGCATCTGGCCCGCATCGCCACGCAGGGCCCGACCGACAGGCCAAGCCTGGAACGGCTGCGCTTCTACAAGGGCCTCAAGGTGGTGCTGTTCACCTGCCAGTGCCGCCGCTTGCGGTTTGCCTCCGGCGACAGCGCAGCCCTGATCGTCGCGGGGGATGGCCCGGTGCGGGCCGAGCGGCCGGATGCCGACTTCCTGGCGCTGGTGGCCGCCGCCGCGCCGGACATGATCCTGGCGCTGAGCGACGGCAGGGGACAGGTGCTCGCCCGGGCCGGCGAAGGAGCGGCTGCCCTGCCGGCGCATGTGCCGCCCACCGACGAGGTTCTCACCCTCTCGGGCCGGCTGCATCCCCTCATCCGCCTGCCGCTGGGACAGGCGCGCGCCTTGCTGATCCTCGATGCGGACACCGGGCAGGACGGCGCCGCGCCGGCCGAAGGCGTGCAGGCCGCCGCCGTGGACGTCCCGCTGCGCGAGGACGCAGAGCGGGAGACGCCCGGAGAGGCCGTGACGGTGTCGGCCCCGGCGCCGACTGACGCGAGCGGGCCCGAACCGACCGCCGTGCTTGCCCATGACCTTGCGGCCAGCCCGCTGCAGCCGGCCGCGAGCCCGCTGGCGCCGGAAACGGCCGCTGCGGTCGTCCTTGCCCCAGGGACCGTCCTTGCCCCGGGGACCGACCTTGCACCGGGGACCGACCTTGCGCCGGACATGACATTCGAGGCCCCGCAGGCTGCCGCACCCGACACGGCCCAGCCGGACGGCACGCCGCTGCCGGCTGACGGACTGACGGCAGCTGGTCCCCTCACACCCGTGACGGCCGACACGCTTGCGCCGGTGACGGAGGATGTGGCGACGGAGGATGTGGCGGCGGCGGTCGAGGCGGCGGAGCCGGAACGGGCGGCTGCAGGATCGGCAGCCGGCGCGGCGAGCGGCGGAGCAAGCCTCGCCAGCCGCGACCGGCCGGTGCGCTTTGCCTGGCAGATGGACGTCGACCAGCGCTTCACCTTCCTGTCGCCCGAGTTTGCCGATGTGCTGGGCAGCCGCGCGGCCGACATCGTGGGCCTCACCTGGGGCGAGGTGGCCGAGCGGTTCGACCTTGACCCGCGTGGCAGCATCGCGCGTGCCCTGTCGCGGCGGGACACCTGGAGCGGCAAGACCGTCAACTGGCCTGTTCCCGGCGCGGGCCTGCGCGTTCCGGTGGACATGGCCGCGCTGCCCGCCTTCGACCGCAAGCGCGTGTTCGAGGGCTATCGCGGCTTTGGCGTCATTCGTCCGGCCGACGCGCTGGAGGATGAGGAGCTGCCGCTGGCCGATGCGGACGCCGACCCGGAGACGGCGACGGCAGAACCGAACCCGGCCGGCCCGGCCGGACTGCCGCCTGCGGCGGATGTGCCGACCACGACGGAGCGCACAGAGGCGGCCGGACCGCTGAGCGCGGCCGCAGGCATGGCGGCAGACCTTGCCGCAATCGCGCAGGCGGATGTGGAGACGAAACCGGGCCAAGACCGGGATCAGGATCAGGATCAGGACCAGGACCGGGCCGACGGTGAGGGTTCCGATGGAGCCGGCGTCCCCGGGACGGCCCTGAGCGGGAGCGGACCTGCGACCCCGGCAGCCGGCGCGACCGTGCGGACGGAGGGCGCCGGCGACGCGGCGACACCGCCGGAGACGGCTGCGATTGCGGCCGTGGCAGCACCGCTGGATGAGCCTGCCGGCCCAACGTTGGTGAGCACAGGGGCGCAAGACACGGGCACGGAAGATACGGGCACGGGAGATACAGGCACGGGAGATACAGGCACGGGGAGCGCGACGACGGTGGCGGTCGCCGGGCCGGTCGCCTCGGCCACCCGTTCCGATCCGCCGGCCCAGGTGATGAGTGCGACGGTTGCCGCGCTGGTCGCCGGCGTGCAGGCGGCCACGAGCGCCCGGTCGGCCCCGCCGGTCGCGCCGGACACGGTCGCGCCAGCCCCGGTTGCGCCGGACACGGTTGCGCCGGAGACCCTGACCCCCGAGACGCTTGCGCCGGACCCGGTTGCGCTGGAGACACAGGCCGAAGAGACGTCGCACGCCTTTGCCGCCGCCCTGCTCGAGCAGACCGCGGAGCTCGCCGGAGGCGAGGTCCCCGGGACAGCCGGCAAGGCCGAGCCTGCCGCCGCCGCCACGCCCGCGGCCGCCGAGCCTGTGGCTGTCACGCCGGGCGATGCAGCGCCGCTGAGCGCGCCGGCCGCCTCGTGGCTGGAAGACCTCAAGGCGACCTCGACGCTGAAACGCAAGCCGGAGGGTGACCTGTTCGACACCGATCCGGCCGCAGCGCCCCGGCCGGCCGCAGGCAGCGGACAGGTGGGCATTGCCTCGGACAAGCCGCTTCCGCCCAAGGAGATCGAGAAGGCCGTGCGCACGCTGGCCCGGGAGTTCGATGCCGTGCTGGAGCGTCGCGCCGCGCGGCAGGCCGCGGACAACGCGCCGCAGCGCGGTTACTGCGAAGCACCGGCTCCGGCCCCCGAAGCCTCGCGGCCGACCGACAGCGCAGACGCTGCGCCGGCCGCCGCCGAAGCGCGGATTGACGTTCCGGGTACGTCCCTGCCCGACGCTGATGTGCAAGCGCCTGCGGACGCGCCGGGTCTGGATGCCCCGGTTCTGGAGAGCCCGGTTCTGGAGAGCCCGGTCATCGACGCACAGCTCGAGGACGCTCCGGTGGAGACTGCTCCGGCTGAGGTTGCTCAGGCTGAGTTTGCTCCGGCTGAGTTTGCTCCGGTGCATGACGGGACCGACCAGCTGGCGGAGGCCCGGGTCGCCCGCCTGACCGGGGCGGACGGCAGCACGCCGGAGACCGGCCCGGACGCCGCGGCCACGGGCGTGGCCCCCGGTGCGGCCCTTGTCGCGGCTCCAGTTGCGGCCCCTGTCATGGCCCTTGTCGCGGCCGCGCTGCAGGCAGGCGACAACGGGGCGGCCCTGCCCGATGCCCTGTCCGATGCCATGTCCGATACCCTGCCCGAAACGCTCTCCGAAGCCCTGCCCGAGCCCCAGCCCGTGCCGGATGCGCCGGCTGCGAGCCTCGCCGACACGCGGTCCGAAGCGTCCGCCGACATGGCCGGTGCCGGGACGCCGGAGCTGCCGGCAGAGGGTGCGGCTCACGTGGCCGAGATCCCGGAGCACGAGCCCGAGAGCGGGCCAGAGACTGAGAACGAGACTGAGAACGAGACTGGGCCAGAGATCGCGCCAGAGATTGCGCCGGCGACCGGGCGTGAGACGGAGCGTGAGCGTGGGACAGGGCGTCGGGCGGAAGGCCAGGTGGTGCCCTTCACCGGTCCGGGCGGCACCCATGTGCCGCGGCTGGTGCCGGTGGACACGTCCAGGCTGACCAAGCCGGAACGGGCCGCCTTCCGCAAGATTGCCGAGGCGCTCGGGGCCCGGCTCGAAGGCGACTTCGAGGAGGAGGAGGACGAGGCCCCCGCTGCTCTGCTCCAGCCGGACCCGGCCGCCGCGGCGGCGGCACCGGCCGAACCGCAGCGCCCGGTGGCCCCGCCGGCCGAGCCGATCGATCCCCGGCTTCTTGACCGGTTGCCGATCGGCATCGGCATCGTGCGCGACCGCGAGGTGCTCTATGCCAACGAGACGCTGCTGGCGCTGCTTGGCTATCCGCACATCGAGGCGCTGGAGGAGGCGGGCGGCTTCGAGGCCATGTTCGTCGATCCGGAGCACCTGCCGGGCGACCGGCTGGAAGGCACCATCGACGAGGCGATGATCCTGCGCCGGGCCAACGGCCGGCTCTCGCCGGTCGATGCGCGCATGCACACCGTGCCGTGGAACGGCGGACGCGGGCTGATGGTCTCCATCGTCGAGCGGCCGCAGCCGGTGGCAGCCCCCTCGCCCGACACGGACCTGGCGCTGTCGCTGGCGCGCGAGCAGATCGCCGAGATGGACACCATCCTGGAGACCGCGACGGACGGCGTGCTGCTGCTCGACCGGTTCGGCACGATCCTCAAGGCCAACGGGTCGGCCGAGGCGCTGTTCGGCGCGGCACGGCCGGATCTGGTCGGCGCGCCGCTGACGGCCTATCTCGCCCCGGAAAGCCACCGCTCGGCCCTGGACTATCTCGACGGGCTGGCCCGCAACGGCGTCGCCAGCGTGCTCAATGATGGCCGCGAGGTGATCGGGCAGGTGTCGTCCGGCGGGCTGATCCCGCTGTTCATGACCATCGGCCGGCTCGGCTCCGGCGAGGGGCTGAAGTTCTGCGCGGTGCTGCGCGACATCACCCAGTGGAAGGCAGCCGAAGAGGAGCTGACCAAGGCCAAGCGGCAGGCGGAGAACGCCAGCTCGCAGAAGTCCGATTTCCTGGCCAAGATCAGCCACGAGATCCGCACGCCGCTCAACGCCATCATCGGCTTCTCGGAGGTGATGATCGAGGAGCGCTTCGGCGCCATCGGCAACGAGCGCTACAAGGAATACCTCAAGGACATCCGCACCTCCGGCTCGCACATCATGAGCCTGATCAACGACTTGCTCGACCTGTCGAAGATCGAGGCGGGCAAGCTGGACCTGACCTTCGAGGCGGTGTCGGCGAACGACATCGTGCGCGAATGCGTGGCCCTGATGCAGCCGCAGGCCAACCGGGAGCGGGTGATCATCCGCGCCAGCCTGCCCGGCACCGTGCCCCATGTGGTGGCGGACCTGCGCTCGCTGCGCCAGATCGTGCTGAACCTCCTGTCCAACGCGATCAAGTTCAACAAGTCGGGCGGACAGGTGATCGTCTCCACGGCGCTGGAGACGAGCGGCGAGGTGGTGCTGCGGGTGCGCGACACGGGCACGGGCATGAACGCCAAGGACCTGGCGGCAGCGCTCGAACCCTTCCGTCAGGTCCACACCGCCCGTCATGGCGGCGGCACCGGCCTCGGCCTCCCGCTGACCAAGGCGCTGGTGGAGGCCAACCGCGCCGGCTTCAAGATCGACAGCGTGCCGGACCAGGGCACGCTGGTGGAGATCACCTTCCCGCCGCAGCGCGTGCTGGCGGAATGAGGACCGGGCTCGCGACTGCGGGTGGGCGACCGGGCCAGTGACCGGGGTTAGTGACCGGGGCGGCAACGGGGCTGCCCAGGTCTATGCCCTTGAACTCGTTCGCCTGTTGATCTTTTTGTGCGCGACGTGAAATGGCGCTTGAGATCGCGGGCGGCCTCGGATAGATACCCCCTTGCAAAGGGAACGACTGCAAAGTATGTTCCGCGCCACTTCGCAAGGCCTTGGCCGCCTTGCCGCCCCGTGCAGACGTAGCTCAGTTGGTTAGAGCGTCGGATTGTGGCTCCGAAGGTCGGTGGTTCGAATCCACCCGTCTGTACCATTTCACCTTTTCCCGCCTTGTGTGTCTCGTTAGGTGACGGCCAATTGTCTCGACGCGCGAGCGTCATGGGCGCATGGCTCGGATGTCCGGACATTGCTCCGGGGCATGTGAACTCAGACCTGCTCTTGCAGAATGTACCCGGTTGATTCATTGTCGACGAATGGTTGCATTGCCATCCAGAAAAGCCGAGTCATGAGCATCGACACCAAACTGATCGGGACAGGGCTTTACAGCTTGCCTCAGGCTGCGCGGCTGGTCGGCGCAAACCCTCGCTCTGTTCGACGCTGGATGCTCGGATACAACCGGAAAGATCGCGGCGAGACAAGGTTCATTGAGCCCCTCTGGCGGAGCCAGCTGGCTGGCACCGACCTTGAGGAACCGGTTATCGGCTTTCGTGACCTGCTGGAGTTGCGGCTGGTGAACGCGTTCGCCCGGCACGGTGTCAGCCTGCGCACCATTCGCGCAACGGCCAATGCAGCGCGTGCGATGTTTGAAACTGACTACCCGTTAACAATGCAGCGCTTTCTGACTGACGGGAAACGCATCTTCAGCGAGATCGTAGAAGCCGAAGGCAACGTTCGGTTGCTTGAACCAGCTCGGCAGCAATACATCTTCACAGAAATCGTGACCCCGTCCCTCTACGCTGGCGTCGAATATGATGGTTCCGAGGCCAGACGCTGGTACCCCCTGGGCAAAGACAACACGCTGGTTGTCCTGGATCCTCAGATCCAGTTTGGCACACCGATTGTTCGCAGCGCAGCAGTGCCAACCGACATCCTGTACGCCTCCTACATCGCGGAGGGACGCAATTTCTCCAAGGTTGCAAGTGTATTTGATGTCGATCGACGGGAGGTAGAGGCTGCAGTTCGTTTCGAGGAGCAGCTGGCCGCTTGAACGTCTTCTTCGACAACAATATCTCGCCCTTTATAGCCTGTGCAATTCGCGAGTTGTCGAAGACCGAACCCTCTGTTCGGACCGTTATACACCTGCGACATCGTTTTCCCGCCAGCACGCCGGACCTTGAGTGGATCTCAAGCTTGGACGGGAAATGGGTGATCCTCTCGATTGACCGCTTCACAAAGAACAACGACGCCGAAAGACTGGCCCTGAGGCAGGCCGGTCACACCATTTTCGTCCTGGATCGTCAATGGTCAGGGCAGACGTTCTGGCATCAGGCAGAGCGTCTGGTCCGTTGGTGGCCCCAGATCCTAGGACAAGCACAAATGGCCGAAGGTGGGTTTCGTGTTCCCTGGCACCATAGCAAAGCGACCAAGTTCCAAACCTTGCGACTTTAGGAAAGGCGCGCAAGCGCAAACCAAACCGACCTTGTCGTGCGGCAAAGACAGAATCTGGCTCCCCCCCCGCCTCCCCCGGCTGCGGCGTGGTGCGGGAGGGCGCGGGGCAGGCCACGGCGGTTGCAGGCGTTGAGCCACACCCGGCGGCCAGCACCGAGACAAGCACCGGGATGAAAACCGGGACCAGCACCGAGGCAAGTTCCGGCGTGAAAACCGGGACGAGATCGGGGTCAGGGGTCAGGGGCCAGAGGTCAGGGGTCAGAGGTCAGGGGTCAGAGGTCAGGGGTCAGGGGTCAGGGGTCAGCTGTCCCAGTCCGGGTCGATGTCCGGGTTGAAGGGCTGGCCGTATTTCTCGAGATGACGACGGCAGTAGTCGGTCCAGACGAACTGGGCGCCGTTGTCCTCGTCGGCGAGCTGGCCGGCGCGGCGGGCGACGCCCATGGCAAAGAGTGCCGCGGCGTAGAGATCCTTGTCCATCAGGAAGGTTGCGCGGTCGATGTCGACCTTCTTCGGGCGACCGTCAGCGGCAAGGACGGACGCTTCGACATAGGTGTGAAACATGGCTGGCTCCGGGCTGGTAACGCGCGCATCCCATGCCTGTCCGCATGGTTTCAAAACCTACCACGAAACCCGATTAACCGCAACGAAAACAGCTTCTTAGAGCCGTTTCGACGCCTCGTTCGATGGACCGGTCCGCCGCCCCTCCGGCACCGGTCCGGCCCCTCCTTGCAGGTCGGCAGCGCAGGTCGGCAGCGCGGGTCGGCAGCGCGGGTGGGGACGGGGCGGCGAGCGGCGGGATCCGGGCAGCCCCCGGGTGATTTTCGCCCGGAGGGAAAAACGCCTTCGCACGCAAGGGAGAGGTCAAGCGACCCTGAGGCCGGCAAACGGATCTGGCCAAACGGTCATGGCCCGGTATAGTGACAGGAGGGCCGTTCCGGCCGCGCCGCGATCCGTCTGCCCCGGACGCGCGGTCGAGCCGGAGGGGACCCGGGCACGGCCCGCCCCGGCACGGATGCGCAAGCATGCGGCTGCGGCCTGCGGACCGGATCCGGCCTGAACCAACCTGTCGCAGTCCGGCCAGTCCGATCCGGCACGGTCCCGCCCGACGGCGGAGCCGCTGCCCGAGCGGACCGCGGCCATTCGGGGTCATCATGGACGATCTTTCCCTTGCCACCGTGGCGATCCTCGCCGGATCGCTGCTTGCCACCGGCTTCATCACCGGCATCATCGCCGGGCTTCTGGGGGTGGGCGGCGGCATCGTCATCGTGCCGGTGTTCTATTACGTGCTGCCGCTGATCGGCGTCAGCGACAGCGTGGCCATGCATCTGGCGGTGGGAACATCGCTTGCCACGATCATCGTCACCGGCGCCTCCTCGGCGCGGGCCCACCAGAAGCGGGGCAGCGTCGACACCGCGCTGCTGAAACGCTGGTGGCTGCCGATCACGGTCGGGGTCATCGCCGGCGGCGTCACGGCCGGCAATGTGTCGGGCGGCATGCTGACGCTGATCTTCGGCACCGTGGCGCTGATCGTCGCGCTCAACATGGTGCTGCGCAAGGAGGGATCGGGCCTCGCCGACAGCCTGCCGGGCGCCCCCTTGCGCGAGCTGCTGGGCTTCATCATCGGCGGCATCTCGGTGATGATGGGCATCGGCGGCGGCACGCTCGGCGTGCCGATCCTGACCCTGTTCTCCTATCCGATCCGGCAGGCCGTCGGCACCGCCTCGGCCATCGGCCTGATCATCGCCGTCCCGGGGACGCTGCTGGCGATGTTCTACGGCTGGGGCAACCCGGACCTGCCGCCGCTCTCGCTGGGCTACGTCAACCTGGTCGCCTTCCTGCTGATCGTGCCGACCTCGGTCTATTCCGCCCCCATTGGCGCCAAGCTCGCCCACACGCTGCCGCCGGCCAAGCTGCGGCTGGTGTTCGCCGCCTTCCTGTTCTTCACCGGCGCACGCATGATCTGGGACGTGCTGACCTGATGGACCACCGCGCACCGATGACAGCGCCCGGCCTATGGCTGGGCGCGCGGATGACCCTGCCACTGGTGCCGGGGATCATCACCTTTGCGGCCGTGTTCGGCACCGTCTGCGCGCAGAAGGGCCTGACGCTGGCCGAGACGATGCTGATCAATTCCTTCGTCTTTGCCGGGGCCTCGCAGTTCGTCGCCATGGAGCTGTACCGCGATCCCGTAACACCCACCGTGCTGATCGCCATGACGGGCATCGCCGCGGCGGTGAACCTGCGCATGCTGCTGCTGGGGGCGTCGTTGCGGCCCTGGCTCGGCCCCTCCCCGGCCTGGCAGGTCTATCCGAGCCTCTATTTCCTCACCGACATGAACTGGCTGCTGGCGCTGCGCTACCACGCCGAGGGCGGACGGGACTGGGGGGTCTATTTCGGCAGCGGCATCCTGCTGTGGCTGCTGTGGACGGTCTCGGTGGTGCCGGGCTACTACCTCGGGCAGCTCTTTGCCGAACCGCAGAAATGGGGCTTGGACCTGGTGATGCCTGCCCTGTTCATCACCATGCTGATCCCGATCTGGAAGGGCCGGCGGCAGACGCTGAGCTGGCTGGTCGCCGCCGTTGTCGCGGTGGCGAGCTGGCAGCTCATCGGCGGCTACTGGTTCGTGCTGACCGGTGCCATCGCCGGCGCGGTCGCAGGTGCCTTCATCGACGATCCGGAGCCGAAGGAGCAGGCCCGTGGCTGAGAGCGCCTGGAGCATCGACGGCCTGTTCTTCCTGACCGTGCTGGCCATGACGGCGGCGACCTATTCCATGCGGGCGGGCGGCTACTGGATCATGGGCCGGGTGCCGCTGACCCCGCGCGTGCGGCGCGGGCTGGAATCCCTGCCCGGTGCCATCATCGTCTCTACCATCCTGCCGATCGCGCTGAAGGGCGGCCTGCCGGCGGCCCTCTGCCTCGCGGTCGCAGCCGCCGCCATGGCTGTCCTGCGCAAGGACATCATCGCCGTGTTCCTGGGCGTGGCCGCAGCAGCCGCCGCCCGCGCGGCCGGGCTTTAGGACCTCAAGCCGACGGCGCGGGCCGGGATGCCACAAGACCCAGCGCAGCCCGGGCCAACGCCAGCGTTGCCGCCGGATCGCCGCCGGCCGGCAGGCGCTGCCAGTCCAGCGGCCCGATGTCGTAGGTCAGCTGGCGGGCCACAACGGCGGCGGTGGCATCCGAGGCATCACCGCTGCGGGCCTCGACGCGGGCGGCAAGGACCGCCGCGTCGGCCTCCAGCCAGAGCCCCGTGACCGGCAGCTCCAGCGCGGCAGCCAGCGCCCCGACCGCCGCCCGCTCGGCCGGGCGGGCAAAGACGCCGTCGAGGATGACCGAATGACCGGCGGCAAGCGCCGCCCGGGCCCGTGCGTACAGCGCGGCATAGACCGCATCGCTCATCGCCTGCGTGTAGCTGGCTGCCGGGGCCGGATCGGTCTCGGCCAGACCAAGCTGGCGCTTGCGCTCCACATCGGAGCGCAGCACCCGGGCCCCCGGCAGCGGAGCGAGGTCCGGCGCAAGGGCCCGGGCCAGCGTCGACTTGCCCGACCCGGACAGGCCGCCAACCGCCACCAGACCTGGCGTGGCCGGCTCGAGCGCCTGGAGTGCAAGGGCAAAATAGGCGCGGGCCGCCCGGCGCTGCCCTTCGGCCGCCGTCGCGCAGCGCTGCGTGGCAATGCTGGCGGCGGCGATCTTGGCCCGGATCGCCGCGCGCAGGGACAGGTAGAAGGGCAGCGCCGCAAGCCCCTCTTCCCCGTCCTCCAGCGGCGTGAGATCGAGATACCGGTTGAGCAGATGGCATGCGCCGGCCGGCTGGCCGCGCTCGACCAGATCCATGACGGCAAAGGCGAGGTCATAGAGCACGTCGCCGGTGGCGATGGCCTCGTCGAACTCGACCGCGTCGAACAGCACGGGCACACCGCCGACCAGCGCCACGTTGGCCAGATGCGCATCGCCATGGGCGAGGCGCACGAGCCCGCGCCGGCCACGGGACCGCACCAGGTCAGACAGACGCCGGTGAGCCGCACGGGAGGCCACCGTCAGGGCGGTGACCGCGCTTTCGGCAAACAGGTCCGGACAGGCAAGGAAGGCGGCGTGGTTCTGCTCGACATAGGCGGCGAGGTCGTCGAGCCAGGGCCCTGCCTCGCGCAAGGGAGCGGAGGCATGGGCCGCCGACAGCGCCGCCGCCAGTCCGGAGAGCACGGCCTCCGGCAGGGGACCGGCCTGGGCCAGCCGGTCAAGCGTCAGGGTCTCGTCGAAGCGCCGCATGTGGACGAGGGGCTCGACAAGCTCGCCGGGGCCGCCGAGGGCCAGGGTGCCGTCCGGCCGCCGGAAAATCCCGGTCTCGCCAAGATAGAGACCGGGCGCGAACAGCCGGTTGCGGGCAAGCTCGGCCGACACGGCGGCGCGCCGCCGGTCCGGCGTGGAATAGTCGAGAAAGGGAAAGCGCACGGCGCGCTTCATCTTGTAGGCGTCCGGGCCGAGCAGGACGACGACATTGGCGTGGGTGTCGATGCGCCGCGCCCCCGGCGTGGCGGCCACGAGGGCGTCAAGGAAAGCGGACGCCTCCGCCTGGGCGTGAGCGCCTGCTGCTGCGCCTGTGCCGAAACCCGACTGCATGCTGGCTGATCCTCCCCATCCTCAAGGCCCCGCCGACGCGCGCCGTCACCTTTGGCCCTCGACCGAGACCTCCTGCCCCGTCCGTCCGGAGCAGGCGCCTGCCCCCCGCGTCCACAGTGGGGCCAAGCGGGCGGCGGCGAATTGACCTTCCTCAATGAACGCCGACAGACTTGTGACAGTGTGGTGCCAGACACGACTGCCGGCAAAGGGCCGGCGGCATGGAGGGACACGCCGATGACCACTGGATCCACCCCCGACGCCACGTCCGGAACCAACCCGGGCGCAACGCTCGGCCTGAAGAAGATCCGCCTCAACCTCGCCCGCACGAAGGAGCACCCCAACGGCTCGGCGCAGCACGGCTACGAGTTCGTCGCGCCGCTGGACGCGACCGCGCATATCGACGCGGCAGCCTGGAAGAAGGCCCGCGACCATTGCCGCGTGCGCCGCTTCTGGGGCAGCGAGGACGACGAGATCGGCCATCTGATGCACCGGCCGGGCGGCTCTTGGGCCTTCCGCTATGACATCGAGGGCGACGATGACGACGAGGCCGGTTACCGCTTCGGGGCGCACGCCTTCGAGCCGGGCGAGTATGTCTCGATCCGCGACGAGGACGGCGACCTGCACACATTCCAGGTGGTCACGGTGCAGCCCGTCTGAGCGGTGAAGTCACGCCGGCAAGGAAAATTCCGTAGCGTCATATTTGAGTTGTTCTTTTAACGCGGCAGCGCGGCTGTCTGCTGCGCGCCCGTGCGTGTTGAAACAACTCGACCACACTCACATCATCCGGCCAAGCAAGGCGCAGAGCCGGGATGACGATCGAGGCGACCTTCAGCACACCGGCGCGCGGCTTTCTGCTGCGCGCCGTTTTCATTCCAAAACGGCGCTCTGGCTACCCTTATCAAGGGGAAAAACCCGTCATATCGCCCTTTCGCATTCCACACTGGAATAACCCCATTGCGAAAAGCCGTGCATGTGCGCCCCGGCTTGAATGTCGCGGCGGCCCGATCTGCGCTATAGCACAGGGAGATTCCCTTGCGGGGTGCCCCCGCAATGATGGCGGGTGACGGACATGGCGCAGAAGACAGGCGGGCAGCTCCTCGTTGAGGCCCTTGAAATCCACGGCGCGGAGCGCGTGTTCTGCGTGCCGGGCGAAAGCTATCTCGCCGTTCTCGACGCCCTGCATGACGCGCGCATTCCCATCACGATCTGCCGTCAGGAAGGCGGCGCGGCGATGATGGCGGAAGCGCATGGCAAGCTGACCGGCCGTCCCGGCATCTGCATGGTGACGCGGGGCCCGGGCGCCACCAACGCCTCCGCCGGCGTGCATGTGGCGGCACAGGACTCGACGCCGATGATCCTGTTCATCGGCCAGATCGAGCGCGGCATGCGCGAGCGCGAGGCCTTCCAGGAAGTCGACTACCGGCAGATGTTCGGCGGCATTGCCAAGTGGGTGGCCGAGATCGACCACGCCGAGCGCGTGCCGGAGTTCATCTCCCGCGCCTATTATGTCGCCACCTCCGGCCGGCCGGGTCCGGTGGTGCTGGCGCTGCCGGAAGACATGCTGGTGGACCTTGCCGAGGTGAGCCAGCCGCAGCCCTGGCGGCAGGTGGAGACCCACCCGGGCCTGACCCAGATGGCCGACCTGCAGAAGCGCCTGTGGGCAGCCGAACGCCCGATCGCCATTCTGGGCGGCAGCCGCTGGACCGAGGAGGCGGTGGCCGCCTTCACCCGCTTTGCCGAGCGCTTCGACCTGCCGGTCGCCTGTTCCTTCCGCCGGCAGATGCTGTTCGACAACCTGCATCCGAACTACGCCGGCGATGTCGGCATCGGCGCCAATCCGAAGCTGCTGGCACGCATCAAGGCCAGCGACCTGATCCTGCTCGTCGGTGGCCGCCTGTCCGAGATGCCGAGCCAGTCCTATTCGCTGCTGTCGATCCCCGAGCCGGCGCAGCAGCTGGTGCATGTGCATCCGGACCCAGAGGAACTTGGCCGCGTTTATCGCGCCAGCCTGCCGATCAATGCCGCGCCGACCGGCTTCTGCAAGGCCGTCGAGGGGCTGCAGCCGCCGACCGCACCGAAGAACGCCGGACAGGCTGCCGCGGCCCATGCCGACTATCTGGCCTGGTCCGGCGCACGGCCGCAGACGCCGGGCGCGCTGCAGATGGCCGGCGTGATGGAGCACATCGAGGCCGAGATGGCCGCGGACACGATCTTCACCAATGGTGCCGGCAACTATGCCACCTGGCTGCACCGGTTCCACCGTTTCCGCCGCTTCGCCACGCAGGCCGCACCCACGTCCGGCTCGATGGGCTATGGCCTGCCCGGCGCCATTGCCGCCAAGCTCGCCTTCCCGGAGCGCGACGTCATCTGCTTTGCCGGCGACGGCTGCTTCCAGATGACCCTGCAGGAGCTGGGCACGGCCGTGCAGGACAATGCGGCCGTGATCGTGCTGGTCATCGACAACGGCATGTATGGCACCATCCGCATGCACCAGGAGCGGCATTATCCCGGCCGCCCCTCCGGCACGAAGCTGGTCAATCCGGATTTCGCCGCCCTTGCCCGGTCCTATGGCGCCCATGGCGAGACGGTGCGGGAGACGGCGGAGTTCGGGCCCGCCCTCGCCCGGGCCAAGGCCAGCGGCAAGCCGGCGGTGCTGCATCTGCTCCTCGACCCCGAAGCGCTGACGCCGGCGGCCTCGCTGTCTGAGATCCGGGCGGCAGCGGAGGCCGCCAAGGCCTGAAGGGAAGACGTTTTCCTGCGGTGTTGATGCACGTCAAAGTCCGGAACCGCCCTTGCACCTATTGTCGGATGTGACAGGCCCGACGGGGGGCCATCGGACGGAGGACACCATGGCACTGAAGGACATTCTGGCACTCACGGATCTCGCAGGCGACCAGACGGCATCCCGCTACGCAATTGATCTGGCGGCGCGGTGCGACGCCCATGTCACCGGACTTTCGCTGGCCTTCGAGCCGGTCGTGCCCGCCTTTGCCGCAGCGCCGCTGCCGGCCGACTTCATCGAGGCCAGCCGCCAGCAGGCGCTGGCCGCCGCGCAGACCTCGCTGGCCGCCTTCAACGAGCTGGCCCGGCTGGGCGGCGTCAAGGGCGAGGGACGCATCGCCGACGTGATGACGGGCGGGCCGCTGGAGCCGGTGCTGCGCCATTGCCGCCTGACCGACCTGATCGTCATCGGGCAGGAAAACCCGGACCGTCCGGAGCCGATGCGGGAACTGGTGATCGAGACGGCGCTGTTTGAAAGCGGTGTGCCGGTGCTGCTCATTCCCTACATCGGCGCGGCCTCGCCCAAGCTTGAGAACGCGCTCGTCGCCTGGGACGGCAGCCCGACGGCCACCCGGGCCGTGCATGCGGCCCTGCCGATGCTTGCCATGGCCAAGAAGGTGACCGTGCTGATCGTCAACAAGGGCCGCAAGATGGCCGGGGAGCCCGGCGCGGACATGGCGACCTATCTCGCCCGCCACGGCCTGAACGTGACCGTCGACGTGGTGACCAACCCGCAGACCTCGGTCGCCGACACGCTGCTTAACTATGTCAGCGACAATGGCAATGACCTGGTGGTGATGGGCGGCTACGGCCACAGCCGCGTGCGCGAGTTCCTGTTCGGCGGCGCGACCCGCGATATCCTGGCTGCCATGACCGTTCCGGTGCTGATGGCCCACTGAACCGGAGCGGCGCCCGGTTGTCGCCCGGGCGCTCAGAGCTGGGTCGTGAGAGCTGGGCCACGGGGCCTGGGACACGGGGCTTGGGACATGGGGCCTGGGCCTCGAGATATGGGCCACGTGACCGCTGGCCGGTGATGGGCTGGCCGGCGGAACGCCGGCACGGCAAGAACCGGCCGGTGCGCTGAAGCCCCCTCCCCCGACGTGTCCCCGACCTGTCCCTGACATGTCCCTGACCGGGCGCCCCCTGCGACCGGGTGGGGATTGTGCAGGGGTGGTCTGGACATCAACACAGCCGCGACACACTTCCGCTATAGCCTGATCATCGCCCTGCCGTCCGGGACCCCTGCCCCAGACGGCAGGACCATGTTCAACGAGAGTTGGCTCAGGAAGACTGGGCTCAGGGAAAACTGGGCCAAGCGAAACTGGGCTTGACGAAACTGGGCTCGGGGGAGACTGGCCGTGACGATCCGCAACCTGGAAGCCGCCTTCTTGCCCAGGAGCATCGTCTTCGCCGGCCCCAACCGCCACGATCCGCGCGTGCTGGCGCATCTGCTCGGCCGCCTCGCGGCCGCCGGACATGCCGGGCCGACGGCGCTGGTGAACCTGCCCCTGCCTGACGGACTGCCGCAGGGAGGGCTCGCCACCGCAGACAGCCTGGCCGCCCTTGCCTTTGCCCCGGATCTCGTCGTCTATCTCGGGCCACCGGAGGCGGCGGAGGATCTCGTCACCGCTGCCGCCATTGCCGGGGCGCGCTGTGTCCTGCTGGCGGCGCCGGGCTATGATGCCTATCCGGCCGCCGTGCTGTCGGCCTGCCTGAAGGCGGCGCAGCCCTATCGCCTGCGCGTGATCGGGCCGGGCAGCATCGGCGTGGCGGCACCCCAGGCGAAGCTGGACCTGCTGCTGACCCGCGACGCACCGCTGCCGGGCGACCTGGCGCTGATTGCCCGCTCGAGCGCGGTGGTGAATGGCATCGTCTCCTGGGCCAAGGCCCGGCGGCTCGGCTTTTCCGGCATCTGCGCCCTCGGGCAGCGGTCGGATGTGGATGTGGGCGACCTGATCGACTATTTCGCCGCCGACTACCGGACCCGGGCGATCCTGCTGCACATCGAGAGCCTCAGCACCCCGCGCAAGTTCCTGTCCGCTGCCCGTGCGGCTGCCCGCGGCAAGCCGGTGGTGCTGATGCGCACCGGCCGCAGCCGCGACGCCTTCGCCACCGGCAAGACCCATGCCGGCAAGGTGACGCGCCGTGATCCGGTGTTCGAGAGCGCCCTGCGCCGGGCCGGCATCCTGCGGGTCGGCGATCTCGACGAGATGTTCGAGGCAGTCGAAACGCTGTCGCGGGTGCGGGCGCCGCAATGCCGGCGGATGGCCGTGATCGCCAATGGCCGCAGCCTGGCGACGCTGGCGGCCGACCGGCTGACGGAGGGCGGCGGCGAACTGGCCGGGCTCGCGCCGGAGACGCTCGCGCTGCTGGAGCCGCTCGGACGCCCCGGGTCGATGCCCGGCAACCCGCTGACGCTGCCGGACGGGGCGACGCCGGAGGCCTTCTCCGCCGCCATCGCCGCGATCCTTTCCGATCCGGCCCCCGACGGCGTGCTGGTGCTGGCCGCGCCCCATCCCTTCGTCGAGGCCGAGGCGGTGGCCGGCGCGATCGCCACGGCGGCAAGGGCGGACCAGCGCCGGGTGGGCCGGCGCAAGACCCTGATCGCGGCGCTGATCGGCGAGGACCCGCTGCCCCGCGCGGCCCTCGACGAGGCGAAAGTGCCGGTCTTCGCCAGCCCGGCCGAGGCCGTGCGTGCGGCGCAGCACCTGATCCGCAGCGCCGAGGCGCAGGACGCCTTGATGGCCGCCCCGCCGAGCCTGCCGGCCGAGTTCACGCCGGACCCCGTGCGGGCGCGGCAGATGCTGCGGCGGGCCCTGGAGAGCGGGCGGACCATGCTGGACCCGGCAGAGACCGCCGCGCTGATGGCCGCCTATGACATCCCGATGATCGAGACGCATCTGGTGACCGACCCGGCGGAGCTGCCCGCCCTGGCGGCGGCGATGCTGACCCGGCATGCGGCGCTGGTGGTCAAGGTCTGGTCGGCCGACCTGCCGTTCAAGTCGGATGTCGACGGCATCCGGCTGCGCCTGACCACGCCGGAGGCGGTGGAGGCGGCGGCGCGCGAGCTGACCGGACGCATCGCTGCCAAGTTCCCCGAGGCCCGCATCCAGGGCCTGACGCTGCAGGGCATGGTCGACACGCGGCAGCGGCTGGAGCTGTTCACCGGCATTGCCGACGAACCGCTGTTCGGCCCGGTGATGGTGTTCGGCCAGGGCGGCACCTCGGTCGAGGTCGCGGCGGACGTGGCGCACGAGCTGCCGCCGCTCGACCTCAACCTCGCCGATCACCTGATCGGGCGGACCCGCGTCGCCCGACTGTTTCCGGCGCACCGGGGCCAGCCGGAAAAGGACCGCGCCGCCGTGGCGCTGACGCTGGTGAAGCTGTCGCAGATGTCGATCGACCTGCCGGAGCTGCGCGAACTGGACATCAATCCGCTCGCGGTCGGCGCCGAGGGTGTCGTGGCGCTCGACGCCCGGGTGGTGCTGGGCGAACCCTCGCGCCAGGCCGGCCGCAGCGGCACCTCGCGGCTTGCCATCGCCCCCTACCCGAAGGAGTGGGAACAGACCCTGCGGCTCAAGGACGGCTGGAGCGTGTTCGTCCGCCCGGTGCGGCCGGAGGACGAGGAGCTGTTCCGGGCCTTCTTCGAGCATGTGTCGCCGGACGACCTGCGCCTGCGGTTCTTTGCCCCGGTGAAGGACTTCAATCACAAGTTCCTGTCGCGCCTGACCCAGCTCGACTATGACCGGGCCATGGCGCTGGCCGCGCTTGACCCGCAAAGCGGAGACCTGCTGGGTGTCGTGCGGCTGCATGCCGACCCCGACCACCGCACCGGCGAGTATGCCGTGATGGTGCGGTCCGACCTGAAGGGCCGCGGCCTCGGCTGGGCGCTGATGAAGCTCATCATCCGCTACGCGCAGGTGGACGGGATCGAGACGATCAAGGGCGAGGTGCTGAAGGAAAACACCAGCATGCTGGCCATGTGCGGCGCCCTCGGCTTTGCCATCACGACCTCGCCGGACGATGCGGCAATCGCCATCGTGACCCTGGCGGTCACCCAGGCCGCCGCCCAGCTCGAGGCCGACTGAACGGCCGGCCCGGGTGCCGGGTCGTCCCCGCCGCGGACTGCCGGAAGTGGCTGAAATTGTTGACTTTCGGAGTCAGTTTTTCTTTTGAATAGTTCTAAACTATTGATTTCTCGAGTTTTCTTGACTTTCCTGAGCGTCACATTCATATATCCCGCCGTACCGTCATCCCAACGATGACAGGGTTCGTGGGGCCTTGAACCCCGACGACTGGAGGATTTCATGACGTTCAAGACAGTTCCTTCCTTCGCCCGCACCGCGCTGCTGGCCTCGACCCTCGTGGTGTCGGTGGCCCCCGTCGCGCTCGCAGACGGTGAAGTGAACATTTACTCCTATCGCCAGCCGACCCTGATCCAGCCGCTGCTCGATGCCTTCACGGCCGAGACCGGCATCAAGACCAACGTGATCTTCGCGAACGAAGGCCTGGAAGAGCGCATCGCTGCCGAAGGCGCGAACTCGCCGGCCGACGTGCTGCTGAGCGTGGACATCGGCCGTCTCGACGGCGCCAAGCAGGCCGGCATCACCCAGCCGATCGTCTCGGACACGGTGAAGGCCAACATCCCGGCGACCTATCTGGATCCGGAAGGCCACTGGGTCGGCCTGACCACCCGCGCCCGCGTGATCTATGCCTCGAAGGACCGCGTCCAGCAGGACACGATCACCTATGAGGAACTGGCGGATCCGAAGTGGAAGGGCAAGATCTGCACCCGCTCGGGCCAGCACGTCTACACCATCGGCCTGGTCGCCTCGATGATCGCCCACAAGGGCGTCGAGGAGACCGAGAAGTGGCTCGTGGGCCTGCGCGACAACCTGGCCCGCAAGCCGGCCGGCAATGACCGCAGCCAGGTGCAGGGCATCAAGAACGGCGAATGCGACATCGCGCTCAGCAACACCTATTACATGGGCGCCATGATGACCAACGAGAAGGAGCCGGAGCAGAAGGAGTGGGCCGCGTCCGCGCGGATGATCTTCCCGAATGCCGCCGACCGTGGCACGCATGTCAACATCGCCGGCATCGTGATGGCCAAGCACGCGCCGAACAAGGACAACGCCCTGAAGCTGGTCGAGTTCCTGTCCACGCCGAAGGCGCAGCAGATCTATGCCGAGGCGAGCTTCGAGTATCCGGTGACCCCGGGTGTTGCCCCCTCCGAGCTGGTCCAGTCCTTCGGCACGCTGAAGGCTGACACCCTGTCGATCCAGGAGATCGCCAAGAACCGCAAGGCGGCCAGCGAGCTGGTCGACAAGGTGCGCTTCGACGACGGCCCGGCGAGCTGAGCCGACTGCCAGACACCCCGGACGGGCGCCGCGAGGACTTCGCGGCGCCCTCTTGCTTTTGGCCGCCGCAACGGGCTTATGACACGGCAATGACGCATCCGACGCCGCCCGCCTCCCCGACAGCTTCCGCCTCTCCGCCTCTTGCCCGGCGGCAGGACGGCCTCTGGCTGGCGCTGGCCTGGGCGGCCGCGGCAATCGTGCTGATGCCGCTGGCCTCGCTGGCGCTGCTGGCATCCGGCTCCTCGGAGGGCCTGTGGGGGCACCTCGCCAGCACCGTGCTGCCGGGCGCACTGGCAACGACCTTCTGGCTGATGCTGGGCGTCGGACTGGTGACGACGGTGGTGGGCGTGACCACCGCCTGGCTCGTGACCATGTGCCGCTTTCCGGGCCGCGGGCTGTTCGACTGGGCGCTGCTGGTGCCGCTGGCCGTGCCGACCTACATCATTGCCATCGCCTATGTGGAGGTGCTGCAGTACGCCGGACCGGTGCAGTCGGCCGTGCGCGCCCTGTTCGGCTTCAGCTCGCCGCGCGAGTACTGGTTTCCAGAGATCCGCTCGCTGGGTGGCGCGATCTTCGTGCTGTCGGCCGTGCTTTACCCCTATGTCTACCTGACTGCGCGGGCGAGTTTCCTGCTGCAGTCGGCCGGGCCGCTGGACGTGGCCCGCACCCTCGGCGCGACACCGCTGCGGCTGTTCCTGCGGGTGGCGCTGCCGATGTCGCGGCCGGCGATCGCCGTGGGCGTGTCGCTCGCGCTGATGGAATGTCTGAACGACATCGGCGCGGTGACCTTCTTCGGCGTCAAGACGCTCACCTTCTCGATCTACGACACCTGGCTGAACCGCTCGAACCTGACCGGAGCAGCCCAGCTGGCCTGCGCGATGCTGGTCGTCGTCTTCGCCCTGCTGACGCTGGAACGGCGGGCCCGGGCGCGGCAGCGCTTCGACCAGAACCGGGGCAAGCAGCACGCGCCAACCCCGTACCGGCTGACCGGATGGCGCGCGGCCGGCGCGCTGGTGGCCTGCAGCCTGCCGGTGCTGCTCGGCTTCGTCGTGCCGGCAAGCCTGCTGATCGAGCGCTCGACCCGCCGGCTGGAAATGCTGGCCGACCCGGACTTCCTGGCCGCCGCCGCCAACAGCGCGCTGCTGGCCGGGATCGCCAGCCTGGTGATCGTCGCCCTGGCGGTGGTGCTGGTGTTTGCCGTGCGCCTGCGCAAGTCGGGCCGGTTGCGCCTGGCGGCGCGCATCGCGGCCATCGGCTACGCGGTTCCCGGAACGGTGCTGGCGGTCGGCATCCTCATCCCCCTCGCCCGCTTCGACAACGGCCTGGACGCGCTGATGGAACAGCTGTTCGGCATCAGCACCGGCCTGCTGCTGCTCGGCTCCGGCACCGGGCTGATCTACGCCTATGTGGTGCGTTTCATCGCCGTGGCGCATGGCCAGATCGAGGACGGCTTCGGCAAGATCTCGCCCAATCTCGACATGGCCGCCCGCACCCTCGGCCGCCAGTCCGGGCGCATCCTTGGCGAGGTGCACCTGCCGCTGCTGCAACCCGTGCTGCTGTCGGCGCTGCTCATCACCTTCGTCGACTGCATGAAGGAGCTGCCGGCGACGATCCTGCTGCGCCCCTTCAACTTCGACACGCTGGCAACCACCGTGTTCGAGGCCGCCTCGCGCGAGGCCTTCGAGGACGCAGCCCTGCCGGCCCTGACGATCGTGGTGCTCGGGCTTGCGCCCGTGATCCTGCTGGCGCGGACCAGCGCACAGACCTTCCGCACGCGGGCCAGCCGGCGCACCACCGGGGGGCAGACGCCAGGGCCACTCATTCCCGGGCCCTGAGACGCCGACCCATCACGCGTTGACAAAGGTTCAGGCGCCCAGGGGGCTTGAGCAGCCCTCAGCACGTGAGGCTCATCGAGAGCTGGTCTCAGGCGACCGCCGGCCGCTCCTGACCGGAACCCGGACGGGCCGCCGCCAGGGACGGCAGCGCCGACGGCGGAACCGCCGGCTGGAAGGCACGGCGCCACGAGGCAAACATGGTCGCCGCCATCGGCATGCCGAAGAGATAGCCCTGGGCGGTCTTGCAGCCGGTGGCGCGCAGCACCTCGAGCTGCTCCAGGGTTTCCACCCCCTCGGCAACCACCTCGTAGTTCAGGCTGCGGGCCATCGACAGGATGGTCTCGACGATGAGGCGGTTGCTGCCCTCGACCTCGAGGCCGGAGATGAAGGAGCGGTCGATCTTGAACGTGTCGAAGGGCAGGTGCTGCAGGTGGCCGAGGCTGGAATAGCCCGTGCCGAAATCGTCGATGGCAAAGCGGATGCCGGCCCGGCGCAGGCGCTCGGTGACCAAACGGACCTGCTCGGAATTGGCCATGGCGACCGTCTCGGTCAGTTCCAGTTCCAGCATGGATGGCGGAAACCCGGTGGCCTCGAGGATTTCCAGCACCCGGTCGGTGTAACCCGCCCATTCGAGCTGGCGCATGGACACATTGACCGCCAGCGGCAACGGCTGGCCGGCGTCGATCCAGGCGCGGCCCTGGCGGCAGGCCAGCTCCAGAACGCGGTCGCCAAGCCGCAGGATCAGGCCGGTTTCCTCGGCAATCTCGATGAAGGCACCGGGCGTGAGCAGGCCGCGCCGGGGGTGATTCCAGCGGGCAAGCGCCTCGGCCCCGGTGACATGGCCGGTGTCCACGTCCACCTTGGGCTGGAAGAACACCGTGATCTGGTCGCTGGCCAGCGCGACGCGCAGGTCGGTCTCCAGCCGCAGGCGCTCGCGCGCGGGCACCTCGCCGTCGGAATGGCTGTAGACGCGCAGCGTGTTGCCGCCGGCCGCCTTGGCGGCATACATCGCGATGTCGGCGTGCTTGAGAATGGCGCTGACATCGGTGCCGTCATCGGGATAGACGGCAAGCCCGATGCTGGCCCCGACCGTCAGCTCCTGGCCATTGACCAGACAGGGCTCCTCGACGGCCGCAAGCAGGCGCTCGGCGAGGCTGACGGCGGGCTCAAGGCCGCTGTCGGGCAGCGGCATCAGCAGGGCAAACTCGTCGCCGCCGAAGCGCGCCATGCGACGCAGCGGCCCGTGCACCATGGCACCGGGGCTTTCGCCGGCCCGGTCCCCCAGCAGGATGGTCTCGAAGCGGCGGGCGATCTGGCCGAGCAGCAGGTCGCCGCAGTCGTGGCCGTAGCTGTCGTTCACCCGCTTGAACCGGTCGAGGTCGATGAACATCACCGCCATGCGGCGGGGCGAGCCATCGGCATGCTTCTGCCAGCGGGCGAAATGCTGGCGGAAGAACTCCCGGTTCGGCAGCCCGGTGACCCCATCCAGAAAGGCCAGCTTGTTGATCTGCTCCATGCTGGAGCGAATCTGCTGCATCATCCCGCCATAGGCGCGGGCGAGCACGCCGATCTCGTCCACCCGCTCGGTGGGGAACCGCACATCCATGTCGCCGCCGCTGATCTGGTGGGCGATGCGGGTCAGCTCCTGGATCGGCTCGAGGAAGCTGGAGCCGAATTTCAGCACGAGCGGAACGGCCAGCGCGAGCAGCAGCGCGGCCACGATGGCATTGCGTTCCCAGATCGGCGCCACGATCGCCGCCAGGTCCGGATGCCTTGCGCTGACGAGAACCGCGCCGATGACGATCCGGCCGTCGCGGCTCCAGACCGGCAGCGCCACATGCACGCCGGCGCTGTCGATGCGCTCGATCGGCTGGGCTGCGGTGACGGCCTCGGTCAGGAGGGGCGCGACGGGACTGCGGTCGAACAGGCTGGTGGCCGGATCGGAATCGATCAGGATCGAGCGCTTCGGATCATAGACCTTGGCGGTCTGCACCATGCCGCTGGCCGCAATGCTCTCCAGCTCCTGCGCCATGATCAGGTAATGGTGATTGGTGAGCTGGGGGATGGCGAGGCGGCTGACGGTGTTGGCGACGGCGCGGATGTTGGCGAGCGCCTTGGCCTCCTCGTCGCGGTAGTCGAGGTAGCTGGCGACGCCGACCATCACCATGATCATCGCCGCACAGAGCGAGACGACGAACAGGGTGAAGCGCGTGCGCAGGGCCGATGCCCGCACGCGGGCCCAGCTGTTCAGACTGGCGAACCAAGAGCGCATGTCACCCCCTGACCGCCGGCGCGGTCCGTTGCCAAGGTCATGCCAGAAAACCCTGACGGTCCGATTGATGCGCCGCAACAAATTCCGGGCGGGATCGAAACCCGCGCTCACCCTTATCCGGCAAAGAAAGGGGCGCAGACTTCCGCCCTCACGGGCCGGGCGACCGCGGCACCGGCACCATGAGCCGGCGCAGGGATGTTAACTTCTTCTGCGGGAGGGCGCCGGAAACAGTCTGCACCTGATCCAGAATGAAACAAGATCCGATATCAAGTCGAAGCAAAATGTCGATAAAGGAATAATCCGGACGTCTGAAACGTCCGTTACGTCAAATGAAAAACGGGCAGGAGCATGATGTTCCTGCCCGTTTACTTGATCAGAACGCGAGGTTTGCCTCGGTGGCCGCCTTGACTTCCTCCGGCGTCACGTCCGTGGCCAGCTCGACAACCTTGAGGCCGGACGGCGTCACGTCGAACACGCCGAGATTGGTGATGATGCGATCAACGCAGCCGACACCGGTGAGCGGCAGGGTGCAGGCCTTGAGCAGCTTGCTCTCGCCGGCCTTGGACGTGTGGTCCATGATGACCACGACGCGCTTGACGCCGGCCACCAGATCCATGGCACCGCCCATGCCCTTGACCATCTTGCCCGGGATCATCCAGTTGGCGAGATCCCCCGTCTCCGACACTTCCATGGCGCCCAGGATCGACAGGTCGATATGGCCGCCGCGGATCATGCCGAAACTGTCGGCGGAGGAGAAATAGGAGGTGTGCGGCAGCTCGGTGATCGTCTGCTTGCCGGCATTGATGAGGTCGGCATCGACCTCGTCCTCGGTCGGGAACGGACCCATGCCGAGCATGCCGTTTTCCGACTGCAGCGTCACGTGGACGCCTTCGGGAATGTAGTTGGACACCAGCGTCGGGATGCCGATGCCGAGGTTGACGTAGAAACCGTCTTCCAGCTCCTGCGCGGCCCGCTGGGCCATTTCGTCACGAGTCCAGGCCATTGCTCAGTCTCCTCGGCTTCAGGCGGCGCGGGTGGTGCGCTTTTCGATGCGCTTCTCGAAGGTGCCGACCACGATGCGGTCAACGAAGATGCCCGGGGTGTGGATCTGGTCCGGATCCAGCTCGCCGATCTCCACCACCTCCTCGACCTCCACGACCGTCATCTTGCCGGCGGTGGCCATCATCGGATTGAAGTTGCGCGCGGTCTTGCGGTAGATCAGGTTGCCTTCCTTGTCGGCCTTCCATGCCTTGACCAGCGACAGGTCGGAGACGAGGCCGGTCTCGAGGATGTAGGTCTCGCCGTTGAAGTCCTTGTGCTCCTTGCCCTCGGCGATCAGGGTGCCGACACCGGTCTTGGTGTAGAAGCCCGGGATGCCGGCGCCGCCCGCGCGGATGCGCTCGGCCAGCGTGCCCTGCGGATTGAACTCCAGCTCAAGCTCGCCGTTCAGATACTGCTTCTCGAAGGTGGCGTTCTCGCCGACATAGGACGACACCATCTTGCGGATCTGGCGCGTCTGCAGCAGCAGCCCGAGACCGAAGTCGTCAACGCCGGCGTTGTTGGAAATCGCCGTCACGTTCTTCACGCCGCTGTCGCGCAGGGCAATGATCAGGTTCTCCGGGATCCCGCACAGGCCGAACCCGCCGGCCATGATGGTCATTCCGTCAAACACTAGGCCCTCGAGAGCGGCCTTCGCGTTCGGGTATACCTTGTTCATCGTTGTCTCCTCAAGACCGACCGGCTGAGGCCTGGCTGCCGGGCTGTCGCACCGGACCGGGCGCCCGGTCCGGCGTCACGTCGCGTATCCAACCGGCGACCGGATGCCCGGAACGCCTGGTCCTCCCGCGCGAGCCCGGACCGCCATGCCGACATGACGTCGCGGTCAGGTTGCGACGCAACAAGACCGGTATTTTCGGCCGCCGTCAACTGTCTGAAGGCCGGATGTCACGAAACTCGGGAAAAGAGGGACTGAAGGGTGATGCGGCGCCGGCCCGCTCCCGGATCAGGCGTCCTGGGCGGTCAGGCGGGCGGTCTCGTCCCGCAGCCGGCGGGCGATCGACTTCAGCCGGCGCAGGGCCAGATAGGCGTTGCCGGCGGTGGTGAGGGGCCGGGTGAGGGCGTGCATCGGCCAGGGATCACCGCCGAAACGGGTCTTGTAGAACTGCACGCCGGCGCCGAAACACAGCTCCGTGTAGCCCTGCCGCTCGGCCCAGTCGATCAGGCGCGCGAACAGCACCAGCCCCGGCGAGAAGCGGCGCCACTCGTCACCGCCCATGGAGATGAGCGTGGCCGACAGGGCAAGGCCCTCCGACATGGCGCAGATGGCGCCGGCAAAGCGGCTGTCGTCGCGCAGGGCAAAGAGGCGCAGCGGCTGGCGGTTGCCGCCCTCGCGCAGCAGATCGTCGAAATAGCGGACCTGGGCCGGATCCTCTTCCAGCGTGTTGTGCCACTGCTTTTCCTGGAAGCGCAGGCTGCGCTGCCGTCGCAGCTCGGCCATGACATCGGCGCGCTCGGCAGGCGTTGTCGCCTCGACGAAGTCGATCCCCTCGGCCTGGAGCTTGCGGAACTTGCCCCGCGCCTCCTTGTAGACATGCTTGCGCCGCCAGCCGTCCTCGCCCTGCCCGGCCGTCAGGTCGAGCGTGTACATGGGGCAAGGTTCGGTGGCAGGAGCAATGGCATAGAGCGGGTTGAGACGGCCGGCGATGCGCGGCGGGATCTTCTTCACATCGACCAGATCGACGTCGGACAGCGCCTCGATCACATGCGTCCACAGATGCGGCGCGGTCTCGGGATCGAGCTCGACGTCGGCCGCCAGCACCGGGGCGCACTGGTCGAACAGGTCGAAGTCCGGCAGCCCGCCCATGCGGACCGGGCCACGGCGGCTGACGCAGAGCGGGACCATCAGCACGGGACTGCCGAGGCTCTCCTCGCGGATCTCCAGCAGCCGGAGCTGTCCGCCCTGCCCGGTGACGACATGACGCGCCAGCGCGTCCAGCACGGCCGGGGTCTGGAACGGCGTCGCAACCGCCCCGCCGGGCAACGTCTCGTAAAGACGTTCCAGCTGGTCGCGGTCTGGGCTGCGGTGCAGGATCGTTGCAAACCTGCTGCCGGCCTCAGGAATTCTGAACATTGGCACGAGGCGATCCGCAAAACTGGGCTGCACAGGAATCCCCGACACAAACCGATCACTGAAACGCAACCGGGGCGTGCCCGGGATCAATGCCAGCAGCGTAGCCGCGAAGTCTGAATCAATGCTTGATGCTTCGTAAAATCAGCGAGGGACCCCTGAAACGGAAACGCCCGCCGCAGGTCGAGGACTGCGGCGGGCGTGCAGGACGCAAGGCTCGGGCGGGACGGTCAGCCGGTGGCGGCCACCGCGCGACGCTCGTCGCGTTCACGCCGCAGCTCGGAGCGGCGGGTGACCACAGAGGTCACGATCACGGCGACGGTGACGATGCCGACGAGGATGGTACAGGCCGCGTTGATCTCGGGCGTGACCCCGAGGCGCACCTGCGAATAGATCATCATCGGCAGCGTCGTCGCCCCCGGACCGGTGGTGAAGCTTGAGATCACCAGATCGTCGAGCGACAGGGTGAAGGCCAGCATCCAGCCTGCCACCACGCCCGGCAGGATCAGCGGCAGCGTGATGACGAAGAAGGTGCGCGCCGGCGGGCAGCCCAGATCGAGCGCCGCCTCCTCGAGCGAGCGGTCGAAGCCGACGAGCCGCGACTGCACCACCACCGCCACGAAGCACATGGCAAAGGTCGTGTGCGACAGGACGATGGTCCAGAAGCCGCGCGGCTGGTCGATGGCCACGAACAGCAGCAGGAAGGACAGGGCAAGAATGATCTCGGGCATCACCAGCGGCGCGTAGATCATGCCGGAGAACAGGGTGCGCCCCCGGAACCGCCCGAGCCGCACGAGGACCAGCGCCGCCATGGTGCCGAGGACCGTCGCGGCCGTCGCCGACAGGAACGCCACCCGCAAGGACACGAAGGCGGACTGCAGGAGCTGCTGATTGTTCAGAAGCTCGCCATACCACTTGGTCGAGAACCCGGCCCAGACCGTGACCAGCCGGGATTCGTTGAAGGAGAAGATCACGAGGATCAGGATCGGCAGGTACAGGAAGGCAAAGCCGAGCACGATCGACGTGATGTTGAACCAGGAGGGACCCGTTCTCATGCCGCCTTCTCCGCTGTTTTCTGCTGGTGATGCTGGAAGTAGACGATCGGGATGACGAGGATCAGCAGCAGCACCACGGCCACGGCCGAGGAGACCGGCCAGTCGCGGTTGTTGAAGAACTCCATCCAGAGGGTCTTGCCGATCATCAGCGTCTCGGAACCGCCGAGGAGATCCGGGATCACGAACTCGCCCACCGCCGGGATGAACACCAGAAAGCAGCCGGCCACGACACCGGGCAGCGACAGCGGGAAGGTGATGGTCCAGAACGCCTTCCAGGGCGGGCACCCGAGATCCTGCGCAGCCTCGAGCAGGGATTCATCCATCTTCTCGAGGCTGGCATAGAGCGGCAGCACCAGGAACGGCAGATAGGAATAGACAATGCCGATATAGACGGCCGTGTTGGTGTTCAGGATGACCAGCGGCTCGCTGATGACGCCCAGCCACATCAGGAACTGGTTGAGCAGCCCCTCGTTCTTGAGGATGCCGATCCAGGCGTAGACGCGGATCAGGAACGAGGTCCAGAACGGCAGGATGACCAGCATCAGCAGCGTCGGGCGCCAGGCCTTGGGGCTGCGCGCCATGCCATAGGCCAGAGGATACCCCACCAGCAGGGTGATCAGCGTCGCGGTGAAGGCAATGACCACGCTGGACACGTAGGAGCGCCAGTAGAGGTCATCCTCCGTCAGCCAGACATAGTTGGCGAAGTTGAACTCCGACAACGTCTCGACGAACCCGTTCCAGCCGGCCGACCAGTCGAACACCGGCAGGTAGGGCGGGATGGCAACGGCCGTCTGGGACAGCGAAATCTTGAAGACGATGAAGAAGGGCGCCAGGAAGAACACCAGCAGCCACAGATAGGGCACGCCGATCACGAACAGGCGGCCCA
The DNA here is from genome assembly GCF_009915765.1 of Pannonibacter sp. XCT-53. Classification (NCBI taxonomy): domain Bacteria; kingdom Pseudomonadati; phylum Pseudomonadota; class Alphaproteobacteria; order Hyphomicrobiales; family Stappiaceae; genus Pannonibacter; species Pannonibacter tanglangensis. Next base: position 2,804,245 of record NZ_JAABLQ010000001.1, read on the forward strand.
GCCTCGTCTTCATCTTGTCCGCGCCAGTCTCTTCCATGGGCGAACTCCCTTTGTGGACTGGCCGTCAGGCCGTGAGGATGACACCGGCATCGCGGCCCCAGCTGAGGACGACCTGATCGTCCCAGGCAATCGGCCGCTCGACGAGACGGGTGCGGTTGGCCACCGTGGAGCGGATGGTCACCGTATCACCGACGCGGGAATGATAGATCGACACATCACCCAGATAGGCGATGTCCCAGACCTCGCCCCGGATCCGGTTGGGCTGCGGAGCGGCATCCGGCTCGGCCAGGGCAATCTGGATCTTCTCGGGACGGATCGCATACCAGACGGTATCGCCCGCCGCGGCCTGGGTCTCGGCACTGGTCTCGATCTCGAAGCCGCCATCGGCCTCGCTCACCGCCAGCCGGGTCACCCCGGCCTCGCGCGAGACGACCTTCGCCTCGAAGAGGTTGATGTCGCCGATGAAGTCGGCAACGAACCGCGAGTTCGGCATCTCGTAGATCTCGCCCGGCGTGGCAATCTGGATGATGCGCCCCGCATCCATGACGGCGATGCGATCGGCCATGGTCATGGCCTCTTCCTGGTCGTGGGTCACGACAAGGAAGGTCATCTTCAGCTCTTCCTGAAGGTTCATCAGCTCGAACTGGGTCTCCTCGCGCAGCTTGCGGTCCAGCGCGCCGAGCGGTTCGTCGAGCAGCAGCACCTTCGGGCGCTTGGCGAGCGAGCGGGCCAGCGCCACGCGCTGGCGCTGGCCGCCGGACAGCTGGTGCGGCTTGCGCCGCGCGAACTTCTCGAGCTTGGTGAGGCGCAGCATCTCGGCCACGCGCTCGTCGATCTTGTCCTTCGCCATGCCTTCCTGCTTCAGGCCGAAGGCGATGTTGGCCTCCACGCTCATGTGCGGGAACAGGGCATAGGACTGGAACATCATGTTGACCGGCCGCCGGTAGGGCGGCACGCCGGCGAGCGGCTGCCCGTCGAGGAAGATCTCGCCCTCGGTCGGGGTCTCGAAGCCGGCAAGCATGCGCATCATGGTGGTCTTGCCGCAGCCCGACCCGCCGAGCAGCGCGAAGAACTCGCGCTCGTAGATCTTCAGGCTGAGGTTGTTGACCGCGACGAAATCACCGAAGCGCTTGGTGACATTGCGAAATTCGATAAACGGAACGGATTGCGGGTTTTCCCAGGGCGCAAACGCCCGCCGCACCGGCCCAATCGGTTTCTTGGCCAAGATTCACCCCCTCGCATAACCACCGCGGCTGCGGCCCTCCGGGGGCCGGCGAAACTTGGCCGAGGCGTCCCATCACGTGATGCGGGCCCGGCGCATCCGCCGGGCCCGCGCTCAGATCAGCTGCCGCTCTTGACCTTGGTCCAGACGCGGTTCTGGACGCGGCTCACCTTGGCGTCCTTCGGCGACACGGTGAACAGCTTCTTGACCGTCGCATCGTCCGGGTAAATCGCGGTGTCCTCGATCACTTCCTTGTTCAGGAGTGCCTGGCTCGCCTTGTTGCCGTTGGCGTAGAACACGTAGTTCGAGGCCTTGGCCGCCACTTCGGGACGCATGATGTAGTTGATGAACTCATGCGCCTCGGCCACGTTCTTGGCGTCGGCCGGGATCGCCATGTTGTCGAACCACATCAGCGCACCTTCCTTCGGGATGGTGTACTGGATGGTCACGCCGTTGTTGGCTTCGGCAGCGCGGTCACGGGCCTGCAGGATGTCACCCGACCAGCCCACGGCCATGCAGATGTCGCCATTGGCCAGCGCGTTGATGTACTCCGAGGAATGGAACTTGCGGATGTAGGGGCGGACCTTCATCAGCAGCTCGCCCGCCTTCTCGATGTCGTCCGGGTTGTTGCTGTCCGGATCAAGACCGAGGTAGTTGAGCGCCGCCGGGACGATTTCCTCCGGCGTGTCGAGCACGAAGATGCCGCAGTCGGCAAACTTCGACACCACTTCCGGCTTGAAGAACATGTCCCAGGAGTTGACGGGCGCATCCGGCATGATCGCCTTGATCTTCTCGACGTTGTAGCCGATGCCCGTGGTGCCCCACATGTAGTTGATGGCGTATTCGTTGCCCGGGTCGTACTTGGCCAGACGCTCCTCGATGTCCTTCCACATGTTGCCGATGTTCGTCAGCTTCGACTTGTCGAGCTTCTGGAACACGCCGGCCTGGATCTGGCGGCCGAGGAAGGAACCCGTCGGAACGACGATGTCGAAGCCGGTGCCGCCGGCGAGCAGCTTGGTCTCCAGCATCTCGTTGCTGTCGAAGACCGAGTAGTTGACCTTGATCCCGGTCTCCTTGGTGAAGTCCTCCAGGATCGATTCGTCAATGTAGTCCGACCAGTTGTAAACGTTGACGACGCGTTCCTGCGCAAGAGCCGGACCCGCGATGACGGCGAGCGCCGCAGCGCCCATGAGAATGGTCTTCAACATGCCTTTTCGTCTCCACTCCAGCCTGTCTGTCTTTGCCCGCAAGCCCCAGTTTCCGCCGCTTTGCGGCTTGATCTTGTGAACGCCCTTGTCGCGCGTCCGCGCGACATAAATGCGACATTCCGCCCTGAGACTAAAAGCGAAATCCTCCATGCTCAACAGTTGGTTGGAGGAGCTGTGATGTTTTTTCAGGCATGCACAGCTCCTCAACCGGTCACTCTTTCGGCATCACAGATAGGTCTGCCGCTCCAGCGATGAAATCTCGCGGCCGAAGGCGTTCAGCTCCTCGCGCTTGATGTCGGTCAGGACCTTGTGCATGTGGGCGCCGACCGCCTCCTTCATGCGCTCCGAGGCGACGAAGGCGTCAATGGCCTCGTCCATCCACGGCGTCAGCCGCTTGAAGCCCTTGTCATAGGCATTGCCTTCCACCGGCGGCGGCGGCTCGGCCTTGGCCTTGAGCCCTTCCAGCATGCCGGCGAGCACGCCGGTCAGCACCAGATAGGGGTTGGCGTCCGCACCTGCGATCCGGTGCTCGATGCGCGAGGCCGACGGCTTGCTGGCGGGAACGCGCAGGGCCACGGAGCGGTTGTCGAAGCCCCAGCAGATCGAGGTCGGGGCGTAGGAGCCCGGCTGCATGCGCCGGAACCCGTTGAAGGTGCAGATGTAGAGCAGCAACGACTGCGGCATCGTGTCGATCAGGCCGGCGATCGCGTGCATGAGCTTCTTCTCGCCCTCCACCGGATCGGCGAAGATGTTGCCCTTCTTGTCCTCCAGCGACACGTGCACGTGCATGCCGTTGCCCGGCCAGTCGGCAAAGGGCTTGGCCATGAAGGACGCCTTGAGCTTGTGCTTGCGCGCCACGCCCGACACAAGCCGGCGCAGCAGCACCGCATCGTCGGCGGCCAGCAGCGGGTCGTTGCGGTGATGCAGGTTCAGCTCGAACTGGCCGGGCGCGGCTTCCGACACGGCCGCATCGGCCGGAATGCCCTGCAGCTCGGCGCCGGCCCGGATCTCGTCGACCAGCGGCATGAGGGATTCCAGGTCCGACAGCGCATACATGTTCTGCCGCGCCGGCCCCAGATGGGTGGAGAACAGCGGCTTGGGCGGACCGCTCCAGTCGCCGTCGCTTTCCTCGAAGAGATAGAATTCCATCTCGAAGGCCGAGGTGCCGGTGAGGCCGTGCTCGGCGAGCTTGCCGGTCATGCGGGCGAGCACATGGCGCGGGTCGATGAGGAAGGGACTGCCGGCGCGGTCATACATGTGCATGAGCACCTGGGCGGTCTTGCGCTCGGTCCAGGGCACGATCTTGAGGGTGCGGGCGATCGGCCAGCAGACGCCGTCCATGTCGCCGGTCTCGATGTGCAGGCCGGTCTCCTCGACCTCGCGTCCCCAGACGTCGAGGCCGAACAGGGCGAAGGGCAGCGCGACGCCCTCCTCGAAGACCTTGCGGATGGCGGTGCCGGGCAGCCACTTGCCCCGCAGCACGCCGTTGGTATCGGGCAGGATGACCTCGAACGTGTCAATGTCCGGATGTTCGGCGAGGAAGCTTTCCAGCACCTCTTCCCAGCCCTCGTCGGCCGGGCGAACCCAGGTCTGGCGGGGGACTGTTTGCATGTCGGTTCTCCTTGGGCTGCCCGCCGCACGGCCCCCTTCCCTCGGAAGAGGCGTTGCGGCGGCGCTTTCGATCATTGCGAAACCGACGAAAATGTGATCACGTCCGGAACAGGCTGTCAAGGAAGCGCCACCGCAAGAGATGCTGCAACGCACGCAACGGAACCCGACGGTGGTCGCCGGCAGCCACGCCCCCGCACATCAGGACCCAGGACGCCCCATGCCCCGCAGCCCGACCCCGCCCCCCGACCCGCGGCCGTCCAACGGCAGGCCGCCCGTGCCGCCCGACACGGGCCCCGTCACTGGTCCTGTCACTGGCCCTGTCACCGGACTTCCCGGCGGACTGGCCAGCGGACTGGCTACCCCCTCCGCGCCGGGCCGCAGGCTGGCGCGGGACCATGTCGAGCAGAGCCTGCGCACGGCCCTGCTGACCGGCCGCTTCATCCCCGGCAAGGCGGTCACGCTGCGCGGACTGGCGCAGGATCTGGGCGTCAGCCCGATGCCGGTGCGCGAGGCCATCCAGCGGCTTGCGGCCGAGAACGCGCTGCATCTCAAGCCGAGCGGCCGGGTGCAGGTGCCCGAGATGACCGAGAGCCGGTTCGAGGAAATCCTTGCCACACGGGTGCTTCTGGAGCCGGAACTGGCCAGACGGGCGCTGCCCTTTCTGGACAAGGCGGCAGCGCGCGACCTGGAGGACATCGACCTGAAGATGGACGTCAGCATCGCCACCGGCGACCCGGAGGCCTACCTGACGCAGAACCATGCCTTCCATTTCCGGATCTATGGCGCGGCCCGCTCGCAGGTGATGCTGCCGCTGGTGGAAAGCCTGTGGCTGCAGTTCGCCCCCTACATGCGCACGGTTTACGGCCGGGTGGGAACGGCGATCCTGATCGACCACCACAAGGAGGCCGTGCGCGCCATCCGGGCGCGGGACGGCGAGGCCCTGGCGGCCGCGATCCAGGCCGACATCCAGGAAGGCATGAGCTTCCTCGACCGCGCCGGCGCCCCCGCCCCGCGCCCCACGACGCTCCCCACAACGCCCCTGGCCGGGCCTGCCCTGCCCCCCGCGCCCGCGGCCCCCGGCGGCGCGCCCGCCGCCCCGGGCCCGCGACGCCGGGCCGGCGGCCGGCGCCCCCGCTCCGGACAGGAGGGGGGTTGACGAACGCAGTTTTGTGATCACAAAATACGATCTGTTGGAACGCTTCGGCACTCCCGTCTGGCGACGGCCCTTGCACAGTTCCGGCGACCGCGTGCCTTGACGGAACGCGCGACCGGGGCAAGATGCGGCGGCCTCCGCTGCGTGCCCCAGGCCGGGGCCGGCAGACCGGATCACGCCTTATCAGGAGCCTACCCGTGAGCAAGAAGAAGAAAGCCCCGACCCTGACCAGCCTGCGCGGGGTGGCTGACATGGACGCTGCGCAGACCTGGCTCGCCGAGCGCGGGATCGAGGACATCGAGTGCATCGTGCCCGATCTTGCCGGCGTTGCCCGGGGCAAGATGATGCCGACGCAGAAATTCATCTCCGGTCCGGTGATGACGATGCCGTCCTCCATCTTCGCCCAGACGATCTCCGGCGACTATCCGGAGGACGACGACCGTTTCCAGCACAACCCCATCGACGGCGACCTCTACTTCCGCCCGGACTTCTCGACGCTCACGACCGTGCCGTGGGAAACCGACCCGACGGCGCAGCTCATCCATGACGCCTACACGCGCGACGGCATCCCGGTGGAAACCGCGCCGCGCAACGTGCTGAAGCGCGTGCTCGGGCTCTACGAGGAAAAGGGCTGGATGCCGGTGGTCGCGCCGGAAATCGAGTTCTACCTGGTGCGTCCGAACACCGATCCGGACTATCCGCTGGAGCCGCCGACCGGCCGTTCGGGCCGTCCGGAAGCCGGCCGCCAGTCCTATTCGATCTCGGCGCTGAACGAGTTCGACGACCTCATCGACGACATCTATGACCTGTCGGAAAAGCAGGGCCTCGAGATCGACACGCTGATCCACGAGGAAGGCGCGGCGCAGATGGAGATCAACCTGCGCCATGGCCACCCGCTGGAGCTGGCCGACCAGGTCTTCCTGTTCAAGCGCACCATCCGTGAAGCCGCGCTCAGGCACGACATGTACGCCACCTTCATGGCCAAGCCGATGTCGAACCAGCCGGGGTCGGCGATGCACATCCACCAGTCGGTGACCGACATCGAGACGGGGGAGAACATCTTCTCCAACAAGGATGGCGAGGCGACGCGCGAGTTCCTGTCCTTCATCGCCGGTCACCAGCAGTACCTGCCGCATGTGACCTGCATCATGGCGCCCTTCGTGAACTCCTACCGCCGCTTCTCGCGCAACACGGCGGCGCCGGTGAACGTGTTCTGGGGCTACGACAACCGCACCGTCGGCCTGCGCGTGCCCTATTCCAAGCCGAATGCGCGGCGCCTCGAGAACCGCGTGCCGGGCTCGGACGTGAACCCCTATCTCGCCATCGCGGCCTCGCTCGCCTGCGGCTATCTCGGCATCGAGAACAAGCTGCAGCCCGACGAGCCGCGCATGTCGGACGCCAGCAACATCCAGCAGTCGCTGCCGCGCGGCCTGATGGAGGCGCTGGCCCTGTTCGAGGAATGCGAGGATCTCGTCGAGGTGTTCGGCGAGAAGTTCTTCGCCACCTACCGCGCGATCAAGCAGGAAGAATTTGAAACCTTCATGTCGGTGATCAGCCCCTGGGAACGGGAATACCTGCTGCTCAACGTGTGACCTGAGGGCGCGGGGCCTGCCCCCGCGCCACCCCTTGCTACCGGAGTTCGAGATGACGGCTGTATCCAATCGCTATCCGACCGCGCAGCTGCGCGCGCTGGACGCGGCACACCACTTCCACCCGTTCACCGACACCAAGGCGCTGAACGCGGAAGGCAGCCGGATCATCACCGCCGCCAAGGGCGTGTGGCTGACGGATTCGGATGGCAACCGCATTCTCGACGGCATGGCCGGCCTGTGGTGCGCCCAGGTGGGCCATGGCCGGGAGGAAATCGCCGATGCGGTGCACCGGCAGATGACCGAGCTGTCCTACTACAACACCTTCTTCAAGACGACGCATCCGCCGGTGATCGCGCTGGCGGAAAAGCTCGCCGAAGTGTCGCCGCCGCAGTTCAACCGGACGTTCTTCTGCTCCTCGGGCTCGGAAGCCAACGACACCGTGTTCCGCATGGTCCGCTTCTACTGGGACCAGATGGGCAAGCCGGAGAAGAAGATCATCATCGGCCGCTGGAACGGCTATCACGGCTCCACGCTGGCCGGCACCAGCCTCGGCGGCATGAAGGCCATGCATGAGCAGGGCGACCTGCCGGTGCCGGGCGTGCGCCACATCCCGCAGCCCTACTGGTTCGGCGAAGGCGGCGACATGAGCCCGGCCGAATTCGGCATCTGGGCGGCGCGCGAGCTGGAAAAGGCCATCGACCACCATGGCGAGGACAAGGTTGCCGCCTTCATCGCCGAACCGATCCAGGGGGCGGGCGGCGTCATCATCCCGCCGGAGACCTACTGGCCGGAGGTGCAGCGCATCCTGAAGGAGCGCGACATCCTGTTCGTCGCCGACGAGGTGATCTGCGGTTTCGGCCGGCTCGGCACCTGGTTCGGCTCGGAGTATTACGGCATCGAGCCCGACCTGATGCCGATCGCCAAGGGCCTGACCTCCGGCTACCTGCCGATGGGCGGCGTGCTCGTCTCCGACAAGGTGGCGGCCGGCGTCATCGACAAGGGCGGCGAGTTCTACCACGGCTACACCTATTCGGGGCATCCGGCCTGCGCGGCCGCAGCCCTGGCGAACCTGGAGATCATCCAGCGCGAGAAGCTGGTGGAGCGTGTCGCCAATGACATCGGCCCCTACCTGCAGGCGCGCTGGCGGGCGCTCGGCGAGCATCCGCTGGTCGGCGAGGCGCGGATGACGGGTCTTGTCGGTGCGCTCGAGCTGGTGCCGGAAAAGGGCAACCGCAAGAAGGCCTTCCCGAACACGGGAACGGTCGGCACGATGTGCCGCGACATCTCCTTCCGCAACGGCCTGATCATGCGCGCGGTGCGCGACAGCATGATCATCTCGCCGCCGCTCGTCATCACCCACGGCGAGGCCGACCAGCTGGTGGCCATCGCCAAGAAGACGCTGGACGACACCCATGCCGAGCTGAAGCGCCGCGGCATGATCTGAGGCCGGCGTCGATCGCCGAAGGACTTGAACATATCAACCCCGCCAGACTTCTGGCGGGGTTTTTGATTTCAGCCACGGTCGTCCTTCCGGACAAGGTGAGCGGAGCGAACCGCCGATCCGGAACCCAGCATGTCTGTGCGAGTGCAAGCCGGCTCTGATCCCTGCCGCATGGACAGGCCCAGGAGCGGCACTGGAGCGGCGTTGTCGCGGATCGCGCGGCTGACGTCTGGATCAGGCCCGGCGCTTCGCTGGCGCCCGGCCGGGTCGGGATAACGGCCGGATTGCTGGCGGGGCGTTTGTCCAGTCCGTGCATCCGCCGCGAAAGCCGCCGGATCGTGACAGGGGTCACATCCTGCCCGAGGCGACCTGATACTCTCGGTCCTGTCGGTCGTCACAGGCGGCTGCGGTCGCAAACCGGCCGCCAGCCGCCCCGCCAGACCCGCAGGACGGCCGCTCGGGCAGAAGGATCAGGATCATGTCGAACACCATGCAGAAGACCGTCGCCGCCCTGACGCTGATTGCCGGAGCCGTGCTGATCCTCACCACCGGCGCGGAGGCCGCAGAGCGCGGTCATCCCGGCCTCGACGCGGAGGCAGCCCTCGCCGGCAGCCTCATCGCCAGTGGCCTCGTCGCCGGTAGCCTTGTCGGCCTGGCCCTCGTGACCCCGCTTGCAAGATCAACCCCGGCCGCACCGGCGCGGGTGGCGCTGCGGCGCGACTGAGAGCGCAAGCCGCCGGGCAGCCTCCCTTGCCCCGCCGCGCGGGACGCAGGGGACGGGAGACGAGAACGTCAGGTCACGATCTGCAGGTTCCGACGTTCAGGTCGCAGTTTTCAGGATCGTTTTCTGGGGCCGTTTTTGGGGCCGTTTTTTTGGGCCGGAATTTTTTAGGGCCGGATCTATTGGGCCACGCTTTTTTGAGGCAGCAGTTTTCAGACGTCCTTTTCAGCATGACCGTTTCAGATGCAGGGCCGTGTTTTCAAGCCCTGGCCACCGCCGAAAGGCAGCCGCAAGGCCACCAGGAGGCCTCGCCCGATCCGGGCGGGGCCTTCTGCCTGTTCGGACGGGAGCAGGCCGGAGGGGATGCGGTCAGGCCTGAGACTTGCGCCGCGCGGCGCGGACCGCAGATTCCAGCGCCTGCAGGAAGCGCGACCGGTCGAGCCGGGAAAAGGATGGCCCGCTTTCGCGGATCTCGCCGGCCTCGCGCAGCTGGGTCTTCAGGTCCCGCATGGCCAGTGCCATGCCCACGTCGTGGAAGGGTCGCCCGGTGGGACCAAGAACGTCCGCCCCGCCCTTGACGCAGCGCGCCGCGAGCGGGACGTCGGCCGTGACGACCACATCGCCGGGCCGGACCGCCTCGGCAATCCAGTCATCAGCCTTGTCGAGGCCGCCGGGCACGATGACCCGCTCCACACCGGGGTCGTCGGGCAGGCGCATCCAGGCGTTGGAGACGAAGACGATGCGCAGGCCGTGGCGGGCACCAACCCGGGCGGCCTCCTCCTTCACGGGGCAGGCGTCGGCATCGACATACAGCACGGTCATGACGGGGTTCCTCCGGCCTGGCCGGTGTCGCGGGCGAGAGCCGCGGCCATGCCGCGGGCCGCAGCAAGCCCGGTGGCAAAACACGCCTGCAGCAGATATCCCCCCGTGGGCGCCTCCCAGTCGAGCATCTCGCCGGCCACGTGAACATCGGGGCGGACCTTGAGCGAATAGTCGGCCGCGACCGCCGACCAGGCCACACCGCCGGCGCTGGAGATGGCCCTGTCCATGCCGGCAGTGCCGGTCAGGCGGACCGGCAGCGCCTTGATCTGGGCCGCCAGATCCTCCGGCGCCTCGAGCCGGGGCGTGAGCGCCCGCACCAGGGCCTGTTCCACCGGCGTGAGCCCCGCTGCCTTGCGCAGGAAGGTCGAGCGCGACTGCTTGCCGCGCGGCCGCGCAAGCCGCCGGGCCAGCTCGTCCGCATCGAGATCCGGCCTGAGGTCGAGCTCGAGCAGAGCCTCGCCCTCGGCCGCGAGCGTGTCGCGCAGGGCAGCGGACAGGGCATAGACGAGACCGCCCTCGAGCCCCTGACGGGTGAGCACGGCCTCGCCCCGGACCGTGTGCCCGCGATGCCGGGCGGCGAGCCGCTTCAGCGGCGTGCCCGCAAAGCCCGCAACAAGATCCGCCGGCCAGTCCACGGTGAAGCCGCAATTGGCCGGCTGGAAGGGAACAAGCTCGACCCCTTCGGACCGCAGCGGCGTGGCCCAGCCGCCGGTGCTGCCGAGACGCGGCCAGCTGGCGCCGCCCAGCGCGAGCAGCGTGACGCGCGCCGCCATGAGCCGCGGGCTGCCATCGGCCGCAAGGAAGCGGGACGTGCCCGGCCCGGCGAACCCGTCCCAGACAAGGCGGGAGATCAGGCGGACGCCCCGTGCCTCCAGCCGCGACAGCCAGGCGCGCAGGAAGGGCGAGGCCTTCATGGCGCGCGGGAAGACGCGACCGCTGCTGCCGATGAAGGTCTCCTGGCCCAGATCGAGGGCAAAGGCGCGCAGGGCATCGGGATTAAAGGCGCGAATGGCCGGCTCCAGCGCCGCCGCAGCCGGGCCGTAGCGCGTGAGAAAGCGCTCGAGCGGCTCGGAATGGGTGAGGTTGAGACCACCGCGTCCGGCCATCAGGAACTTGCGCGCCGGCGAGGGCATGCGGTCGCAGACGGTGACGGCGTGGCCCAGTCCGGCCAGATGGTCGGCCGCCATCAGGCCTGCCGGTCCGGCCCCGATGATCAGCACCTCGGCCTGGTCGGGGGCAGCGCGGCTTGGGCTGGTGTCTTGCGGCATGAGGCAGGGATCCCGGGGGGTGAGTGAGGCCGCGAGTTTTGCCCTGTCCCGGCTCGGGGCGCAACCGCCCTGCAGCAGAACGGGCAGCCGGACCAACCGGCGGCGGCGGGCGAAGGGGCGAGCGGCCGGATCGGGCGGCGTGACAGGCCCATTGCTTCAACTTTAGCGATCCGGTTTGCCAGATGAAAAGGTTATTCCTGAAAATGAAACAGAAAAAATGTTTTATTAGGAGATTACGCCGCCTCATATCCCTAGGTAAGGAAGCAGAAGGCCATAACAAACGCCAGCGACAAATACAGTCGTCCGGCGAACCTGGCAAGAGGGTGACACGAAAGGAGCATCAGCGATGCATGAAGTGTCAAACCAGATCCTCGTGGTGGACGGCGACGCCAAGGTAACGTCTGCCTTCCAGCAGCTTCTCGGCCAGAAGTACAAGATCGCATCCGCCGCGAGCTCGCTGGAAGCTTCGATCTTTCTCGACGGCCATCCGAACATCGGCGTCGTCATCGCCGCGCTGCACCTGCCCGGCATCGACGGCATCGACTTCCTGCGCGGGCTGATCGAGACGCACCCGGCGGCGGCCCGCATCCTGCTCACCAACGACCGCACCGTCGAGGTGGCCAAGCGGGCCGTGAACGAAGCCAATGTGCTGATGTATCTCAACAAGCCCTGCGCGGTGGAGGAGATGGAAGCGGCCATCGCCAACGGCCTGACGCACCATGCCCGGGTCATCCGCGAGCGGGCGCTGCTGGAGAAGACGCTGGCCGGCTCGGTCAAGCTGCTGATCGAGATGCTGTCCCTGTTCCATTCGGATGCCTTCCGCAAGACCGCGACCATCCGCCAGTGGGCGCTGAAGATCGCCAAGGCGCTGAACATCAAGAAGACCTGGGAGCTGGAGATGGCGGTGATGTTCTCGCCGCTCGGCGAGGCCCTGCTGCCCAAGGACATCCTGTCCCGCTACCGCTCCGCCAAGTCGCTGACCGATCCGCAGCGCGAGCTGCTGTCGCGGGCGCCGGAACAGACCCGCGACCTGCTGCGCAACATCCCGCAGTTCGAGCGGATCGCCGACGTGCTGTACTATTCCGGTCGCGGCTTCGATGGTTCGGGCTTTCCCGCCGACGGGCCGGTCGGCAAGGACATTCCGCTCAACTCGCGGATCCTCAAGATCCTCACCGACCTGTGGTACGCGAGCCCGGACAGCGGCCTGGACATGGCGGCGCTGGAGGCGCTGTCGATCAACCGCAGGCAGTATGATCCGCGCCTGCTGGCGCTGGTGCGCGAGACGCTGCTGGCCGACGAGCTGGACAAGTCGCAGGAGATCAAGATCGTGGCCTGCCACATCCGCGCCCTGCACCCGGGCGACGTGCTGGTGGACGACATCCTGACCGACGGGACGCACGAGCTGGTGCTCTCCCGCGGACACCAGCTGACGGAGACGACGATCAAGCGGCTGGCCCAGTTCGACCGGCTGTCCGGCCTCCGCCAGCCCATCCGGGTGCGCCGCATCGAACGGGCCGCGGAAGCCGTTCCGGCCTAGCGGTCCACCGGGGGCCGGGCGGCGCGCAGCTCGGCCTCATAGGCCTTGGCCACGCGCAGGAAGCGGGCGTGGGCGTAGTTGACCGACAGCACCAGCCCCCACCAGCCGTAGCGGACATACCGGCGCGCCACATAGGCCTTGAGGAAGGCGAAGGGAAACTCGGTGACGAGGCGCCAGCGCGGCAGGGAGCGGCTGCGGGCCTGCATGTCGTTGACCTGCATGGTCGAGTAGCGGTTGTACTTCTCGACCTGGAAGGTGAGCGACCGGATCGAGTGATGCGCGACGACGCCCTTGAGATCCGCCAGCCTGGCACCGGGCTCCGGCCGCACGGTGTCGTGCACCGTGGAGGCGGAGAAGCGGCCCTTGCGCCGGTCATAGAGCCGGATCTGGTGATAGCCATAGGCCCAGGCGGCCGGTTCGGCCTCATGCGCATAGACATCCCGGATCATCACCCGCCAGCCGTCGGCCGCCAGATGGCCACCGGAGCCGACCAGCGTGCGGATCTCCCCGGCAAGGCCGGCCGTCACCACTTCGTCAGCGTCCAGATTGAACAGCCAGTCGTTGCGGCACTGGTCCTCGCCGAAGCGCTTCTGCGGGCCGTAGCCCGGCCAGGGATTGAAGACCACGCGCGCGCCCTCGGCCTCGGCCACCGCCACCGTCGCATCGACCGAGCCGCTGTCGATGACGATGACTTCGTCAACCCAGTCGCGCACCGAGCGGATCGTCTCGGCGATGCGGTCCGCCTCGTCACGGGCGATGATGAAGACGGACAGGGGCAGACGCTCGCTCATGGATCCTGCTTTCGGCGCTCGGGTCTCTCCCTGTAGTCAAAAACGGCTGGAGGCGGAAGGGGGCGGCCGGCGGAGGCGGGCGCGCTTGCGGACAGAAGCAAAAGAGCCGGGAGGGATGCCCCGCCCGGCCCGGACTGATCGCAAAGCACTGAAACACGTCAAAGGGTCATTGCCAACGTCGCCTGTATCGCAACGGCAGGTGACAGCTTGATGAAGCGCAGCGCTGCGGCCGCGAAATAATTCCGCAACGCAACATCCGCCAAACGGTGGATGCACAAGTGACTGGAAAGGCGTGCCGGCGGCGCTCTATCTTCGCAGCAAGTCAGCTTGTGACTTGCCCCCTGCCCGGCCCGTTGAACCGACACGGCCGGACCGGGGCGTCAGACCCCAGCACAGCGCCGCGCACCGCCGACGCCAGGGAAGGATCAGGAACATGACCGCAGCCATCGTGGGTTGGGCCCATCTGCCCTTCGGCAAGCATGCCGAGGAAACCGTCGAGAGCATGATCGTCAAGGCCGCCGCCGACGCGATCCGGGACGCCGGCATCGAGCCGCAGGACGTGGGCGAGATCTATCTCGGCCATTTCAACGCCGGCTTCTCGGCGCAGGACTTCACCGCCTCGCTGGTGCTGCAGGCCGATCCGGCCCTGCGCTTCAAGCCTGCCACCCGCGTCGAGAACGCCTGCGCCACCGGCTCGGCCGCCGTGCATCAGGGCGTGCGTGCGATCGCCACGGGCGCGGCCCGCTTCGTGCTCGTGGTCGGCGTCGAGCAGATGACGACGACGCCGGGACCGGAGGTCGGCCGCAACCTGCTGAAGGCCTCGTATCTCAAGGAAGAGGGCGACATCCCGGCCGGTTTCGCCGGCGTCTTCGGCAAGATCGCCGACGCCTATTTCCAGCGCCACGGCGACCAGTCCGACGCGCTGGCGAAGATCGCGGCCAAGAACCACAGGAACGGCGTCAACAACCCTTACGCCCAGATGCGCAAGGACTTCGGCTTCGAGTTCTGCCGCCAGGAAAGCGACAAGAACCCCTTCGTCGCCGGCCCCTTGAAGCGCACGGACTGCTCGCTGGTCTCCGACGGGGCGGCGGCGCTGGTGCTGACCGATCCGGCCACCGCGCTCGGCATGAAGAAGGCCGTTGCCTTCCGCGCCATGGCGCATGTGCAGGACTTCCTGCCGATGTCGAAGCGCGACATCCTGAAGTTCGAGGGCTGCCAGGCCGCCTGGGGCAAGGCGCTGGCCAATGCCCGGCTGACGCTGGATGATCTCTCCTTCGTCGAGACGCATGACTGCTTCACCATCGCCGAGCTGATCGAGTACGAGGCCATGGGCCTGGTGAAGGAAGGCGACGGCGCCCGCGCCATCCTGGAAGGCTGGACCGAGATGGACGGCAAGCTGCCGGTCAACCCCTCCGGCGGCCTGAAGGCCAAGGGCCACCCGATCGGCGCCACCGGCGTGTCGATGCATGTGCTGACCGCGATGCAGCTGACCGGCGAGGCCGGCGGCATCCAGGTGAAGGACGCCTCGATCGGCGGCATCTTCAACATGGGCGGCGCGGCCGTCGCCAACTATGTCTCGATCCTGCAGGCGATGAAGTAAGGACCGCCCCGGAGCGCCCGCCTCGCGAAGATGCGCAGGGCGGGCGGCCGGATGCACCGGCCCTGCCCCGCCGTTTCCGGCAAAATTCGCTGCTACAGGAGCATTTTCTCCCCGGGTTCAGAACTTTGAAAAACAATGCCCGGCATTTTGCGCGGCGTGCCGGTATTGTGAGCATAGTTTTTCATCGCCCGGAGTGCGGCCATGTCCGTTCGCAGCGAAACGACCGATCTGAAGCGCCTGTCGCGCCTCGACGTGTTCCCCGCCTTCCACAAGGTGGCGGACCGTCGCGTCGTGGTGGTCGGTCATGGCGGCGAGGCGGCGGCGAAGGTGCGGCTGCTGGGCGAGACCAACGCCCTCATCGAGGTGGTGTCCGCGGAGATCGAGCCGGAGCTGGCCGAGGTCATCGCCGCCGTCGGCGCGCATCACATTGCCGAGGATTTCCGCCCGCGCCACCTGAACGGTGCGGCGCTGGTGTTCTCCGCCCGCGAGGACGAGCGGCTGGACCGCGCAGTCGTCGAGGCCGCCCGCATTCTCGGTGTTCCGGCCAACGCCGTCGACAAGCCGGAGCTCTGCGACTTCTACACCGGCGCGCTGGTCAACCGCGCCCCGATTGCCGTGGCCATCACCTCCACCGGCGTCGGTCCCGTGCTGGCCCGGCATATCCGCGCCCGCATCGAGGGCCTGCTGCCGCGCTCGACCGGTGATCTTGCCCGTCTGGCCGAGAGCCTGCGCGAGACCGCCGCCCGCGTCCTGACCGATGGCGCGACGCGCCGCCGCTTCTGGGCAAAGTTCTTCTCCGGCCCCGTTGCCACCAATTTCTATGCCGGCCGCCCGGATGTGGCGCGCGTGGAAGCGCAGCGCCTGCTGAACGCGGCCCAGGACGAGAGCGGTTTCGTCTGGCTGGTGGGCGCCGGTCCCGGTGCCGAGGATCTGCTGACCCTGCGGGCCCAGCGCCTGCTGCAGGAAGCCGATGTCATCGTCCATGACGCGCTGGTGCCGGACGCCGTGGTGGCCATGGGCCGGCGCGATGCGCAGCGCATTTCGGTCGGCAAGCGCAAGGGCGCCCATTCCGTGCCGCAGGACCAGATCAACACCGTGCTGGTCGAGCTGGCGCAGGAGGGCCACAAGGTGGTGCGCCTGAAGGCCGGCGATCCGCTGGTGTTCGGCCGGGCGGGCGAGGAAATGGACGCCCTGCGCGCCGCCGGCATCGGCTTTGAAGTCGTGCCCGGCGTCACCGCCGCCTTTGCCGCCGCCGCCTCGGCCCAGATCCCGCTGACCCTGCGCGGGGTCGCCTCGACGCTGGTGTTTGCCACCGGCCACAACGCCGACAGCGAGACCCTGCCCGACTGGGCCGGCCTGGCGCTGAAGGGCGCGACCGTTGCCGTCTACATGGGCCGCACCGTGGCCGCTGCGGTGTCGCAGCGGCTGATCGAGGCCGGCCTTGCGGCCACCACGCCGGTCGCCATCATCGAGAACGCCGCCCATCCGGAGGAGCGCCAGTTTGCCGGCACGCTCGCCGACCTGCCGGCGCTCGGTGAGCGGACCGACATTTCCGGCGCGACGCTGATCGTCATCGGCGAGGCGGTTGCGCAGGCTGCGCTTGCAAAGGCCGAACCGATTGCCGCGCGCGCGCGGGCCATCATCGCCGCCTGACGGCACCGAACAGGACGCCGCCCGTCGCGGGGCGGCCCGAGGAGAGAGGAATGAAGGTCATCACCGCCAACCGTCTGATCGACGGCGAGGTCGTGTTTCTGGGCGCTGACGGCACCTGGGTCGAGCTGATCGGCGCGGCGCGCGTGCTTGCGGACAAGGACGAGATCGCCGCCGCGCTCGCCCTTGGCGCACAGGCTGTTGCGGCCCGGCTGATCGTCGAGCCGTACGAGATCGACGTGATCGAGACCGACGGCCGGCTCGAGCCGGCGCGGTTCCGCGAGAAGATCCGCGCCGCCGGCCCCACCACCCATCCCGCCCTTGGCAAGCAGGCCCGCGAGACTGCCTGACAACGAGATTTGCGGGGGAAGACCACGAAGCCTTCCGCCTGCCGGAGACGCGCCATGTACCGCTACGATGAATTCGACCAGGCCTTCGTTCAGGAACGCACCGCGCAGTTCGCCGACCAGGTGCGCCGCCGCCTCTCGGGTGAGCTGTCTGAAGAAGAGTTCCGGCCGCTGCGGCTGATGAACGGACTTTACCTGCAGCTGCACGCCTACATGCTGCGCGTCGCCATTCCCTATGGCACGCTGAACAGCCGCCAGATGCGCAAGCTGGCGCATATCGCGCGCACCTATGACAAGGGCTATGGCCACTTCACCACGCGCCAGAACATCCAGTTCAACTGGCCGAGCCTGAAGGACACGCCGCGCATCCTGGAAGAGCTGGCCGAAGTCGAGATGCATGCCATCCAGACCTCCGGCAACTGCATCCGCAACGTGACGGCGGATCATTTCGCCGGCGCGGCCGCCGACGAGATCGCCGATCCGCGCCCCTATGCGGAGATCCTGCGCCAGTGGTCGTCGCTGCATCCGGAATTCTCGTTCCTGCCGCGCAAGTTCAAGGTCGCCATCACCGGCGCGCCGCATGACCGCGCCGCCGTGCAGGTGCATGACATCGGCCTGCAGCTGACCCGCAACGAGGCCGGCGAGATCGGCTTTGTCGTCTTCGTCGGCGGCGGTCTTGGCCGCACGCCGATGATCGGCCGCAAGGTGCGCGACTTCCTCCCCGAGGAAGACCTCCTGGCCTATTCGGAAGCGATCCTGCGCGTCTACAACCGCTATGGCCGCCGCGACAACAAGTACAAGGCGCGCATCAAGATCCTCGTGCACGAGACGGGCCTTGAGGATCTGAAGGCGGATATCGAGGCGGAGTTCGAGAAGATCCGCTTCGGCATCCTGCGCCTGCCGGACGCGGAAGTGCGCCGCATCGAGACCTATTTCGCCCCGCCGCAGCTGGACCCGCGCGCCGGGACGAGCGCCAAGGTCGAGGCGCGCAAGGCCACCGACCCGGCCTTCGCCCGCTTCGTGGCGCACAACCTCAACCCGCACCGGGTGCCGGGCTACACCAGCGTGACCCTGTCGATGAAGCCGATCGGCGGCATCCCGGGCGACGCGACCGACGCGCAGATGGACGTGATCGCCAATCTCGCCGAGGGCTATGCCTTCGACGAGATCCGCATCAGCCACGAGCAGAACGTCATCCTGCCGCATGTGGCGCTTGATGACCTCCCGGAAATCTTCGACGTGCTGGTGAAGACCGGCATGGCGGAGGGCAATGCCGGGCTCATCACCGACATCATCGCCTGCCCCGGCATGGACTATTGCGCCCTTGCCACGGCCCGCTCCATCCCGGTGGCACAGCGGATTTCCGAACGCTTCGGCGCGCCGGAGCGGCAGAGCGACATCGGCGAGCTGAAGATCAAGATCTCCGGCTGCATCAACGCCTGCGGCCATCACCATGTCGGCCACATCGGCATTCTCGGCCTCGAGAAGAAGGGCGAGGAGTTCTACCAGATCACGCTCGGCGGCTCGGCCGACGAGCAGTCCTCGATCGGCGAGATCATCGGCCGCGGCTTCTCCTCCGACGAGGTGGTGGACGCCATCGAGACGCTGGTGGACACCTACCTGAAGCTGCGCAGCTCGAAGGACGAGACTTTCCTGCAGGTCTACCGCCGCCTTGGTGAAGACCCGTTCAAGGAGGCGCTCTATGGGGCTGAGTGATCTGGCCGGTCTGGCCCTCGACCCGGATCTGGGGGCGGGCGCGGAAGCCCGCGCCTTTGCGGCCCAGTATGACGGCGCGGCGCCGCTCGAGATCCTGAGCGACGCCATCACCAGCCACTACCGTGGCCGCATCGCGCTGGTGTCATCCTTCGGGGCCGACTCGGCCGTGCTGCTGCATATGGTGGCGGCGGTTGATCCGTCGACGCCGGTTCTGTTCGTCGACACGGGCAAGCTGTTCTCGCAGACGCTGCGCTACCGCGATACGCTGGTGGAACATCTTGGCCTCACCGATGTGCGCGTCGCGCGGCCCGAGCGGGACGAGCTGACCGCCATCGACCCGGCCGGCATGCTCTGGATGACCGACACGGATGCCTGCTGCAACGTGCGCAAGGTGCTGCCGCTGGCCCGCGCGCTGAAGGGCTTTGACGCCTGGATCTCCGGCCGCAAGCGGTTCCAGAGCGCCACCCGCGCTGCCCTGCCCGTGTTCGAGGCCGAGGATGGCCGCGTCAAGGTCAACCCGCTCGCCAACTGGACGGCGGCCGACATTCTCGGCTACGCCAAGGCGCATGACCTGCCGCCGCATCCGCTGGTCGCCGAGGGCTATCCGTCCATCGGCTGCCTGCCCTGCACCGACAAGGTCGCCCCGGGGGAAGACCCGCGCGCCGGACGCTGGCGCGGTCAGGCCAAGACCGAATGCGGCATCCATCTTTCCCTGTCCGCCAGCCCGCTGCCGGGCCAGGGCAACACCTGACGCTGCAAGGACGCATCCCGCATGACCAAGATCTACGCCAATGGCGCCTTTACCGAAGAAGCCTGGGTGCGCCTTGAGGCCGACGAGACGCTGCCGGCCCATCCCTTCGCCGACGGCCAGCGTCGCAAGGTGTCGCTGGCCCGGTTCCTCGCCGATCCTGCGGCCGTGATCGCTGCCGGAGACGATGCGGCCGTGGTGATTGCGGCCGGCGAGGACGTGCAGCAGCTGGAGCCGCATCTGGCCCGTCTGCCGCGCGTGCTGGTGGAATTTCCGAAGTTCACCGACGGGCGCGGCTTTTCTGCGGCCCGCATCCTGCGCGAACAGCTCGGCTACGCCGGGGACATCCGCGCCATCGGCGACTTCATCCTTGACCAGATCCCGCTGATGCGCCGCTGCGGCGTGTCCAGCTTCGAGATCGTCAAGCCGCAGATCGAGGCGGCGCTGAAGGCCGGCCACTGGCCCGAGGTGACGCATTACCTGCAGCCGGTGGGCACGGTCGCCGAGATCCCCGCCGGCACGCGGCCCTGGGCCCGCCGCCCTGCCGCCCCGCAGAAGCCGACGCAGGCAGCCGGGTAACCCCGCCGCCTGCCCTGCCGCCTGCCCCGCCGCCTGCCTGGCAACTGTCGTGCCGGCGCGCAGGACGGGTGTGCTCGTGACTGGTGCGCCGGGTCCCGGTGCGGTCCTGCGCCGATCCGGTGGCCGCTCAGATGCAGCGGCCGCCGTCCACCTCAAGCGCCACGCCCGTGATGAACTCGGCCTCGTCGGAGGCGAGCCACAGCGCGGCATTGGCCATGTCCGTCGGCTTCGACAGGCGGCCAAGCGGGATCGAGGCCTTGAACTGCGCCCGCTTCTCCGGCGTGTCCTCGCCCATGAAGAGATGCAGCATGCCCGTCTCGCCGGCCACGGGGCAGAGCGCGTTGACGCGGATGTTCTTTGGCGCCAGCTCGGCCGCCATCGACTTGGAGGCGGTGATCGCCCAGCCCTTGGAGGCGTTGTACCAGGTGAGACCCGGACGGGGGCGCAGGCCGGCAGTCGAGGCGGTGGTGAGGATGACGCCGCCGCCCTGGGCTTCCATGATGGGCACGACGGCGAGGGTGGACAGGTAGATCGCCTTGGCGTTGACGGCGAGGATGCGGTCGAACTCCTCTTCCGAGACCTCGAGCAGTGACTTGTTGCGGTGGGAATAGCCGGCGTTGTTGATGAGGATGTCGAGCCGGCCGAAGCCCCCGGATGCGGCCTTGATCATGCGCTCGACATCGGCGCGCAGCGTGACGTCGGCGGTCACCGCGACGGCAGAGGCGCCGATCTCGCCGGCGACGCGGGCCGCGGCGTCGCCGTTCAGATCCGCCACCACGACCCTTGCGCCTTCCTCGGCAAAGCGTTTGGCCATGCCCTCGCCGAAGCCGGACCCCGCCCCGGTGATCACCGCCACCTTGCCCTTCAGCCTGTCTGCCATGCCTGTTCCTCCCCGGTTTCGATTAGTTATTTTGCCGGCTAACCATGGCGCAGGACGAGGGTCTTGGTCGCCGAGAATTCATACAGCGCCTCGAAGCCCTTTTCGCGGCCGTGGCCGGATTTCTTGAAGCCGCCGAAGGGCAGCTCGATGCCGCCGCCCGCGCCATAGGCGTTGACGAAGACCTGACCGGCGCGGACCTGCCGCGCGACGCGCAGGGCGCGCTGGCCGTCGCGGCTCCACACGCCGGCGACCAGGCCGTAGTCGGTGCCATTGGCCAGCCGGACCGCCTCGGCCTCGTCGCGGAAGGGGATCAGCGACAGGACCGGGCCGAACACTTCCTCGCGCGCCAGCACATGGTCCGGCGGGACGGGACCGTAGATCCGGGCCGGCACGTAGAAGCCGCCCTGCGGGGCATCGGGGGCGATGGCGCCTTCGGCAATGAGGGGAATGCCGTCGCTGGCCGCCCGCTCGACAAAGGACCGCACCCGGCGCAGCTGGCCTTCCGAGATGAGGGGGCCGAGATCAAGATCGCGGTCATGGGGACCGGCGACCAGCGTGCGCACGCGGGCGCGCAAGGCCTCGGCGAGCGGCGGCCAGAGGCCCTGCTGCACCAGGACCCGGCTGCCGGCCGAACAGGTCTGGCCGCAGTTCTGGAAGATGGCGTTGAGGATGACCGGCACGGCCTGTTCGAGATCGGCATCCTCGAAAACGATCTGGGGCGACTTGCCGCCCAGTTCCAGCGTGCAGCCGATGTGGTTGCGCGCCGCCGCCGTCTGGATCAGCACGCCGACGTCGGGCGAGCCGGTAAAGGTGAGGAAATCAAGGCCCGGATGGTTGGCAAGGGCAGCGCCGGCCTCGTGGCCGAACCCCGGAACCACGTTGAAGACGCCGGCCGGAAAGCCGGCTGCCAGCGCCAGCTCGCCGACGCGCAGGACGCTGAGGCAGGCCTCCTCCGCCGGCTTCAGCACCAGCGTGTTGCCCATGGCGAGCGCGGCCCCGGCGACGCGGCCCATGATCTGCGCCGGATAATTCCACGGGATGATGCCGCCGACGACGCCGAGCGGTTCGCGCAGGGTCATGGCGAGGAAGCCGTCGGCGGTGGGAATGGTGTCGCCCGTCACCTTGTCGGCCGCGCCGCCGTAGAACTCGAAATAGCGGGCGAGGGCGAGGATGTCGGCCTTGCCCTGGCGCAGCGGCTTGCCGGTGTCGAGCGACTCGAGAGCCGCCAGTTCCCCGGCGTGGTCGCTGACGAGGGCCGAGAGCCGGGTGAGCAGACGGCCCCGCTCCAGCGCGGTGAGGCGTGGCCAGGGGCCCTCGTCGAACGCGCGGCGGGCGCTGGCAACGGCCCGGCCGACATCGGCGGCGTCGCAGCGCGGGATGCGGGCGATGAGCCGGCCATCGGAGGGGCAGAGGCTGTCGAAGCGGTCATCCCCGGTGGCCGGGCCGACCGTGCCGTCGATGACGGCGCCCGGCCGCAGTATCTCGCCTGTGTGGCCCGTTCCCTCCGGCATCGCTGCGTCTCCCGCGTCGGTTGTCCCCGGAACGCTAGCGGAACCCGTCAAGGGCCGCAATGCGCTCAAGGGCCGGCCAGGGGCCCGAACCGGTCCGGGTGTCTCAGCATGAGATGCTGCAGCAGGATCACCGACTTGGCGTCCCGCAGCCGGCCTTCGGCCAGCAGGCGCGCCGCCTCGGCAAAGCCGACCTCCAGCACCTCGATGTCCTCGCCTTCCGCCACGAGGCCGCCACCCGCGGCACGGGCAGCGCCGTCATACCCGGCGAGAAACAGGTCGGCGCGCGCCCCGAGGATGCCCGGACTGGTGTAGCAGACCATCACCGGCGTCAGGCTCAGGGCCGCGACGCCGAACTCCTCCAGAAGCTCGCGCCGCGCCCCGTCGGCCGCGTCCTCCCCCTCCTCCAGCCGACCGGCACAGACTTCGAACGGGCGCGGATCCCCCTGGTCCACCAGCATGGGCACGCGCAACTGGCGGCACAGGAGCAGGCAGCCACGCTCCAGATCGAGCGGCAGCACCGCCACGACGTTGCGGCCATAGCGGACAATCTCCCGGGTGATCTCCTGGTGGCCACCGTCGCGCCGGCGCTGGCGCAAGGTGACTTCCTCGACCGTCGCCCGGCCCCGGTAGACCTCGCGCCGGGAGAGGATCTCGATGCCGGCGGCATCCCCGGCGAGGGAGGCGGCGGGCGGGACGGACGGCTTGCTCATCGGACCCTGGTCATGGCGGGCGTCATGCTCCTGTTCGGTGTCCGATGCAGGATAGCCGCGCGACACAAATTCGCGCCAGACGCGAAACTGTCATTTGACATGACGCATGATTCAGGTTTCATATTTGGCATCCGGTTGCCGCCGTACCGGCCTGCCCGACCCGGACCCGCGCGACATGAACCAGCGCAGCACGGCTTTTGCCGCAAGCACGGTTCGGCCCGGTCAGGTCTGGACATCAGTTCGGCATGTGCCCCATCGCCACCGCAGCCCCGCCCGGGGCTGGACTGATCTTGCAAGGGATTTGCGGGGCCGGATGTTTCAGGGCGCGGGGGAGCGCGTCCGGCACTCGGGAGGATGTTGCCCATGAAATCGAACTTGCAGTCGACGTTGAGACGCCTGGCGCTGGCCACCGTCTTCGGCCTTGCCGCTGCCGCCCCGCTTGCGGGACTGGTCAGCCCGGCCCAGGCGGAGGACATCCGCATCGCCCATGTCTATGACAAGACCGGCCCGCTGGAAGCCTATGCCAAGCAGTCGCATATCGGCCTGATGATGGGTCTCGAATACGCCACCGGCGGCACCATGGAAGTGAACGGCCGCAAGCTGGTGGTGATCGAGAAGGACACCCAGACCAAGCCGGACATCGCCAAGGCCGTGCTCGCGGAAGCCTATGGCGACGACAATGCCGACATCGCGGTTGGCCCCGTTGCCTCCGGTGTTGCGCTGGCCATGCTGCCGGTTGCCGAGGAATACGAGAAGCTGCTGATCGTCGAGCCGGCCGTGGCCGACAGCATCACGGGCGAGGCCTGGAACCGCTACATCTTCCGCACCGGCCGCAACTCCTCGCAGGACGCCATCGCCAACGCCGTCGCGCTCGGCAAGGAGGGCGTGACCATCGCCACGCTGGCGCAGGACTATGCCTTCGGCCGCGACGGCGTGGCCGCGTTCAAGGAAGCGCTCGGCCCGACCGGCGCCAAGCTGGCCTTCGAGGAATATGTCCCGACCGACACCCAGGACTTCACCGCCAGCGCCCAGCGCATCTTCGACGCGATGAAGGACCAGCCGGGCCGCAAGTTCCTGTTCGTGATCTGGGCCGGTGCCAACAACCCGATCGGCAAGATCAAGGCCATGGAGCCGGAGCGCTTCGGCATCGAGATCGCCACGGGCGGCAACATCCTGGCCGCGATGGCCGCCTACAAGGCGCTGCCGGGCATGGAAGGCGCGACCTATTACTACTACGACATCCCGAAGAACCCGGTGAACGACTGGCTGGTCGCCGAGCACCGGAAGCGCCATGAGTCGCCGCCGGACTTCTTCACCGCCGGTGGCATGACGGCCGGCATCGCCATTGTCGAGGCGATCAGGAAGGCCGGGTCGACCGAAACGGAAGCGCTGATCACCGCCATGCAGGGCATGGAGTTCCAGACGCCCAAGGGCAAGATGGTGTTCCGTCCCGAGGACCATCAGGCGCTGCAGTCGATGTATCACTTCAAGATCAAGGTCGATCCGAACGTGGCCTGGGGCATCCCGGAACTCGTGCGCGAGCTGACGATCGAGGACATGAACATCCCGATCCGCAACAAGAAGTAAGCTGGTCAGTCAGGCCGGACAGGGTTTGGCCGGATGCCGTGCAGCGTGCCCTCTTTCCTCTCCCCTTCGTGGGGAGGGGGTGGAGGATGAGCAAATGGTGCGGGTCTGGGCCTGAAACCAAGTGCCGCAGCCTCCTCTCCCCCCTTGAGGGGGAGATGCCCCCGGATGGGGGCAGAGGGGGGTACCAGGCACTCTCGTCTCGCGCTGACTGCGCTGGACCGCCGTGCCCCCCTCTGTCTGCTGTCGCAGACATCTCCCCCTCAAGGGGAGAGAGGGGCGCTGCGTCTCGCCGGGGCTGCCGTGGCCCCGGAACACCAATCTCGCCTTCCCCGCAACCCCGCATGGAACGATCCAGTGGCGCGTGAACATCCCATTCTGGAAACCCATGAGCTGACGATCCGCTTCGGCGGGCATGTGGCCGTGGACCATGTCAGCTGCGCCTTCGAGCGCGGCACGCTGACAGCCATTGTCGGACCGAATGGCGCCGGCAAGACGACCTACTTCAACCTGATCTCCGGCCAGCTCCGGGCGAGCCATGGCAAGGTCGTCCTGAACGGCGAGGACATCACGCGGCTCGGCGTCCCGGACCGGACGCTGAAGGGCATCGGCCGGGCGTTCCAGCTCACCAACCTGTTTCCCACCCTGACGGTGCGCGAGAATGTCCGGCTGGTTGCCCAGGCCAAGGCCAACCTCGGCCTTGATCTCTTCTCCATGGCCGACAGCCACGTCGGCCTGATCGAGCGGGCCGAACATGTGCTGGCCGAAGTGCGCCTGCTCGACAAGGCCAACCAGACGGTCAGCGCCCTGCCGCATGGCGACCAGCGCAAGCTGGAAGTGGCGCTGCTGATCGCGCTGGGACCGCAGGTGCTGATGTTCGACGAGCCGACCGCCGGCATGAGCGTCGACGAGGTGCCCGTGATCCTGAAGCTGATCCAGGAGCTGAAGGCCGACAAGGATCGCACCATCCTGCTGGTCGAGCACAAGATGGACGTGATCCGCACCCTCGCCGACCGCATCATCGTGCTGCACAACGGGGCGCTGGTCGCCGATGGCGAACCGGCCGCGGTGATCAGTTCGGCCGTGGTGCAGGAAGCCTATCTCGGCAAGCGCGTGACGGAGGCTGCCCATGGCTGACCCGCTTCTGACGCTGGACGGCGTCCATACCCACATCGGGCCCTATCACATCCTGCAGGGCGTTTCGCTGACCGTGCCGCAAGGCGGAGTGTCGGTGCTGCTCGGCCGCAACGGCGCGGGCAAGACGACCAGCTTGCGCACCATCATGGGCCTGTGGCGGGCGAGCCGGGGCGAGATCCGCTTCGACGGCCGGGCCATCACCCAGCTGGACACGCCGTCGATTGCCCGCGCCGGCATTGCCTATGTGCCGGAAAACATGGGCATCTTCACGGACCTGACGGTGGCGGAGAACATGACGCTCGCCGCCACGTCCGGGCCGATCGACGCCAGGCGGCTTTCCTGGGTGCAGGACCTGTTCCCGCCGATCCGCACCTTCTGGACCGCGTCGGCCGGGACCCTCTCAGGCGGGCAGAAGCAGATGCTGGCCGTGTCGCGCGCGATCATCGAGCCGCGTCGCCTGATCCTGATCGACGAACCGACCAAGGGGCTGGCCCCGGCGATCATCGCCTCGATGACCGATGCGCTGCGCCAGCTCAAGGAAACCGAAACCACCATCCTGCTGGTCGAGCAGAACTTCGCCATGGCCTCGAGCCTCGGCGACACGGTGGCCGTGATGGATGATGGCCGCATCGTGCATGCCGGCGACATGGCCACGCTGGTGGCCGATGCCGGCCTGCAGGAGCGGCTGATGGGACTGAGCCTGGAGGCGCATCAATGAGCGAGACCCTGATCCGGCCCCGCATCGAGGCGCGGCCGCTTGCCGAACGACTGGCGGACAAGGCGCCGCTGCTGCTGGTTCCCCTGCTGATGCTGGGCGGGCTGGTGGTGACGGGCAATCCGTCGACCTGGGCAACGCTGACGGTGGCGGGCCTCGCCATGGGGCTGATGATCTTCATCATGGCCTCGGGCCTGACGCTGGTGTTCGGCCTGATGGACATCATCAACTTCGGCCACGGGGCCTTCGTCGCCGTCGGGGCCTTCATCGGCTTCACCGTGCTGACGTGGCTGTCCGGATGGACGGCGCATCCCTCCGTGCTCATGAACCTGGCGGCCATGCTGATCGCCATCACGGTGACCATGCTGGCCACGGGCCTGATGGGCTACGGCTTCGAGAAGGTGATCATCAAGCCGGTCTATGGCCAGCACCTGAAGCAGATCCTAGTCACCATGGGCGGCATGATCATCGCGCAGCAGCTCATCCATGTGGTCTGGGGACCGGACGCGCTGCACCTGTCGCGGCCGCTGGCGCTGCAGGGCTCCTGGGTGATCGGCGACGCGGCCATCGAGAAGTACAGGCTCG
Organism: Pannonibacter sp. XCT-53; assembly: GCF_009915765.1. Classification (NCBI taxonomy): domain Bacteria; kingdom Pseudomonadati; phylum Pseudomonadota; class Alphaproteobacteria; order Hyphomicrobiales; family Stappiaceae; genus Pannonibacter; species Pannonibacter tanglangensis. The sequence continues at coordinate 2,831,373 of NZ_JAABLQ010000001.1, forward strand.
TGGCGGTCGGGATCGGACTGGCGCTGTTCGTCGCCATGCGGCATGTGCTCAAGCACACCAAGGTCGGCCTGCTGGTGCGCGCCGGCGTGGAGAACGGCGAGATGGTGGAAGCGCTCGGCTACCGCATCCGCCGGCTGTTCCTCGTGGTGTTCATGGTCGGCTCGGCGCTCGCCGGTCTGGGCGGCGTGATGTGGGGCCTCTATCAGGAAACCATCACCGCGCACATGGGCTCGGAGATCATGGTGCTGGTGTTCATCGTCGTCATCATCGGCGGTCTCGGCTCGGTCGAGGGCTGTTTCATCGGCGCGCTGCTGGTGGGGCTTCTGGCCAACTACACCGCCTTTGCCGCGCCCAAGGTGGCGCTCGTCTCCACCATCGGACTGATGGTGGTGGTGCTGATGTGGCGGCCGCAGGGCCTCTACCCCGTCGTCAAGGCCAAGTGAGGAGCACGCCATGCTGATGAAACTCCTGTCCGGCGACCGGCCGGGAAGCCCGCTGCTGACCGTTGTGCTCGTGCTGATCCTGGTCGGCCTTGCCTTTGCCCCGTTCCTGTTTCCCGGCAGCAAGCCGCTGGAGACGGCCGCGCGCATCTGCATCTTCATCGTGCTGGTGGCAAGCTATGACCTCCTGATCGGCTACACCGGCATCGTCTCCTTCGCCCACACGATGTTCTTCGGGCTCGGCGCCTATGGCACCGCGCTCGGGCTGACGCTGGGCGGGGCCAGCTTTGCCGCAGCCGGGCTCGGCGCGCTGTGCGGGGTGAGCCTCGCGGCGCTGCTGGCGCTGGCCATCGGGCTGTTCTCGCTGCGCGTGAAGGCGATCTTCTTCGCCATGGTGACGCTGGCGATTGCCAGCGCCTTCGCCGTGCTGGTGTCGCAGCTCTCCTTCCTCACCGGCGGCGAGGACGGGCTCAATTACCGGATCCCGCGCGAACTGACGCCGGCGTTCAGGCTGTTCGACGAGCCGGTGCTGGGCCTGCGCATCGATGGCAAGGTGCTGAGCTATTATCTCATCTTCGGCGTGGCGCTGGTGCTGTTCCTTGCTCTGGTGCGGATCGTCAACTCGCCCTTCGGCCGCGTGCTGAAGGCGGTGCGCGACAATGGCTTCCGCGCCGAGGCGATCGGCTACAAGGCCGTGCATTACCGCACGGCGGCGACGGTGCTGTCGGCGATGATGGCGGCGATGGCGGGCGTGCTGCTCGCCTTGTGGCTGCGCTACACCGGCCCGGCGACGACCCTGTCGATGGAGATCATGGTCGACATCCTGCTGATGGTGGTGATCGGCGGCATGGGCACGATGTATGGCGCGGTCATCGGCGCGACGCTGTTCATCCTGGCCCAGACCTACCTGCAGGCCCTGATGGGACTGGCGGAAGGGGCGACGGCGGGCATTCCGCTGCTCTCGGCGCTGGTGGCTCCGGATCGCTGGCTGATGTGGCTGGGCGTCCTGTTCGTGCTGTCGGTCTATTTCTTCCCGACCGGTGTCGTTGGCCGGCTGCGCGCAGGCCGCGCATGAGGGAGGCCCTGAGCGCATCCGGCCTGGTCTACCGGGACAGCGACCCGGACGGCCGCGCGGGGGACGGAAACCGCGCGGCACGGCCGGTGCTGGTGCTGCTGCACGGCTGGTCCTGCCACGGCGGCTTCTTCGCGCCGCAGGTCACGGCCCTTGCCGGCGTGGCGCGGCTGATCGTGCCGGATCTTCCCGGCCATGGCCGCACCGGGACCGCCGTGACGCCCAGCATCGAGGCAGCGGCCGATGCGCTCGCCGGCCTGCTGCGGGAACAGGTACCCGGACCGGTGGTGCTGGCCGGCTGGTCAATGGGCGCCCATGTCGCCTATGCGCTCGCGGAGCGGCATGGCACGGCCGGGGTCCGGGCGCTCGTCAGCCTCGACATGACGCCGAAGGTGCTGAACGACGCCACCTGGTCCGACGGGGTGCGCGACGGACTGGACGGCGCGCGCAACGCCGACGTGCTGGCCGCCATTGCCGGGCGCTGGCCGCAGATGGCCGAGCGGGTGGCGCAGCGGATCTTCGCCCGCGGCACGGTGCCGGACGCGGCCCTCGTGCAGTGGGCAAGGCGCGAGATCAGGGCGGCCGACCCGCGGCTGCTGCAGCCGATGTGGGCCTCGCTGACGCGGCAGGACTTCCGGACGCTGCTTCCCGCCCTCGCCTGTCCGCTGCATCTGGTGCAGGGCGCCCGCAGCGCGCTCTATGGCGAGGGGGTGGCCGACTGGCACCGGCAGCATGTGCCCGGCGTCACGGTGCATCGCCTCGAACGCTCCGGACACGCGCCGCATCTGGAGGAACCCGGACGCGTGAACCGGCTGTTGCAGGAAGTTCTGTGCGGGCAGGCGGAATCCTCCGCTTTGCCTTGAAAGCCCGAGGCATGCACCCTATGTTGCCCGCATCGGCCTCGCACTCGCCAGCCGTACGGGCTTCGACCCAGACAATTTGGGACCCGGAAAGACTGGTTTCAGGCGTGACCCGCCTCAGCGTTTGCCTTTCCCGTTTCTGCCTTGACTGTTTCGTTGCCGCACTGCCCCAGGATGCGCCTGGAGCGGTGGCACTTGACTTAAGCTACCCGGGAAAGGACCTCGCCATGCGCGAAACCGGCACCATCAAGTTCTTCAACCATGACCGCGGCTTCGGCTTCATCACGCCGGAAAACGGCGGCAAGGATGTGTTCGTGCACATCACCGCCTTTGAACGCTCCGGTCTGGGCACGCCGGAAGAGGGCGCCAAGGTGACCTTCATCACCGAGGACGACCGCCGTGGCCGCGGCAAGCAGGCTGCGGATCTCGCGCTCGCCTGAGGGCCGCGCCAGACATCGCGCGCCCGGGTGCCAGACACCAGGGATACGACCAGACGGGGCAGCCTTCGGTTGCCCCGTTTTTTTGTTTGAAGTGATGGGGCAGCCTTCGGTTTCCCCGTTTTTGTTTGAAGTGACGGGGGCGAGACCGGAGCGGCCGGTCAGGCGGCCGTGCGGCGGATGGCATCCTCGACATAGACGAGGGCGCGGCCCTCGCAGACGCGGGTGCCATCGGGCAGTTCGCAGACCGTCTCCAGATCGACCAGATGCTTTTCCGGCCGAAGCCGGGTGATCGTCACCCGTGCGGTCAGCTCGACGTCGAGCGGCACCGGCGCGAGAAACCGCATCTCCTGCTTCAGATAGTTGGTGCCCGGACCCGGCAGGTCGACGCCCAGGAGACAGGAAAACAGCGCCCCGATGAGCGGTCCCGGCACGCCCTCCGCCGGAGACACCGCCGTGCCCGAGAGGCGCGAGAACGCGGCCAGATCCGCGTCCGAGAACCTGCGCGTCAGGCTCGCGCTCTCCCCCACAACAAAGCCCATCATGCGCCTCCTTCGAGCGTTGCCAGACCGGTCAGCACCTCTTCGCCTGTCGCCGCCCGGCTGACACGGATGCCGACCGAGCCAGTCGCCACGCCCCGCTCCAGCTCGATCACCAGTTCCTCGCCGGCAAAGGCGGGATGGGGAAACATCAGCGCCTGCGCCTGATGCCGGTGCCCGGGAAACAGTTCGCCCAGCAGCCCGAACACGCGGGTGTAGATGAGCATCCCGTGCGACACGGTGCGGCCAAAACGGGTGCGGGCGGAAAACGCGGGATCGACGTGGATCGGGTTGTCATCTCCCGACACGGCGGCAAAGGCATCAAACTCCGCCTGGCTCGGCGTCCAGGACCGGCGATGCGGCAAGGGATCGGCTGGTGTCATGCGGGTCTCCGGGGGTTCGGGTCTGGTTTCTTGCGGGGCCTCTCGGCTCCCCTCCCTCTCGGCGGGGCAAGGGAAGGTCGAAGGGCTGGCTCGGCCCCCTCTCCCCCCTTGAGGGGGAGATGCCCCCGGCAGGGGGCAGAGGGGGGTAAGCGGACGATCCGGTCACTCGCAACGCCGGGTATGCCGAACGGCTGAACACCCCCCTCTGTCTGCTTGCGCAGACATCTCCCCCTCAAGGGAGGAGAGGGGCGCTGCGGCGACCGGAGAGGCAATGCAGGACGAACGCCGCACATGCCTCATGTCGCCCCCTCCCCCAGCCTGTCCTTGAGGATGTTCTTGCGCACCTTGCCGGCGGCGGTGCGGGGCAGGTCGGTGACGAGGGAGAAGCTCTTGGGAACCTTGTAGGCGGCGAGCCGCTCGCGGCACCAGGCGGGCAGGTCGGCCACCTCCAGCGCCGCGCCGGGACGGGCAATCAGGAAGGCCGCGCCGACCTCGCCCCATTTCTCGTCCGGCACGCCAATGACCACGGCCTCCAGCACGGCCGGATGGGTCAGCAGCACCCGCTCGACCTCGGCCGGGTAGATGTTCTCGCCACCGGAGATGTACATGTCCTTGATGCGGTCGACGATGAAGTAATAGCCATCCGCATCGCGCCGGGCGATGTCGCCGGTCCGCAGCCAGCCGTCTCCGGTAAGAGAACCGGCCGTCGCCTCCGGGTTGTCCATGTAGCCCGGCGTGATGCCGGGCCCGCGCACCTGCAGCTCGCCCTCCCCCGCGCCCTCGACAACGCGCCCGTCCGCGCCTTCCAGCCGCACCTCGGCGAGGATCTGCGCCTTGCCGACCGAGCCGAGCTTGGCGCTGGCCTGGGCCGGGTCCATGATGAACAGCGTCGGCCCGGTTTCGGTCATGCCCATGCCGTTGCAGATGGTGGCGCCGCGCGCCTGATAGTCGCTGAGGAGCTTCTCCGGCACCGGCGCCCCGCCGCAGACCAGCGAGCGCAGGCGGGCAATGTCGAGATCACCGAAGCGCGGATGCAGCGCCAGCGCCTGATAGATCGCCGGCACGCCGAAGAAGGCGGTCACCTCGCCCTTGTCGATCAGCCGCACCACGTCATCGGCCTCGAACTTGCGCAGGATGGTGGAGCGGCCGCCGAACAGGAACAGCGGCAGGGTGAGGAGATTGATACCGGCAGTGTGGAACAGCGGCAGATAGTTCACCGAGGTGTCGGTGCTGCTGAGATCCGTGGCCTGGACATAGTTGACCGCGTTGGCCCAGGCCATGCCGGCGGTTTGGATCACCGCCTTGGGCAGGCCCGTGGTGCCCGACGTGAAGAGCAGATACCACGGCGCGCTGGCCTTGACGGGTCGTCCCGAAACAGCGGCAGCAGCGGCTGCCTCCGCGTCGGCAATCAGATCCGCCAGCACGAAGGGCGTGTCCATGCCGGGTTCCAGCCCGATGCGGGCAAGGCCATGGCGGGCGGCCAGCTCGCGGGCGACATCCGTGAAGGCCGTGTCATGCAGCAGCACATGCGAGCGGCAGGTGGCAAGCAACGGCGACAGCTCGGCAAAGGGCTGGCGCCAGTTGAGCGGCACCAGCACGAGCCGCGCCTTCTGTGCCGCGAACAGCGCAATGAAGAACTCCGGCCGGTTGAGGCTGAGGATCGGCACCCTTGCCCCCTCCACCAGCCCCATGTCGAGGAGGGCAGCGGCCAGGCGGCTCGCCTGCCGCTCCACCTCGGCAAAGGTGAGGCGCTCTCCCGTTGCCTGGTCGATGAAGGCGACGCGGTCCGGGGTCAGTTCGGCCCGGCGGGCGGCCATGTCGGTCACGTGATCCATCGGTCCTCCAGAGATGTGGTCCGGCCTCCCGGCCGCATTCAGACTTCGGTCAGGCGCGGGCGCTCCCCGCAGCAAAGTCGCGCATGCGCGCCAGCGTGTCGGGGTGGGTGACAAGGGCGAGGAACCGCTGGCGCTCGGCCTCAAGCCGCGCCGCCACCACTGACACCCGCTCCGGCGTCCAGACGCCCGCGCGGGTGGCGGCAAGGCTGCGCGGATCCTTGGCAGCCAGGGTGGCGAGCCAGCCGGCAATCACGGTCTCCACGCCGCCCGGTGCGGCCAGTTCGCTGACCAGACCCAGACGCAGCGCCTCGTCGGCGCTGATCCGGCGGTTGAGAACCTGGATCGACAGGGCCGTGGCCGTGCCGACCCGGTCGGGCAGCAGGGCGGTCCAGCCGCCATCGGGCGCAAAGCCCATGTCGACGTAATAGGGCTGGAAGAACGCCGACGGATCGGCAGCGACCAGATCGCTCGCCAGCACCAGCCCGGTCGAGCCGCCGGTGACCGGGCCATTGAGCGCCGTCAGCACCGGCATCGGGAACGCCAGCAGGTCGAGGATCGCCCCGTTCAGCTCCCCCACCAGATCGGCGGCATAGGCGCTGAGCGCGCCCGCGCTGCCCGCATGGGCGAGAAACCCGGCAATGTCACCGCCAATCGAAAAACTGCGCGCCGCGGAGGCCAGCACCAGCGCCCTTGCCCCGGACTGCCGCGCCACCGCAATGGCGGCTCGCAGATCCGTCAGCAGCTCCGGCACCAGCGCATTGTGGCGACGGCTGCGGGAGAGCGTGATGCGGGCGTGGCCGCCGTCCAGCTGCAGCGCCGCCAGCGGCCCGGCCGCCTCCGTCGCAGCAAGGCTCACGGCTTGTCCCCGCGCGGCTGAAGGCCATGCACGATCAGGTCATGCGCGGCGTCCACCACCTCGGCAACGGGCGTGCGGTCCTCCCAGATGACCGCACGCTCGCCGAGCGCACGGGCAATCCCCATGAGGGCCCATGCGCGAACATCGCAATCGCCGGGCCGGATCTGCCCGGCCGCCTCCGCATCGGCCAGAGCCGAACGGTAGCCTTCCGCGAAACTGCTGAAATAGGCGCGATAGGCCGCCGGATCGACGAACAGCGCCTCCTGGATGATGCGGTAGAGATCCGGATGGGCGGCGACAAAGTCGAGGAAGCCGCGCAGGCCCGCCTTTTCCGCATCAAGCCGGTCGGGAATGTTCGCGGTCGCCTGCGTCAGCGCCCGGCGGACAAGACGGCCCATCTCCAAGACCAGCTCGGAGAAGACCTCCTCCTTGCTCTTGAAGTAGATGTAGAAGGTGCCCTGCGCGCATCCGGCCTCGCGCGTGATCGCGCCGATGGACGCCTCGCTGAAGCCCTTCGCGCCGATCACCCGCTCGGCCGCATCCAGGATCGCCCGGCGCGTCGCCTCGCCGCGCGCCGTCTTGGGCTGGACGCCGCGCGGCTCTTCCGCCTCGGCGACCGGACCCGCAGGCACAGGCGCTGCCTTCGCCTTGCGTGGCCGGGGAGTTGCGGCTTCGGTTCGGACTTGACGCCTGCGTTCGCTCACGGGACACCTTTGTCTGGCCAGCGCGCCCGCAGGCGCACCAACATGAAACATGAATCACTATTCATGTTTTGGGCCTGATTGCAAGCCCGTGCTGCGCTTCACGGGCGAAGGGGGCCGCCGGCGTGTCGTGGCGCGGTCACGGACACGGTGACTGCGGGTCCAGACCCATGATCCCCGTCGCCTTCCTCCCGGGCGCAGCGAAGCGAAGACCCGGGACCGGAGAGCCAATCTGCCTCCGGTTCCCTCGCATGGGATCCTCGAAACCTCGACCCTCCTGTCCCGGCTCGAGCTGACGCTCGTCAGGGATGACGACGGTGTGTCGAGGTGCGTCGTTACTCTCGGGCCTCTCCGTCGTCGCTTTCCAATGGCCGCACCGGGTCGGCCCCGTTGCGCAGGGCCTCCAGCGCCTGCATGCGCTGCTCGCTGCGCTGCCAGTTTTCGCGGGTCACGCCGGCAATCAGCACTTCCGCGACAGCCATCAGCGCCGTCGAGGAATCCCAGGGCGACGGCACGGCGACGCGCACGGGCAGCACGTGCTGCGAGATCCGGGCGACGGGCGACATCCAGCTGTCGGTGATGAGGCCGACGGTGACGCCCTGCCTGGCCGCCGCCTCGGCAAAGCGCACGATGCCGGCCTGATAGCGACGGATGTCGAAGACGACGAGCACGTCCTTCGGCCCCATGCCGATGAGCTGGTCGAGCCAGTTGCTCTCCTGCCCGGCCAGATGGTGCACGCCCGGCCGGACAATGCGCAGATGCGCGGCCATGTAGCGTGCCAGCGCATCGGTGAAGCGGCCGCCGAGCAGGTAGACCGTCCGCCGCTCGTCCGCGAGCAGCCGGACGAAGGCCTCGATCTCGCGGGCGGGAAGATGCTGGAACGTCTCGCGCAGGTTCTCGACCAGCTTGTCGGCATAGGCGTTGCCGCAACCGGTGTCCGCGGATGGCAACGCCAGATCCCGCGCGAGCGGCGCCTTGAGCTGGTTCTCGATTTCGGATTTCAGGCGGCGCTGGAACTCGGGAAAGCCCGGAAAGCCGAGCCGCGCGACAAAGCGCAGGATGGTGGGCGAGCTGACGCCGGCGGCATCGGCGAACTGCGCCACCGTCTGCAGACCCAGAAACGGATAGTTCGCCATCAGCGCCTGCGCGGCGCGTCGCTCGGTGGCGGTGAACTCGTCCAGCCGCGCCCGGATCTCCTCGACCAGTGCATGTTCCATGCCCGCTCCCCGTCGGTCCCTGCCGCCCTTTCCGTCGCCTGATCGCGCCGGAATGCCCGGAAGGCCGTTTTGAAGTTTTATGTTTGACAGGCCCCGTTTCCTTGTATCAAATCATACACGGCGCGGCTTGATACGCAATTCTGTAACAAAAAATACAAGCGTTAACGGCCGTTCACATCCAGATGGGGAGGCAGCATGGCACAGCCGGAGAGGCCGTTTGCCAGCGATGGGACAGCTGTGTCCGTCGAGAACCGCAACGGCAGCAGCGACTATGTGCTGGTGTGCGACCACGCCTCGAATTTCATTCCCGAGGCCTACGGGGACCTCGGGCTGAGCGCCGAGGCCCGGGTGGCCCACATCGCCTGGGATCCGGGTGCGCTCGGCACGGCGCAGGAGATGGCGCGCCTTCTCGACGCGCCGCTCGTCTATCCGCGCATCTCGCGCCTGATCATCGACTGCAACCGCGACCACGCGGCGCATGACCTCATCCCGGCGATCAGCGAGACCACGCGCATTCCCGGCAACGAGAACCTGGGCGAAGAGGAGCGCAAACAGCGCATCGCGCTGGCGCATGCGCCCTTCCACAGCGCCATCGAGACGCTGGTGGCGGAGCGGGCGCGGGCCGGCAAGCGCAGCGTCATCGTCTCCGTCCACACCTACACCCCGGTCTACAAGGGCGTCGCGCGGCCCTGGGAAATCGGCATCATCGCCGACAAGGACCGGCGGCTCGGCGACGCGATGATCGCGGCGCTGAAGGCTCCGGGTGACCTGACGGTGGGCGACAACGAGCCCTATTCGCCGGCAGATGGCGTCTATTACACCCTGACCCGCCACGGCGAAGCCCATGGCCGCGCCTGCGCCATGATCGAGATCCGCAACAGCGATGTGGCGACGCCCGAGGCGGAGAAGCAGTGGGGGCAGCGGCTGGGCAAGATCCTGGCGGACAGCCTGCCGGTTCTGGAGGAGGGGGCATGATGCCGGGCTTCGCACGCGCCTATGTCCGCTGGGTTGACGGCTTCAACATCCGTCTCGGCCGGGTCATCATGTATGGCCTGTTCGTGATGATGGCGATCCTGCTGTGGTCGTCCATCTCCAAGACCTTCTTCACCCCCTCGCTCTGGACGCTGGAACTCGCCCAGTTCGCGATGGTGACCTATTATGTCCTCGGCGGCCCCTACTCGCTGCAGGCGGGCGCGCATGTCCGCATGGACCTGTTCTACGCCAACTGGTCGCTGCGCAAGAAGGCCTCGATCGACGCCCTCACGGTGTTCCTGCTGATCTTCTATCTCGGCGTGCTGCTCTACGGCTCGCTTGCCTCGACGGCCTTCTCGCTGGGCTATTTCGACGATCATCCCCTGCTGTTCTACCGGGACCTGATCGTGGCCTTCGTCACCGGCGGTCCGGATGCGGCCGGCGAGGTGATGGGTCATCTGGAACGCAGCCGCACCGCCTTCCGCGCCTACATGTGGCCGATCAAGGTGATCATGACCTTCGGTTTCTTCCTGATGCTGCTGCAGGCCATATCCGAGCTGATCAAGGACATTGCCCGTATTAGTGGAGAAGAGATCTGATGTCCTACGAGATGATCACCCTCTTCATGTTCGCCTCGATGATGCTGATGATGCTGACCGGCCAGCGCGTCTTCGGCGCCATCGGCGGTGTCGCGGCCATTGCGGCGCTGGCGCTCTGGGGCACCGGCTCGACCGACATCCCCTTCGCCCAGGCCATCAAGCTGATGAACTGGTATCCGATGCTGACGCTGCCCATGTTCATCTTCATGGGCTACGTGCTGTCGGAATCGCGCATCGCGGAAGATCTCTACCGCATGTTCCACGTCTGGATGGGGCCGATCAATGGCGGCCTGGCGATCGGAACGATCCTGCTGATGGTGCTGGTGTCAGCCATGAACGGCCTGTCGGTGGCCGGCATGGCCATCGGCGCGACCATCGCCCTGCCCGAGCTGCTGCGCCGCGGCTATGACAAGCGCATGATCTCCGGCGTCATCCAGGCCGGGTCCTCGCTTGGCATTCTCATCCCGCCCTCGGTGGTGCTGGTGCTCTACGCCATGATCGCGCGCCAGCCGGTCGGCAACCTCTGGCTTGCCGGTGTCATCCCTGGCCTGATGATGGCCGCGATGTTCATTGTCTATGTGGCGATCCGCTGCAAGCTGCAGCCGCAGCTCGGACCGGCGCTGCCGAAGGAAGAACGCAACGTGCCGATGCCGGAGAAGCTGCGCCTGTTGTCGGCCGGCCTGCTGCCCATCGGCATCTTCCTCGTGATGATGATCCCCTTCGTGAACGGCTGGACCAGCCTTGTCGAGAGCTCGGCCATCGGCGCCCTGACGGCCTTCGCCGTGGCGCTGGCCAAGCGGCGCATGACCTGGGCCATCTTCCAGAGCTGCGTGAAGCAGACCCTGTTCATCTCCTGCATGTTCATGTGGATCATCCTCGCCGCGCTCGGCTTCGGCGCCGTGTTCGACGGACTGGGGGCGGTGAAGTCGATCGAACACTTCTTCACCGGCGAGCTGGGCCTCAATCCCTGGACGATCCTGATCATCATGCAGCTGTCGTTCCTGGTCATGGGCACGTTCCTCGACGACACGGCCATGCTGGTCATCGTGGCGCCGCTCTACGTGCCGCTGGTTGCCAAGCTGGACCTCGGCATGCCCCCCGACCAGGCCCTGATCTGGTACGGCGTGCTCTACACGATCACGACCCAGATCGCCTATCTGACCCCGCCGTTCGGATACAACCTGTTCCTGATGCGCGCCATGGCCCCGCCGGAGTTCTCGATGCGCGACATCTACGCCTCGATCGTGCCCTTCGTGCTGATCATGGTCCTGGCGCTGGCGATCATCATGATTTTCCCGCAGATTGCCTTGTGGCTGCCGGGACTGGTCTACGGGACCTGACAGCAAGACAGGCGGGCCCGGCCAACGGGCCCGTCATGTGAGGGAGGACGCAAGACCGCCAGGAGCGGCATGACCTGCACGATTTCGACATGCGGACGACCCCCGGCGGGCCACAACAAGGCCAAAGGCCACCTGCCCGGGGTCAGATCACCTTAAAGGGGAGTGACTGGACATGACGAGCAGACGTGAATTCCTGAAGAATGCCGGCCTGACGACGGTTGCCGCCGCCGGTGCCACCACCCTCGCCGCTCCGGCGGTGCTGGGCCAGGCCCCAATCAAGTGGCGCCTGCAGACCTACGCCGGTGCGGCCCTCGGCGAGCATGTGATCAAGCCGGCCATCGATGCCTTCAACAAGGCGGCCAACGGCCAGATGGTGATCGAGCTCTATTACGCCGACCAGCTGGTTCCGACCTCGGAACTGTTCCGCGCCATGCAGAAGGGCACCATCGACGCCGTGCAGTCCGATGACGACTCCATGGCCTCGCCGACGGAAGTGGCCGTGTTCGGCGGCTATTTCCCCTTCGCCACCCGCTACTCGCTGGACGTGCCGGTGCTGTTCAACCAGTACGGCCTGAAGAAGATCTGGGAAGACGAGTATGCCAAGGTCGGCGTGAAGCACATTTCCGCCGGCTCCTGGGATCCCTGCCACTTTGCCACCAAGGACCCGATCACCAAGCTGGAAGACCTGAAGGGCAAGCGCATCTTCACCTTCCCGACCGCCGGGCGCTTCCTGACCCAGTTCGGCGTGGTGCCGGTGACCCTGCCCTGGGAAGACATCCAGGTGGCCGTGCAGACCGGCGAACTGGACGGCATCGCCTGGTCGGGCATCACGGAATGCTACACGGTCGGCTGGGCCGACGTGACCAAGTACTTCCTGACCAACAACATCTCCGGCGCCTGGGTTGGCCACTTCTTCGCCAACAACGACCGCTGGAACGAGCTGCCGGACCATCTCAAGGTGATGCTGCAGCTCGCGATGGACAGCTCGCACCTCTATCGCCAGTGGTGGTACTGGGGCGGCGAGGCGGACCTGCGCGTCAACGGGCCGAAGCTGCAGCTCACCTCGATCCCGGACGACGAGTGGGTGGTGGTCGAACAGGCCTCGCTCGCGTTCTGGGACGAGATCGCGGCTGAATCGCCGGTGAAGGCCCAGGTGGTCGAGATCATCAAGAAGTACAACACCGTCATGGCGAAGGCCGGCCGGCCGTACCGCTACGGCTGACCCCTGCTCCGGCGCCCCGGACCCGTTGCGGTCCGGGGCCTCCCGCACCCTTCCCGGACAACAGGAAAAGTTACATCCAGATGGCTGGAAATCTGACACTCGACGCCCTGAAACTGGCCGCCGCAGAGGGCAGGATCGACACCGTGCTGGCCTGCATCGTCGACATGCAGGGCCGGCTCATGGGCAAGCGCTTCCATGTGCAGCACTTCCTCACCAGCGCGCATGAGGAAACCCACTGCTGCAACTATCTCCTGGCAACGGATCTGGAGATGTACACGGTCGCCGGCTATGCGGCGACGAGCTGGGCCGGCGGCTATGGCGACTATGTGATGAAGCCGGACCTCTCCACGCTGCGGCTGGTGCCCTGGCTCGAAGGCACCGCCATGGTGCTCTGCGACGTGCAGGACCATCACACCCATGCCGACGTGCCGCATTCGCCGCGCGCCCTGCTGAAGACGCAGGTGGCGCGCCTCGATGCCCTCGGCCTGACCGCCATGATGGCGACCGAACTGGAGTTCTTCCTGTTCGCCAGGAGCTTCGACGAGATCCGCAAGTCCGGCTTCCGCGACCTGGAGCCGATCTCGGCCTATAACGAGGACTACCACATCCTGGCCACGACCAAGGAAGAGCATGTGATGCGCCCGCTGCGCAACCATCTCTACGCCGCCGGCATCCCGGTGGAGAACACCAAGGGCGAGGCCGAGGCCGGTCAGGAAGAACTCAACATCCGCTACGCCGATGCGCTGACCTGTGCCGACTATCACTCGATTGCCAAGCATGCGGTGAAGGAGATTGCCTGGCAGCACGGGCACGGCGTGACCTTCCTGCCCAAGTGGCACAAGGACCGCACCGGATCCTCCGCCCACGTGCACCAGTCGCTGTGGACCAAGGACGGCAAGCCGGCCTTCTTCGACGCGTCCAAGCCGCATGGCATGTCGGACCTGATGCGCCAGTACATGGCCGGGCTGATCAAGTATGCGCCGGACTACACCTATTTCCTGGCGCCCTACATCAACAGCTACAAGCGCTTCCAGAAGGGCACCTTCGCGCCGACGCGGATGGTGTGGTCGATCGACAACCGCACCGCCGGCTTCCGGCTCTGTGGCGAGGACACCAAGGGCGTGCGCGTCGAATGCCGCATTGGCGGCTCCGACCTCAATCCCTATCTGGCGCTTGCCGTGCAGATCGCGGCCGGCCTGCGCGGCATCGAGGAGAAGCTGGACCTGGCCCCGGCCATGACCGGCGACCTCTACGAGGCCCAGAAGACGCCGCAGATCCCGCGCAACCTGCGCGATGCGCTGTCGGCGCTGAATGCCTCGTCCATGCTGCGCGAGGCCTTCGGCGACAAGGTGGTTGACCATTACCTGCGCGCAGGCGAATGGGAGCAGGAGGAATTCGACCGCGTGGTGACCGATTACGAGATTGCCCGCGGATTTGAACGCGCCTGAGAGTGGCGGCCCGGCGGACCCGGGCCAGCCGCCTCGGGGCCCCATGCAGCCGCCGGCACCCGGCGGTGTTTTTTGAAGGTGACCCATGTCGGACACGATCAAACTCATCTCGCCGGTCGACGGATCGGTCTATGCGGAACGCGCGGCGCTGGACGCCGTCGCCGTCGAGCGGGTGGTGACAGCCGCCCGCACCGCCCAGACCGGCTGGGCCGCGACCCCGCTTGCCACCCGCATCGACTACTGCCTGAAGGCGCTGGACGCGCTGCTGGCGATGAACGACGACATCGTGACGGAACTGGCCTGGCAGATGGGCCGGCCGGTGCGCTACGGCGGCGAGAAGGGCGGCCTGGCGGAGCGGACCCGGTACATGGCGAGCATCGCCGAGACGGCCCTCGCCAACATCGAGCGCCATGACCGCCCGGGCTTCAAGCGCTACCTGAAGATGGAGCCGCTCGGCATCGTCATGGTCATCGCGCCGTGGAACTATCCCTACATGACGGCCGGCAACGCGATCTTCCCGGCGCTGATGGCGGGCAACGTGGTCATCCTCAAGCATGCGGCGCAGACGCTGCTCGTCGGCGAACGCTATGCCGCTGCCTTCGAGAAGGCCGGCCTGCCGAAGGGCGTGTTCCAGAACATCGTCCTGACGCATGAGGGCACCGAGGCGCTGCTCGGCTCCGGCGCCATCGACCATGTCAACTTCACCGGCTCGGTTGCCGGCGGCAAGGCCATCGAGCGGGCGCTGGCGGGCACCTTCGCCACCATGGGTCTCGAGCTCGGCGGCAAGGACCCGGCCCTGGTGCGCGCCGATGCCGATCTGGACTACGCGATCGCCAATCTCGTCGACGGCGCGTTCTTCAATTCCGGCCAGTGCTGCTGCGGCATCGAGCGCATCTATGTGCATGAAAGCCGCTACGACGCCTTTGTCGACGGCTTTGTCGCCCTGACGCGCGACTACAAGCTCGGCAATCCGCTCGATCCGGACACCACCATCGGTCCGATGGCGCAGACCCGCTTTGCCACCTGGGTGCGCGAGCAGACCGAGGAGGCGATCCGCAAGGGCGCCAGGGCCCACATCGACCTGTCCGCCTTCCCGATGGACAAGGCCGGCACGCCTTACCTCGCCCCGCAGGTGCTGACCAACGTCAATCACCAGATGTCGGTGATGCGCGAGGAAAGCTTCGGCCCGGTCGTCGGCATCATGAAGGTGAAGGACGACGCCGAGGCGATCCAGCTCATGAACGACAGCCCCTATGGCCTCACCGCGTCCATCTGGACCGAGGACGCCGAGGCCGCCGAAACGATCGGTCACCAGATCGACACCGGCACCGTGTTCATGAACCGCTGCGACTACGTGGATCCGGGCCTTGTCTGGACCGGCGTGAAGGACACCGGCAAGGGCGCCGCCCTGTCGGAAATCGGCTTCGCCAACCTGACGCGCCCGAAGTCCTACCACCTGCGTCTCGAGCACTGAGATTGAAACCCGCCTGCTCCCCCGCCGCATCGCAAAGGGGAGCAGGCAAGCGAACCGGAGCTGCCCCGCGACTGGCCTGCGACTGACTTGCGACTGGCTTGCGACTGGCCTGCGACTGGCCTGCTGGCCGCAGCGCCCTCTCCCCCCTGAGGGGGGAGAGGGGGTGAGGCGCTGCCAGTTGCCCGGGATGAGCCAAGCTTCAAGGGACAATGGGATGGCAACGCCCGACCTGTCCCCCATGCAACACCCTTCACCGCGTTGACCCCGACGCACCAACTGACTGAAAGCCCGACCCATGACTGCCCTTCCGTCCGTGAACTGGTCCTATCCCACCGCCGTGCGCTTCGGCGCGGGCCGCATCAAGGAACTGCCTGCCGTCGTCAAGCTCGCCGGCATGAAGCGCCCACTGCTGGTCACCGATCCCGGCCTTGCGAAGCTGCCGATGATCGCCGACATGGTCGCCCTGCTGAAGGCCGAGGACATCGACTGCGCCGTCTTCTCCGACGTCAAGCCGAACCCGGTCGACAGCAACATTTCCGCAGGCGTTGCCGCCTACAAGGCCGGCAGCCATGACGGCGTGCTGGCGGTTGGCGGCGGCTCCGGCCTCGATGCCGGCAAGCTGATTGCCTTCATGTCCGGCCAGACCCGCCCGATCTGGGACTTCGAGGACATCGGCGACTGGTACACCCGCGCCGATCCGGCCGGCATTGCCCCGATCGTCGCCGTGCCGACCACGGCCGGCACCGGCTCGGAAGTCGGCCGCGCCGGCGTCGTCACCAACGAGGCGACCCACACCAAGAAGGTGATCTTCCACCCGAAGATGCTGCCGGCCTATGTCATCTGCGATCCGGAACTGACCACCGGCATGCCGCGCATGATCACCGTCGGCACCGGTATGGACGCCCTCGCCCACTGCCTGGAGGCGCTGTGCTCGCCGTTCTACCACCCGATGTCGGAAGGCATCGCGGTCGAAGGCGCGCGTCTGGCGATCCACAACCTGCCGATCGTCGCCGCCAACGGCTCCGACCTTCTGGCGCGTGGCCACATGATGAGCGCGGGCGCCATGGGGGCCGTTGCCTTCCAGAAGGGGCTCGGCGCCATCCACGCCCTGTCCCACCCGGTCGGCGCGCTCTATGACACGCACCACGGCATGACCAATGCCGTGTTCATGCCCTATGTGCTGAAGTTCAACCGCCCGGCCATCGAGGCCAAGATCGAGCGTCTGGCGGCCTTCTGCGGCATCGCCGGCGGCTTCGACGGTTTCCAGGCGCATATCCTGAAGATGCGCTCCGACCTCGGCGTGCCGCACACCATCGGCGGCCTCGGCGTCGACGGCGCCAAGCGCGACCTGATCGCCGACATGGCCATCGTCGACCCGACCGCCGGCGGCAACCCGGTCGAACTGACCCGCGACGCGGCGCTGTCGATCTTCGACGCGGCGCTCGAAGGCAAGCTCTGATCCGGCAACACCGGACCGGGGGACCTGAACGGCCGGGCCTTGCGCCCGGCCGTTTGCGTTGCCGGAGGCCGGCCTGAGACGACGCCGCACGGCTTCGCAATGCACCCTGTTTGTTTTGTCAGGGCATCTGGCCAAACCCGCCTGCAGGTGGTTAACCTTGGCCCTGCAACCGCGAAGACGGGGAGGTCACCAGCATGCAACGACGCGAGTTCCTGAAAGCAGCCGCCGTCACGGCCGCCGCAAGCCCGGTGCTGGCCGCACCGGCCCTCGCCCAGGCGACCCTCAATCTCAAGCTGGTCGGCGGCTTCCCGCGCGGCTTTCCCGGCGTCGGCACCGGCGCGGAAAAGCTCGCCCGGCGCATCGAGGGCATGAGCGACGGCAAGGTGAAGATCACCTATTACGGCGGCGGCGAGCTGGTGCCCCCCTTCGAGGTGTTCTCGGCCGTGTCCAGCGGTGCCGCCGACATGGGGCACACGGCGCCCTACTTCCATGTCGGCAAGGTCCGCTCGGCCATGTATTTCACCACCGTGCCCTATGGTCTCGACCAGACGGAGCTGTCGGGCTGGATTGCCTTCGGCGGCGGGCAGGCCCTCTGGGACGAAGCTTATGCCCCCTTCGGCGTGAAGTCCTTCTATGCCGGGGGCTCCGGCGCGCAGGCCGGCGGCTGGTTCAAGAAGCCGATCGAGAAGCTGGATGACCTCGCCGGTCTCAAGATGCGCATCGCCGGCCTTGGCGGCGACGTCATGCGCAAGCTGGGCGTCAACACGGTGCTGACCCCGCCGCCGGAAATCTACCAGGCGCTGCAGTCCGGGGTGGTCGATGCCGCGGAGTTCGTCGGGCCCTGGAACGATGTGGCGCTCGGCCTCTACAAGGTTGCGCCCTACTACTACCTGCCGGCATTCCACGAGCCGGGACCGGCGCTGGAAATGCTGGTGAACCAGACCGTCTGGGGCAACCTCTCGCCGACGCTGCAGGCGATCTTCGCCAGTGCCGCCAAGGCGCAGGCCGAGGAGACGATTGCCGAGTTCCGCTACAACAACACGCGGGTGCTGGCCGACCTGACGAGCAAGGGCGCCAAGGTCTCCGCCTTCCCCGACGACGTGGTGGCGGCGCTCGGCAAGGCCTCGCGCGAGGTGCTCGACGCCTTCCCCAAGGGCGATCCGATGGCAGAGAAGATCCACGGCGCGTATGTGGACTACATCCGCCTGTGTGCGGCCTATACCTCGGCGATGGAGGGCCGCATGTACCGCGACCGTTCCGCGGTCTGGGGCGTGTGAGGCGCGCAGCAGATCCGATCGGGGGGCGGCGGGATGTCCGGCCTCCCGTCGCCTGTCCTGTCCGTGCAGACTGGAACCGACCATGTCCGACCCATTCGCTCTAGACGCTGGCGTTCGAGACGCTGGCCCTCGAGACGTCGGCCCTCGAGACGCCGGCCTTCAAGACGCTGGCCTTCATGGCGCTGGCCGCCCGCGCCTGCGCGACCTCGGCCGCGCCATCGGGCGCTTTGCCCCCGGCCCCCTGAACGCGATCACCGATGTGGCCGGTGTGCGGGTCGGGCATGTGACGCTGATCGAGGGGGAGCGGATCCGCACCGGCGCGACCGCGATCCTGCCGCATGGCGGCAACGTGTTTCAGGACAAGGTCCCGGCGGGCTTCGCGGTGCTGAACGGGTTCGGCAAGTTTGCCGGATCGACGCAGATCGCGGAACTGGGGGAACTGGAGAGCCCGATCGTGCTCACCAACACCCTGGCCACAGGCCGGGCCATCGAGGCGATCCATGCCCATGTGCTGGCCCAGCCGGGCAACGAGCGCGTCGTGTCGATCAACGCGGTGGTGGGCGAGACCAACGACAGCCGCCTCAACGACATCCGCGCCGGACGACCGACCGTGGCGGAGATCGGTGCGGCCCTCGCGGCCGCCCGCGAAGGGCCGGTGGCGGAGGGCGCCGTCGGGGCCGGCACGGGCACCGTTGCCTTTGGCCTGAAGGGCGGGATCGGGACCGCGTCGCGCCGGGTGCCGCTCGGCGGTGCGGGCGAGGCGATGCTCGGGGTGCTCGTGCAGGCAAACTATGGCGGCAGCCTGCGCGTCGACGGCGTGCTGGTGGACACCCGCGCCACGGCAGACGCGGACGGGTCGATTGTTCTCATCCTGGCAACGGACGCTGCCCTTTGTCCGCGCAACCTGACGCGGCTGGCGACGCGCAGCTTTGGCGGCCTGGCCCGCACGGGCGCGGCCCTGTCCAACGGATCCGGCGACTATGCGCTGGCCTTCTCGACGGCCGGGTGCCTGCGCCTGACACCGGGGCGCCGGGCCGGCACGGCCCCGTTCGGCGGGCTGGGCAATGACCGGATCTCGCCGCTGTTCGAGGCCGCCATCGAGGCGGCCGAAGAGGCGATCGTCAACGCGCTGCTGGCGGCTGGCAGCCTGGAGGGCTTCGATGCGGGACGCATGAGGCCCTCCCGGTTTGAAGGACTGGTGCTGCCGGCTGTCTGAGTGGAGGCGAACGGACGAGGTCGGCCGGGCTGCCGACACCTGTCCCCTCCCGACGAGGTCAGGGCCCTGCATTGCCTGGATGGATCGAGAAGCCTCTCCGCGCCCCTCTCCCTCATGGGGAGAAGGACTGAGCGGCACAGACCCTCGTTCAAAGGCGCTTTTCGGGCGTCATCACCCGGTGATGGCGAGATACAGGCTCGTCAGCGCGGTCGCTGCGATGACGCCGAAGGTCGCGATCATGCCCGCCATGCGGAACTTGAGGTTTTCCGCAACCTGCGAGACGCCATAGGCATGGCTGAGACGACCGGCCAGCAGCACCGCGCCATAGCCATGCAGCAGCGCAAAGGGAGCCCCCTGCAGCTCGCACAGGGCAAGCAGCAGCAGCGCGAAGGGGACATATTCGGCAAAGTTCGCATGCACGCGCACGCGCCGCGTCAGGTCGGCATCGCCGCCATGCCCGAGGGCGACGCGGGCCTGGTTGCGCCGCGCGATGACGCGATAGGACAGGAACAGGAACAGCAATGCCAGCAGGGCCGCATAAACCGGCGTGACCATCAGGAGCAGGGCGAGCGAATCCAAGAAAACCTCCGGGGGCAATGACTGTCGTCAGAAATCAGGCGACGGGCCGTCGTCTCAGCATTCGACGATATTCACCGCAAGCCCTCCGGTCGAGGTCTCCTTGTATTTTTCCGTCATGTCCAGTCCGGTCTGGCGCATGGTCTCGATGCAGCCGTCCAGCGGCACGAAATGGGTGCCATCCCCGCGCAGGGCGAGCGAGGCGGCCGTCACCGCCTTGACGGCGCCGACCGCGTTGCGTTCGATGCAGGGCACCTGCACCAGCCCGGCGATGGGGTCGCAGGTCATGCCGAGATGGTGCTCGAGCGCGATCTCGGCCGCGTTCTCGATCTGCTCGTTGGTGCCACCGAGCGCGGCGCAGAGGCCGGCGGCAGCCATGGCCGAGGCCGAGCCGACCTCGCCCTGGCAGCCCACCTCCGCGCCGGAAATCGAGGCGTTGGCCTTGATGATGCCGCCGATGGCGGCTGCGGTCAGCAGGAAGGTGCGGATGCCGGCCTGGTTGGCGTCGGGGCAATGGTCGAGGTAGTAGCGGATCACCGCCGGGATGACGCCGGCCGCGCCGTTGGTCGGGGCGGTCACCACCCGGCCGCCGGCGGCATTCTCCTCGTTGACCGCCATGGCATAGACGCCGAGCCAGTCCATCACCGTGTGCTTGAAGGGCGAATTGTTGCCCTGGTCGGCCAGCAGCTTCTCGTGGATGCCACGGGCCCGGCGCTTCACCTTCAGCCGCCCCGGCAGGATGCCGTCCTGCTTCAGGCCACGGTTGATGCAGCCGTCCATCGCCGCCCAGATCCGGTCGAGCCCGGCCTCGACCTCGTCGTCGGGACGGGCGGCGCACTCATTGGCCCATTTCATCTGTGCAATGGTCAGGCCGGAGGCCTTGCCCATCTCCAGCATGGTGGCCGCATTGGGGAAGGGATAGGGCACATCCTGCTGCGCCAGTTCGTTGCCGCCGCTGCGGCTCTGGCCGATCTCGTCGGCGCTGGCGATGAAGCCGCCGCCGATGGAATAGAGAACCAGCTCCGACAGGACCGCGCCGGCGGCGTCGAGCAGCTGGAACACCATGCCGTTGGAATGCAGCGGCAGCGCCGGGCCGAAGTCGAAGATCAGGTCCGTCTCGGGATCAAAGGAAAGCTGTGCGCCGCCCGGCGTGCGGATCTGCCGATCCCGCGCCAGGCGCTCCAGCATCGGCTCCACGTCCTCCGGGTCCATCTCGGCCGGCACGGCGCCCATCAGCCCGAGGAAAATGGCGCGGTCGGTGGCATGGCCCTTGCCGGTGAAAGCCAGCGATCCGTGCAGGCGCACCTGGATGCGCGCGGCGCCCTCCGGCAGGGGCGTGATCGACGACAGGAACCGCGCGGCCGCAACCATGGGCCCGATCGTGTGGGAGCTCGAAGGGCCGATACCGATCTTGAAGACGTCGAAGACGCTGATGAACATGGATTTCCGCTGTCTGGTCCCCACCGGATCCTGTCCGGCGCGCGCGGATCATGCCTATCTTTTGGGCTCCCGTCACGGGGGCGAATGGATGGTTTCCCCTGCGTGCCGGTTTCGCGCCAGAAGAACGTCGCAACCGGCGCCACGCAGGGCCGTCAGCCGGCCCGGGCCGGTCCGGCCGCATGTGGCCAGAGCGTGTCGTAGACGGCCTGGGAAAAACCGATGTGCTCGGTCAGCAGGTGCTCGGCCCGGGCCGAATCACGGTCAAGGGCCGCCTCCATCAGCAGCGTGTGATGCGCAAGGCCGAGGGTGCGGACATAGAGCGCCCGCAGCGTGCCGTCGCGGTCATCCTGCATGCGCTGGCGCACATCGGGCGCGCTCAGCATGTAGCGGTTGTGGCGGCGAAGCTGGGCGGAGATCTGCGTGGCGAAGAGCGTGAGCCAGGGCGCGGTCGCCCCCGCCAGCAACGTGGCATGGAAGGCATCGTGACGGGCTTCCCAGAGGCGGATGCTGGCCGGCTCGGCATCCGGATCGGGGGACGGCGTCGAGGCCAGCAGGTGATGCGCCGCCACAACCGCAGCCTCCCACGCCTGGTCGCCTTCGGCCACCGACCGCGCCAGCAGCCGCAGCTCCAGCGCGAGGCGGGCCTCCTGCAGGTCCTTCAGGCTCTCCGCCGACACGCCGGCGACCCGGAAGCCCTTGTTCGGCGCCAGCACGACCAGCCGTTCGGCCTCCAGACGGGACAGGGCCTCGCGCAAGGGCGTCCAGCCGAACCCGAACCGGTCCTTCAGGCTCGAAACGGTCAGGGGCGCATCCGGTGCCAGGCTGCAGTCAAGTATGGCGCCCCGGAGCGCGAGATACGCATCCTCTGTCTTGGGCATGGCGGTCTCCGCATGGATTCCCGTCAGACCTGCGTCAAAATATATCAAGTGTCAAATTATATATAATACCGTTGCACCAGTCCCCGGAGGCTGTTAGCCTTGGCGTCAGTCACAAGGCGGGTGTCCGTCCCGCCGGGAAGAACAACCGAGGGAGCTTCGATGACCACCCACATCACATCGCATCCGCTGGATGCCGGAGATCCGCTGGCCGCCAAGCGCGCCGCTTTCGATCTGCCGGCCGGCGTGATCTATCTCGACGGCAACTCGCTTGGCGCCCTGCCCGCGCATGTGCCGGCCCGCGTCGAGGAGGTCGTGCGCACGCAGTGGGGCACCAGCCTGATCCGCGCCTGGAACACCCATGGCTGGGTGGAGATGCAGCGGCGCATCGGCGACCGCATCGGCCGGCTTGTCGGCGCTGCACCCGGCCAGATCGTGGCGGGCGACAGCACCTCGATCAACCTGTTCAAGGTTCTCGCGGCCGCGCTGGCGCTGCGTCCGGAGCGCAAGGTGATCCTGTCCGACACCGGCAACTTCCCGACCGACCTCTACATGGCCCAGGGCCTGCGCGACCTGCTCGGCCAGGGACACGAGCTGCGCCTCGTGGCGCCCGAAGAGGTGGCGGATGCCATCGACGAGAGCATCGCGGTGACGATGATCACGCAGGTCGACTACCGCACCGGCCGCCGCCACGACATGAAGGACCTGACCGCCCGCGCTCACGCCGCCGGGGCGATCGCGATCTGGGATCTCGCCCATTCCGCCGGCGCCTTCCAGGTGGAGCTCGACGCCTGCCAGGCCGATTTTGCCATCGGTTGCGGCTACAAGTATCTCAACGGCGGCCCCGGTGCCCCGGCCTTCGTCTATGTCGCGGAACGCCACCACGCGACGGCGGTGCAGCCGCTCGCCGGCTGGCACGGGCATGATGCGCCGTTTGCCTTCGATCTCGACTATCGCCCGGCCCATGGCGTCGACCAGATGAAGGTCGGCACGCCGCCGGTCCTGTCGATGGCAGCCCTCGAAGCGGCGCTCGAGGTCTTCGACGATGTGGACATGACGGCGCTCAGGGCGAAGTCCGTGTCGCTGTGCGAGCTGTTCATCCGCGAAGTGGAGAGCCGCTGCGAGGGCCTGGTCCTGGCCAGCCCGCGCAACGCCGACCAGCGCGGCAGCCAGGTCTCGTTCCGCTTCCCCGAGGGCTATGCGCTGATGCAGGCGCTGATCGCGCGCGGCGTCATCGGCGACTTCCGGGCCCCCGACATCGTCCGCTTCGGCTTCACGCCGCTCTATGTCTCCCATGCCGACGTGATCGCCGCCGTGGACATCCTGGCCGACATCCTGGCCACCCGTGCCTGGGACCGGCCCGAGTACAAGACCCGCGCAAAGGTGACCTGAGATGAGCGACGCCCAATGCCCGATGGCGCCCAAGCCGGCCAAGGCCTATGACCCGGCCGAGGACGGCGCGCAGATGCGCTTCGACGGCCGCATGTCCTATGGCGACTATCTGGGACTGGACAAGATCCTGTCGGCCCAGAAGCCGCTGTCGACGGCCGATGACGAGCTGCTGTTCATCATCCAGCACCAGACCTCCGAGCTGTGGATGAAGCTTGCCTTGCACGAGCTGGCCACGGCCAAGGCGCTCATTGCCGCCGATGACGTGCAGCCGGCCTTCAAGCTGCTGGCCCGGGTCGCGCGGATCTTCGAGCAGCTCAACTCTGCCTGGGATGTGCTGCGCACGATGACGCCCAGCGACTACACGACCTTCCGCAACGCGCTCGGTCAGTCCTCGGGCTTCCAGTCGTTCCAGTACCGGGCGATCGAATACATGGTCGGCAACAAGAACGCTGCCATGATGCGCCCGCACGAGCATGTCGACGGGGTCTACAGCTGGCTGGAGGGGATCCGGCAGGACACGGGCCTCTATGACGAGGCGATCCGCCTGCTCGCCCGCAACGGCTTTGCCATTTCGGAGGCGGTGCTCAAGCGGGACGTCTCGGCCCCCTACCAGGCGGACGAGAGCGTGCGTCTGGCCTGGATCGAGGTCTACCGCGATCCGGCGCGCCACTGGTCGCTGTATGAACTGGCCGAGAAGCTCGTGGACTTCGAGGACTATTTCCGGCGCTGGCGCTTCAATCACGTCACGACGGTGGAACGGGTGATCGGCTTCAAGCGCGGCACCGGCGGCACCAGCGGCGTGACCTACCTGAAGCGCATGCTGGATGTGGTGCTGTTCCCCGAGCTGTGGGCCATGCGCGCCGATCTGTGATGCCGGGGCGCCGGCCCCATCCCGGCGCCTCGACTGAAAGGGCGGTCAGGAGCGAAGCACCCTCAGCCCCTGACCGTCCCGCATCCGCGCCAGCAGTTCCTGGCGCTCGCGGTTGGCGGCATAGAGCCGCGCGAAGTCGTCAAAGGGCACCGGACGGCTGAAGTAGAACCCCTGGTATTCGTCGCAGCCATTCTCGACCAGCCAGTCCAGCTCCTCGCCCTGCTCCACCCCTTCCGCCACGATCCGGACCTTCAGCACCTGGCCGAGCGACACGATCAGCCGGGTGATCGGGGCCGTGTGCTTGAGATCGCGGATGAAGGTCTGGTCGATCTTGAGCACGTCGATCGGGTACTTCTGCAGATAGGCCAGGTTGGAATAGCCGGTGCCGAAGTCGTCAATGATGATCTGGTAGCCGCGCTTCTTCATCCGGGCGAGCGCCATGCGGATCGCCTCGCTGTCGCCCAGGAGCACCGATTCCGTGATCTCGAAGCCGAGCCGCTCGGGATTGCAGCCGGTTTCCTCCGGCAGATGCAGGATCTTGTCGATCAGGTCCGGATCGGAGAACTGGCGCGGGCTGAGGTTGATCGACAGGGAAATGTCGATGCCCGCCTCCTGCATCCGCGTCTGCTGCCGCGCCACGTTGCGGTACACCCATTCGCCGATGTTGATGATCATCCCGGTCTCCTCGCAGGCCGGGATGAAGGAGCCGGGGCCAAGCAGGCCGCGTTCGGGATGCTGCCAGCGGATCAGGGCTTCCGCTGCCACGATCTCGCCGGTCTTGACGCTGAGGCGCGGCTGGTAGAACAGCACGAACTCGTCCCGTTCCAGTGCCCGCCAGAGATCCTTTTCCAGCGTCACCTTTTCCTCGAGACGCTGGCGCAGGTCCATCGAGAAGGCGGTGACCTTGCTGGAGCGGTCGGACTTGGCCTCGAACAGCGCCAGGTCGCAATGGCGCATCAGCGTGTCCATGTCGGCACCGTCGTCGGGGCAGATGCTGAGGCCGACCGCCAGGGTCGTCTGCAGCACGTGCCCGCCGATGTCCATGGGCTCGAGGAACAGGTCGATCAGCTGCCGCCCGAACTCCTGCGGGTTGAGGGTCCCGGTGCGGTCCGGCATGCAGATCAGGAACTCGTCGCCGCCCAGACGCGCCACGGTGCCGCGCTCCGCAACGAAGCCCGCCAGCCGGCCGGCCACCGCCTTCAGCAGCAGGTCGCCGATGGCATGGCCCAGCGTGTCGTTGACGGTCTTGAAGCCGTTGAGATCCAGAAAATAGAGGAACAGGTTCTGGGCGTCGGAGACGGCCGTGCGGATCATCTTCGGCAGATGCGCCTGCAGGAACACGCGGTTCGGCAGGCCCGTCAGGATGTCATGATCGGCGAAGAAGCGCGCCCGCTCCTGCGTCTCCTTCAGCTCGGTGACGTCGATCTCGCTGACCAGATAGGCCGGCACGCCGGTGACCGCATCGCGGCAGACCCGCGCGGTGATCTCGTGCCAGCGGATGCCGCGGCTGGTGCGGGTCTGCGCCACCACCTTGCAGTCCGAGCCATAATCGAGCGCACCGGTCAGGGCGTCGGCCACGCTGGCGTCGACGAGCCGGTTGTGCAGCGACAGGTCGGCGTCGATCTGGGAGGCACGCGACGCGGGGTTGCGGTAGAGCGGCGCGCCGTTGCGCGAGAACAGCGAGATCATCACCGGCGTGTGCAGCAGCGCCTCGGCGCTGCGCAGCGTCTCGGGCCGGATGTCATGGTTGACGGTGCCCTCGCAGAGCATCGCCATGCGGCCGTCGCGCAGCCGGAGGCCGCGGAAGACGACCTGCAGGGTCTTGGGCACGCCGTTGGGATAGATGGTCCAGTTCTCGGAGAAGGTCGCGTCGGCGCGGAGGAAGTCGGTCCGGTACTGCGCCAGCCGCTCCGCCACGGCACGGGACATGTCGGCCCCGAGATCGCGCTTGCGCAGGTCACAGAGGCTGGCGGCACCCCAGACATCGAGGGCGCTGCGGTTGCCCCAGACGATGCGCTTGCGGTCGAAGTCGTACACCCACATCGCCGTGGCGATCCGGTCCACCTGCGCCAGCAGTTCGCGCGGGTCGATCGCATCCAGCAGGTCGGTTCCGGCTTCGCTGAGGCTCATGTCATCCTGCCCTGGTGGAGGAAGGTCGCGGCCAGCTTGACCGGCGAGCCCGGGGAGATCATGGGACGACGGGACCGGAAGCGTCTGACGCCGCTGCGGCAGATGACCCGGAGGCCGGTCGGGACCGGCGCGGCCATCGTCCGTTTGGCGCGCTTGTCGTGTCCCGTGTCTCCCAGGGCGGCGGTCATGCTTCAATCCCGGATTGCATCCACTGAGGCCATCTTTGCGAAAAAAGTGTAGTTTATCACTTAACGCCGTTGGTAAAAAATTCGTTAATCTCAGCCTAAGTGTTTAGAAGATTTGGATCTTGTCGGAAAATCCGAAAACTTCGCAAGGACCGGATGCCATGCAAACAGAAGATCTGCTGCACGGGAACAGCGCTGTCCAGGACAGGTTGTGGTGTTGATCTCGCTGCATTGCAAAATTGATTGCAGCTTCATTCGGTTCATTGCACTTCCGATTGCTGCCGGTTGCAGCCGCGACCAGCCAGATCTCAACCATGAGACGCGGAACAGTTGCAGCCGGCGGGCCGGCCAATCGGGCGGTCGCGCCTTGCGATGGTTGCCAGATTATATATTATGTGCTTCAAGAAATATAACTTCACAGCGGATGCCCCCGTTGTTGCGTTCGAGTCGGGAGGGAGGTCTCTTGCGCAGGATCATTGACATCACGCCGCCTTTGCGTGCCGGATCGGCCGTGTTCCCGGGGGATGCGCGCTACGAGGCGCGGCAGACCTTCGCGATGGGGCCCGGCTGCCCGGTGAATGTGGCCGCCTTCTCCATGTCGGTGCATTGCGGGGCCCACGCGGACGCCCCGCTGCACTATGCCGCCGGCGCCGCCTCGATCGACCAGCTCGACCTTGCGGACTACATTGGCCCCGCCCGGGTGATCGACGTGCGCGGCACCGCCCCGCTGGTGCAGCCCGAGGCGCTCGCCGGGCGTCTGGAGGGCGTGCCGCCCCGGGTCCTTTTGCGCCTGACCGACGGTCTCGATCCGGATGTCTGGCCGACCGGGTTCCCGGCGCTCGCGCCGGAATCGGTCGAGCTGCTGGCCCGTGCCGGTGTCCGGCTGATCGGCGTGGACGTTCCGTCGGTCGATCCGGAAACTTCCAAGGATCTGCCCTCTCACATGGCTGTTTTTCGCCATGACATGCGGATTCTGGAAAATCTTGATCTATCTCAGGTTACCGAGGGTGAATTTGAGTTGATTGCGCTGCCCATCCCGTTAGAAGGGCTGGATGCTGCGCCTGTGCGGGCAGTTCTGAGGCCTCTGGCCTGAGAGTACGGCACCCGTCGGGAGCGGGTGCCAGCCGAATATCGAACTGATAACAACAAGAGCGCCAGGCAAAACCGGCCGGCGGCGGGGATGAACAGATGCTGGAGCTTGACCAGCTTGTGAAGCAGTTCGGCGGTTTCCGGGCCGTCGACAAATGCAGCTTCAGTGTCCAGCAGGGCACGATTACCGGTCTCATCGGTCCGAACGGGGCCGGAAAGACAACTCTCTTCAATCTGATCGCGGGCGCCTTCCCTCCGACAGCGGGCCGCATCCGCTTCCTCGGCGAGGATGTCACCGACCTGCCGAGCAACCAGCTCTTCCACAAGGGCCTGGTGCGAACCTTCCAGATCCCGCACGAGTTTCACCGCCTGACGGTGCTGGAAAACCTGATGCTCGTGCCGCCGGCCCAGCCGGGCGAGAGCCTCCTGTCCAACTGGCTGAGCTGGGGCAAGGTCAGGGCAGCCGAACAGGCCGTCGAGGCGCGGGCCTGGGAAACGCTCAAGTTCCTTGAACTCACCCATGTCGCCAATGTCCGCGCCGGCAACCTGTCCGGCGGCCAGAAGAAGCTTCTGGAACTGGGCCGCACCATGATGACGGACGCCAAGCTGGTGCTGCTCGACGAGCCGGCGGCCGGCGTCAACCGGACGCTGCTGCGCAAGCTTGAGGAGAAGATCCTCATCCTCAACCGGGAGCGCGGCTACACCTTCATCCTCATCGAACACGACATGGAAATGATCGAGAAGCTCTGCGATCCGGTCGTCTGCATGGCCGAAGGCAAGGTGCTCATCTCCGGCGACTTCCAGACCGTCCGCTCCGATCCGCGGGTTCTGGAAGCCTATCTCGGCGAATCCCAGGGAGATGCGGCATGAGCGTGCTGATGAACATGCAGGATCTCGTCGGCGGCTACGGCGAGGCGGACATCCTGCAGGGCGTGTCGATGACCGTCCACGAGAAGGAGATCGTCGTCATCGTCGGCCCCAACGGCGCCGGCAAGTCGACGGCGATGAAGGCGGTGTTCGGCCTGCTCACCATCCGCGGCGGCTCGATCCGCTTCGACGGCGACGACATCACCGGCTGGGCTCCGAACCGGATCGTGCAGCGCGGCATCTGCTACGTGCCGCAGGTGGACAACATCTTCCGCGAGATGAGCATCCACGAGAACCTCGAGATGGGCGCGTTCCTGCGCAAGGGCGACCTCAGCGCCGCCTATGACCGCGTCTACACCCTGTTCCCGGATCTCAAGGAGCGCCGCAGGACGCTGGCGGGCAACCTGTCGGGCGGGCAGCGCCAGATGGTCGCCATGGGCCGGGCGCTGATGCTTGACCCCAAGCTGCTGCTGCTCGACGAGCCGACGGCGGGCCTCTCGCCGAAATACATGGAACAGATCTTCCAGATCAGCCGGGACGTCCGCGACACGGGTGTCGCGATCCTTCTGGTGGAACAGCACGCCAAGCAGGCGCTCGCCTTTGCCGACCGGGCCTATGTGCTCGCGGCCGGCGCAAACCGCCACGAAGGCACCGGTGCAGAGCTCCTCGCCAACCGCGAGGTCGCTGAAATGTTCCTCGGCGGATGAGGCGGACGACCCATGACCCTGATTGATTTCCTCAATTTCTACATCGTCCCGGGCGTCGTGCTGGGGTCGATCTATGCCCTGGGTGCCGTCGGCATCACGCTGGTCTTTGCCATCCTGCGCTACGCGCATCTCGCCCACGGCGACCTGGCGACCCTCGGCGCGTTCCTCGCGCTTGCCATGATCCATCTGTTCGGCGTGTCGATCTGGGTGACGCTGCCCTTCGTCATCCTCATGGTCGCCGCCATCTCGGTCGGCATCGACCGGGTCTGCTACGAAGCCTTCCGCGACCGGCCGAAGATCATCACGGTGATGGCCTCGCTCGGCGTCGCGCTGATGATCCGCGCGGTCGTGCAGGTGGTCTGGGGGGTCGACACGGAGACCTACAGCCGCGGCCTGGTGCGCCCGGAAGACTATTTCGGCCTGCGCCTGCGTGACCGCGAGATCTACACGGTCCTTGCCATGATCGTGCTCGTCGTCGCCCTGCAGCTGTTCCTGAGCCGGTCCAAGTGGGGCAAGGCCATGCGCGCCATGTCCGACAACCCGAACCTGGCGCTTTTGTCCGGCATCGACAACCGCAAGGTCGTGATGCTGACCTGGATCATCTCCGGCGGCCTGTGCGCCGCAGCCGGCATCTTCCTCGGCCTCAACACCGAGCTGAAGCCGATGATGGGCTGGTCGATGCTGCTGCCGATGTTTGCCGCCGCGATCCTGGGCGGTGTCGGGCGGGTCGAGGGCGCCGTTCTGGGCGGACTGATTGTCGGCATCGTCGAGGAACTGTCCGTGCTGGTCCTGCCCAGCGAATACAAGGCGGCAATGGCCTTTGCGATCCTGCTCGTGATGCTGCTGGTCCGCCCGACCGGCCTGCTGCGCGGCAAGGTGCTCTGAGGGGAGGCGGAACATGGAACTGGCACTCGGTCTTGCCAACTACGCCCTCTTCATGGGCGTCTTCATCGGCATCTATGCCATCCTGGCCCTCGGGCTGAACATCCAGTGGGGCTATTCCGGCCTCTTCAACGCGGGCATCGCCGGCTTCTTCGCGGTCGGCGCCTATACCTCGGCGATCCTGACGAGCCCCGAGGCTGCCGGGCGCATCGGCGGCTTCGAGCTGCCGACCGTGGTGGGCTGGCTCGGCGCCATGGTGGCGGCAGCGCTGATCGCCTGGCCGATCGGCAAGGTCTGCCTGCGCTTCCGCTCGGACTATCTGGCCATTGCCTCGATCGGCATCGCAGAGATCATCCGTCTGGTGATCAAGTCGGAAGACGCGCTGACCAACGGGTCGAAGGGCATCAACAACATCCCGCGGCCCTTCGGCGACCTGCCCTATGTGCAGTCGCAGATGGCCTATCTCGCCATCGTGCTGGTAGTGCTGGCGGTCGTCTATTTCGCGGTCGAGCGCCAGTACAACGCCCCCTGGGGCCGCATGATGCGCGCCGTGCGCGACAACGAGACCGCAGCCACGGCCATGGGCAAGGACATCGCCTTCCGCCGCCTGCAGGCCTTCATCTTCGGTGCGGCGCTGATGGGACTGGGCGGGGCGCTGTTTGCGCATTTCAACCGCTCGATCACGCCGGAAGCCATCGACCCGATGGTCGCCACCTTCCTCGTCTGGATCATGCTGATCCTCGGCGGCTCCGGCAACAACCGCGGCGCCATCCTCGGCGCTGCGGTGGTCTGGATCATCTGGTCCGTTTCCGAGATTGCAACCGACCGGCTCCCGCATGAATATGCGGTTCAGGCGAAATACATTCGTGTGTTTCTCATCGGGCTGATGCTGCAGCTTGTGCTGCGCTACCGGCCGGAGGGCATCCTGCCGGAGCCGCTGGGCGGCACCCGCCAGCCGACGCGCTCCGGCGATCAGGCCACGCCGCGCCAGAGCCGCTGACAGGTCTTTGGTGCGGTCGGGGCTGGCCCGGGCCGCACCAGGAAAAGGTCCCCGGCAACAAGGGGGCCGACATCGCTCGGGAGATCTCCACGCGGGATCTCTCACGGAGGGGCAGCAAGCTCCCGGAACACAAGTGGAGGTTTGGAATGAATAAGAAGGTACTGGCCCTCGCCGGTTCTCTCCTCGCCGCGACCACCCTCGCCGGAACCTCGGCACAGGCCGACGTCAAGATCGGCCTGCTGGGCGGCATCACCGGCCCGATCGCCGCGATGGCACCGGCCATGCTTCTCTCGGCCGAAATGGCGATCACGGAAGTGAACGCCCAGGGCGGCATCGGCAAGGGCGAGAAGCTGGTGCAGGTCACCGGCGACGACGCCTGCAACCCGCAGAACGGCACGGACGCCGCCACCAAGGCCGTGAACATCGACGGCGTTGTCGGTCTCGTCGGCCCGCACTGCTCGGGTGCCGTGATCGCCGCAGCCAACTCGGTCACGATCCCGGCCGGCATCGCGCTGATCACGCCGTCGGGCACCTCGCCGGAAATCACCAAGCTCAAGGACAATGACACCGTGTTCCGCACGGTTCCGTCCGACGACTACCAGGGCCGCGCCCTGGCCCGCGCCCTGAAGGGCAAGGGCATGGACAGCGTCGCCGTTGCCTATCTCAACAACGACTACGGCACCGGCCTCGCCAACGCGTTCAAGGCCGAGTACGAGAGCATCGGCGGCAAGATCACCGCGTTTGCGGCGCATGAAGGCGAGAAGGCCTCCTACCGCACCAACCTGGCCGAGCTGGCCAAGGGCGGTTCCGACACGCTCGTCATCTTCGACTATGGTGATGGCAGCGGCCTGACCATGCTGCGCGAGTCGCTGGAAAACGGCTTCTTCAAGAACTTCGTCGGCGCGGACGGCATGAAGTCCGACGCTCCGATCAAGGAGCTCGGCGCCAGCAACCTGAACACCTTTTTCACCTCCGCGCCGGTCGGCGAGAAGTCCGACTCGCTGGAAATCTTCGCGAAGAACTTCAAGGACATCGGCGGCGATCCGGATGCGGTCTTCGTGACCACCTCCTATGACGCCACGTTCCTGATGGCCATGGCGATCGAGAAGGCCGGCGGCGACAAGACCAAGGTTGCCAAGGCGCTGCGCGAGATCACCGCAACGACCGACGGCGAGCCGGTGAAGCCGGGCGAGTGGGCCAAGGCCAAGGAACTGATCGCAGCCGGCAAGCCCATCACCTACAAGGGCGCGGCAGGCGACTACACGTTCGACGCCAACGGCGACGTGCCGGGCGTCTACGCCCTGTTCAAGGTCGGCGCTGCCGGCTTCGAGAAGATGGCCGACATGAAGTAATCCCCCCCGAGAGGGACGGGATGACCGGACCGGTGGCTCCCCTGGAGCCGCCGGTTTTCCTTTATGTGCGGGCCTGCACAGGGACTTTCTGCGGCCTGGCAGGCGCCCGCCGGGCGGCTTACCACTTCTGGAAGATGAACCAGGCCCCTGCCGCGATGAGGGCAAAGCCGATCAGGTGATTGAGCCGGAACGGCTCGCCCAGATAAAACACCGAAAACACCGCGAAGACGGTGAGGGTCAGCACCTCCTGGATCGTCTTGAGCTCGGCCGCGCTGAAATAGCCATGGCCGATGCGGTTGGCCGGCACCTGCAGGCAATACTCGAAAAAGGCAATGCCCCAGCTGACCAGGATCACCAGCCACAGGGCCGTCCCCTTGAACTTCAGGTGGCCGTACCAGGCGAAGGTCATGAAGATGTTCGAGGCCAGCAGAAGGCCGATGGTCACGACGGGAACGGGCAGCGAGGTCATGGCAGGATCCATCCGGAGAAGCGGGCGGGTGCGAGGCACCAGCTCCTGCTCCTAGACCGTTCGCCAGCAACCAGCAACCGGCTCCGCCGTCCCGCCCGCGGACGGCCTACTTGGTCAGGATCAGCTTGCCCAGCTTGGTGATCGTCAGGCGATAGGTCTCGTCATTGTGACGGATCCGGATCTCGCGGTTGCCGGCAAACAGCGCGGCGCTGTCGACGAGGCTCTTGTCCTCGCGCGGCTGGGCGACCTTGCGCAGGGTTGGCAGCATGAGCTTCTGTTGACGCGGATTGGCTTCTGCCATGGGAGTTCCCCGGTGCTTCAGGAGTTTAGAGGCGTTCCAAAGTTGCGAGTGGTTCGCAACAAATAACTTGACTCTAATACTCAGAATAAAGTACCAAGACAAGGCCTGAACGGCGGCGCCCCGGAAATCGCGTCCTCCGGCCCGTCGCCCCAGGCAAGACTGAGCATCAGTCAAAATGCCAGGCAAGCCAGCTGTTTTCTCCTCTCCCTCAAACGGCAAGCCAGCCCGGTATTTTTCAGGCCGATCCCGCTGACGGGTGTAAGCCGGCCTCACGCCCCCCCGGCGACCTGCCGTCGCCAGGCCGCCCCGGAGCCGGGGTCGCGGCGTCCCGCCCCCCCTTCCCTCTTCTCGCCGCGGTCAAGGCCTCAGGCTTACGGGCCCAGCGACTTGATCTGGTCCGGCCAATAAAAAACGCCGGTCGGAGACCGGCGTCAGGCCTTGCGCGGTGCTGCGCAGGGTCAGCTGGCGGCCGCCATGACCGCATCGATCTGCAGCAGCTGGCGCAGGTCGGTGCGGTTCTCGGAGATGTCGTGGATGGTCTTCTGATCCAGCACGTCCATGAAGGCTTCCAGCGCCTCGTGCAGCACGCCGTTGAAGCCGCAGGTGGTCAGGATCGGGCAATCCTTGCGGCCGGAATTGAAGCATTCGGCGAGATAGAAGGAATCCTCTGCCGCACGCACCACTTCGCCGATCGAGATCTGCTCGGCCGGACGGGCCAGCATGATCCCGCCGTTCCGCCCCCGGATGGTCTTGATGAGATTGGCATCGACCAGGACCTTCATGATCTTGAACAGATGCGTCTCGGACATGCCGAAGCTGGTGGCAATGTCCGCCACCTTGCTGGGCCGGTCAGGGTTCGCGGCGCAGTACATCAGCGTGCGAACGGCGTAGTTGGTTTGTTGAGTAAGGCGCATAAGTTTAGATATGTCCGCTGGTGGCCCCTGCGTCAATGGGGGGAAGCCCGCGCTGCGGCGAATTTTGCCGCAGGTCGGACCCGGGCTCAGCTGGCCCGCCGCAGCTCCGGCCGGGCCTCGGCTGCCTTGCGCTCCAGCGTGGCGCCCTCCTGCGGCGGCAGGTTCTCCGGCAGGAAGATGTCGATCCCGATCCGCTCCTGCGCGGCCACGATCGGCTGGCCGTCGATCAGTGCCTTCAGCACGCGCACGGCGCTGCGGATCTCGTGCCCGGGGTCCTGCGCGATCAGCGCCGCAATGGTGCCGCGCTCCAGCGCCGCGCGGGTGTAGGGCGTCAGTTCATGCGCGATGAAGGTCACGCGTCCGGCCAGGCCGCTTTCCTCCAGCGCCGCGATCACGCCGCGGTTGCCGGCGCCCATGTTGTAGAGCCCGCTGATGTCCGGATGATCGGCAAGCAGGCGCCGGGTCAGGTCATAGGTGCGGTCGTTGTCGTCGCGCCCTTCCCGCACGCGGATCGGCTCGAAGTCCGGGTACAGCTCCTCGAAGACCTCGATACAGCCCCCGTGCCGCTCGGCGTGGTCGCGCAGGCCGAGCGAGCCGGCGATGAAGCCGATGCGGGCCCGGTGGCCCGGGCGGTTTCCGGCCAGGAAGCGCCCCAGCAGGCGTCCGGCAACCCGGCCGGCGGCCATGTTGTCGATCCCGACGAAATGGGCCCGCGCGGAGGCAGGATGATCGGACACGAGCGTGACGACCGGAACGCCGCGCAGCGTCAGCCGGTCGATCGCCGCCCGCACCTCGGCCGAGGCGGGCGCGACAACGGCGACGCCGTCGCAGCTGGCCTTGTCGATCAGCGCCAGCGTGCCGGCGACCGAATGGCTGTCAAAGGCATCGATGTCCTGGACCGTCAGGGCGACACGCTCGCCAGCAACACGCTGGGCAATCCGCTCCGCCTCCTGTCGCAGGTCGGTCATGAAGGCATTGGGGCCGCCCGGGATCAGGAAGGTCAGGCGATAGAGCCGTCGCTTGGCGAGGTTCGCCGCGAACACGTCCGGCGTGTAGCCGAGACGCGCGACGGCAGCCTCCACCCTGGCAATCGTGGCGGCCTTGACCCCCGGGCGCCCGTTCAGGACCCGGTCAACCGTCGCAAGGCTGACACCGGCCTCGCGCGCGACATCATGAATGGTGATCCGCTGCATGGAACATCGCCCTCATACCCCGGAGGAACTATAGCGCAGGCCGCCGGTTTGTCAGCCATTTTGTTGCGATGCAAAAAACTATGCCGGCTGACCTGAAGCCGCGCGAACGCGCCAATGAGGGGCGTTGCTCGGCACAGGCGCCGGAGGGCCGGCGGCGCCGGGCTGACGGTTCAGACGCTCTGCCCCGCCGCATGGCCGGAGGCCCAGGCCCACTGGAAGTTGAAGCCGCCGAGATGCCCGGTGACATCGACGACCTCGCCGATGAAAAAGAGGCCGGGCACCCGGGTGGCCGCCATGGTCCTGGACGACAGCTCGTCGGTGTCCACCCCGCCGAGGGTGACTTCGGCCGTGCGGTAGCCTTCGGTGCCGGCGGGAAGCAGCGACCAGGCATTGAGCCGGTCGGCTGTCTGGCGCAGCACCTTGTCGGAGAGATCGGCAAGGCGCCCGCCGAGGCCGTATTCGGTGGCGAGTTCCTCCGCCAGCCGGCGCGGCAGGATGTGGCCGACGGCGGTGCGGATGTCCTGTCGCCCCTGCGCCTGCCTGGCCTCCTTGAGCGCGGCGAAGACATCGGTGCCGGGGGCAAGATCGACGCTGATCGGCTGGCCCTCGCGCCAGTAGGAGGAGATCTGCAGGATCGAGGGACCCGACAGGCCCCGATGCGTGAAGAGGAGACCCTCGCGGAAGGCCGTCTTGCCGAACCGCACGACCGCGTCCACCGACACGCCGGCGAGCTTCTGGCACAGGGCCTTGTTGGCGTCGGAGAAGGTCAGGGGCACGAGCGCAGGACGGGGCGGCACGACCTTGAGCCCGAAACGCCGGGCGATCTCGTAGCCGATGCCGGTGGCGCCCATCTTCGGGATGGACGGCCCGCCGGTGGCCACCACCAGCGACGTCGCCTCGACGCGGCCGCGCGCGGTCTCGACCACAAAACGATCATCCGGCTTGCTGATGTCGGTGAAGCCCGTCTCCAGCCACAGCGTGCCGCCGGCCTTGTCCATCTCGGTCAGCAGCATCGTGATGATGTCCTGCGCACTGTCGTCGCAGAAAAGCTGGCCGAGTGTCTTCTCGTGCCAGGGAATGCGGTGGCTGTCGACCAGCTTGAGAAAGTCCGCCGGCGTGTAGCGCTTGAGCGCCGAGACGCAGAAGCGCGGGTTCTCCGACAGGAAATTCGCCGGGCTGGCGTGGATGTTGGTGAAGTTGCAGCGGCCGCCGCCGGAAATGCGGATCTTGTCGGCGGCGCGCCTGGCGTGGTCGATGACAAGCACAGACCGGCCGCGCTTGCCGGCCTCGATGGCGCACATCAGGCCGGCGGCGCCGGCCCCCAGGATCAGGACGTCAACTCGGGTCATGGCCGGCTTATAGCAAGAGGCAACGAACTTGCCTCCTGCATTTCGCGTGTGATGGCCCGCTGCGGCGCGACGTCAGCCCATGCAGGCCAGCAGCTCCGCCTCGCCGATCTGTCCGACGGTCCGGCCGTTGTCGACC
The DNA here is from genome assembly GCF_009915765.1 of Pannonibacter sp. XCT-53. NCBI lineage: Bacteria > Pseudomonadati > Pseudomonadota > Alphaproteobacteria > Hyphomicrobiales > Stappiaceae > Pannonibacter > Pannonibacter tanglangensis. Next base: position 2,868,448 of record NZ_JAABLQ010000001.1, read on the forward strand.
ACCATCACGGGTCCGCTTGCGGCCCGCTTCAGCGCGATCACCTCGCGCAGCGGCGTGACCGGACCGCAGTTCGGCCCGCTCGCGTCCGCCCCGGGGCGTCCCTGCGCCAGCGGGATCATGATGTCCTGGGCCCTGAGCACGTTGAGCGGGTTCATGTGGGCAACGAATTCCGCCACATAGGGCGTCGCCGGATGGCGGACGATTTCCTGCGGCGTGCCGAGCTGGATCACCCGCCCGCCTTCCATGATGGCGATGCGGCTGCCGATCTTGGCCGCCTCGTCGAGATCGTGGCTGACGAAGATGATGGTCCGGTGCAGCGTCTTCTGCAACTGGATCAGCTCGTCCTGCAGCTTGTCGCGGATCAGCGGATCGAGCGCGGAGAAGGGCTCGTCCATCAGGAGGATCGGCGCCTCGGTGGCAAAGGCCCGGGCAAGACCGACGCGCTGCTGCATGCCGCCGGAGAGTTCGTGCACCTGCTTGTTGCCCCAGCCGGCGAGGCCCACCAGCTCGAGCTGCGCGGCGACGCGCTTGCTGCGCTCGGCCGGACCGACGCCGGCCAGCTCCAGTCCGAAGCCGACATTCTCGGCCACGCTGCGCCAGGGCAGCAGGGCAAACTGCTGGAACACCATGGCAATCCGGCTGCGGCGCAGGCGGCGGAGGCGGTCCGCGCCGCAGCGGGCGGGATTGACCATGCTGCCGTCGTCATCGCGCACCAGCGTCTCGCCCCGGATGACCGGATTGAGCCCGTTGACCGCACGCAGCAGCGTCGACTTGCCGGAGCCGGACAGGCCCATCAGCACGATGACCTCGCCGGGCTGGATGTCGAAGGTGGCGCCGGCCACGCCCAGGGTCTGGCCGGTCTGGTCCTGGATCTCGCGCCGGGTCTTGCCGGCATCGATCAGCGGCAGCGCCTGCTGCGGCCGGGCGCCGAAGACGATGTCGACCTGCCGGAAGGAAACGATCGGATCGCTCATTGGCGGCCTCCGGTGACGCGGTTGAGGCGGAAGAACCGGTCGAGCACGATGGCGATCAGCACGATGGCCACGCCGACCTCGAAGCCCATGGCGATGTTGACGGTGTTGAGCGCGCGCAAGGTCGGCACGCCGAGACCGTCGGCCCCGACGAGGGCAGCAATCACCACCATTGACAGCGACAGCATGATCGTCTGCGTCAGCCCGGCCATGATCTGCGGCAGGGCATAGGGCAGCTCGATCTTCCACAGGAGCTGCCAGCGGGTGGCCCCAAAGGCGTGACCGGCCTCGAGCAGCTGCGTCGGTGTCGAGGAGACGCCGAGCTGGGTGAGGCGGATCGGGGCCGGCAGGGCGAAGATGACGGTGGCAATGAGACCCGGCACCATGCCGAGGCCGAAGAGGATCAGCGCCGGGATCAGGTAGACGAAGGTCGGGATCGTCTGCATCAGGTCCAGCACCGGCTGCAGGGCGGTGTAGAAATTCGGCCGGTGCGCGGCCAGCACCCCGATCGGCACGCCCACCGCCATGCAGACGGTCGTCGCGCCGAGGACCAGGGCGAGCGTGTTGGTCGTCTCTTCCCAGAAGCCGAGGTTGATGATCACCAGCAGCGAGCCCAGCACGAACAGCGGGAAGCCGATGTTGCGGCGGACGAGAAAGGCCAGCGCCGTGGCGAAGCCCACCACGACCAGCGGGTCGGGGGCCTGCAGCAGGAACAGGATGCCCCCGATCAGGGCCTCGAGACCGACGGCGATGCCGTCAAAGAACCAGGCGGCATTGTTGGTCAGCCAGTCGACCAGCGCCTTGGCCCACTGCCCAAGCGGCAGCTTGTATTGCGTCAGGAAATCCACGGGCCCCTCTCCGCGCCGAGATGTACAGGATCAGGCGGGGTCCGGTCGCGGCGAGGGCCTTTGGCCCCGGATGCGACCGGACCGCCGGACTCAGAGGCCGAGCGCCAGCTTGACGGCGGCGAGCCCGTCGCTGCCGTCACGGGCCTTCACGCCGGCCAGCCAGCCGTCGAGCACGGAGGGATTGGCGCTGAGCCAGCTCTGGGCGGCGATCTTCGGATCCTGCCCGCCGTCGAGGATCTTGCCCATGATCTCGTTCTCAAGGGCGAGGGTGAACTTCAGGTTCTTCAGGAACTGGCCGACATTCGGGCATTCACTGACATAGCCGGCGCGGGTGTTGGTGTAGATGGTGGCACCGCCGAGGTTGGGACCGAACACCTCATCGCCGCCTTCCAGATAGGCGATCTCGAAGTTGGAGTTCATCGGATGCGGCTCCCAGCCGAGGAAGACCACGTCTTCCTTGCGCTTGGTGGCCCGAGCCACCTGGGCGAGCATGCCCTGCTCGGAGGATTCCACGATCTGGAAGCCCTTGAGGTCGAACTGGTTGCCGTCGATCATGCCGAGGATCAGGCGGTTGCCGTCATTGCCCGGTTCGATGCCGTAGATCTTGCCGCCCAGCTCTTCCTTGAAGCGGGCGATGTCGGCGAAGGACTTCAGGCCCTTCTCGTAGGTGTATTTCGGCACCGCCAGCGTGTACTTCGCCCCTTCGAGGTTCTCGCGCACGGTGTCGACGCTGCCGTCGGCACGGTAGGGGGCGATGTCGGCCTCCATCGTCGGCATCCAGTTGCCGAGGAAGACGTCGATGTCCTTGTTCTTCATCGAGGCATAGGTGACGGGAACGGAGAGGACCTTCACATCGGTCTCGTAGCCCAGCGCCAGCAGGATGGTGGTGGCAACGGCGGTGGTGGCGGTGATGTCGGTCCAGCCCACGTCCGAGAAGCGGACGGTCTTGCAGCTCTCGGGCTCGGCAGCCTGAACGGCCGCCGTGGTGGTCAGGCTGATCGCGCCGCTGAGGGCCAGGCCGAGGGCCGCGCCGGTGATGGAAGTGAAAACGCGCTTCATCCGGTTGTCTCCCGCTCTTGTATGACGCCCCGGTACACGGGGTCGTTCGCCGGTGTTCAGTCCCAATGAACCCCGGACGGACATCTCAAACAATGGGCAACCGATTGATTTAGCCGTCTTTGCGGCAGGTTTGCCCCTCTGGTGAGACTTAATGAACCATTGACCGTTGGCTTTGGCAAGTTTTGATTGATTGATCGTTCAATTAAAAATATTCAATTGGAAGCAGGAGGGAGATCATCATGCCAAGGATCGGGATGGAGGCCGAGCGCAGGCGCAGCCTGATCGAGGCAACGGTGGATGCGATTCACGAACAGGGCTATTGCGACGTGACCATCGCGCAGATCGCGCGCAAGGCCGGCGTGTCGGGCGGGCTCGCGCATCATTACTTCGGGTCCAAGGATCAGCTCCTTGCCGCCACCATGCGCCATCTGCTGCACGAACTGGGCGAGGGCATTCGCGCCCGTCTGGCCGAAGCGCAGACGCCGCGTGCGCGCCTGTCGGCGATCATCGCCGGCAATTTCGAGACCGGCCAGTTCCGCGAGGCGGTGATTGCCGCCTGGCTGGCGTTCTATTCGCAGGCCCGCACCAATCCGGCGAGCCAGCGCCTGCTGCGCATCTATTCCGCCCGTCTTGTCTCCAACCTGACGCACAGCCTGCGCAGTTTCCTGCCGTTGGCGGACGCGCAGATCGTGGCGGAGGGCACGGCGTCGATGATCGACGGGGTGTGGATCCGCCGCGCGCTGAAGGAGGCGCCCCCGGATGCGGACGCCGCCATCCGCCTCGTCGAGGATTACGTCGAGGCGCAGATCCTGCTGCACAGGGCCCGCGCGTCCGGTGCCGCGCCGTACCCGATCCAGTCACAGACCCAATCGCAGCCGGGGCTCTCCGCATGAGCGACACGTTTGACTTCATCATCGTCGGGGCCGGATCGGCCGGCTGCGCGCTGGCCTACCGCCTGTCGGAGGATCCGAAGAACCGCGTCCTGGTGCTGGAGTTCGGCGGGACGGACGCCGGTCCCTTCATCCAGATGCCGGCGGCGCTGTCCTATCCGATGAACATGAGCCGCTACGACTGGGGCTTCGAGAGCGAGCCCGAGCCGCATCTGGGCGGCCGCATCCTGGCGACGCCGCGCGGCAAGGTCATCGGTGGCTCCTCCTCGATCAACGGCATGGTCTATGTGCGCGGCCACGCGCGCGACTTCGACACCTGGGAAGAGATGGGCGCCAGCGGCTGGGGCTACCGGCACGTGCTGCCCTATTTCCAGCGCCAGGAAGAGACCCCGACCGGCGACGACGGCTTCCGCGGCCGCTCCGGTCCGCTGCATGTGCAGCGCGGCACCAAGTGGAACCCGCTGTTCGATGCCTTCATCAAGGCCGGCAAGCAGGCAGGCTACGAGACGACGGGCGACTACAACGGCCAGAAGCAGGAGGGCTTCGGCGACATGGAGATGACCGTGAAGAACGGTCAGCGCTGGTCCGCCGCCAATGCCTATCTGAAGCCGGCGCTGAAGCGCGGCAATGTGGAGATCATCACCGGGGCCTTCGTCCGCCGGGTGGTCATCGAGAACGGGCGGGCGACCGGCGTCGAGTACCAGCGCGGCTCCGGCCAGCCGGTCACCGTTCGGGCGGCGCGCGAGGTGATCATTTCCGCCTCGTCGATCAACACGCCCAAGATCCTGATGCTCTCCGGCATCGGGCCGGCCGCGCATCTGCGCGAGATGGGCCTCGACGTGGTCGCGGACCGGCCGGGCGTCGGCGCCAACCTGCAGGACCATCTGGAACTCTACATCCAGCAGGCCTGCACCCAGCCGATCACGCTCTACAAGTACTGGAACCTTGTCTCCAAGGCGGTCATCGGAGCGCAGTGGCTGTTCACGCGCAAGGGGCTCGGTGCCTCGAACCAGTTCGAGGCCTGCGCCTTCATCCGCTCGAAGGCCGGTGTCGAGTATCCCGACATCCAGTATCACTTCCTGCCTTTCGCCGTGCGCTACGACGGCAAGGCGGCGGCCGAGGGGCACGGGTTCCAGGCCCATGTCGGGCCGATGCGCTCCAAGTCGCGCGGCCGCATCCGCCTGACCTCGGGCGATCCGCTGGCCAAGCCCTCGATCCTCTTCAACTACATGTCGCACCCGGACGACTGGGCCGACTTCCGCACCTGCATCCGGCTCACGCGCGAGATCTTTGGCCAGGAGGCCTTCGCGCCCTATCGCGGCCGCGAGATCCAGCCGGGTGCCGGCGTGCAGAGCGATGCGGAGCTGGACGACTTCATCCGGGAGCATGTGGAGAGCGCCTATCACCCCTGCGGGTCCTGCCGCATGGGGGCGGCGAGCGATCCGATGGCGGTGGTGGACCCGGAATGCCGGGTGATCGGCGTCGAGGGCCTGCGCGTGGCCGACAGCTCGATCTTCCCGCAGGTGACCAACGGCAACCTCAATGCCCCGTCGATCATGGTGGGCGAGAAGGCCTCGGACCACATTCTCGGCAAGGCGCCGCTGCCGGCGTCCAATCTGGAGCCCTGGATCCATCCGCAGTGGCAAACGCGCCAGCGCTGAGCCATTCTGCGACCCAACGAACAGCAGGAGGCGTCTGCCAAGGCGGTGGGCGGTCCTGTTTCCCTTCTGACCGACTTGCAAGGACGACCTCATGCGCGCCCAGCCCCGAGCCTCCCATTTCATTGGCGGCGGATATGTCGAAAGCCCGAACGGCGCGGCCTTCGACAGCCTCTATCCCGCCACCGGCGACGTCATCGCCCGCCTGCATGCCGCGGATGACCTGACCATCGAGGCCGCCATCTCCACCGCACGGGAAGGCCAGAAGATCTGGGCCGCCACCCCGGCAGCCGAGCGGGGCCGCATCCTGCGCCGGGCGGCGGAGATCCTGCGCGCCAACAACCGCGCCCTGTCCGAGCTAGAAACGCTGGACACCGGCAAGCCGCTGCAGGAAACGCTGATCGCCGATGCGGCCTCCGGCGCCGACTGCCTTGAATACTTCGGCAATCTTGCCGCGACGCTGACCAGCGAGCACATCGACCTTGGCGGCTCCTTCGCCTACACCCGCCGCGAGCCGCTCGGCATCTGTGTCGGCATCGGCGCGTGGAACTATCCGATCCAGATCGCCTGCTGGAAGGCAGCTCCTGCGCTGGCCTGCGGCAACGCCATGATCTTCAAGCCTTCGGAAGTGACACCGCTGAGCGCGCTGAAGCTGGCCGAGGCGCTCCTGGAGGCCGGCGTTCCGGCCGGTGTCTTCAACGTGGTGCAGGGGGCGGGCGACGTGGGCGCCAAGCTCGTCTCGCATCCGGCGGTGGCCAAGGTCTCCGTCACCGGCTCGGTGCCGACGGGGCGCAAGGTCGCGGGCCTGGCCGGCAGCAACCTGAAGCACCTGACGCTGGAACTCGGCGGCAAGTCGCCGCTGATCCTGTTCGAGGACGCCCATCTCGACAATGCCGTCTCGGCGGCGATCAATGCCAATTTCTATTCCTCGGGCCAGATCTGCTCCAACGGCACCCGCGTCTTCGTGCATCGCAGCCTGAAGGAGGCCTTCCTGACGCGGCTGGCTGAACGCACCGCAAACGCCGTGCTGGGCGATCCGCTGGACGAGGCGACCAACATCGGCCCGCTCGTCTCGAAGCCGCAGCTCGACAAGGTGCTGGGCTATATCGAGATCGGCAAGACGGAAGGCGCGCGGCTTGTCTGCGGCGGCGGGGCAGCACACGTGGCGGCTTTCCCGCAGGGCTGGTTCGTGCAGCCGACCGTCTTTGCCGATGTGACGGACGACATGCGCATCGCCCGGGAAGAGATCTTCGGCCCGGTCATGTCCGTGCTCGACTTCGACAGCGAGGACGAGGTCATCGCGCGGGCCAACGCGACCGAATTCGGTCTGGCCGCCGGTGTGTTCACCCGCGACATCCAGCGCGCCCACCGGGTGATCGCACAGCTTGCCGCCGGCACCTGCTGGATCAACGCCTACAACCTGACGCCGATCGAAATGCCCTTCGGCGGCATGAAGTCCTCCGGCATCGGGCGCGAGAACGGGCACACGGCCATCGGCCACTACAGCCAGGTGAAGAGCGTCTACGTGGAGATGGGAGACGTCGCGGCGGCCTTCTGAGGCCGCCGGTCGCGCCGGACCCGACGAGCGGTGGCAGGACGGACGGTTGCAGGACGGGCGGCGCCTCAGGTCTTCTTGAGGCGCGTCTTCTCTGCCCGCTCGATGTGACGGCGCGCCAGCGTCTCTGCGGCCTCCGGGTCGCGCCCGGCAATGGCGCGGACGATGGCGGCATGTTCCTCGACCGCCGTCTCGCGCCGCTCGGGCGTGTCGAGCGTGGTGCCGGCCATCAGGATCATCGACAGGCGCAGATGGTCGATGAGGCTCACGAGATAGCGGTTGTGCGAGGCCAGATAGAGCCGGCGGTGAAACTCGCGGTTGGAGCGCACCAGCGAGGCCTCGTCGGCGATGCGCTGCCGGTCGGCCTCGACCAGATCCTGAAGGATCTCGATCTCGGCGTTGGAGGCATGCTGGGCGGCCAGCCGGGCGGCCGTGCCTTCCAGCACCTCGCGCATGTAGTAGACCTCGGAGATCTGGCCATGGTCGAGGGTCGGGATCACCATCCCCCGGTTCGGCTCGTGCACGGCAAGCCCCTGCGCCTCGAGCCGCTTGAGGCCCTCGCGGATGGGGGTGCGGCTGACGCCGAAGGTTTCGGCAAGCTCCGCCTCGCGGAGCCGGTCGCCCGGCTTCAGCGTACGGTCCTCGATGGCCTCGACCAGGCGCTTGTAGATCTCTGCTCCGTTCATGTCGTCCTGTGTAGCGCAAAGACCGGGGCGTGGGAATGCGGTCAGCGCGGCCGGTAGAGCCGCCCGCCGATGACCGGCTCCCGGGCACCGGTGGTCGTGGGAAAGCTGGTGGGCAGGCCCGCCATGAAGCGGGCGCCCAGAAAGGCCATGGCCTGGGCCTCCAGGGCATCGCCGTCGAGACCGTGGTCGTCGGAGGTCTCGACGACACCGGCGAGGCGCTGCGCCAGCTCGGCCATGATCGTCGGATTGCGCCGTCCGCCGCCACAGACGATCCAGCGGCGCGGTTCGCGGGGCAGGAGCGCCACGGCCCGGGCCACGGCCTCGGCGGTGATGGCGGCCAGCGTCGCCGCCCCGTCGAGAAGGCTCATGCCCTCGACCCATTTCAGCGAAAAGGCGTTGCGGTCAAGCGACTTGGGAGCGGCCCGGGTGAAATAGGGATGGCTCAGGGCCACGACCAGGCGGGCCACATCGACATGCCCGCCCCGTGACCAGCGACCGTCCCGGTCGAAGTCGTCGACGCCGGCGCGGCGGATGAAGTCGTCGAGCAGCGCGTTGCCCGGACCGACGTCGAAGGCGACCACGGTGTCGCCGTCGATGTAGGTGAGATTGGAGACGCCGCCGATGTTGAGGAAGCACAGCGGCTGGCCGAGCCCGGCGGCCAGCGCCTGGTGATAGACCGGCACGAGCGGCGCCCCCTGCCCGCCGGCCGCCACATCCGCCTGGCGCAGGTCACCGATCACCGGCAGGCCGAGCGTGTCGGCCAGACCCTGGGGATCGCCCAGCTGCACGGTCTCGCCCGCCGCCGGATCATGCCAGACGGTCTGGCCATGAAACACGACGAGATCGGGGGTCTCGCCCGTCCCGGCGAGAAATTCCGCAATCGCGGTGGCATGGTCGCGGGTGATCGCGTCGGCCAGTGCCGGCCAGGTGCCGCGATCCGACGGACCCGCGGCAATCGCCCCGAGAATGGCCGCGCGGGTGGTGGCGCGGTAGGGGCGGATGCCGGCTGCTCCGGTCCCCGACAGCCGCTCGCCGTCGGTCTCGATCAGGGCCAGATCGATGCCGTCGGCCGACGTGCCGCTGATCGTCCCCAGAACCTTCATGATGCCTCATCCCCCGTGCGAAGCCTCCGCGGCGCGCATTGCACGGGATCGCGCGTCCGGATGCAAGGGGCATGTGCGCGCCGGCCGGCGTCGCCGAAGCGCGCCCCTGGCCCTGCCCTCCCCGCCCCGCGCGCAAGGGTGGCTTGTCCAGCCCCGCCTTTCGGGATAGCGCAAGGAGGTGGTGATCCGGGGGAGACCGGTCGCCGCAGTCGGGAGGACATACGAGTGATGACTGAAGACGAGTTCCGCGCCTGGTCGCACCGCGCCGCGGACTGGGGCGCCGACTACCGCGAGGGTCTGCGCCAGCGGCCCGTTCGCGCCCAGACCCAGCCGGGCGAGATCGCGGCGAAGGTCCCCGCCTCGCCGCCGGACAGCGCCGAGGCGATGGAGACCATCTTCGCCGATTTCGAGCGCGACATCCTGCCCGGCATGACCCATTGGCAGCATCCGCGCTTCTTCGCCTATTTCCCGGCCAACGCCGCGCCGGTGTCGGTGATCGCCGAGTATCTCGTCACCGCCATGGCCGCGCAGTGCATGCTGTGGCAGACGTCACCGGCAGCGACCGAACTGGAAACCCGTGTGCTTGACTGGCTGCGCCAGGGGCTCGGGCTGCCCGAGGGCTATCACGGCGTCATCCAGGATTCCGCCTCCTCCGCAACCCTGGCCGCCGTTCTCACCCTGCGCGAGCGGGCACTTGCCTGGCGCGGCAATGCGGACGGCCTGTCGGGGTCCCCGCGCCTGCGCGTCTATGCCTCCGGCGAGGTGCACACCTCGATTGACCGGGCGATCTGGATCGCCGGCATCGGCGGAGACAATCTGGTGCGCATCCCGGTGAAGGGCCCCGCCCGCGCCATGGACCCGGACGCGCTCAAGGCCGCCATCGCGGCGGACCGGGCAGCCGGCTACCTGCCGGCCGGGCTCATCGCCTGCGTCGGCGGAACCGGCGTCGGCGGCACCGATGACCTGACCGAGCTGGGGCCGATTGCCCGCGACAACAGCCTGTTCCTGCATGTGGACGCCGCCTGGGCGGGCGCTGCCATGATCTGCCCCGAGTTCCGCGACCACTGGCGTGGCATCGAGTGGGCCGACAGCCTGGTGCTCAATCCGCACAAGTGGCTCGGCGCCCAGTTCGACTGCTCGGTGCAGTATATCCGCGATCCCGAGAGCCTCGTGCGCACCCTGGCGATCCGGCCGGATTACCTGAAGACCCATGGCAAGGACGGCATCATCAACTATTCGGAATGGTCCGTGCCGCTCGGCCGCCGCTTCCGGGCGCTGAAACTCTGGTTCCTGATCCGTGCGCACGGACTTGATGGCCTGCGCCAGATGATCCGCAACCATGTCGCCTGGGCGCAGGAGCTGGCCGAAAGACTGCGCGGCGAGCCCGACTTCGAGATCGTCACCGAGCCGATGCTGTCGCTGTTTTCCTTCCGCTACCGGCCGGACGGGGCGGGTGCCGATCTCGATGCCCTGAACCAGCGGCTGATCAGCGCGATCAACGACGATGGCCGCATCTACCTGACGCAGACGATGGTGGACGGCCGGTTCGTCATCCGGTTCCAGGCCGGGCAGTTCGACTGCACCCGCGAGGACGTGATGATGGCCTTCGACGTGATCACGGAGATCGCGCGCGGGCTTTAGTGCGGCTCAGAACAGGAACCCGTCCTCGAACAGCGTCTGCGTCAGCAGGCGCTTCTCCACCGACTCGGAGAAGCCGAGCAGCAGCGCCGCATCGGCCGTGCGCGCCGAGGCGACCATGACGCTCCAGGCTTCGAGGCCGCTGGGATCGGGGCTCCGCCCGAGGCTGTTGCTGTAGAAGGCGGCCACCTTGTCGCGGGTCGACGGCAGGCTGTTGTAGATCGCGTTGAACTCGGCCGAGCGGGTGAAGGCATCGGCGATCGCGGCGAGGCTTGCGCCCGCGTCGGCGGCGGCCAGCCAGCTGCGGTAGCCGTCGGCGTCGGGAGCGCGGTTGAAGGCGGTCTGGTAGAGGCGATAGAGCTGGCCAGCGGTGCCGTCATTGTCGAAGGCCAGCGTCGTGCCGTCCGTGAAGCCGATGCGCTCGATGCCGTCGAGACGATCCGTCTCGCCCGCATGCACGAGGTGCAGCGAGCCGGCCGGGCCGGCCTCCACCCGGACCAGCGCCGCGTCATGGGGGCGGTCGAGAAGCAGCAGGTCGAGCCCGAGCCCGCCCTGGTAGACATCGTTGCCGGCACCGTCGACGAAGACATCATTGCCCGCACCGCCCGTCACCGTGTCATTGCCGCGCCCCGACCACACGGCCACGCCCCGGTCATGGGCGACGATCCGGTCGTCGCCGTCGCCGGTGATGACGGTCGTCACGAGGGTGTCGCGGCTGATGGCCAGCGACCGTCCGCCGAGCCAGGTGTCGGTCGCGCCGGTCAGGTCGATCCGGCTGTCGCTGGCGATCGCGGCGGCGTTGATCGTGGTGCGGCCGCTGGCATCTGCCAGCACGCCGGTGCCGAAGCGCCCGTGATCGGCGGTGTAGTAGTGGACGGTGTCCGGCGTGGCCCTGCGGCCGTCCAGTTCCAGGCTGGCGGAAAGGCCGATCCCGGCCAGAGCGACCGGGGTTGCGAACTGCAGCTCGACGGTCCAGGTCCCCGCAGCCCCCTCGCCGCGCGGCATCTGCGTCAGGAATTCCCAGGCAAGGCTGCCGCCCGTGGCCGACAGGCCGGAGGCACCCGAATGAACCAGGCTGCGCGACCCTTCGGCCGACACGAGATAGACGGCGCGCAGTGCCTCGGCACCGGCTGAGAGCGACAGGCCCAGCACCGCCGTCGACAGGTCCACCGCGTCGGCAAGCGTCACGCTGCCGCGCAGCACCGTGCCACCGGCCTCGGCAGTCCAGCCGGTCACGGCGGCCGTGACCTCGACACGCTCTGTCGGCACCCGGCCGATGCCCCAGGTCTCCGCGAGGCGCAAGGCCTGATGCGCATCGACAAGCCCGAAGCCGTAATCGTTGGAGACCTGCAGGCCACCGCCGTTCCAGATGTCGGCCGCATTGGCCTGCCGTGTGGCGCTCTCGTAGCCGACGGGAGCGGCGCCGGTCTGCGATCCGGTCGGGCGCGCCGACAGGGCGAGGATGTCGGCGACATCCTGGTGCGAGAGACGCGGATTGGCCGCCAGCATCAGGGCGACGATGCCCGACACCATGGGCGCCGCCGCCGATGTGCCGCCGAAGCCGTCGTAGCTGTTGCCGCTGGCATAGCCGGCAAGCCCGGTGACATCGAGCGTGGTGATGCTGCGGCCGGCGCCGGACGAGGGCGCGCTGACGAGGATGTTGCTTCCGGGGGTCGAGTAGTAGGCGACCATGCCGGTGTGATCGGTGGCGGCAACCGAGATGACGCCGTCCATGTTGGCAATGAGGTCGTCGGTGCTGGTGCGCCCCTCGAGGCGGCCGTTGCCGGCCGACTTGACGATCACCGTTCCGAGCCCGTCGCGGCCCTCGGTGAGGGCCTCGGCCACCTGCGTGCGGATCGCCGACCAGTAGGAGGCATGCCCCGCCGGCGTGGCCTGGAAGAAGCCGACCGAGTAGCTCCAGCTGTTGTTGGCAATGTCATAGTCGGACAGGTGGTCCATGGCCTGGCGGATCGACAGCCCGCCCTCGCCGAAGATCCGCAGCGAGGCGAGCTGGACGCCCGGAGCGATCCCGACCGGACTGCCGGCAAGGACGGCACCGGCGATGATCCCGGCCACCGCCGTCCCGTGGCCATTGGCAAAGGCGACCGGATCGCCATCGACGCCGCTCAGGGCTTCTGCGCGGGCAAACAGGTCGCGGGTGGCCGTCAGAAGCCCGGCGTGGGAGCGATCCACTCCGTCATCAACGATGGCAAGCGAGACGCCGGTGCCGCCGGTGGCCGTCCAGACGGACCCGAGGTTCAGGTGCGCGCGCCCCGCCCCCGGGATCTGACCTCCGCCATCCAGATACCATTGACCCGTCAGGGCATAGCTGTCGATACGCATGTGCCGCCTCAAGCTCTTTCAAGGCAACACTAATCGACGATGCTATATTCGCGGTTTATTCACTTGGTAATCAAGTCATTATAGCGGCGTTAAAAGATGTAAAGGTTATGGATCTTCTAATTCATAAAACAGAAAACATATCGAAACACTCTATTTACCTGAAATTCTGCACATGAAGCATTCGGCCTCGCCCCGGCACGCCTCAACAGCCTCGTCATTCCGGACAAGGTGAGCGAAGCGAACCGCAGATCCGGACTCCAGCGCGTCTGTGCGAGCGAACGCGAGCCCGACACCCGAAAGCCCCCCGGATTGCTCCGGGAGGCTCAGACTGCCGACAAACCCGCTTTCGTCATACCGGACGAGAGCGAAGCGGAGATCCGGGACCGGAGAGCCAAGGTCTCTCAGGGGCTGGCTGGGTGAAGTATCGAGGCCTCGACTCTCCGGTCCCGGCTCGGCGCTGCGCTTGGCCGGAATGACTTCGGTGAGGTCGAGGTTTCTCAGCAAACTCAGCCCCCCGGATTGCTCCGGGGGGCCTTGCGCCTGGGCCGGAAGGGACGGCCCGTTGAGGGTGTTGATCGCGCTCAGGCCGCGGTCAGGCCGGCTCAGGCCGCGTTTAGGCGACCATCAGCCAGACGCCGTCGTCGGTGACGTTGCCGGTGAGCTGGACGTGTTCCGCGCTCTCGGCAATCGCCGTTAGCACGTCGCCGCGCGACTTGCCCTCGCCCATCGCCATGACCCAGCCGGCCAGACCTGCCGGATCGGCCGAGCGGCCGAAGGCGTTCTCGTAGACCGCCTGCACAAAGGCCGCGTCGGAGAGGTTGGCGCCGAAGCGCGAGGCGAACTCCGCCGACTTGACGAAGGCATCCGCGATCGAGCCAAGGCTTGCCTTGCCCTCGCTCAGCGCCTTGGCCCAGCCGCTCAAGCCCACGATGTCGCCCGGCCGGTCGAAGGCCGCATCGAACAGGCGCACCAGCTTGGCCGACGTGGCGCTGGTGTCGAGCTTCAGCTCCGTGCCGTCGCCGAAGACCAGATGCTCCACGTTGCTGAGCGACGCCGACTGGCCGCCCCTGGTGCCGATCACCTCGAAGCCCTTGTCCGCCGACAGGATCTTCACATCCGCGAAGTTTGCCGTGAACACCACCTTGTCGGTGCCGGCCCCGCCATCGACCCGCGCCGGCAGGCTCGCCACCCTGATCGTGTCCGCCCCGGCCGTGCCGCGATGCTCGACGCCTTCGCTCAGGGTCCAGACCCCGTTCTTCACGGCCGACGCCTGGCTGTTCACATGCTCCTGGCTTTCCGAGATCGCGACGAGGATCTCGCCCCGGCTCGCCCCGCCCTGCAGCTGCTTCACCCAGTGGGCAAGCCCGGCCGCATCCGGCTTGCGGCCGAAGGCATTCTCGTAGACCCGGGCCACGAACGTGTCGTCAGTGAGGCTCTGGCCGCGGGTGAACTCCGGCGAGCCGGCGAACATCTCCGCCACGCTCGACAGGCTCTCGCCGCCCTTCAGCATCTTGGCCCAGTGCGTCAGGCCGGCCGTGTCCGGATCGCGGTTGAAGGCCGCATCATAGAGCCGGTGCACGGCTGCCGCTTCCTTCGAGCTGTCCAGCGCCACCCGGCGGATCGCCCCCGGATCATTCGGCACCGTCACGCCGCCGAGGAATTCGACCGCCTCGATGTTGGCGACGAAGATCGGGCTGAACTGCCCGACCTTCACCGGCTCCAGACGGAAGCCGCCATCGGCCGCAACGATCTTCACCGCATCGAAGGCCAGCGGCAGACGCACGGTGTCAAACCCGCCCTTGCCGTCGATCTGCTGCGGCAGCGTCGTGGTGTAGGTCAGCGTGTCGTTGCTGTCCGAGCCACCCGGCACCGGCTGGTTCGGCGTCACCGGGTCGGTGCTGCCACCGCCGTTGCCACCCCCGTTGCCGCCGCCGCCATTGCCGCCGCCGCCATTGCCGCCTTCCGCCACATCGGTCAGCGTCAGCGTGAAGGTCTCGATGTCCTCAGGCCCCGTCCCGATCGAGGCATCGTCCACCGACACCTTCACCGCAATCGTCGACCCGGCCTCGAAGTCCAGCACGGACGCGGCCTTCAGCACCAGCTTGCCATTCTCCACCGCGAAGCGGCTGTCCGACACCGAGATCACATTCGTCCCGATCCCGTCATCCTTCACGCTCACATCCGCCAGCACCCGGTCCGCCGCCACAGTCCCCTCCGCAAGCGTCAGCGCCTTCGCAGACAGGAGAAGATCAGGTGCCTGGTTCGATCCGGTGGATGCCTTCAGCGACAGCACGGTGACATCGTCAAAGGCCACGCCCGGGTTGCCCCAGGTGTAGAGGCCGACGGTGCCCGACGCGATGGACCGGTCCTCGGCGACATCCGGGAACAGGTTCAGGCCGTTGAGCCAGACAGAGAACTTCGTTCCCTGAACATCGACGCGCAGGTCGACGGTCTCGCCCGGCGTGTAGGTGTTGCGGGCGCGGTCGATGAAGCTCTCGCGACCGTTGACCATTTTCACCAGCGTGGTGAGGCCGTTCTTGGCGTCCACTTCCAGCTTGTAATAGTTGTTGGCGTCCTGGTAGCGCAGCATGAAGCCCATGCCACCCTTGGCCGGCGCGACCAGCTTGGCTGCGACCGAGTAGTCGGTCCAGGAATAGCCGTCCTGCCACAGCGCTGCCGTGCCCTGGTGCAGGGCATAGATGCCGTCACCCAGCGGGCTCCAGCCGCGCTCCCACACGTCGGTCGCCGAGGCGCCCTTCCAGGTCAGTTCCTTGCTGGTGATACCGCCAGCCTGGACCAGCCGGCCGCCGTCAACCTTCCAGTCGGAGGCACCTCCGAGATCGCCGGTGTCCTTGACGGTCCAGCCGTCCATGTTGCCGTCAGAGAAGGTGTCATGGATGAGGACGCGGTCCTTGGACACGACCTCGACCTTGACCAGATCACTGCTGCTCTTGCCACCGGCTTCCTTCACCGTGAGCCTGACGTCGTGCTTGCCCGCTGCCAGATCCAGCGTTGCGGACTTGCCGCTGGCGCTGGCCGTTCCGGCCGACCAGTCGTAGCTTGCGATGCCGGACGGGCCGAAGGAGTTTGCGCCGTCGAGCGCAACCGAGACCTTGCCGTCGCCGTCGAAATCGACCACGCGGATGGCCTCGCCAGCGTCTGCGGTCAGCACGGCCCTGGTGACAACCACGTCGTCAAACTCGGTGATGGTCTGGTCCCTGGAGATGACGCCAATCGTGCCGGAGACGAGCGGCTTGGTGTCCTTCACCGGGCCGCCGAACAGCACTTCGCCATCGATGCTGGCGCGGATCTCGTCGCCGACAACCGCCACCTTGACGCGCATCTCGTCATAGAAGCGATAGCCGTTGGCCTCGCGGGCCAGTTCGGTGGTGACACCGTCCTGGACCTTCACCAGCACACGCTCGTTCTTCTGCGTGTCGAGCGTCAGCATGTAGTGATTGGAAGCATCCTTGACGCGGAACAGCACGCCGACAGCGTCGTCATCATAGGAGTTGATCGACACCTCGAAGCTGTAATCCGTCCAGGCCTTGGCCTCGCTGGCGCCCCAGATCAGCATCTTGGCGTCCGGCGAGTTGGTCTGGTCGAACAGCGAACCGTCCGAATAGGGATTGTTCGGGTTGTTGTAGACCGAGCCCTTCACCAGCCAGCCGGTGTCCTGCAGCCTGGTGATGGCGACGCTGGCATTGCCGAAGGACAGGCTGTTGCCCGAACCGCCGAAGTCGATCTGGAAGGCATTCGGATCGCCTGCCGCCAGAACCGGCCCCTTGGCGTCGGGTCCGCCCAGCGCGGCCACCGCATCCTTGGTCAAAACCTTCTCCGTGAAGGTGAAGGACGAGATGAAGATGTCGTTGGTCTCTCCGTCCTCGTCCGCGAACAGCAGGAAGCCCTTCTTCGGATCAAAGGCATAGCGGTCATTGCCGATCGACTGTTCGCCGACCATGACACCGTCGGAGTACTTGACCATCTTGTCGCCCTCGATGGTGAAGGTCAGACGGTGCCATGCGCCCAGGCTGATGCCGCCCGGATAGTTGCCGCCGATGCCGATGCCATAAGCGTCGCCGCCGGTTTCCTTGATGAAGATGTCGCCGTCCGAGCTGTTGGACGTGTCGCCCTGGAACAGGCTGGTGAAGGCACCGCCGCCCTTCGCCAGGAAGACGTCATAGATCAGCGTGAAGGCATCGAACTTGGCCCCGCCGTCCGCCGGAGTTCCCTGCGGAACCACCAGAAGTCCCGTGCTCTTCGGCAGCGAGGGCACCTTGGCGATGGTCGCCGTGCCACCGGCAAGATCCGGCAGGTTGAAGTCGGCGGGCTTGCCCGCCACCAGCTGCGGCAGCGAATTGCCGAGCGCGTCCAGCTTGCTCCAGCCGTTCAGGTTGCCGTCGTTGAACGTGTCGATGAGCAGCGTGTCCTTGCCCTTGACGAAGACCTGCACGGTGTCGTCATGGGTCTTGCCGTTGCCATCCCGCGTCGTCAGCGTGAACTGATGACGGCCCGAGGCCAGCTCGACCGGCGTCTGCGCGCCCGTTCCGACAAGCTTGCCGTCCGCATCACGCCATTCGTAGGCGAGGCTGCCAGCGGCCGGCGCCTTGGAGGCCGAGCCGTCGAGCGTCACGGCGACCTTGTCCTTGCCGCCCGCGTCGACCGTCTGGTCAGCGCCGGCATCGGCCCGGCCAGCGACCAGCATGTCACCCGACACGCCAGCGTCCCGGTAGACCTCCTGGTGCCCGACATACGGCCCCTTGAGCCCATTGCGGTCCAGCGTCATGCCACCGCGGCCGCCGGTCAGGTAGGTGTCCAGCTCGGTGAAATAGGTGCCGGTGTAGAACGTGTCGTTTTCCGGATCGATTGTGATCAGGCGGATGGCGCCATTGCCGCCGTTGCCGCCCTTGGCTTCGTTGCCGGCACCGGTGATCTCCTTCGAGACGCCGTCCTGATAGTTCATCAGCATGTTGTAGACGGTGCCGCCGAAGTCGTTGTAGCGGATCGTCGTCTCGGCGCCGTCGCCGAAGATGTGGCCGGAGAAGGTGAAGACCACGTTCGGGTTCTTGGTGACGACATCGCGCCACATCGTCTCGCCGTCATTGGCATCGCCCGGATCGGTGCGCACGGCATAGTCATGGCCAGCGCCCTCGTCGTTGAGCGGCTTGCCGAGCGGATCGTGAATGCCGTCCCAGTTGGTGTAGGCATGGGTGGTCAGGATCGCGCGGTGATCCGGATGCGACTTCAGCACGTCATCCGCCCAGCGCAACACGTCGTCCCGCGGGCCGAACTCCAGACCCATCACCAGCCACTTCTGCCCGTCGGGCGCGGTGAAGGTGTGGTAGTTGTTCTGGTAGCTGTTCGGCTCGCGGTCATAGACGCCGCCGAAGGTCTTGCTCTCGGCCTTGATCTTCGTCAGGTCGAAGAACTTGTTGTAGTTGATGTACTCGCGCGAGTGACCGCCACCGTCATGGTTGCCGGGCGGCAGCAGGAACGGCACCTTGCCGTCGATGTTGGCCAGCGCCTGCTTGACGATCGCGTACTGCCCTTCGGCGTCCCACTGCGTGATGTCACCCACGCCAGCCAGGAACTGGATGTTCTGGTTGCCGGCGTTGTCGGCAATCCACTTGGTCATGCTCTTGAACACCTGCGCGCCCATCGGGTCGTCGGTGTAGTCCTGCGTGTCCGGGAACACGGCAATCGTGTAGGCCTTGTCGCCCGTCACCAGATAGCGGACGTTGTCGGTCACCGACTTGCCGGTGGAGTCGGTTGCCGTGATCGAGAGGTCGGAGACGCCGAGCTTGCCGAAGTCGAGCGTCATCACGCCCTTGGCATCGATCTTGGCATCCACGACAGCGCCGTCGGAGGTGGTGACCTTGTAGGTCAGGTCCTTGCCGGCGAACACCTTGGTCAGGTCGATCGCCTTGTCGGCGCTCCCCACCTTGATCAGGCTGTCGGCGAGCGGTGCGATGATCTTCAGGTCAACCGGCGTCGTGCCGCCGCCGCCACCCGGGTTGGTGTCGTCCGGCGTGCCATAGGGCTTGAGCGAGCCCTTGCCGGCGGTGGCCGAGAGATCACCCTTGTCGAAGCCGAACTGGACGAAGTTGAAGCCCTGTCCGCTCATGTCGGCCGGGCCGTTGAGGCTCACGCCGCCAAGGCTCTCGACATAGTCGGCAGGTGCCGCCACTTCGGCGAAGGTGACCGAGCTGACATGCAGCGGCCAGGTCTCGCCGTCGTCGTCATTGAACAGGGTCAGGCCGAGCTTCGGGTCAATCGTCGCGCGGGCGGTGTCGACCGTGGCGGTGCCGAGCTTCTTGCCATTGGCGAAGTAGGTCAGGACCGACTTGCCCGCATCGCCTTCCGTGACGGTCACGGTGACACGATGCCAGGCCCCGAACTCGAGCGTTCCGGAATACTTGCCGCCGTGGCCGATCGAGAAGGTGGCGCCATCGCTGCGCAGGAACGTCTCGCCATCCCCCTTCATGTCGACCTGGAACAGCGAGCCGAACTTGTTCATGCCGTCGGTCTTCTCGACCAGAAGATCGAAGGAGAGGGTGAAGTTCTTCACCGGGACCTTGGCGTCGGTGCGGATGACGAGGCCGTTTTCCAGCCCCTTGGTCGCGCCGACCGACATGATGGTCAGGTCCTGGTCCGGCAGGCGCACCTGGCCGGCGGTGGCCATCGGCACCACCTTCGCCGGCGTGCCCTCACCGATCAGCTTCAGCGTGCCGGCACCGCGGGTCGCCGCAAGCGAACCGCCCGCAAAGGAAAACTCGGCATGGGGCGCAGCTTCCTTGTCGGTCAGAACGGCTGTGGAGGCGGCGCCGCCGAGCGCGGTGATCTCGGACGACGTCAGGGTGCGGGCCACAACGGCGAAGGCGGCGAGATCCAGTCCCCAGGTCTCGCCGTCCTCGTCGTTGAAGAGGCGCAGTCCCTGGGCATTGTCGAGGCTGAAGCGATCGCCCGGGACCTTCTGGCTGCCAAGCAGCGTGCCGTTGGCATAGCGGCTCAGCGTCGAGGTGCCGTCGCCGTTGTCGGCGAGCGTGACGACGAGGCGATGCCAGGTGTCGGC
The DNA here is from genome assembly GCF_009915765.1 of Pannonibacter sp. XCT-53. NCBI lineage: Bacteria > Pseudomonadati > Pseudomonadota > Alphaproteobacteria > Hyphomicrobiales > Stappiaceae > Pannonibacter > Pannonibacter tanglangensis. The sequence continues at coordinate 2,888,271 of NZ_JAABLQ010000001.1, forward strand.
CGTCAGGGTGCCGGAATACTTGTTGTCGATCCCGACCTGGATGCCACCGCTGGTGTTCTTGAGAAAAAGGTCACCGTCGGAGGCCCCGGCCGCGCCGAGCTGCAGGAGGGAGGCAAAATTGCCCTGCATGCCGGCCTTCGGGGCAAGCAGATCGTAGACGAGCGAGAAGTTGCGGGCCGGGGTGGCCAGGCCGTCAATCTTCACCTCGAGGGCCTGGTTGGCGGCGAGGCGCTCCACCTTCAGAAGGTGCTCGCCCTTCGGCGACGGCAGGCTTGTGTCGGACAGACGCTTGAAGACGGGAGGGGTCATGGCAGGCTCCGATTGCAAGGACAAGCCGCCGTTCTGGGGGGCGAGACAACCGGAAGAGGGGTCCGGTCGGCGGCATTGCCGTTTACAAACCGTCAACCATTGCGAAATTCCATTTGAAATTACGATTATTGATGATAGGCATGGCCTATGAAATTTCAGCAATTACGTGCATTTCACGCCATCGCATCCGAAGGTGGTGTCGGCCGTGCCGCCCGTCGTCTGGCTGTCACGCAGCCGACCTTGTCGCAGCACATCAAGGCTTTGGAGGATCGGTTCGGCGTCGCGTTGTTCGAGCGCGAGGGGCGCCTGCTGCGTCTGACGCCGATTGGCGAGCGGCTCTACAAGATGACTAGCCAGCTCATGACCAGCTGGGACGAGATCGAAAATTTATTGAATCAAAACAACAGTGTTAACAGCGGACGGCTGCGGATCGGGTCTGACGCGCCGATGCATGCGGTCGAACTGTTACAGCGTTACAAGGAACGCTACCCGAACATTGACGTCTCCATCCGCATCCAGCCGGGAGGCGCCGTGCTTGAACAGCTCGAGGCGGCGAACATGGACGTGGCCATTCTCGTGACACCTCCCGCAGGGGGAGATTTCTACCTGCAGCCGCTCAACACCGAGCCGCTGATGGCCGTGGTGCCCGCGCAGCATCCGATTGCCGCTGAAGGGGCGGTGAGCCTGGCCCGTCTGGCGGCGGAAACCATGATCCTGCGCGAGAAGCGGAGCATGACGCGCGCCGCCATCGAGGCGGAGCTGCAGGCGCGGGGTCTCGCTCCGCGGGCCATCCTCGAGATTTCCTCGCGCGAGGCAATCCGCGAGGCAATCGCCCGCGGACTGGGGGTCACCCTGATGGTGACGAGCGATTGCGTTCCGGACCCGCGGCTCGCCAACGTCCCGCTCGACATCGACGACCGCACGACGCACCTGACCGAGTATGTCGTCACCCGGCAGGACCGTCGCAGGACGCCGATCATCCGCGAATTCCTTGATATTGCGCTCGCCTACGCCGGGGAACTGGCGCGGCGGCGGCTTTAAGGGGGGCCCGGCACGCGGGGCCGGCGAGCTACAACCGGGTTACACGTCTGGTATGCATTCGTCTGGCTTGTCGGCACCGGCAAGAAGGCGTCTATCTCGAGGGGACGACCTTGGGAGGGGCAATGCGTATCTCGACGATCACCAACTGGGCCTATGGCCTGACATTGGTCATGACCATCACGTCCGGCGTGGCGTTCATCCTGTCGTCCAGAAGTGCCGAGGACGAGCGGGTCGCGGTGGAGCACCTGCTGCAGCTCGACAGGCTGGCGGAAGACCTGGCCCTCGGCGCGGAGCTGAGAACGGACGAGGCGCGGCTTTTCGTCATGCGCGGGACGCCGGAGCATCTGGCGGCCTTTCACGTGGCCGAGGCGCAGGAACGGGCCCTCGCACAGGCGATCGACACGGCCCCGGCGCTCGGGGTCACCCCGCAGGAACTGGAGCTCCTGGAACGGGTGCGCCGGGACGCCGAGGCGCTTGACGCGCTGGAAGTGAAGGCCGTTGCGGCGCATCAGGCCGGGCGGACGGAAGAGGCGCGGGAGATCCTGTTCGGCGATGCGCATTACGCCGCGCACCTGGACCTGATCGATTCGGTCCGTGCCTTCCGCCAGACCACCGAGACCCGGACCGCAGCAGAGCTGGCCGCGCGCCATGCCCGCAGCGACATGTATGGCCACGTGGCACGCCTGTCGCTCGGGATGACCGCTGCGGTGTTCCTGGGCGTGCTGTACTTCATCCTGATCCGGCGCGTGTCGCAGCCGCTGCGGCGCATGACGGGCATCGTCAACCGGCTGGCACGACAGGATTTCGCCGTCGAGGTGCCGCTCGACGGCCGACGCGACGAGATCGGCGAGATGACCAGCGCCATCCAGGTGTTCCGCGACAACGGCCTTGAGCGGGCAAGACTGGATGCGGAGCGACGCCGCGACCTGCAGACCAAGGACCTGATCCTGCAGATGATGCACCGGCTGCAGGCCTGCGAGAAGCTGGACGAGCTGGCCGAGGTGGTCAGCCGGTTCCTGCCGCAGCTGTTCCCGCATCTGCCCGGCGCGCTCTATGTGGTCAGCAACAGCCGCATGTCGCTGGCGCCGCTGGGCTCCTGGCTTGGTCCGCGCGGCGTGGTCGACCGGTTCCAGACCCGCGACTGCTGGGGCTTGCGCCGGGGCCGTCCGCATGCGGCGCAGGACAGCGAGAACGACGTGCCCTGCGGCCACGTGCAGCAGGACGACCTGCCGAGCCTGTGCATGCCGCTGACCGCCCAGGGCGACACCATCGGCCTGCTCTATCTCGAGGGCCGCAGCGACGATGCCTCCGAGGTGCAGGACGCCCGGCTCTATCTGGAAATCATCGCGGAAAATCTCGGCCTCGCCATTGCCAACCTGCAGCTGCGGGAAAGGCTGATGCGGCTGGCTGTGCAGGATTCGCTGACCGGTCTCCTGAACCGCCGCTCGCTGGACGAGGCGCTGCACGCCCTGGCACAGGACCATCCGCAAGCCCCCCATCCGGCCCCCCATCCGGCCCCCCATCCGGTCCTGCGGGCCGCCGCCGAAGCTCCGGGCCAGACGGAGAGCCCTGCCGGCGAGGACAGCGGTCCTGCGGGCGGGAACGGGGAGGCGGACGCCCGGGCGCTGGCCTGCCTGATGATCGACATCGACCACTTCAAGCGTTTCAATGACGAGTTCGGTCACGACGCCGGCGACGTCGTGATGCAGACGGTGGCTGGCGTCATCGTCGAGCTGGTGGGCACTGCCGGTCGCGCCTACCGGTTCGGCGGCGAGGAGTTCACGGTGCTGATGGAGGACACGACCGGCGCGGTGGCCTGGCAGCTCGCCGAGCAGATCCGCAACCGCGTGGCGACCACGCCGCTCACCCATCGCGGGCGCATCCTCGGCACCGTCACCATTTCCATCGGCCTTGCCCTGAGCCCGGCCGGCGGCCCGGTCAACACCCTGCGCACCCGTGCCGACATTGCCCTGCTGAACGCCAAGGCCTCCGGCCGCAACCGGACGCTCGGCGAGAACAGCCGCCGCGACACCGACAGCCCGGCCTGAGAGACCCCGGTCACGCGTGCCGTCCGTCCGGGCCACGGACCTGACGCCGTGGCCGTCCGGGCGTGGCGGGCGGGCGCGCGCAATCCGCGCTGCTGCGCCCGGACGGCACGCAACAGCGCAATGACGGCATGGCCGCGAGACAGAAGAGCCAGGCGACGCGACAGAAGAGAGAGATTAGACGGAAGAGAAATGGCGCGCCCGAAGAGATTCGAACTCCTGACCCCCAGATTCGTAGTCTGGTGCTCTATCCAGCTGAGCTACGGGCGCGCTGTGCCTTGCGGCGATATGGACCCCTGAGGCAGGGGCCTCGTGTTTCCGTCAGGGCCTGGAAGCGAGGCTTCGTGGATCCTGTCGGGAACAGGTCGTCGGCGCCTCGGTGCGAGGCGCTTCCGAACGACGCCGTACCTACTCAAACCTGAGCCGCTTGGCAAGCGGGCATTTGAAACTTTTTTTGACAGCGCAGAATTCCGCCGCTTCCGGCTTGTGCACAACGGTGGAAAACCTTGACCGGCAAACGAGCCGGACGTCCGCCGTCCGCGAGCGGGGATCGGCCGCGACGCAGGTGCGCCGGTCAGGTGAGACGGTCAGGTCAGCCGGTCAGACGCGCGACCAGAGGGTCGATCTGGCCAGTCGAGCCGGAAGGTGGCCCCTGCCCCGCGATCTTCCAGCGCGATGGTGCCGCCATGGGCCCGGGTCAGCTCGGCGGCAATCGCCAGCCCGAGCCCGGTACCGCCGCTGCGGGCCGCGCTCTGGAAGGCCCGGAAGAGATTGTTGCGGATGGCAGGCGGGATGCCGGGCCCCGTGTCACTGACACGGATCGTCACCAGCCCGTCGCGCCGCACCGCCCGCACGGCAATGCGGCGGATGACGGCCTCATCGGTCTCGCCTTCCAGCGCCTGCAGGGCATTGCGCAGCAGGTTCAGCAGCACGCGGAAGAGCTGTTCCGGATCGGCGTCGATTTCCAGCGCCTCGTCGACCTCGACCTCGAAGGCGATGTCTGCCCGTTCGGCGAGGGCCAGCAGCTCGCCGACATCGGTGACGACCCGCGCCAGCCGCACCAGCCGGCGGCTGGGCGTGGCTTCCTGCGCCTTGCCATAGGCCAGCACCGCCTGGGTGTAGGCCGCCGCCCGGTCCAGCGTCGACAGGATCTTGGGCGCCAGACGCCGCACGGTGGGGTCGGGCACGTTCTCCAGACGTTCGATGAAGAGCTGGGCCGAGGCAAGCAGGTTGCGCAGGTCGTGGTTGATCTTCGACACCGCAAGCCCGAGGTCGGCCAGTCTCTGCTTCTGGTGCAGCGTCCGGGCCAGGGTCTGCTGCATGTCGACGAAGCGGCGCTCGGCATCGCCGATCTCGTCCGCGCGGGTGCTGGGCGGCAGGAGCAGGGTCGCATCCTGCGGCGCCTCGGCAAAGGCCTGCATGGCGCGCGTCAGCCGCTGCAGCGGCCGCACGAACAGCGCGCGGAGGGTGATGTAGACGAGGGTGGCGGTCAGGCCCGAGATGAACAGGGACAGGGCGAGGATGCGGCCGGAGAAGGCCAGCATGTCCTCGCGCAGCAACCGGATGGGCAGCACGATGTCGACCTGCTCGATGCCGCGCCCGCCGCCGGCCATCGGCCCGGCCCCGATGACGCGCATCAGCCCCTCGCCCGGCGACAGCAGCACGGCGAAGCTCGAGGCAATGGCATTCATCGGCGAGACGGCCCGCATGTCGATGATCATGTCGATATCCTGCGGCAGCGCACTCATGGCGATGAGACTGCGGCGCTGGCCTTCGACCAGGGCAATGGCGAGGGCGCCCGTGGTGCGCAGCAACTCCTCCTGGAGCCGCGGGGCAATCGTGTTGGTCTCGGTCAGAACGGAGGCCGCCACGCCGGCGGTGGTCAGGCGGTCGTTCAGCCAGGTATTGCGGTAATTGGCGATGGACGGGACAAAGATGAACACTTCCGACAGCATGACGAAGAGCACGGTGAGCAGCAGCAGCTTGCCGGACAGGCCGCTGATGCGCCGCTGGGCCTGGACAAGATCCGCCCGTGGCCCGTCGGCGGCGTCCGAGCGCGCCCGGGGCTCCGGTCCGCCGTCTGGTCCTGCCGTCAGCCCGTCTGTCAGCCCGTCTGTCAGGCCGGACTTCAGGTCAGCCGTCAGGTCAGGCTCTGGCCCCTCGCCGGTCCCCTGTCCCGGCGACAGGGGAGCAAACCGGTCGGCTGCGTCCTGTCTCATCGGTTCTGCTCCCTTGCAGCGCGCTGCGGTTGCCCTGGCAGTCTAGCCGAACAGACGCAGGATTCGCACCACTGCCCTGACCAGCCCGCGTTTCGGCACCTCCGCGTAATAGGCAAGGGCCGCGCGACGCAGGATCTCGCCATAGGTGGGATAAGGGGCAATGAACCCGGCAAGCTGTTTCATCGTCAGGCCCTGGGACACCGCCAGCGACAGAAGGTTGGCCATCTCGCCGGCATTGGCCCCCACCAGGGAGGCGCCGACCAGCCGCCCCCCGGGGCCGGCCAGCAGCTTGACCTTGCCGGTGGTGCGACGCTCGGCCTGGGCGCGGTCATTGGCGGCATAGTCGACGCGGACCGCCCGGAGCCGGGTGCCGTAGCGCTTGCGGGCCTCCGCCTCGAGCAGCCCGACCTGGGCGATCTCCGGCGTGGTGTAGGTGACCCAGGGCACGATCTCGCGGTTTTCCTTCGCCGGCAGGCGGAACAGCGCCGAGCGCAGCACGAGCCCGGCGTGATAGTTGGCGACATGGGTGAACTGCAGCCCCCCGACCACATCGCCGATGGCGTAGATCCTGCGATTGGAGGTTCGCAGCCCCTCGTCCACCTTGATGCCGCGGGCGCTGAACTCGACCCCGGCCAGATCCAGCCCGAGACCGGCAATGCTGGGAGCGCGGCCCGTGGCGACGAGCAGATGCGACCCCTCGATCCGCCCCATCCGCCCGGCGCCGTCGGAGCGGCCGCCCTGCTCCGGCCATTCGACGGTGAGCACGACGCCGGCCTCGCCGGGCTCGACGCGGGCGACATGGGTGCGTTCCAGGAACTCGACGCCCTCGGCCTTGAGCGCCTCGATCACCAGCGGCACGTGTTCCTCATCGTCGCGGCTCAGGGCCCGGCCGGCCTCCAGGACCGTGACGCGCGCCCCGAGACGCCGGTGCGCCTGGGCCATCTCCAGGCCGATCGGGCCGCCGCCCAGGATGAGCAGGTGCTCCGGGCAGGCCTCGAGGCCGAAAATGCTCTCGTTGGTGAGGAAGGGCACGGTCTCGAGCCCGGGAACCGGGGGAAGGAAGGGATGCGAGCCGGTGGCAATGACGAACCGGCGCGCCCGGATCGTCGTCTCGCCCACCGCCAGCGTGTCACGGCCCGTGAAGCGGGCCTCCCCCTGCACCACGGTCACGCCGAGACCTTCAAACCGTTCCACGGAATCATGCGGGGCGATGGCCGAGATGACCGAGCGCAGATGCGCCTTTGCGGCTGCGAAATCGATTGCAGGGTCGACGGGCGCAACGCCGAACGCAGCCCCTGCCCGCCGGCTCGCCGCCATGCCCGCAGCCGCCAGCAGCGACTTGGAGGGAATGCAGCCGGTGTTGAGGCAGTCACCGCCCATGGCCGCGCGTTCGACCAGCACGACCGGCACGCCGAAGGCGGCAGCCCCGGCCGCGACCGACAGACCGGCCGAGCCGGCTCCGATGACACAGATATCAGGCGTCAGTTGCCGCGACATTGCCCCTCCATGGCTTCCGTTCTCATCGCCGGACCTGGCCCGGGTTGCAGGCCCGTCCGCCTGCCTCCCGTGCTCCCGGTTCGTCCGGTCCGGCACGCCCCCGATCTGCTGCGGCACCGACGCGCCCGACGGCACGATCCGGGGTCCGGTCCCGGATCTGGTCCGGGGGACACCCGAGGGGCGTCCGGCCTTCCAGTCTGCGTCGCCGGCCCGGTGCTTGTCCATGCCCTGTCACGCGAAACGGGCCCTGTCACCAGAAACTGGCCCCGTCACCAGAAGCGGCCCTGTGCTGAGGATCCGGCCCGGCGGCCGCGCGCCAGCGGCGGGATGGCTCAGGCCCCCGGGCCACCGCCCGACGGCTTCGCCGGCTTGCGGCGCGACCGCAGCAGCCGGACCACGACCGGAAGAAGCGCCACGACCCCCAGCACGGCCAGTGCCGCGAGCAGTTCCGGCGTCAGCAGCGCCATCAGGCTGACCCGGCAGGTGCCGCGTCCGGCACAGCCGGGATCCAGCGCCTCCTGGGCGGCAATGACGCTGTCGAAGCCGGAACCGACCATGGCGAAGGCAAAGGTGCCCGGCAAGATGCCGACTGCCGTTGTCAGCACATAGACGCGCAGCGGAACCTGGAACAGCGCCGGCGCAATGTTGACGAGCCAGAAGGGAAAGACGGGCGTCAGGCGCAGGAACAGCAGGTAACTGACCGCATCCCTGCGGAAGCCGTCGGACAGACGGCGCAGGAACGGACCCGCCCGGACCGCCAGCACGGCCCCGACCGACGAGCGCGCCACCAGGAAGACGACCGTTGCCCCCGCCGTCGCGCCAAGCAGCGCGGCGAGGCCGCCCTCGATCCAGCCGAAGAGCACGCCGGCGGCCACCGTCAGCAGCGAAGCCCCCGGAAAGGACAGGGCGACGACGGTGGCATAGAGGCCGGTGAACAGGGCGAGCGCGGCAACGTGATGCTCGACGACGAGGGTGGCGAGGTCGCCGCGATGCCGGATGAGCCCGGACAGCGACAGGTCCTCGTGCCAGCCGCCGAGATAACCGGCGAGCGTCACGCCGGCGAGCGCGAGCAAGGCGCTCCAGCGCAGGGCGGATCGGATCGGGAATCGGGGCGCTTCGGCGTGATCAGTCATGAGCCGGATGGTCCGAACCGGCGGCAGGGGTCACATGACTTTGCCGCGACAGGAGTTTCCCCGCGCGCTCCGGATGGCTGGTCCGGCTGGCGCAAGGCGATGAACAGAAGCGGACAATAGCGCCGATCTCTGGCGAAAACCTTGCTGTCACCGACATTTGACACGGGACAAGTCCCGGCCTCACCATGTCGTGACTGACGAGGGATCGGGCGGGGCGCGGGCCCTCCCGTCCGGTCCGTTTGCGCCGGAAAGCGCGCGGAACGCGTTGACTTGGCCACGGAGCCCCCGTATAAGCGCGCTCGACCCGGACCTGCACCATCTTGTCCAGACAGGATGATCATGTCCGAACGCTCGGGTCTGTGCCCGGACGTCCGGACTGACGGTGCTTCCAGCCTGAGACTTTCGTATTCAAAAAGGGCCGCGCGACGGCGCGGATAACAAAAATGAAGCGTACGTATCAACCGAGCCGCCTCGTTCGCAAGCGCCGTCATGGTTTCCGTCTCCGCATGGCGACCAAGAACGGCCGTCAGGTTCTCGCCCGTCGCCGGGCCAAGGGCCGCAAGCGTCTGAGCGCCTGAGGCGCCCGGCAGCGGCGCTTGTGACCGGACCTTTCGGGACATGGACCAACAACGCCGCCGCAGCCACATGAAGACTCTCAAGAAGCGCTCCGAGTTTCTGGCCGTCGCCACCAGTGGACGGACAGACCGGCGCGCTTTTGCGTTGCAGGGCCTCGCACGCGGTGACGGGGATGCGGGCTCGCGCGTCGGCTACACGGTCACGAAGAAGACCGGCAACGCGGTCGAGCGGAACAGGATCCGCCGCCGGCTGCGCGCCGCGGTCGCCGAACTCGGCACCGACGTGGTGCCCCAGGGCGCGGACTATGTGATCATCGGCCGCAGGGCCGCACTGTCGCAGCCCTTCTCCGATCTCGTTCGTGATCTTATCTCAGGGCTCAAACCGGCCCTCGATCCAAAGGGCGCACGGCCACGGCACGGCGGGCGCCCGACCGCAGGCAAGGGGCGGTCTGCAGGGCCGGGTCCGGACAAAAACAAGGGGTGACGGCAGCTCATGGCTGACAACCGCAATACGATCATCGCCATCGTTCTGTCGCTGATCATCGTTCTGGGCTGGCAGTATTTTGTCGTCGGCCCGCAGCTTGAACAGCAGCGCATCGAAATGGAGCAGCAGCAGGCTGCGGCCCAGCAGGCCGCCGACGCCCAGGCTCCCGTTCCCGGTGCCGCCGCCGGCAGCGCCAGCATCCCAGGTTCGACGGCCGGTGCGGCCTCCGGCGTGCTCACCCGCGATGCCGCCCTCGCCAGTTCCGCGCGCGTCACCATCGACACGCCGCGCCTGTCCGGCTCGATCAGCCTGTCCGGTGGCCGCGTCGACGACATCCGTCTCAAGGACTATCACGAGACGGTCGACCGCAGCAGCCCGACCATCGTGCTGTTCTCGCCCAAGGGCAGCCAGAACGCCTATTACGCCGATTACGGCTGGGTTTCCGAGCCCGGCGCCACGGTTGCCCTGCCGGGGCCGGACACCGTCTGGACCGCCAGCGGCACGGCGCTCAGCCCGCAGACGCCGGTCACCCTGACCTGGGACAACGGCGCCGGACTGGTCTTCACCCGCACCTTCGCGATCGACGAGAACTACATGTTCACGGTCACGCAGGGCGTCACCAACACCAGCGCCGCAGCGGTCTCGCTCTACCCTTACGGCCTGATTGCCCGCCGCGGCACGCCGAAGACGGAAAACTTCTACATCCTGCATGAAGGCCTGATCGGCGTGCTCGGCGAGAAGGGCCTGACGGAAGTCGACTACAGCGAAGCGCAGGAAGAGAAGCAGATCAAGCCGGGCCAGTCCGACAAGGGCTGGCTGGGCATCACGGACAAGTACTGGGCCGCGACGCTTGCGCCGGTTGCCGGCAGCACCTTCGAGCCGAGCTTCAGCTACAACGCCGCCACCGACATCTACCAGGCCGACTTCCTCGGCACCGTCGTCACGGTGCAGCCGGGCGCCTCGGGTGATGCAGCGTCGTATCTCTTCGCCGGCGCGAAGGAAACGAAGCTGATCGACTCCTATGAAGCCACGCTGAAGATCGAAGGCTTCGAGCTGCTGATCGACTGGGGCTGGTTCTACTTCCTGACCAAGCCGATGTTCTTCGTCATCGACTGGCTGTTCCACCTCGTCGGCAACTTCGGCGTGGCGATCCTGCTGGTGACGGTTCTCGTCAAGCTCATCTTCTTCCCGCTGGCCAACAAGTCCTACGTCTCCATGAGCAAGATGAAGCTCGTGCAGCCGCAGATGATGGATATCCGCGAGAAGTACAAGGACGACAAGGCCAAGCAGCAGCAGGCCCTGATGGAGCTGTACAAGACAGAGAAGATCAACCCGCTGGCCGGCTGTCTTCCCGTTCTGATCCAGATCCCGGTGTTCTTCGCGCTCTACAAGGTGCTGTTCGTCACCATCGAAATGCGCCATGCGCCGTTCTTCGGCTGGATCCATGACCTGTCCGCGCCGGACCCGACCACGATCTTCAACCTGTTCGGCCTGATCCCCTGGGATCCGCCCACCTTCCTGATGCTCGGCGTCTGGCCGCTCATCATGGGTGTGACCATGTTCGTGCAGATGAAGATGAACCCGGCACCGACCGACCCGGCGCAGCAGATCATCTTCAACTGGATGCCCGTGCTGTTCACCTTCATGCTGGCCTCGTTCCCGGCCGGTCTGGTGATCTACTGGGCCTGGAACAACTCCCTGTCGATCGCCCAGCAGTACGTGATCATGCGCCGGCAGGGCGTGAAGGTGGAGCTGTGGGACAACCTGTCGACGACCTTCAAGCGCAAGAAGGGCGAGACAGGAGCCTGAGACAGGTCTCCTCCCGGCCGGCTCCCGCGGCCAGCCTGCGACACTCCCGTTTCCCCGCCGGACCGCCGGCGGGGAAACGTCGTTTGACCCACCCTGCCTGCGGAGGACCGTGTCGTGATCAGCTGAAGGACGCCGTGGCCGGACATGCCGTGCGCCGGAGCAGCGCCAGGCATCCCGGCCTGATTGCAGCCCAGGAGACACGACATGCACGGACCGGACCCGCTGACGCCCTTCCCCTTCGCCAGCACGCAGGAGATCGTCTTTCTCAAGGCGGTCGTCACCCGCCCGACCATCGAGGTCGGCGATTACACCTACTACCATGACCCGGTGGAGCCGGAGCGCTTCGAGGACACCTGCGTCCTCTATCACTTCGACTTCATGGGCGACCGCCTGGTGATCGGCCGCTTCTGCGCCATCGCCAGCCGCGTCCAGTTCATCATGAACGGGGCGAACCATGACATGTCGCGCCTGTCGCCCTATCCCTTCGAGATCTTCGGACACGGCTGGAGCGAGGGCTTCGACCTTGCCGACCATGCAAAAGGGCTGCGGGGCGACACGACGGTCGGGCATGATGTCTGGATCGGGCGGGACGCCATGATCCTGCCGGGCGTCACGATCGGCCACGGCGCGATCATCGGCGCGCGCGCCGTCGTGGGGCGCGACGTGCCGCCCTATGCCATCGTGGCGGGAAACCCGGGACGGGTGATCCGCTACCGCTTTCCGCCAAAGGTCCGGCAGAGACTGCTGGAAATTGCATGGTGGGACTGGCCGATTGGCCGTATTACTGCGGCAATCCCGCTGCTGCGCGGCGGCGACGTGGAGACTCTCGCCCGGATGACCGACCGCTGACGTGCCCCGCGCAACCGCCGCCCGAACGGCTCGGGCCGGCAAGACGTGCTTAGGAACCGAACAGACATGACGCACACACCCGAATTCACCGACGCGCAGCTGGAAGCGGGCCGTCTCCTGTTTGCCAGGCCCTGGGATTTCGTCACCAGCATCGCCGACATGCGGCAGCTGCCGGCCTCGGAGGGTCTCGAGATCGCGCTCGCGGGCCGCTCCAACGTGGGCAAGTCAAGCCTGATCAACGCCCTGACCGGGCGCCGCGACCTGGCGCGGACCTCGAACACGCCCGGCCGGACCCAGATGCTGAACTTCTTTACGGCGCCGGAGTCCGGCCTCACACTGGTCGACATGCCCGGCTATGGCTATGCGGAAGCCCCCAAGGCGATGGTCGATGCCTGGACGGCGCTGGTGTTTTCCTACCTGCGCGGCCGCCCGAACCTGCGCCGCGTGTTCCTGCTGATCGACAGCCGGCATGGCATCAAGGCCAATGACCTGGAGACCATGCAGTTGCTCGACAAGGCGGCTGTGGTCTATCAGGTTGTCCTGACGAAGGCAGACAAGATCAAGACCGGCCAGATGTCGCGTCTCCTGGACGCCACGGCCGAGATCCTGCGCAAGCGCCCGGCCGCCTATCCGATGATCATCGAGACGTCTTCCGAGAAGGGACTGGGGCTCGACGTCCTGCGCGCAGAAATTGCAAACCTGGTGAGCTACTGACCGTTACCCTCGTAATTTTCCGTAGGGTTTTGTGCCGATTTTCTCCGGTTCAGCGGCATTGAGCGGATGTCATATACGTAACTTTAACGAGCAGCAGACAAGACTGGAGCCGTTGTAACCAGACTGTGACCCAGGCGACGTGAAGCGGCACCCTTTCCCGACGGACGACAAAAGCCCCCAGGCACCTGCTGCCGGGACCGCTGCCGGCCGGCCGGCCGAGACGTCCCAGAACGGACGCGTCCAGAGCCTGCTTGCCGCCCTCGAGGATCAGGGCGACATCGACCTGAAGGCCCTGGCAGAACTGGCCCGGGGCATCGCCGGCTGTGCGCGCGGGTTCGTTGCCATCCTGGAGGGGGCGCAGACGATCGTCGTCAACGCCGGCGCCGGCGGCACCCTGGTCCTGAACACCAGCGAGACGCTGTGCAGCCATGTGGTGCGGCAGGGCAAGCCGGTCGAGTATCCCGACCTGCGGCTCGAACCCCATCTGGCCGATCACCCGAGCCTCGCGGCGGGGCTTTGCTTCTATGCGGGTTTCCCGCTGCGCGACGTGGACGGCGACATCATCGCCTCGCTCTGCGTGCAGGACCATGCGCCCCGACCGGGCGGACTGGACGACGGCACGCGCGCCATGCTCTCGCATCTCGGCCTGATCGCGTCGCGCGTCCTCATCACGCGCAACCACACCACCTGGCTGCGCGACTTCCTCGACATTGCCTCGGACTGGGTGTGGGAACATGACCCGGTGCATGGCATCACGTTCCTGCCCACGGAGGTCAACACCCCCGCGCGGAAGGCGCAGTCCGAAGGAGACGCCGAACCGCTGACCTACGAGGCAAGCCCGGAGCTTCTCGCCCTCCTTGCCAACCATGATCCGGCCCAGCCGCTGCGCGACCGGCGCTATCAGACCATGCACCGCGGTCAGATGCACAGCATCAGCATCACCGCCCGGGCGCGCTACGGCCGCGACGGCAGCTTCCTCGGCTACCGCGGCATCTGCCGCGATGTCACCGTCGAGGAGGAAAGCCGGCGCCAGATGGAGTATCTCGCCCGGCATGACCCGCTGACCGGGCTTGCCAACCGCATCGGCTTCAAAAGCGCCGTCGATGCTGCCTTTTCGGAGTGGCAGGACAGCGGTGACCCGGCGACGCTGCTGCTGCTCGACCTCGACAACTTCAAGGTGATCAACGACACCTACGGCCATGCGGCCGGCGACGAATTGCTGAAGGTGCTTGCCGGGCGGCTGCAGGCCTGCGTGTCCTCGGATGCAACGATCGCCCGTCTGGGCGGCGACGAGTTTGCCATCCTTGATCCGGCGCTGCGCAGCGATCTGGGCATCGAGGATTGCGCCGCGACGCTGGTGCGGGCGCTGTCGGATCCGGTCCATGTCGACGGCCGCAGCGTGAGCTGCGGTGTCAGCATCGGCATCGCCCTGCTGCCGCGCGACGGCGGCACGCCCGACCAGCTGCTCGGCAACGCCGATCTGGCACTCTACGCCGCCAAGTCGGAGGGGCGCGGCCGCTTCAAGCAGTTCCAGCTGCCGATGCGCGAACGCATCGACAACCTCGACCGGCTGAAACGCGGCGTGCTGCGGGCGCGGCAGGACGGGGCGCTCGACATCGGGCTGCGCGAGATCCGGTCCCTTGCAGACAACAGCCTGATCGGTGCCCATGCGGTGGCCGTCTGGAACCGCCCCGACGGCAGCCGGCGTGTGCTGGACCAGCTGCACGATGAGCTGGGCTCCTCCCGCGAGGCGCTCGACCTGGGATGCTGGCTGCTGGAGGAATCGGCGATGCTCGCCCGCGCCTGGCAGGCCGTGGCGCGCCGGCCGCTCCGGCTGCGCGTGGGCCTTGCACCGGCGCAGCTCGCCGAGCCCGGCCTGCCGATGCGGGTGCGGGCCATCCTCGCCCGCGCGACACTGGCGCCCGAGACGCTGCAGATCGACCTCAGCGCCGGAATGCTGGCTGCCCTGACCCCGGACATGCAGGCCAGCCTGCGGCAGATGAAGGCCGATGGTGTCCGCATCGGTCTGACCGGCTATGGCCGTGGTGCGACCACGGCAGCGCAGCTTCTCGCTGCCGGGGTGGACCGGGTCGGCCTCAACCTCACGTCTGCAGGCCAGACCGTCGACAGCGACCCGCATCGCCTGGCGCAGGCCCTGGCGCGGCTGGCGCTGGACCTGGGGATTGCCGTGAGCGCCGATGGCGTGACCTCGCGGGCCGAGGAGCGGACACTGGCGCTGGCCGGTGCCGACGAGTTCCTGCTGGCGACCACCGCACCGCTGAAGCCGCAGGCAGCCTTCCTGCGCCTCCTGTCGCGCCAGGACGGCGGCCTGGACGCCCCCGTCGCCACCGCCTCCGCGATGTAGCCCGGCCGCGCCGCAGGGGCTCCGGGCAAAGCGCGTTGAGTAGCCCCGTCAAACGGGCTATAGACGCTGACCGGCCAAACCGGTCCGCCCCGGCGCCCTTGCGCCGGTCCCGCCACCGCAGCAGCGAGCGCCACCGCCCATGACCACCCCGGACTACCTCAGCAACGCGCATATCATCGCCCAGGCCCTGCCCTACATGCAGCGCTACGACAAGAAGCGCGTGGTGGTGAAGTACGGCGGCCACGCCATGGGCGACGCCGAGCTTGGCCGGGCCTTTGCGCGCGACATCACGCTGCTGCGTCAGTCGGGCGTGCATCCGGTGGTCGTCCACGGCGGCGGGCCGCAGATCGGCAGCATGCTGAAGCGCCTCGGCATCGTCTCCGAGTTCAAGGGCGGCCTGCGTGTCACCGACAAGGCCACCGTCGAGATCGTCGAGATGGTGCTCGCCGGCTCGATCAACAAGGAAATCGTCCAGTCGATCAACGCAGAGGGCGGGCGCGCGGTCGGCCTGTGCGGCAAGGACGGCAACCTCGTCAAGGCCCGCAAGCTGACCAGGACGATGGTCGATCCCAATTCGCACATCGAGCAGATCGTCGACCTCGGCTTCGTCGGGGAACCCTCGACGGTGAACCCGACGATGCTGGAGCTGATGCTGAAGGAAGACCTGATCCCGGTCGTGGCGCCCGTCGCCCCCGGCGAGGACGGCGAGACCTACAACATCAACGCCGACACCTTTGCCGGCGCCATTGCCGGGGCGCTGAATGCCTCGCGCCTGCTGTTCCTCACCGACGTGCCCGGCGTGCTCGACAAGGACGGCAAGCTGATCAAGCAGCTCACCGTTGCCCGCGCGCATGAGCTCATTGCCGACGGGACCATCTCGGGTGGCATGATCCCGAAGGTCGAGACCTGCATCGAGGCGCTCGAGCGCGGCGTCGAAGGCGTCGTCATCCTGGACGGCAAGGTGCCGCATGCCGTCCTGCTCGAACTCTTTACCGACCGCGGCGTCGGCACGCTGCTGTGCAAGTGAGCGGCGCTCCCGGATCCGGCGAGGGCCGGCACGCCCACACCTACGACCTTCGCGCCTTCACCGGCGTGGAGGCCTGGGTGTTCGACCTCGACAACACGCTGTACCCGGCGCATGTCAACCTGTTCGCCCAGATCGACAAGCGCATCTCGGAGTATATCGCGAGGCTCCTGTCGATGGATGAGGCAACCGCGCGGATCCGCCAGAAGGAATATTACCGCGACTACGGCACGACGCTGCGCGGGCTCATGATGGAACATCAGATCGAGCCCGACGACTTCCTCGCCTATGTCCATGACATCGACTATTCGCCGGTGCAGCCGGACCCGAAGCTTGGCGCGGCGATTGCCGCCCTGCCCGGCCGCAAGTTCATCTTCACCAACGGCGACCGCCCCCATGCGGAACGGACCGCCGCGGCGCTCGGCATCACCGACCATTTCGAGGACATCTTCGACATCGTCGCTGCCGGCCTGATGCCCAAGCCGAACCGCGAGAGCTACGAGCTGTTCCTGCAGAAGACCGGCGTCGCGCCGGCCCGCGCGGCCATGTTCGAGGACCTCACCCGCAACCTGCTGGTGCCGCACAAGCTCGGCATGCGCACGGTGCTGATCGTGCCGCAGGGCACGCGCGAGGTGTTCCGCGAGGCCTGGGAGATGGAAGGGCAGGACGCGCCGCATGTGGATTTCGCCACCGATGATCTCGGCGGGTTCCTTGAGGCGGTGCTGGGAGCGCTGAAGGCCGGCTGAGCCGGCCCCAAACGCCACCCATGGACGCGCCACGGTCCCTGGCTGTATTGAGAAAACGTCAAGTCACCACAGCCGAAAGCCACCATGGTCTCCTTGCGTGCCCTTCATGCCTTTGCCCTCCTCGCCCGCCATGGCCGGGCGGCTCAGGCGGCGGACGACCTGGGGGTCTCGCCCTCGGCGCTGTCGCATCTCCTGCGCAAGCTGGAGAGCGAGCTGGGGGCGACGCTGGTGCTGCGCGACGGCCGGGGCCTGACGCTCACCGAGGAAGGCAAGCGTCTCGCCCTTGGCCTCGGCGATGCCTTCGAGCGCATCGAGACCGCCGTCGACAGCTTCCGCCGCCGGGGCAGGACCGAGCTGCGCATCTCCACCGTCTCCACCTTCGCCACCCGCTGGCTGATCCCGCGCCTGCCGGATTTCCAGGCGGTGCAGCCGGATGTGGAGCTGCTGCTGTCGGCCACGACCCGCGTCATTGATCTCGACCGCGAGAACTACGACTGCGCCATCCGCCTCGGCACCGGCGACTGGCCCGGCATCGAGGCCAACCTGCTGTGGCGGGAGCATCTGGCGGTGGCAATGGCGCCGCGGCTCCTGCGCGCGGAGGCGGAAACACCGCAGGACGGGCTGAAGGGGCTGCGTCTGCTGCACAGCGCCTCGCGGCGGGACGACTGGCCGAAGTGGCTGGTCCACGCCGGCCTGAAACACGCCGATGCCAGCTCGGGCATGGTGCTGGAAAGCCGCGACCTTGCCATCCAGGCGGCCGTGGCCGGCATGGGAGCGGTGGTCATCGACCGGCGCTTCGTGGCGCTCGAACTCTCCGCCGGACATCTGGTGATGCCGGACTGGCCGGTGATGCAACTCGACACGGGCTACTGGTTCGTCCGGTCGCCCGCCCGGCCGCTGAGCCGACCGGTGTCGGGGTTCCGCGACTGGCTGTTCGCCACGGCGAGCCGTGATGCGGACGCCGGCGGATCAGCCCGTCCGGCCCCATAGCAGGCCAAGGATCGCGGCCACGATCAGCACGCAGCCGGCCAGCTCGCGGCCGTTGATCCGCTCCCGGAAGACGAACCAGGAGAAAGCCAGCGTGAACACCAGCTCCACCTGCGCCAGCGCCCGCACATAGGCAACCTGCTGCAGCGTCATGGCCGTGAACCAGCCTGCAGACCCGGCAACGCCGGCCAGCCCCACCCAGACGGACTGGCGCCAGTGCACCAGGCTGGCCTTGAGCTGGTCCGGCTCGCGCAGGGCCATCCAGAGTGCCATCGTCACGGTCTGGAACAGGGTCACCGCCGCCAGCGCATAGGCGGCCTGCATCAGGTAGCCGGGCCCCTCGAGCGCCAGCGACGCGGCGCGATAGAAGGCGGCGGACGCGCCGAACAGCGCCGCGCTGGCAAGCCCGATCAGCGCCGGCCGGCCCGCAAGCGAGGCAAGAACCGCGCGACGGGTCAGCGGCACCCGGGCCATGGAAATGAAGATGACACCGATCACGCCGACCGCGATGGCCGTGCCGGCGGCAAGATCCACATGCTCGCCGAGGAGCAAGACGCCGAACAGCGCCGCCTGCACCGGCTCGGTCTTGCTGTAGGCCGTGCCGACGGCAAAGTTGCGTAACGAGAAGAGGTGCACCAGCAGGAAGGTCGCGCCGATCTGCGCCAGCCCGCCCAGCACCGCCGCCACCGCAAAGTCCGACCCCGGCACCGGCAGCGCCATGCCGAAGCCCCAGTGCAGCACGCCGACATAGAGAAGCGCGA
Organism: Pannonibacter sp. XCT-53; assembly: GCF_009915765.1. Lineage (NCBI taxonomy): Bacteria > Pseudomonadati > Pseudomonadota > Alphaproteobacteria > Hyphomicrobiales > Stappiaceae > Pannonibacter > Pannonibacter tanglangensis. The sequence goes on from NZ_JAABLQ010000001.1 coordinate 2,906,829, forward strand.
AGGGAAAGCCGTAGCCGAACCGGACAAAGGTCGCGCCCGTCGTCCCGAGCCGACCCTTCAGGTGCTTCTGCAAGGCCGAGCGGAGGTTCTGGCAGAAGGCGGCAAACAGCGTGATGGGGATCCAAAGGTCCATGCAAGGCTCCGGCCGGCCGCGGCGAAGGACGCGATCCGGCATGCCCACCCTATCTGCCGGCCGGCCCTGCCGCACTTGAGCGCTTCTCAAGTCGCAACAGCCATTGACTCAAACGGCGCGCACGCCTTTTATCCGCGCGAACCGATTTCCAACCTCTCCGGAGCCGCACAGACCCATGTCGCACGATCTTGCCCAGCTTGCCGCCGTCATCGATGCCGCGTTCGAGAACCGCGCCACCATCGACACCCACACCAAGGGTGAGATCCGCGACGCCGTCGAGACCACGCTGAACCTGCTCGACCGCGGCCAGCTGCGCGTGGCGGTCAAGCAGGCGGACGGGTCCTGGCACGTGAACCAGTGGGCGAAGAAGGCGGTGCTCCTGTCGTTCCGCCTCAACCCGATGGACGTGATCAAGGGCGGCCCGGGCGAGGCCACCTGGTGGGACAAGGTGCAGTCCAAGTTCGACGGCTGGAGCGGCGTGAACTTCGAGGAAGCCGGCTTCCGTGCCGTGCCGGGCTCGATCGTCCGCCGGTCGGCCTTCATCGGCAAGGGCGTGGTGCTGATGCCGTCCTTCGTCAATCTCGGCGCCTTCGTCGATGAGGGCACCATGGTCGACACCTGGGCCACCGTCGGCTCCTGCGCCCAGATCGGCAAGCACGTGCATCTGTCCGGCGGCGTCGGCATCGGCGGCGTGCTGGAGCCGCTGCAGGCGGGCCCGGTCATCATCGAGGACAACTGCTTCATCGGTGCCCGCTCGGAAGTCGTCGAGGGCGTGATCGTGCGCGAGGGCGCCGTGCTGTCCATGGGCGTGTTCATCGGCGCCTCGACCAAGATAATCGACCGGGCGACCGGCGACGTCTTCGTCGGCGAGGTGCCGGCCTATTCGGTGGTGGTGCCGGGCTCCATGCCGGGCAAGCCGCTGCCGGACGGCACGCCGGGCCCGAGCCTCTACTGCGCCGTCATCGTCAAGCGCGTGGATGCCCAGACGCGCGCCAAGACCGCGATCAACGAGCTGCTGCGCGACTGACCGGCGCCGCCTGTCGGCCCGAGACCCGGGAGAGGGCACGGGCAACGGGCAGGGACCCCGACCAACAGGAAACCGCCAGAGCCGGGCCCGGCGCTGGCGGTTTTCGCATTTCTGGCGCTGGCCGGATGCCGCGCCGGCTCAGACCCGGTTCCGGCCGTGGCGGACGGCCGTGAAGGACTTGGTGAGACCGAAGAACTTTTCCTTCTCGATCTCGGCATCCGGGAACAGGTAACGCATCTGGCGCAGGTCAAGCATCCGGGCGTCCTCGAGGGAGGCCATGGCCTGGTCCAGCGTGTCGGCCTTGGGATAGAAGCCGGTGGTCATGGCCAGATGGATGCGATAGCGGACCGGGTCGGGCAACCAGTGCAGGAACGGCGTGCGGGCATGCGGCTCGACGGGGAAGCCGAAGCTGGGCGTCTGGATGGCATAGGAGGGGGCCACCCGGCGCGCCTCGCGGGCAAAGGCACGCTTGTTGCTCCAGGAGCCGACGTGTTCGATCACGGAGTTGGAAAAGGCGATGTCATACGCGTTGTCGGCGACATCGGCGAGATCACAGGCATTGCCGAGCCGCATGGTGACGTTCGGCAGGTCGTCCGGCAGCGGATCGGTCTCGGGGAAGAGGTTGACACAGTCGACCGTCATGTTGGCGAAGTCGAGCTCGTCGCGCCAGACCAGCCAGAAGCCGCGCACGCCGCCGATGTCGATGATGCGGCAATGGCCCTTGTCGCGGATCACGTCGTCAATCATGCGGGCCAGCGACTGGATGCGCTTCTTGCGGAAGCTGTTCTGCGCGGAAACGGGCGACAGATCGAGCACGTTGAACTCCTGACACATCAACGGGCCGCCGGAGGACGCACGCATCCGGCGGTAAACTGAAAAAACACAGCAAGGAAAACTTCCCCGCCCCATGCGGAGGTCTTAGCAGCCCCGGGATAATTCCCGATTAACAGCGCGGCTCAGGCCCAATCAGGCCCGGACGACGAGGGCGTTGATCATGATCGACAGCAGGAAGTCGAGCACGACGAGGCCGATGCTGACGCTGACCGGCGTGCCGAAGGCGAGCCGGACGATGCGGTAGCGGAAGTGCAGCACGACCGACAGCAGCACCAGATTGAGCAGCAGCAGCGCCTGATCGGACATGAGCCCCAGCACATGCAGCAGGCCGAGTGCCGCAAAGGGCAGCGCCGACAGGATGCTGGTCCAGTTGCGCAGGACGACGAAGGGCACATAGCCGGCCGACAGGCCGAGCGGGCGCGCCAGAACCGCAAGCACCGCCGGCAGCACGAGCCAGTCGATGCCGAGGGTCACGTATTGGGTCGTCCAGTACAGCGTTTCGGGAAACTGCTCCGGCGGAATGCCCGTGTCCGCAAGCAGGAGCTTGCGGTCGGACAGGCAGGACAGGAAGAACAGCGGCACCAGCACGACGATGGCGAGGAAGGAGCGCCAGAAGCCGGAGGCCGACATGTCGAAGGCAGCGATGGCCCGCGCATCGCCCCGGAACAGGGCCCAGCTCGCCGTCACGGCCATGGTCAGTTCCCCGGGGCGGAACAGCATGGGTCAGCCCTCCCTGCGCGGGAAGTAGGCCTGCAGGAAGCGGAGATAGATGGCCGCCAGGCGATCGAGATCGTCCAGCGCCACGCATTCGTTGACCTTGTGCATGGTCTGACCGACCAGCCCGAACTCGACGACCGGGCAATGGTTCTTGATGAACCGCGCATCCGAGGTGCCACCGCCGGTGGACAGGTCCGGGCGACGCCCGGTCTCCGCCTCGACGGCGTCGGACAGGCTGCGGATCAGCGTCTCGTCATGCGTGAGGAAGGACTCGCTGGCGTCGCGCTTGAAGTCGAGCGTGTACGCGAGCCCCTGCGGGGCAGCCGCCTGCAGGGTCGCGGTGATCCTGTCCTTGAGACCGGCCAGCGTCCAGATGTCGTTGTAGCGGATGTTGAAGCGGCCTTCGGCGCGCGCCGGGATGACGTTGAAGGCCGGGTTGCCGACATCGACCGAGACGATTTCCAGATTGGAGGGCTCGAAACGGTCGTTGCCCTGATCCAGCGTCAGGCCGTCCAGCGCGGCCAGGAGCTGCAGCAGGCCGGGGATCGGGTTGCGCGCCAGGTGGGGATAGGCGACGTGGCCCTGCGTGCCGGTGACAGTGATGGTGCCGGACAGCGAACCGCGACGGCCGACCTTGATCGCATCCCCCAGCGCCGCCGGGTTGGTCGGCTCGCCGACGATGCAGGCATCGAACCGGTGTCCCTGCGCCTTCGCCCAGTCGAGCAGCTTGACCGTGCCGTTGACGGCCGGCCCCTCCTCGTCGCCGGTGATGAGGAACGAGATCGTGCCGCCGAAGGCCGGGCCGCGATCAGCCAGGAAGGCAAGCGCGGCTGCGGCGAAGGAGGCGATGCCGCCCTTCATGTCGACGGCGCCACGGCCGTAGAGGACCCCGTCCTCGATGGTGCCGTCGAAGGGACCGTGCCGCCAGGCGGCGAGGTCGCCAGGGGGCACGACATCGGTGTGGCCGGCGAAGACGAAGTGGGGCCGGCCCTCGCCGATGGTGGCGAAGAGGTTCTCGATGTCCGGTGTGCCGGTGTCGGAAAAGGTGACGCGCGAGACCGCGAAGCCAGCGGATTGCAGCGTCTTCTCAAGCGCTTGCAGGGCCCCACCCTCCGCCGGAGTGACAGACGGACAGCGCAGCAGGTCGCGGGCGATGGTGACGGCGGAGGAGAGGACTTCGGTCATGATGGCAAGCTGTAGCCCCGGCTGCGCCTGCCCGTCAATCGCGGCAAGGGCCTAGCCGCGACGGAAATAGCTGTTCGGCTCCGGTCCGTAGCGGTTCGGTCCTTCGGAACTCGGAATGAAGCCGACCGCGAAGATGCCGATGACGTTGATCACCGGAACAAAGGCGAGCAGCGCCAGAAGACCCGGCAGGCCGATGTCCTGCAGCCGCTTGATGACCAGTGCCAGCTCGACCACGGTCACCAGCAGAAAGAGGAACGGGAACAGCGGGTTGGAGCTGACGAAATCGGACAGTTGCAGCGTGGCGAAATCCGCGTCGGCCGGCAGCGAGCGGGCCCACATGTTGGCGGCAATCGCGACCACGATCCACAGCAGCAGCAGCCCGAGCCAGTAGGGCTTGCGGCCGAGACGCCCGATCGGGCTGAGGAACAGCCAGACAAAGCCGGGGGTGAGATTGGCCGGGGGAAGGTTGGTCTGCATGAATACCTGATCACGTCGCGAGGTCGTCACCCCGCAGGTAGTGCCAAGATGCGCCGGGATCAAGCACAACTCTCCGCTTCGGCCAAAAGAGAGCGCCCGCGTACCGGAAACTACGGTTGGCCTCGCGCGGAAATCGCGTCAATCTTGACTGGATGCGGTCAACCCGGGAGGACACGGCACCATGCAGATGGATGACGCAGGCGCGGCGCGGAGTGCGGCCCACGCGACGGGACAGGGTCAGGGACAGGGAGAAGGACGCATGCCGGAGCAGACCACGCCGCCCGCCCAGAGCCACCGGCCGGACCCGGTGGTGATGGTGATCCAGGTGGAGGACATCGTCGACGCGCTGGCGGAGGGCCTGCGCGACTTCCGGCGAGCGCCGAAGTTCGGGCTGTTCTTCGGCGCGATCTATGCGCTTGGCGGCCTGGCGATCATCCTGACCGCCTCGGCGCTGCACATGAGCTACCTCAGCTATCCGCTCGCCGCCGGCTTTGCGCTGGTCGGCCCGTTCATTGCCTGCGGCCTCTATGAGGTGAGCCGGCGGATCGAACGCAACGAGCCGCTCACCTGGCCGGCAATCCTCGGAGCGGTGTGGGCGCAGCGCGGGCGCGAAATCTCCTGGATGGCCTTCGTCGTCCTGTTCGTGACGATCATGTGGATGTACCAGGTGCGCCTGTTGCTGGCACTGTTCCTGGGCTTCGGATCGTTCAGCTCCTTCGGCGCGTTTCTGGAAACCGTGGTGTCGACGCCGGAAGGGCTCATGTTCCTCGCCGTCGGTCACGTGGTCGGTGCCCTGCTGTCGGTGATCCTGTTCTCGCTGACGGTGATCTCGTTCCCGCTGCTCCTCGACCAGGACCGCGACTTCATCACCGCGATGATCACCAGCGTGCGGGCGGTGGTGGCCTCGCCGGTGCCGATGATCGGCTGGGCACTGGTGGTGACCGTGACCCTGATCGTCTCGATGATCCCGGCCTTCATGGGCCTCCTGATCACCCTGCCGGTGCTGGGCCACACGACCTGGCACATCTACCGCAGCTGCGTGCTGCCGGACCGGACCGCCGTCTCGAGCGGCGGCGCCGGGCTTCAGTCGCCGGAGCCCTCGCCGTCGTCGTCCTCGGCCCCCGCCTGATCCCCCGGGCCGGCCGACCCGCCGCCCGAAAGCCAAGCGGCGCGGGCGGCGGTGTCGACCTCGGCCGGGCGGTAGTCGACCCGCGTCAGATAGAGACCGTCAGGCGGCGCGACGGGGCCGCAGGCCTTGCGGTCGCGCGCCGCCAGGGCCGCGCGCACGTCGTCAGCCGTCCAGCGCCCCTCCCCCACCAGCCGCAACGTGCCGACCATCGACCGGACCTGGTTGTGCAGGAACGAGCGCGACGCGCATTCGGCGATGACCTCGTGCCCCTCCCGGCGGACGGTGAAGACCTCCAGCGTCTTTTCCGGGCTCTTCGCCTGGCAGCGCGAGTGGCGGAAGGTGGTGAAGTCGTGGTGGCCGACGAAGACCTGGGCGGCGGCGTGCATCGCCTCGGCATCGAGATCCGGCTTGACGTGCCAGACCAGTCCGCGCTCGAAGGTGACCGGCGGAACCCGGTTGATGATGCGGTAGCGGTAGGCACGGCGGATGGCGGAGAAGCGGGCATCGAACCCCTCATGCATCTTCTCGCAGGCCATGATCGCCACCGGATCCGGCAGACAATGGAAGTTGAGCGCTCCCATGACCGTCTCGGCCGGCCAGTCGCGCGTCAGGTCGACGTGGGCGACCTGACCGGTCGCATGCACCCCCGTGTCGGTGCGGCCTGCGCCGCCGATGGTGACCTCATCGCCGCAGAAGGCCTTCACGGCCCGCTCGATCACCGCCTGGACGGACGGCCCGTTGGCCTGGCGCTGCCAGCCGACGAAGGGACGGCCGTCATACTCGATGGTCAGCTTGTAGCGGGGCATGCGCCTATTCAAACTCCTCGAAGGGCGTGGCGAAGCTGACCTCGACGGGAAGGTCACGGCGCCCCGCCTCGGTCAGGGCAAGCGCCATGAAGGCCGCCCCCGCATAGGGCGCCTGAACCTGACGGGCGAGCCCGGCGTCGAAGCCGAAGCGGGGGAAATAGGCCGGCGGCCCCAGAACGAGCACCAGATCCTCGCCGCGCGCCCGCAGATCGGCGAGCGCGGCCGTGATGAGGGCGGAGCCGACACCCATGCGCTGCAGGTCGGGCACCACGGAGACAGGGGCCATGCAGACGATCTGCAGCCGGTGCCCGGCCCCGGCGCCCGTGACCCGGCTGAAGGCCACATGACCGACGATGCGCCCGTCCGCCGTCTCTGCGAGACGCTCCAGCTCCAGTGCCCCGCAATGACGCAGGTTGTGCACCAGCCGCGCCTCGGTGTCCTGACCGAATGCGGCCCGGATGACCGCCGCGACGGCCGGCTCGTCCCCGGCGACGACCGGGCGAATGCTGACCGTCGGCGTGTTGCTGAGATCGCTCATGCGGTGTCCCTTTTCCTCATTCCGCCTGCCGCCGCGCTCCTTCTCTCCCCATCAGCGGGAGATGTCTGCGTCAGCAGACAGAGGGGGTGAGCGGCGCTTCCGATCATTCCAGCGCTGCGACAGTCCGTGAGGCCGTTCCCCCCCCTCTGCCCCCTGCCGGGGGCATCTCCCCCTCAAGGGGGGAGAGGACGAGAGGCTGTGCCACATGACCCAGGCGCTTTCGGTTCTCGCCCCGATCAGGCGATCACGTCGCCCTCGGCCAGCTTGGCGCCGCGCTGGAATTCCTCGCCCGGCATCGGCTTCTTGCCGGCGCGCTGGACGGTGACCAGACGGATGGCGCCGGAGCCGCAGGCGATGACCGGATCGCCGGAGACATCCAGCACGGTTCCAGGTGCACCGGCCCCGTCGGCCAGCTTCGAGCGCAGGACCTTGACCCGTTCCCCCTTGCCGGCGAGCACAGGCTCACACCAGGCGCCGGGGAAGGGCGACAGGCCGCGAATGTGATTGTGGACCTCCGCAGCCGGTCGCGTCCAGTCGATCCGCGTTTCGTCCTTGGTGAGCTTGGAGGCGTAGGTGACGCCGGTTTCCGCCTGCGGGGTCTGGCCGAGCGCGTTGCGCGACAGGGCAGCCAGGGCACGGACCATCAGGTCGCCGCCCAGCGCCGAGAGACGGTCGTGCAGGTCGCCGGCGGTCATGTCCGGCCCGATGGCCAGCGTCTCCGACATGCAGACCGGACCGGTGTCGAGGCCCGCTTCCATGCGCATGACCTGAACGGCGGTTTCGGTGTCGCCGGCCATGATGGCGCGGTTGATCGGGGCGGCTCCGCGCCAGCGCGGCAGCATCGAGGCATGGAGGTTGAGGCAGCCTTCGCGCGGCGCATCGAGCACCGCCTGCGGCAGCAGCAGCCCATAGGCAACCACCACGGCGACGTCAGCATCGTGACTGGCGAAGACGTCCTGTTCCTCGGTGCCTTTCAGCGACTTCGGCGTGAAGACCGGGATGCCGAGCGCCTCGGCAGCCTCATGGACAGGCGACTTCTTCAGCTCCATGCCGCGGCCGGCGGGGCGCGGCGGCTGGCTGTAGCAGGCGACCACGTCATGGCCCTGGCCGACGATTTCCATGAGGGTGGGCACGGAGAAGTCCGGCGTGCCCATGAAGACGATGCGAAGGGTCATGTGCGGTGCGCGTCCCGGTTCGGAGTGCCGCCCTTATGGCGCAGTCAGGCAAGGCCCGGCAACAGCACTTTGAGGCTGGCAACCATCATTTCCATGGCGATGGCCGCGAGCAGCATGCCCATGATGCGGCTCATGATGCTGGTGGCCGTCTCGCCCATCATGCGGCCGAGCAGCGGCGCGGCCAGAAGTGTTGCCGCCATGAGCAGGATGGTCAGCCCGAGGGCGGCCGCGTAGGCGATCTCGTCGGCCCGGTCCACCGCCTCGCCACGGAAGATGATCAGCGTGGTGATGGTGCCAGGCCCCAGCAGCATCGGCACGGCCAGCGGATAGATGCCCGGATTGCCGGCAAAGGCCTGCCGGCGGCGCTCCGCGTCGGTGCCATGATGGACATTGCTCTGCTCACCGGAGACCAGATTGATGGCGATCAGCAGGATGAGGAACCCGCCGGCAAGCCGGAAGGCATCCAGCGAGATGCCGAACAGGGTCAGGACCGCCTCGCCGGTGAGCGACACGACCACGGCCCCGATCGTCAGGCCGGCAATGGCGGTGATCGCCACCGTGCGCTGCTCGGCGGGCGTGCGACCGGCCGTAAGCGTCAGGAACACGGGCAGATTGGCCGGCGGACTGACGATGGCGATCAGCGCGGCGAACATTTTCAGGAAGAAGGCCTGATCCATGACAGCTCCGGAGCAACAACGCCCGCGCTCTGGAAGAACGCGGGCGCACACAGCATCCCTTCCGGTGTACACGCTGCCTTGCCGAACACCAAGCGGGGATGTCGGCGGATCCTCGGGGGCCGGAGCAGCCGCGCGATCGACGAGCGCCACGCGCGCGACAGACGCCCCTGCCCTCACGCCTTTTCGGCGTGGGCAGGTTTCCCTGTCACGCCTTTTCGGCGTGAGCAGCTTTCCCTGTCACGCCTTTTCGGCGTGGACAGATTTCTCTGTCACGCCTTTTCGGCGTGACGGGCCTGCTTCTGGAACTTCTTGAGGACACGGTCGCGCTTGAGCTTCGACAGGTAGTCGATGAACAGACGGCCGTTGAGGTGGTCCAGCTCGTGCTGGATGCAGGTGGCGAGCAGCCCGTCGGCGTGGATCTCGCATTCGCCGCCGTTTCGGTCGAGGAAGCGGATCTTCACTTCGGCCGGACGCTCGACCTCCTCGTAATAGTCGGGGATCGACAGGCAGCCTTCCTGGTAGACCGACAGCGCGTCCGACGACCAGACCACTTCCGGGTTGATGAAGACCAGCGGCTCGCGCGGCTGGTCCTCCTTGGCCACGTCGACCACGAACATGCGCTTGAGCTCGCCGATCTGGCTGGCAGCCAGACCGATGCCGGGCGCCGCATACATGGTTTCGAGCATGTCGTCGGCAAGCTGACGGATGCTGTCATCCACGGCGGGGACAGGGGCGCAGACCTGGCGCAGGACCGGGTCCGGAAGGATGAGGATGTCGCGTTTGCTCATGGCTGAGGAGATAGGCAAAGCCAGGCTCACGGTCAACGTCCTTCCTTATCCGGCAAGGGTCTGGCGGACCGATTCGACGCAACAGGCGGCCTCGCAACGGGATGCCTGCACGCGGCGCCGAATCGTTCTATGTTTGTTTTCATGTCCGAGACCCTGTTCATCTTCGGCAACCGGCCCGTCAGCGTGCTGGAAGCCACCGTCTTCGCGGCGCTGCTGCTGCTCGCCGTGATCCTTGCCCTCGTGTTCAGGACCCTGAGCCAGATGCGCGCCCGCGCCGCCAGCGAAGCCATGGCGGCAGAGCGGATCCAGGAGCTGGAAGGGCATCTCGCCCAGATGCTGAAATCCCAGGGCGAGATGACCGGGCGCATGCAGACCATGGCCGAGGTGTTCGGATCGCGGCAGTCCGACATGATGCGGGCCGTCAACGAACGGCTGGACGGCATGGGCCACAAGCTGGGCCTGTCGATGGCCGATACCACCCGGCAGACGCACGAGGGCCTGCGCCAGGTGCACGAACGGCTGGCGGTGATCGACCGGGCACAGCGCACGATCTCCGACCTCTCCGGCCAGGTCGGCCAGCTGCAGGCGATCCTCTCCAACAAGCAGACCCGCGGTGCCTTCGGCCAGGCGCGGATGGAGGCGATCATCCAGGACCAGCTGCCGCCCTCCGGCTACAGTTTCCAGGCGACGCTGTCGGGCGGATCGCGGCCGGACTGTCTGGTGCACATGCCCAACGGCGCGCCGCCGCTGGCGATCGACGCCAAGTTTCCGCTCGAAGCCTTCAACCTGCTGCGCCAGTCGGCCAGCGACGAGGACCTGAAGCTGGCGCAGGCTCAGTTCCGCCGCGACTTCTCCAAGCACATCGGCGACATCAAGGACCGCTATCTGATCCCCGGCGAGACCCAGGACACCGCCTTCCTGTTCGTGCCCTCGGAAAGCATCTTCGCGGAGCTCAACGAGAATTTCGAGGACCTGATCCAGAAGGCGCACCGGGCGCGGGTGGTGATCGTCTCGCCGTCGCTGCTGATGCTGTCGATCCAGGTGATCCAGGCCGTGCTGCGCGACGCCCGGATGCGGGAGCAGGCGCATCTGATCCAGGCGGAGGTGCGGCATCTGACCGATGACATCACCCGCCTGAACGAGAGGGTCGGCAAGCTGCAGTCGCATTTCGCGCAGGCCAACAAGGACATCGACCAGATCCTGATCTCGACCGAGAAGATCGGCAAGCGCGGGCGCAAGATCGAGGACCTCGACCTCGGCGAAGTGACCGCCGAGGCGCGCCCCGGCGGCGGTGCGGCCGGCGAACGGCTGCGGCTGATGGCCGGGGAAGAATAGGCCGGGCCAGAGGCGGAGCCGGGCCGCCGCCGGCGCGCAGGGCTGGTCCGGACGTCCGGGTCAGAGCCGGCGGATGGCGGTCAGTGCGCCGTATTCCTTGGCCCCGATGCGGGCAAGCGCGGCGGCAAGGGGCTCCTGCGACACCGTCATGGTGAAGCCGTTGGCGTGGGTGAGCAGGTCCGGCGCGGACAGGACCCCGACATGGCCGCGCCAGAACAGGAGATCGCCCCGACGCAGGTCCTGCGGCAACGGGTCCCCTTCGCGGAACCCCAGCGACGTGCCGGCCTCGGCCTCCTGCATGTCGCTGTCGCGCGGCAGGGCATGGCCGCCGAAGACCGCGGCGAGCTGCACCAGAGCGGAACAGTCGAGCCCCAGCGAGGAGCGTCCGCCCCAGAGATAGGGCGTGCCGACGAGGCTTTCCGCCACCGCGACCCAGTCAGGCTCCACATGGCCGACCGGCACCAGATGACGGGCGACGACGAAAGACCCGTCCGGGAGGCGGGCGTAGGCAAGGCCGCGGGTCTCGGTGATCGCGCCGGCAGCGACCTGGGCGCCGAGCGACAGGAGACCGAGCGGCGGCAGCTTCAGGTCAGGCCCCGGATAGCGGAAGGTCCTGAGCGCCCGGACCAGATGGGTCGCCACCGGCGCGGCGGCGTCGAGCGGGGCGATGTCGTCGGACGACAACCAGCCGACATAGCCATCCGTGCGCAGCTGCCCCCAGGCCCAGCCTTCCATGGTGGTCTCGTAGACGTCGACGATCTCGCCGGCGAGGGCTTCCGTGTCGATGCCGCAGTCGGGACGCGGATCCCGGCGCAGCGGTGTCGTCGCCGCCGTGACGCGGAAGGGCTGGGGATCGACGAAGCGGGCGGCCTCGACCTCTCCGCGATAGCGCGTTGCAGCAAGGTCCGCGCGCACCGGATGGCGGCGGCGGTCAAGGGTCGCGGTCATGTGCGGTCTCCTTCAGCGTGGCAGGGCGCGGGCCTTTTCAACCACGAGATCGCCCAGCGCGTCGAGATAGAGGGCGCCCTCGACGGTGCGGGTGATGATGACGTTGCGCTTGTCGGCCTCGTCGCGCTTGCGCGACAGCAGCCGCAGCCCTCCGAGCGTGTCGAGCGCGCGGGTGATGGCCGGCTTGGTGACGCCGAGGCGGGCGGCCAGCCCCCGCACCGTGTGCGGCGGCGGCTCGAGATAGACGGTGAGCAGGATGGTGATCTGCCGGGCCGACAGATCCTGCTCCCCGTCCCGGACCAGGGCGAGGTTGACGTCATGCCAGAGCTTGAGCGCCTGCGAGGCGCGGATCTCCACCGCCATGGACCTGGCGCGCTCCCGGATCGAGAATCGATACCGTCAAGTTGAGCATGAAATCGTTTCGGCCGCGTTATTAGTTTGCCGGATAGCGCTCGGACAGAAGCGAGAACAGCGCCCGCAGCGCCTGTCCCTCGCCGCCGGCCGGCTTGCCGGCACGCTCGACCGGCGTCCAGGCGAAGATGTCGAAATGGGCCCAGGCCCCCGCCTTCTCGACGAAGCGCGACAGGAACAGCGCCGCCGTGACCGATCCGGCAAAGCCGGCGCCGGACTGGTTGACGTTGTTGAGATCGGCCACCTTGCTGTCGAGGTACTTCATGTAGGGCTGCCACAGCGGCAGGCGCCACAGCGGGTCGGCCACCTTGTCGGCGTGGGCGGCAAGGGCCGCCGCCAGACCCTCGTCGGCGGTGTAGAAGGGCGGCAGGTCCGGACCGAGGGCGACGCGGGCGGCACCGGTCAGCGTGGCCATGTCGAGCAGCAGCTCGGGGGCTTCCTCGTCGGCCAGCGCCAGCGCGTCGGCGAGGATGAGGCGCCCCTCGGCGTCGGTGTTGCCGATCTCGACGGTCAGCCCCTTGCGGCTCGGCAGGATGTCGCCGGGCCGGAAGGCGTTGCCGGCAATGGCGTTCTCCACGGCCGGCACCAGCACCCGCAGACGCACCGGCAGGCGGGCATCCATGACGAGGTGGGCCAGACCCAGGACATTGGCCGCGCCGCCCATGTCCTTCTTCATCAGCAGCATGGAGCTGGACGGCTTGATGTCGAGGCCGCCGGTGTCGAAGACGACCCCCTTGCCGACCAGCGTCACGCGCGGATGCGTCTCGTCACCCCAGGTGCAGTCGATGAGGCGCGGCGCGCGGGCGCTGTCGGCGGCCCGGCCGACGGCATGGATCAGGGGGAAGTTCTCGCTCAGCAGCGTGTCGCCGCGCAGCACCCGGGCGTGGCCGCCATGCAGGGCGAAGAGACCGGTGGCGGCTGTCTCCAGCTCGGCCGGCCCCATGTCGTTGGCGGGCGTGTTCACGAGATCCCGGGCGAAGGCGACGGCGGTGACGATGCGGCGGACGCGGACAAGCATCGCGGCATCGGCCAGGTGCAGCCGCGGCTGCTCCTTCTGCTCGCCCGAACGATAGCGGGTAAAGCGGTAGGCGCCGAGACCGAAGGCGATGGCCGCCTGCTCCTCGGCGGCAAAGCCGGGCGCAAAGGCATAGTCACCGGCCGGAAGACCGGCGAGGGCCCCGCCGGCGAGCAGGTCGCCCTTGCCCTCGTCCGGGACACCGAAAAGAACCGCGGCCGGCGCAGGGCCGGGGCCTGGAACCAGCAGCACGCTGCCCGCTGCCGCCTTGTACCCCTGCACGGCAGCCCAGCCGGCCGCAGCGCCGCCCAACGTGTCGAGCACGGCAGCAAGGGTGGCGGGCGTGACCGGATGGATCAGCACCGGCTGGACGGCAACATCGGCAAGGCGCAGGAGATCTGCGGGGGCAGAAGGCAGGACGGACACGGGAACGCTCCTCGGGCGTCAGGGGGGTGGGACACCAGAGGTAATCCCCTGCCCGCCGGTTTGCAATCCACCGGGGCAGGGCCATGGGGCAAGGCGACGGGGCCGTCGCGCGGGCCGGCCCGCTGCCGTTTCGCAAACTGCAGCGAATTAACAAAGCATTAGGGTTAACGAGTTATTGCTTCGGCAAGGGATGCGCCCGCGCATCCGACCAGGAGCCGTCTCAGGAGCCCGACATGTCCAACCGCGCCGCGAACCATCGGGGCCGATCGCACCGGATCCTCACCCTCGCTGCCGTGGCGGTGGCCGTGACGCTGGCCGGCGGCTGCGCCAAGTCACCGCGTGGCACCACCGGGACCCATGCGGCGCCCGACGTCAATTATGTCGCCCCCGGCTCGTCGCAGGCCCGCGCGGAAGTCGAGCGCTGGGGCAGCGCCTACCAGTCGAACCCGGCCGACCGTGACGCTGCCGTCGGCTACGCCAACGCGCTGCGGCGCAACGGCCAGCTGGAGCAGGCCACTGCCGTGCTGCGCCAGTTCATCATCAAGAACGGCAACGACCGCGAGGTCTCGTCTGCCTATGGCAAGCTGCTGGCCATGAACGGCAACTTCCCCGAGGCGCTGAACGTGCTGCAGGACGCGCAGAACCCGGCCCAGCCAGACTGGCGGCTGATGTCGGCGGAAGCTGCGGTGCATGACCAGATGGGCAACCACGACCGGGCGCGGCAGCTCTATGCGCAGGCCCTCAAGATCGCGCCGGACGAGCCGACGATCCTGAACAACATGGGCCTGTCCTATCTGCTGTCGGCGCAGCTGCCCGAAGCGGAATACACGTTGCGTCGTGCCGCCCAGAGCCCGCGTGCCGACAGCCGCATCCGCCAGAACCTGTCGCTCGCGCTCGCGCTGCAGGGCAAGTTCGCCGAAGCGGAACAGGTGGCGATGACGGAGCTGGATCCGGAGCAGGCCTCGGCCAACATCGCCTATGTGAAGGCCATGCTGGCCGCAAGCCGGCAGCAGGGTCAGCAGAGCCAGACCAGCACGGCCCAGCCGCCGCGTCGCGGCTGAGACCTGACACGGCCGTGGCCGGGGGCCGCCTACATGGCGGCCATGACCTTGATCGCGGCCGGACCGAGCACGATGCAGAAGATCACCGGCAGGAAGAACAGGATCATCGGCACGGTCAGCTTGGGCGGCAGGGCGGCTGCCTTCTTCTCGGCTTCCTGCATGCGCTGCTCGCGGATGTCGTCGGACATGACGCGCAGGGCGTGACCGATGGGCGTGCCGTAGCGCTCGGCCTGGACGAGCGCCATGGTCACGTTCTTCACGCTGTCGACGCCGGTGCGCTTGGCGAAGTTCAGGTAGGCCTGACGCCGCTCCTGCAGATAGGACAGCTCCGCATTGGTCAGCGTCAGTTCCTCGGCAAGCGGAACCGACTGGATGCCGATCTCGTCGGCAACCTTGCGAAAGGCAACCTCGATGGACATGCCGGATTCAACGCAGATGAGCATCAGGTCGAGGGCATCCGGCCAGGCCCGGCGGATCGACTGCTGCCGCTTGGCGATGAGGTTCTGCAGGTAGATGTTCGGCGCGAAGACACCGATGCCGCCGACGAACAGGGCGATGGACACCTTGGTGATGCCCGGCATGTCGGCCGGCATGATGGCGAAGGAATAGAACAGCGCGAAGGCAAACAGGACGATCGGCGCCACGACACGCGCGAAGAGGAAGGTATAGAGCGGCCCGACGCCGCGGAAGCCCGCCATGCGCAGCTTGTCCTGCGTCTTCTCGTCAGCCAGCGCGGTCTTCAGGTTCAGCCGGTCCACCACGCTCTTGACGTGCTGCTTGGGCTGATTGCGCAAGGCGGTGCGGCTGTCCTGCCCCTTTTCGGTGGCCATGCGGGCACGCTCGCGGGCGCGCAGCTTCTCGCGCTCCAGCGCCACCGACTTCATGCGCGCCTTGAGGCCGTCGCGCTCGAACATCGGCATGACGAGGGTGAAGAGCGTGCCGGCCACGGCCACGAGGGTGAGCGCGGCGATGGCCAGCTGGCTGTCGCTGAGAGCGGCGAAATCCATGTGCTTGCCTTTCTCAGAAGTCGAAATTGACCATCTTGCGCATGACCATCACGCCGATGAACATCCAGAACAGCGAGACGGCGAGAATGTAGTTGCCGACGGTTTCGGTGAAGAGCACACCGATGTAGTCCGGGGCGACCATGAACAGCAGGCCGGTCATGATGAACGGCAGGGCACCGATGATCATGGCCGAGGACTTTGCCTCGGTGCTGAGCGCCTTGATCTTGCCCTTCATCGACTTGCGCGACCGCAGCACCTTGGACAGGTTGCCGAGCGCCTCGGCCAGGCCGCCACCGGCCTGCTGCTGGATGGCAATCACGATGGCGAAGAAGTTCGCCTCCGGCAGCGGAATGCGGTCCGGCAGGCGCCCGACGGCCTCCGACAGGGTGATCCCCATCATCTGCGCCTCGACGATCTTGCGGAACTCGCTGCCGACCGGATCGCGCACCTCGGCCGCCACGACCTTGATGCAGTCCCCGACCGGCAGGCCGGACTTCACGCCGCGGACGATGATGTCGACGGCATTCGGCAGCTCGTTGAGGAAGGCGTCGAAGCGCTTCTTGCGGCGGTGACCGAGATACCAGCGCGGGAAGCCGAAGGCGCCGACGAAGGCGAAGGCAAGGGACCCGAGCATCGACGCGGTGATGACAAGGCCGAGGACGAAGAACACGACCGCGCTGGCCACGCTGAAATAGATGAAGTGCTTGCGTTCCCAGTTCAGGCCCGCCTGCTCGATGCGGGCGTTGAGGCTGAGCTTGCTGACCTGCTTTGCCCGCGCCTTCTGCTTGTCTTCCAGCTCCTTGAGCTGATCCTGCACGGACTTGCGCCGCCGGTCGGCGTCGCGACCCGGGCGGCGGTCGGCCGCCGTGGCAGGGCGGGCGGAGATCTGGCCCAGCCGCTCGTCCCGCTTCTTCGATCCCGACAGGATCGGCTCGAACAGCGCGTAGATGATGCCGCCGATGCTGAGCGCGACGAGGGCGGCAACGGCGAAGGTGGTGACACCCGGGGTGAGGAAGGACTGCAGGAGATCCATCAGACGGGCTCCACCGCTTCGGCGGCATCGAGGGCGGCTGCCAGGCGCTTCTCCTCGCCATAGTAGCGGGCGCGGTCCCAGAAGCGCGGCCGGCCAATGCCGGTCGAGCGGTGGCGGCCGATGATCTTGCCGTTCGCGTCCTCACCGATGATGTCGTAGAGGAACAGGTCCTGGGTGATGATCACATCCCCTTCCATGCCCATCACCTCGGTGATGTGGGTGATGCGGCGCGACCCGTCGCGCAGGCGCGCCGCCTGGACGATGACGTCGATGGAGGAGCAGATCATCTCGCGCAGCGTCTTCGACGGCAGCGAGAACCCGCCCATGGTGATCATCGATTCCACACGCGAGAGCGCCTCGCGCGGGGAGTTGGCGTGCAGGGTGCCCATGGAGCCGTCGTGGCCGGTGTTCATGGCCTGGAGGAGGTCGAAGGCCTCCGGGCCACGCACTTCACCGACGATGATCCGTTCGGGACGCATGCGCAGGCAGTTCTTGACCAGATCGCGCATGGTGATCTCGCCTTCGCCCTCGAGATTGGGCGGGCGGGTTTCCAGACGCACCACATGCGGCTGCTGCAGCTGCAGTTCGGCCGAATCCTCGCAGGTGATGATGCGCTCGGTCGTGTCGATGTAGGCGGTCAGGCAGTTGAGCAGCGTCGTCTTGCCCGAGCCGGTGCCGCCCGACACGAGCACGTTGCAGCGCGAGCGGCCGATGATCTGCAGGACCGTTGCGCCTTCCGGCGTGATCGAGCCGAAGCGGACAAGCTGGTCGAGGGTCAGCTTGTCCTTCTTGAACTTGCGGATGGTCAGCGCCGGGCCGTCGATGGCCAGCGGCGGGGCGATGACGTTGACACGCGAGCCGTCGGGCAGGCGCGCGTCGCAGATCGGCGAGCTTTCATCGACGCGGCGGCCGACCTGGCTGACGATGCGCTGGCAGATGTTCATCAGCTGCGCGTTGTCGCGGAAGGCGATGCCGGTCTTCTGCATCTTGCCTTCGGTTTCGATGTAGACCGTGTGGGCGCCGTTGACCATGATGTCGGCAATGTCGTCGCGGGCGAGCAGCGGCTCCAGCGGACCATAGCCCAGCACGTCGTTGCAGATGTCCTCGAGCAGGTCCTCCTGCTCGGCGATGGACATGACGACATTCTTCAGCGCGATGATGTCGTTGACGACATCACGGATCTCGTCACGGGCATCCTCCGGCCCGAGACGGCTCAGCTGCGACAGGTCGATCGCCTCGACGAGGGCGTTAAAGATCGAGGCCTTGGTGTCGTAGTATTCCTGCGAGCGCCGGCGAACCGGCTCCTCTTCCTTCTTCGGCGGCGGAGGCGGCGGGGGCGGCGTGGCGGCCTTGACCTGGGCCGGCTCCGGCTGGGCGGCGGTCTGGCGCATGTCGGCAACAAGCTGGGCGGCCACGTCACGCTGAGGCGCAGCCGCCGGCGCGGGGCGCGCGCCGGGCACCGGTCCTGTCGTCGTGGTTCCGCGTCTGCCGAACATGGCTTCCACCGTTTCCCTTCAGCGGCGCCTCAGGCGCCCTTGCCCTTGCGCAGCAGGCCCATCAGCGCGCCGAGGGGCGAGCGACGCCCCTTGCGCACATCGGACTTGCCCGAAACAACCTGCGCCACGTGGTTCAACAATTCGTTTACCGCGTGCCGGCCATCCAGCTCCGCGATCATCTGGCCGTTGTTGGCCGCCGTGCCGAACAGGTGCGGATCGAAGGGGATCGACGCCAGCACCGGCAGGGTGAGGGCCTTGGCAAACTCGTCCGGCTTGATCTCCGGCCGCTTCGGCATGCCGACGCGGTTGAGGACCAGATGCGGCGCATGGTCGTTGGGCCGGAGCTGGCGCAGGGTGTCGGCGAGATTCTTGGCATTGCGCAGGTTCGCCAGATCCGGCTCGGCCACCATCACCACCTCGTCGGCCGTCAGCAGCAGGTGGCGGACCCAGCCGTTCCACGCATGCGGGAGATCGAGCACGATGGAGGGCGTGCCCTGCCGCATGACGTCGACGAGCTGGTCGAAGGAATTGTCGGTGTAGTCGTAGGTGCGCTCCAGCGAGGCCGGAGCGGCGAGCAGGCTCAGATGCTCCGAGCAGCGCGACAGGATACGGTCCAGGAAGGTCTCGTCGAGACGCTCCGGCGCGGAGACGGCCTCGAAAACGCCCTGCAGCGGATCCTGGTTGTAATCCAGTCCGGCCGTTCCGAACGGCAGGTCGAGATCGGCGAGCACCACCTCGTTCTGGTAGGCGCGGGCAATGCCGAAGGCGACATTGTGGGCGATGGTGGAGGCCCCTGCCCCGCCCTTGACGCCGAAGAAGGCGATGGTGCGCCCGAGCGGCTCGGCCTGCGGATTGCCGTAGAGCGCGCCGATGGCTCCGATCACCTGCAGGATGGAGACCGGAGCGACCAGATATTCGCTGACGCCGCGCGAGATCAGCTCGCGGTAAAGCGAGACGTCGTTGACGCGGCCGATGACGATCACCTTCGTGCCGGAATCGCAGTATTCGGCGAGACGGTCGAGATCGGGAATGAGCGAGCCGACCGAGGCACCGGCCTCGAGGATGATGAGGTTCGGCGTCGGCGCCTGGGAGTAGAACTCGATGGCGCCGGGGATGCCGCCCATGTGCACCTTCACATGCGCCTTGGTCATCCGGCGGTCCTCGCCGGCGGCCTCGATCATGCGCGCGGTGTCGGCGTCCATGCAGAAGGCCTGGACGGAAATGCGCGGCACCGGGCGCACGTCATGGCTCTGGTAGCTCACCGGCGTGCCGGCCGGCAGGTCCTCGACGTCGTCGGCCAGTCTCTCGCTGAGGGCGCTGCTCATCGGCCTGTCTCCCCGCTCGTCATCAGTTGCCACCGCCCACGTTGCTGATCTGCGCGCCGACGCCTTCCTTGTATTCGGAGGCCGTGCGCTCGCCGTTGCGATACTTGGCAAAGACGACCGCGCGGCGGTTCTGGTCGGCGGCGCCCTGCGGACGCGGCCCGAGCAGGTCGGCCGGATTGGCGACCATCGCAGCGAGGTTGGACTGGGTGGCGCAGCCGAAATTGTAGTTGTCGACATTGGCGCCGATGCCGCCGCCGAGGTTGTCCGGCCAGTGGCCGCAGGTGCCGGCGCTCGCCTTGACGCGGCTGTAGCCGATGCGGATCGGCGCGGCAGCCGAGGGATCGCCGACCGGATAGGACGAGGTGGAGATGCTGCGGGCCGGCACGCCCCCCTTGGCGAGGGCGCTGCGGATCTGCGGTGCCAGCGCGTGACCGGCGGATTCCGTCGCGGCCCCGGACGGCACCAGGATCTCGACCGATCCGGCACCGGAGGCCCGCGCCTGGCTGCCGAAGGCGGCAATGCGGCTGGTGTAGTCGCGGCTCAGCTGGCGCGTGCCGGGCGCCACGGGCAGATCGAGCGTCTCGGGCTGCTCGGTGATCAGGATCGGGTGCCGCAGGCGATAGTCGGTGGTTGCCAGGGACGCGGCAGTCTGCTGGCTCTGGCAGCCGCCCAGGACGGCCGCCACGCCGGCGCTCAGGATCAGGGCCTTCATCGGGATGCGCATCGACCGCTCCTTACTCGTAAATGAAGCCAACCTGGCCGTGATAGGTGCCGCGCAGTCCCGGAGCGGCATAGACCTTGTTCAGGCGATTGAGGAACACCGTCTCGGCGTCATTGGCCGGCGCGAGGTTCTGGTCCGGACGGGCCACCTGGCTGGCCGCCACGGGCTGGACGACATAGGGCGTGACGAAGACCACCAGTTCGGTCTGCTGCCGCAGGAAGTCGCGGCTCTTGAACAGGGCGCCCAGGACGGGAAGCTGCATCAGCCCCGGAACGCCGCTGATGCTCTGCTTGTAGCTCTCGCGCAGCAGGCCGGCCATGACGAGCGTGCCGCCGGAGGGCAACTCCACGGTGGATTCGGCCCGGCGCACCTTGATCGCGGGGATCACCAGCGAGCCGATGTTGACCGACCCTTCGTCGGAGAGCTCGCTGACCTCGGTCTTGATGCGCAGGCTGATGTTGCCCTCGTTCAGCACCACGGGTGTGAAATCGAGACCGACACCGAAGGACTTGAACTCCACGCCGATGGTGTCGTTGTCCTGGCTGACCGGGATCGGGAACTCGCCGCCTGCCAGGAAGCTGGCGTTCTCGCCGGAAATCGCGGTGAGCGTCGGTTCGGCCAGGGTGCGGATGACGCCGTCGCGCTGCAGCGCGCGGATCTGGGCGTTCAGGTTGGTGCCGCCGGCAAGAAAGCCGAGGCCGGTGGCCGACTGGACGAGAGAGCCCGAATTGACGGGAAACTGAGCCGGCGAATTGAACGCAGGCGTGAAGTTGCCGGCCGAAATGGCGCCGGACAGGGACACGCCGAGCTGCTTGATGATCGAACGCTCGACCTCGGCCACGGTGACCTTGAGCTGGATCTGGTCCTTGCCGGCCACGGTGATCAGGTTCAGCACGGACTGGTTGTCGTCCTGAGCCGCGCCGGCGGCGCCGCTGCTGCCGTCCGAGGCCTGGCGGGCGAAGCGGTTGGCAAGGTCCATGGCCCGCTGGGCGTCACCGGTGGAGGGCGCCGTGCCGGTCAGGACCAGGTTGCCGTTGATGGATTCCGCCCGGATGTCAGCCCCCGGCAGCATCCGGCGCAGGATGGCATTGAGATCCGAGGTGTCCGGCTCGACACGGACGCTGAAGCTTGCGATCTCCTGACCCGTGGCGGCGAACAGGACGACGTTGGACTGGCCGAACTGGCGGCCGAGCAGGATGACGCGGTTGCGGCTGCGGACCACGCCATCGGCAATCTCGGGATTGGAAATGAGCACGTCGGCCACCGGCTCGGCGACCTCGAGCACCACGGACCGGCCCTTGCCGACCCGGAGCGACCGTTCGCCCGCCCGCTCGCCTGCGGCGATATAGACCGTCTTGGGGAAGTCTTCGGCACGGACCGGCTGCGGTGCCACGAGACAGGCGCCGAGCAGGGCGAATGCGGCAAGGGCCAGCGTGGAGACGCGCTTCAGAGCCATTGTCCGGTCCCTTTTCTGTGCTGCACATGTGTGCGGGGCTGCGGCCATGTCACTGGGCTCCTGCCTGGCTCGAGACCCCGTACTTGACGAAGCTGACGCCGCCGCGGCCGGTGGTCTGTTCCGGCCCGCTGTCGGCGGAATCCTGGGCGCTGCGCAGGGCGAGCGAGATCTTGCCGAGCTGCTGCGCCAGCGAGACGGTCTCGGCCTGCTGCGGCGACAGTTCCAGCGTCGCGGTGCGGTCGGGCTGCAGCGTCTTCTCTGCCTGTTCGCCGGCGGTGGTGGTGTCGATGGCCAGCACGCGGACATTCTCGAGGATCGTCTCGGACGACACGCGCGAGCTGCCCTCCGAGCCCTTGGTGAGGATCACGTCCACCTTGTCGCCCGGCAGGATGAAGCCGCCGGCCGTCGTCTCGGCTTCGACCGCAACCGCAATGGCCCGCATGCCCTTCGGCAGGATGGCGGCCATGAAGCCGCGCTCGGTGTTGATGAGACGCTGTTCGCGGATCGGCTCGCCGACATAGATCGGGGCCTTGGCAATCTGGCCGACCAGCGTCTGCTCGGCATCGGGCTGGCTTTCGCGGGTGATTGCCCCTTGCGGCACGACTTCGATCGGCCAGTCAACCCAGCTCAGGTCCGTGGCCTGGATCTGGTCGCCGAGCTTGATGTCACGGGTGGAGACGAGCACCGGCAAGGTGGATGGAGCCACGGCCTGCGTGTCCTCGGCCACATCGGCAGGGCCAGAATCCATCACCATGCGCGCGGCCAGCAGGCCAGCGCCCAAGGCGACACCCAGCACCAAGAGGCGAGCATATCTCATCGCAAACCACCCAAACAGAAAACGCCACGGATTGCGTTCTGTCGTAATGTGGGTGCGAAATGGTCAAAACATGGTTAATCGTTACTGATCAGATTTGGTTAACGCATCTTAATACTGATAAACGACTTATGACCTGCCATTGCGACAGGTCATTTTACGCCCGATGGACATGGGAGGATCAGGATGCGTCCGGCGCGCGCCGTCCGGGGCCGGTGCGTCTCAGTTGGCGAGCGGCGCGAACCAGGCCGTCATCGGATAGACGTGCAGCGCGCCCGCGGCAATGGCGATGCCGTAAGGGATGCCGGTGCGATAGTCATGGAAGCGCAAGGCCCATTCCTGACGGGCGAGCGGCGCCGGCAGATAGGGCATCTGGCGGAAGGCAATCATGGCGAAGATCACCAGCAAGCCATAGGCCGACGTCAGCGCAGCAAAGTAAAGAAGATTGATGTTGAAGCCGATCCAGAGCGCGATCGCGCTCGCAACCTTGGCGTCGCCTCCGCCCATCCAGCCGGCCGCGAACATGCCGAAGGTGACGGTGAGCACCAGAGCGCCGGCCAGAAGATGCCAGCCCACCTGCTCGAGCGGCATGCCGACGGCCGCCGCCATGACCACGAAGCAGCCGACCAGCAGCAGCGAGACGCGGTTCGGGATCGTCATGGTCAGGAAATCGGACGCCGCAGCAAAGGCAACCAGCGTCGGAAAGATCACGAGAATGGCAGCTTCGAGCATCGACAAACCCAACATGCGGGATCCGGAGACAAAAAAGGCGAGGAAGATCCCCGCCGTCCTGTCCGCCCGGGCGAACCGGGCGGACTGAGAACTGCTTGCGACCGGCTTACTTGGCCTGGGTCTTCAGCTTGTCGGAGATACGGGTAAACAGGTTACCAATCTCGGTTCCGAGGGCGGTGGCGCCGGCGATGATCGCCAGGCCGATCAGAGCGGCGATCAGGCCGTACTCGATTGCGGTCGCGCCAGACTCATCCTTGGCAAAGCGAGCGAAAATGTTCTTCATGGTTTGCTCCTAGTCACATGGTTTGACAGCTCTGTCCGCCGACCTTGTCTCCAGCCGTTCGAACATGATGCCAACATAGGCCGCAGTTCTTTCGATCTCGTTAAAATTGTCCGCATCGATGCTTGTGTTTTCTGACATTACCGTTTTGGTTAAACCTAGATTACTTCAAATGATAGAATTTTACTTATTTTCTATTCATTAAGGATAAATCTTGCCTCTGCGTCCGAAATATCTCAATTGAATCAAAGCCGTTGCGGAGTTCGTCGGGCAATGACCGGCGGCCGTTAGGGCTTCGTTCACCAAACCGCGTCAGGATTTGGAGGATGAAACGGGTGCCACAGACGCGTGGCCCGACGACCAGGCTGTTAACGGAGCGACCATGTTTGGCCCAGCGAAGACGCCAGCTGCCCTAAAGGCACTTGCAATTCTCGCCCCCGCTCTCTGGGCAGGCACTGCCCTTGCGGACGCGGAGCCGGTGAATGTCTTTGTCGACCGGGCAAAGGTGTTCAAGATCCAGCAGCCCGCAGACACGGTGATCGTGGGCAATCCGATGATCGCCGATGTCACCATGCATGACCGCTTCACGGTGGTGGTGACGGGCAAGACGGCCGGCAGCACCAACCTCATCATTCTCGACAAGGACTCCAAGCCGATCATCGACGAGCTGATCAATGTCGGCCCGTCGTCGACCGACCTTGTCACCGTCCTGCGCGGCACGGCGCGGTCCACCCTCGCCTGCGCGCCCTACTGCGACGCCACCGCCCAGGTCGGCGATGACAAGGACGCGTTCGAGATCACGTCGAAGCAGATGACGACGCGCGACCAGATGGCCAGGGGAGCCGCCGGCGGACAATGACGCAGGACCCGCTCCGCCCCGAGGGCCCGTCCGGGCCGCTGCCGACCGCCCGCCCCGGGCGGCGCTGGCGGCTGTTCGCCCGCGACCGCAGCGGCACGACGGCGATCGAGTTCGCCATTCTCGGCATTCCCTTCCTCGTGCTGATCGGCGGCATCCTGGAATTCGGCGTCTGCTTCCTCGTCAACCGGACGCTGGACAACGCGATGATGGAAAGCGCGCGCCTGATCAAGACGGGGCAGGCCCAGACGATGGGCTTCGACAAGGCCGCCTTCAAGGCCGACGTCTGCGACCGGCTGACGACCATGCTGTGCGACAATGCAAGGCTGGAAATCGACGTGCGGACCTTCGACAACTTCGGCCAGATCTCCAACCTGCCGCCGATGGTCGGCGTCGACGGCAATTTCGGGGCCGGGCTCGGCTACACCGAGAGCGGGCCAGGGCAGATCATCGTGGCCCGCGCCGTCTATGCCTGGCCGATGGCCAGCTCGCTGCTGGCGACCAGCCCCGCAGATGCCGGCGGCAAGCGCTACCTCTATTCGACGCAAGTGTTCCGCAACGAGCCGTTCCAGACCGGAAACTGAGCCAGACAACAAGGGTCCGGAAGCATGAGTGCGCGCCGCCGACTGAAGAGTTTCAAGTCCGACAAGCGCGGGGTGGCCGCAGTCGAGTTCGCGCTGCTGCTGCCGATGCTGCTCATCATCCTGATCGGCATGGCAGAGACGACCGAAGCGCTGAACTTCAAGCGGAAGCTTGGCCAGACGGCCAGCTCGCTCGCGGACCTGGTGTCGCAGGCGGAATCGATCTCGCGGGCCGAAATCAGCGACCTCAACGTCGCCACCAAGTGGATCATGGACCCCTTCCCGACCACCGGCATCACCACCGTGACCGCGAGCGTGCAGTTTGACGCCACCGGCAAGGCACGGGTGGCCTGGAGCGTGGACGAGAAGGGCGGTACGCCCTGGGCCACCGGCAGCACGCCGCCGGTCGCGATCCCGGCCGGCCTGAACCGCCCCAACACCACGACGATCGTGAGCCTGGTCAAGGGCACCTACACGCCGATGTTTGCGGGACTTGTCACCAACATCTTCCCGCGCGCCGGCACGATCCCGATGGAAGACATCTTCTTCCTGCGGCCCCGCTTCACCGAGGCCGTGGTCCTGAACTGACACGGCACGCGGCCGACCGACACAGCCCGCAACCCTGCGCACCCGGGACAGGGGCGGCCCGCGACACTCCGCTCCCCCATGCGGCATGGGCGATGCCGGCCCGCGCCTGGCCCCTTGCCCGGCAAGACGCGATTGCATCGCGGGCCTTTGCGCTGTGTCTTTGCGCTGTGTCATGGGGCTCTAATCAAGCTGCGCGATAAACAGCGGGCGGGCGCTCCTCCCGGCGCCGCACGTGACACAGCGAAAGAGCAAGGCTGATGGCCAGCAACAAGACCTATGACCAGATCTCGGTCGGCGACAGCGCAACCGTGACCCGCGTCTGCACGGCGAATGACCTCTACATCTTCGCCCATGCCTCGGGGAACACCAACCCGCTGCACCTGCCCAACACCGACTGGACCGGCGACGGCAAGATCGACCCGCCGTTCGCGCCGTCCATGTGGATCGGTGCGCTGATCTCCGCTGTCCTCGGCAACATCCTGCCGGGCCCCGGCACGGTGTATCGCAGCCAGAGCTTCACCTTCCACAACCGGGTGATCCTCGGCGACACGCTGACCGTCTCGGTGACCGTGCTCGCCAAGGAAGCCGACCGGCTGGTGCGGCTGGCCACGCGGGTCAGCCGGGCCGACGGCACGCCGGTTGCCGACGGCCTCGCGGAGGTGACCGCGCCGGACCAGACCATCACCTTCGACATGACCGACCTGCCGGCCCTGCTGGTGGAACGGCACCAGCATTTCGACCGGCTGATCGGCTATGCCCGGCTGCTGCCGTCGCTGACCACCGCCGTGATCGCCCCCGATGATGCAAACTCGCTCGGCGGGGCGCTGCTGGCGGCGCGCGAGGGGCTGATCCGGCCGGTGCTGATCGGCGCCCGCTCCCGCATCGAGGCGGCGGCCGCCGCGCTGCACGAGACGCTCGACGGGATCGAGATCATCGACATTGCCGACGAGTCCGAGGCGGCAGCGCGCGGCGTGGCCATGGTGCACGAGGGCCGCGTCGGTGCGGTGATGAAGGGGCACCTGCACACAGACCACCTGCTGCATCACGTGGTCAAGCGCGATGGCGGGCTGCGCACCAGCCGGCGGATCAGCCATGTGTTCGTGATGGATGTGCCCGGCCGAAAGACGCCGGTGATCATCTCCGATGCGGCGATCAACATCGCTCCCGACCTCATGACCAAGGTCGACATCATCCAGAACGCCATCAACGTCGGGCTGGCTATCGGCATGGACCTGCCGAAGGTCGGCATCCTGTCGGCCATCGAGACGGTCAATCCGGCCATTCCCTCCAGCCTCGATGCGGCGGTGCTGTCCAAGATGGCCGAGCGCGGGCAGATCACCGGCGGGCTGGTGGACGGGCCGCTGGCGATGGACAATGCCATCGACCTGCAGGCCGCCCGCACCAAGGGCATCACCTCGCTGGTCGCCGGCCAGGCGGAGGTGCTGATCGTGCCGAACCTGGAATCCGGCAACATGCTGGCCAAGGAACTGACCTTCATCGCCCATGCGGAAGCAGCCGGGCTGGTGATCGGCGCCAAGGTGCCGGTGATGCTGACCAGCCGCTCGGATGACGACCGGGCGCGGCTGGCCTCCTGCGCGCTGGCGCTGCTTTACGACCACTGGCTGCGCACGGGGAAGACGGCGGTGACCGGCGAGCTGGGGGCGGCGGAATGAGCGGCGCGGACGCGACCGGCGCGGCCGTGATCCTAGTTCTCAACGCGGGCTCCTCCTCGATCAAGTTCGATCTCTATGCCGGGACGCGCGAGCTGATCCGCGGCCAGATCGAGGGTCTCGGTGCCCATCCGCGGCTCAGGGCCGAGCGGCCGGGCGACGCCACGGTCACCGCAGCCGACCTGTCGCGGGATCTTTCCCCGGCGGAGGCCGGCGACCACGCCGGGGCGCTCGGCGTGCTCCTGGAGCTGATCCGGGGGACGCTGCCGGGTCTTGAGGTTCAGGCGGTGGGGCACCGGGTGGTGCATGGCGGCATCCGCCACGAGGCCCCGGTGCGCGTGGACGGGGCGGTGATGGCGGAGCTGGAGCGGCTGGTGCCGCTGGCGCCGCTGCACCAGCCGCACAACCTCGCCGGCATTGCCGCAGCGCGGCAGGCCTTTCCCGAGGCAATGCAGGTGGCCTGTTTCGACACGGCCTTCCACCGCGCCCACCCCTGGGTCAACGACACCTTCGCCCTGCCGCTGGCGCTCTATGACGAGGGCGTGCGGCGCTACGGCTTCCACGGCCTGTCCTACGAATACATCACCGAGCATCTGCGCCAGACGATGCCGGAGGCCGCAGCAGGCCGGCTGGTGGTGGCGCATCTGGGCAATGGCGCGTCGATGTGCGCGATCAACGGCGGGCGCAGCATCGGCTCGACGATGGGCTTCACCGCCCTTGACGGCCTGCCGATGGGCACGCGCTGCGGCCAGCTGGACCCGGGGGTGGTGCTCTACCTGATGCAGGAAAAGGGCATGGATGCGGCCGCCATCTCGGACCTGCTGTACAAGCAGTCCGGGCTGAAGGGCCTCTCCGGCCTGTCGCAGGACATGCGCGAGCTGGAAGCGGCCGGAACGCCCGAGGCGCAGCGGGCAATCGACTATTTCGTCTTCCGCGTCCGGCGCGAACTGGGCGCCATGGCAGCGATCCTGTCGGGGCTGGACACGCTGGTCTTCACCGGCGGCATCGGCGAGAACGCCGCCACGGTGCGCGCGGCCGTCTGCCGCGATCTCGGCTGGCTCGGCGTGGAGCTGGACGAGGCGCGCAACGCCGCGCGCGAGACGGTGATCTCCGGCGCCGGTTCACGGGTGCAGGTGCTGGCGCTGCGCACCAACGAGGAAGAGATGATCCGCCGCCACACGGCCGCACTGCTGGCACCAGGCTGAGACCCGAGACGCCGGACGCCCGAGCCCCCGAGGCCTGAGCGGGGTGGCAAGAGCCGGGTGGCGACCGTGACCCGGCTGTCGCAAAGGATCGGGCGGGAGCGACATTGCTTCGACGCCCCTCCCCCGGGCGCTCCGGGCCCCGGGGGCGGGACTGGGCTACGGCTGGGCGAGCGGCGTCGCTTGCGGGATCTCGGCAGGGAGCTGGCCGGGGAGCTGGCTGGGGAGCTGGCTGGGGAGCTGGCCCGGAAGCTGACCCGGAAGCTGGCCGGGCATCTGGCCGGGGACCTGGCCGGAACTCTGGGGCGCGGCCGGCATGGCCGGCGGCGGGGGAGCCGCGGCGCGGGCAAGGCGGGTGAGCAGGGCCTGCGCCTCCGGCCGGTAGGGCAGCAAGGTGCCGGCGACGGCGGCGGCGTCGGTGACGGCATAGCCGCCGCCGAAGTCGGGCTCGATGGCGAAATAGGCGCCCGGCGCGTCGTCGGCGAGGGTGGAGAGCACCGAGCGCAGCCTTGCCCGGAGCGCCGGCGACAGATCCGTGCGTGCCGCCATCACCGCATAGGGCAGGCGCGGCGACCGCCAGACAACGGCAATGCGGTCCATGTCGAGCCGGGTGGACAGGAACGCCTCGTTGAGCGTGCCGGCGGAATAGCCGAACTCCGGATCGCCGATCAGGGTGGACCAGACCAGCGCCCCGTCGACGCGGCCGTCGAACAGGGCGCGCAGGCCTTCGCGCGGGCCTTCAACGCGGACCAGCGCGGAAAAGAAGCGGGCCGGGTCGATGCCTTCCTGCGCCAGACCGGCCAACGGCATGCGGAAGGCGGCCGTCGCGGCAGGATCGCCAATGGCGAGACGGCCTCCGGAGAGCGCAGCCAGCGTCGCAGCCTCGGCGGCGCGGGTGACGAGCACGGCGTGGAAGCCCTCCGCCCCCTCGCCGTCGCGCGGCACGACCAGCGGATCAAGACAGGCACAGGCGGTCTCGGCCGCGCCATAGGCCGAGGCGGACAGGCGCATGAGGTCGATGTCGCCGCGCACCAGCGCATCCGTCGCCGCGCCGAGCGTGTCCATGAGAAACAGGTCAACCGGCTGGGCCAGGCGGTACTGCAGCTCCTCGCGGAACGGCTCGACCCGCTCCCGCACGCCCTCCTCCGCACCGGTGACGACACCGAGGCGCAGGCGCTGGCCGGCGGACAGCGGCGCCCCGGCGCCGGCTGCCGGCAGACGTCCCGTGTCGCCGACGGCAGAGGGATCAAGCCCCCCGGCATCGGGGACGAGTGGCGTCAGGCCCTCCGCCAGCCCGAGCACCGGCAGGGCCAGAAGACCCAGGACGGCGACGATGACAGGGCGAAGCGAAGCGGTCATGCTGCGGCCACGAGTTCTGATTCCCGCCCCATCCTACACTGCCCCCGCCCGCGCTGGCGATGCCGGGCCGGCCAGCCAACCCCGAGGTTTCCCATGCCCTCTCCCGTGACCACGGTCGTGTTCGACATCGGCAACGTGCTGATCGAATGGGACCCGGAGCATCTCTACCGCCGCCTGATCCCGGACGCGGCGGCGCGGCGGCACTTCCTGACCGAGGTCTGTTCGCCGGACTGGAACCTCGAGCAGGATCGCGGACGAAGCTGGTCCGAGGCTGTGGCGGAGCGGGTGGCGCTTTATCCCGACCACGCCGACCTGATCCGGGCCTATGACAGCGGCTGGCACGAGATGGTGCCGGGCGAGGTGCCGGGCAGTGTCCGGCTGCTGTCGGAGCTCGGCGACCGCGGCGTTCCGCTCTATGCCATCACCAATTTCTCGGCCGAGAAATTCGTCGAGGCGCGAGCGCGCTTTCCGTTCCTCGGCACCGCCTTCCGCGACACGGTGGTGTCGGCGGAGGAGCGGCTGCTGAAGCCGGATCCGCGCATCTACGAGGTTCTTCTGGCGCGCAACGGCCTCGATGCAGCCAGCTGCGTCTTCATCGACGACAGCCTGAAGAACGTGGAAGGTGCGCGCAATGTCGGCATGGCGGCGATCCACTTCACCGGTGCGGAGGCGCTCAGGGTCGAACTCCGGCGGATGGGCTTCGGCGTTTGAACGCTGCCGCCCGCAGCCGCGCGAGGCGAAAGGCCGGAGCCGTGCTCCGGGCCTATCCCGCGAGGAAGCCTTCGAGGACGTTGACGCAGTTGAGGCCGAGGGCGTCGACGGCGTAGCCGCCTTCCAGGACGAAGAGGGTCGGCTTGCCGAGCCGCGCCAGCCTGGCTCCGATGCGCAGGTAATCGTCCGACACGAGGCGGAACTTCGAGATCGGGTCGGCCTCGTAGGTGTCGAGGCCGAGCGAGACGATCAGCACATCGGGCGAATAGACCCCGAGCCAGCGGCAGGCCTCCTCGAGGGCGGCCGCATAGCCCGTCCAGTCGGTGCCAAGCGGCAGCGGCCAGTTGTGGGTGTAGCCCGTGCCGGCCTTCTCGCCGGTCTCGTCGGCATGGCCGAGGAAGAACGGATAATCCTGCCGGGGATCGGCATGGATGTTCAGAACCATGACATCGGAGCGGTCGTAGAAGATCGACTGGGTGCCGTTGCCGTGGTGATAGTCGATGTCGAGGATGGCCACCCGCGCCGTGCCCTGGTCGCGCAGCCACTGGGCGGCGATGGCGGCGTTGTTGAGGAAGCAGTAGCCGCCGTAGTAGTCGGCGGCGGCATGATGGCCGGGCGGGCGGCAGAGGGCGAAGGCCGCGCGGTCGCCCTCGCGCAGGAAGCGGGCGGCCGTGAGCGCGGTGTTGGCGCTGGCCGTGGCGGCCTCCCAGGTGTGGGCCGTCAGCGGCGTGCCGGTGTCGAAGGCGTAGCGGCCAAGCGCGCCGTCGATGGCAAGCGGTGTCGGGGTCGGGCGCAGCTGCCGGACCGGCAGGACATAGGGAAAGGCGTCGCGGGTCCGGCCAGCCTCGGTCCAGCGTCCCCAGAAGCCTTCAAGAAAGTCGAGATAGTCGGGCGTATGGACGCGCTCCAGCGGCGCACGGCCGAAGTCCTGCGGCGTCCAGAGCGGACCGATCCGGCGGCGGATCACCTCGTCGCGCACGATCTCGGCGCGGGACGGGATCTCGACGGCCGGGGTGAGCTGCCCGTCGGAAATTTCCAGTTCCGGCGCATGGGCGAGCTGCGCGAGTGAGAATACGGTCTTCATGCCCAGTCAGTCTCCCGGATGAAAGCGAAACTCGGTGACCTGATGATAGGTCCTGCCGGGGCGAAGAACAGCCCCCGCGAACTGTGGCCGGTTCGGACTGTCCGGCCAGCGCTGCGGCTCGAGGCACAGACCGGCATGGGGACCGAAGCGGCGTCCGTCGGGACCATCCTGTGGCAGGCCCAGACCGGCGGCATCATAGAATTGCAGTCCCGGCTCGGTCGTCCAGAGTTCCATCGAGACACCGGACGATGCCCCCTCCAGCACGGCGGCGAGCTGGGGCTCGGCGACAGGTTCGGGCGCGAGGCAGAAGGTATGGTCATAGGTCCGGGGCCCCGCCACCCCGCGCAGGGTGCGGAAATCGAAGGCCGTGCCGGCAACCGGGGCCACCTCGCCGGTCGGAATGCCGAGGGCATCGACGGGCAGGTAGTGGTCGGCCATGATCTGCAGGCGATGCCCGAGCACATCGGCCGAGCCGTCCAGATTGAAGTAGCTGTGATGGGCGATGTTGACGAGCGTCGGCGCATCGGTGACGGCCGTGACGGTGAGGCTGAGGACGGCGGACGGCAGCAGGCGGAAGCGCGCCTTGAGGGTCACCGTGCCCGGAAAGCCCTCTTCCCCGTCAGGCGAGACCAGCGACAGCAGCACCGCATCGGATGCCAGTTCCTCGACCGTCCAGATCCGCTTGTCGAAGCCGGTGGCCCCGCCATGCAGATGGGTGCGGCCGCGCTCGTTGCACGTGACCTGGTGCGCCACCCCGTCGAGCGAGAACCGCCCGCCGGCAATGCGGTTGGCGTAGCGCCCGCACAGCGCACCGAAATAGGCACCGTGGGTCAGATAGTCCTCGAGCGTGAGCAGCCCGAGAACGAGGGGCCGCCCGGCGAGACGGAGGTCGCGCAGGGTGGCCCCGTAGGTCAGGATGCAGGCTTCCAGCGACCCGGCCCGCAGGGTGACTTCATCGACGGCCACGCCGTGAAGGGTGCCAAAGGGCCGGATCATTCCGGAACGCTCCCGTTCAGATCGTCTGGTTGTAGGCGCCGACTTCGGGGTTCTCCCGGAGCACGGCATCCACGGCCTTGAACATCTCGTGCAGGCGCGCCTCGGACGCCGGGCTCTCGATCACGACGACCAGCTCCGGCTTGTTGGAGGAGGCACGCACCAGACCCCAGGTCCCGTCCTCGGTGACGACGCGGATGCCGTTGACGGTGATGAGATCGGTGATGGCGTGGCCGGCGATCTTCTCGCCCTTGGCCTTCATGTCCTGGAAGCGGGCAATCACCTTGTCGACGATGCCGTACTTGATCTCGTCGTCGCAATGCGGCGACATGGTCGGCGAGCCCCAGGTCTTCGGCAGGTCGCGGCGCAGGTCGGCCATGGTCTTGCCGGGGTTGCGGTCGAGCATGTCGAGGATGGCGATGGCCGAGACCAGACCGTCGTCATAGCCGCGGCCGATCGGGGCGTTGAAGAAGTAGTGACCCGACTTCTCGAAGCCGACGATGGCGTTCAGCTCGGTGACGCGGCGCTTGATGTAGGAGTGGCCGGTCTTGAAGTAGTCGGTGACGGCGCCATTGGCCTTCAGCACCGGATCGGTGTTGAACAGGCCGGTCGACTTCACGTCGACGACGAACTTCGAGTTCGGGTAGATCGCCGAGATGTCGCGGGCCAGCATGACGCCGACCTTGTCGGCGAAGATCTCCTCGCCCTCGTTGTCGACGACGCCGCAGCGGTCGCCATCGCCGTCGAAGCCCAGACCGACCTCGGCACCGGTTTCCAGCACCTTGTCGCGCAGGGCATGAAGCATTTTCATGTCCTCCGGGTTCGGGTTGTAGCGCGGGAAGGTGTGGTCCAGTTCCGCATCGAGCGGGATGACCTCGGCCCCCAGCATCTCCAGGATGCGCGGCGCAAAGGCACCGGCCGTGCCGTTGCCGCAGGCCGCCACGATCTTGATCGGGCGCTTCAGCTTCGCGCGGTCCGTCAGGTCCTTGATGTAGATGTCCGGGAAGTTCTCGACATAGCGGTAGCTGCCGCCCTGCTTGAGGGTGAAGGCCGCGTTCAGCACGATGTCCTTGAGGCGGCCCATCTCGTCGGGACCGAAGGTCAGCGGGCGGTTGATGCCCATCTTCACGCCGGTCCAGCCGTTGTCGTTGTGCGACGCGGTGATCATGGCCACTGCCGGCACGTCGAGCGCGAACTGGGCGAAATAGGCCATCGGCGACAGGGCGAGGCCGATGTCGTGAACATTGATGCCGGCGGCCAGCAGGCCGTTGATGACGGCCATCTTGATGGAGGCGGAGTAGCCGCGGAAGTCGTGACCGACGACGATGTCCGGGCGGACGCCGCGCTCGTGCATCAGGGTGCCGATGCCCATCCCGAGGGCCTGCATGCCCATCAGGTTGATTTCCTTTTCAAAAAGCCAGCGCGCATCATACTCGCGGAAGCCGGTCGGCTTGACCATCGGCCGGGATTCATACGCGTAAGTGTTGGGCTTCAAATGAGCTTCGGGCTTGGGAAACATGCAAAACCTCGCAGGGGGCTTCAGACCGGAAAACCTAAACAATTCGGGGGATCGGCGGTCGGACGGACCTTATTGAACAAGCACCAGAGTGTCACCTGAAATGTCAAACCGCTCCAGTTTGCGCAGGGCGGACATCCCGAGCAGGGATTTAGACAGGGAGGCGTCAGGTAACACGATGGCTTCCACTTCGGACAGTCGGATCGCACCAAGACGAAGATCCTTCAGAACGACAGGTGCCGCTGCAACAGTGCCATTGGCAGTTGCAACGGACGCCGTGAAGTCCTCCTTCCTCAAGGACAGACCGGCACGGCGTGCCACGGATTGCGGCAGGGCCACAACCGTCGCGCCCGTGTCCACCAGCATCTCCACGTCCTTGCCGTTGACTTCGGCCGGAGTGACGAAATGACCGCTGGAATCGGCCGGGATCTTCAGGGTTCGGGCGGAGGTGGAGACAGCCGCTTGCGGAGCTGCCGTTTCCGTCTGGCCGGGGACCCAGGTCTCGACCCATTTCGGCACGAAGGGCACAAGGGCCACAAGCGCCAGAACGAGCAAAAGATACCGGACCATCCCGCCTCCGATCCAACCCCTCAAAGGGCTTTCCGGGGCAGACCATAGACGATCAAGCTGAACGCCCCATGAACGCGGATGTCAGCTTTCCTGCAGCCGGCTGCGGGAGAGGTCAGCCGCGGCGGACGGAGAGCGTGGCGGCAAGGCGGGCGATGTCGGCGGCATCCGGGGCGCTCGACTGGGCACCGGTGGCTGTGCAGGCGAGACTGCCGGCGGCAACGCCTTCGGCCAGCGCCTGACCGAGATCGGCCCCGCGGTCCAGGGCTGTGGCGAGGGCTCCGCAGAAGGCATCGCCGGCCCCGGTCGTGTCGACGACGGCAACCTGCGGCGGCGCGACCCTGTAAAGAGTGGTGCCGTCATGGGCCAGGACACCGTCGCTGCCCAGGGTCACCACCGCGATGCGCCCGGTGGCGGCCATCGCGGCCGCATAGGCTGCCGCCACCTGCGGCAGGCCGAGCGCGGCGGCAACATCGGCCGCCTCGCTCTCGTTGGAGATGACCACATCGGCGCGGGCGGCGAGCCGGGCAACGGCCGGGTCGGTGGCCGGCGCCGTGTTGAAGATCACCCGGGCCCCGGCCGCCTCGGCAAGGTCGATCGCCCGCGCGGCCTCGGCCAGCGGGATCTCGGCCTGCATCAGCAGGGTCTCGCCCGCAGCCAGCTGTCCCGACAGCCAGTTGGCCGAGACGCGGGCATTGACGCCGCTGCCGACGATGATGAGGTTCTCGCCGGCGGCCTCGACACCGATCATGGCGATGCCGGTGGAGCCCTCGAGCCGGCGCAGGGCCGAAAGATCAACGCCGGCGGCTGCCAGATTGGCGAGCGCCGGCGTGGCGAAGGCGTCGGTGCCGACAGCCCCGACCATGCGCACCGCAGCCCCGGCCCGGCGCGCGGCAAGCGCCTGGTTGGCCCCCTTGCCACCGGCAAAGGTCTGGCAGTCCGGCCCGGCCGAGGTCTCGCCCGGAAGGGGCAGGCGCTTCACCATCACGACGAGATCAAGGTTGATCGAACCGAAGACGACGATCATCGCAGGCCCTTTCCGGCGGCGGAGAGCGGAGGTTACTTGGTGCCGTACATGCGGTCGCCGGCATCGCCCAGACCGGGGACGATGTAGCCGTGGTCGTTCAGGCGGTCATCGATCGAGGCGGTGTAGACGGGCACGTCCGGATGGGCGGCGGTGAACTTGGCAACGCCTTCGGGAGCGGCCAGCAGGCAGAGGAAACGGATGTTGTTGGCTCCGCGCCCCTTGAGCTTTTCCACGGCCGCGATGGCCGAGTTTGCCGTCGCCAGCATCGGGTCGACCACGATCACGAGGCGCTCGCCGAGATCCTCGGGCGCCTTGAAGTAATACTCGACCGGGGTCAGGGTCTGCGGATCGCGGTAAAGGCCGATATGGGCGACGCGGGCGGACGGAACCAGATCCAGCATGCCTTCCAGAAGGCCGTTGCCGGCCCGCAGGATCGAGGCGAAGACGAGCTTCTTGCCGGCCAGCGTCGGCGCCTGCATCTCGCACAGCGGCGTCTCGATGGTGATGTTGGTCAGCGGCAGGTCGCGGGTGACCTCATAGCACAGCAGCGTCGAGATCTCGCGCAGCAGCCGGCGGAAGCCCTGGGTGGAGGTGGCCTTGTTGCGCATGATCGTCAGCTTGTGCTGGACCAGCGGGTGATCGACGACAATCGCTCCGGACATGGTGGCCTTCTCCTTTTTGCCTTGTTCGCGCCTCACGGGCATACCCTTGTTCGAGCCTTCGGGTGGCCGTCCAGGGTCACCCTGCAATGTGCTCCCCTATGCCCCGGGGACGCCTCAAAATACAGTCCCCTCGCGCAGGATTGCGAGCGCGGGCGCGCCGTCGGGCCGTTTTTCCCGCGCAATCTCGCGGCCCGCCGCCGCGGTTCCCCCCTCCAGGATGCACCCGATCGGCAGGGTGTCGGCCGTCGCTCCCATGTCCGCGCGCAGATGGGCGGCAAGACGGTCGAGGAGGGCAACGCTCAGGGCACGCCACTCAACCACCAGCTCGGCGTCGGGCGCGTGGGGACCGGCCGCAGCCGCAGGATCGCGCAGCGCCAGCACGCCGCCATCCAGGAACAGCCCGGCGGTGTCGGCATCGGCGAGACCGGTCAGGCCGTCCAGATCGCAGACCTCGAGGCCGGCCCAGGCCAAGGGCTCGACCAGCGACCAGGCGATCGCCTGCAGGCGCATGTGCAGCGGCACCAGCCCGGTTGTCGCATCCCCCGTGACGAGACGCGGATGCCGCCCGGTATCACCAAGCCCAAGGCCGTCCAGCGTGAGGGAACCGGGCAGAACCGGGGCAAGACCGTCCTGGAGCAGGTCAAGCAGGCGGGATGCCGGCAGGGGGCCCTGCGTTGCCTCGTCGAGCAGGAGGTCAAAGAGGCCGCCGGGGCGCGGCTCGTCGGCGCTGGCAAAGAGATCCGGACGCAGGCCGGTGGCCTCGCCAAGACGGGTGAGCAGGGCGGCGCGGGCGGCCAGTCCGTCGAGGGGGTTGGCTGCCCCGGCCTGGAAGCCCTCCGCCAGCTCGGCCAGATCGAGGCGCATCAGCGCGTGGGCATCCGCCCGGAGCGGATCGGCCGGGGCTGCGGAAAAGAAGCCGCCGGCCAGCATGGCCAGCGTGGCCACCGCCAGCCCTTCGGCGCGGGCCAGCGGCAGGCCGGTGACCTCCTCGCGGTAGATCCAGTCCGGTCCGGGCTCAGCGCCGGTCAGTCCTGCCAGGATGGCAAGATCGAACGCGGTGCGGCCCATCTCGCGCACATCCGCGAAGCCGCGTGCGCCGGCCAGCATGTCCCAGCGATCGACGCCGCCCGCCTCGAACAGGCGCCAGCAGGATCGCAGCGGCACGGCGAAATCAGGGTAGCGACGGCGGGTGACCTCGATCACACGGGCGGCCACGGCGGGCAGACGGTCCAGGTCGACGGTGAAATGCGGCAGCTCGCCGTCAAGACCAAGTGCAAGCAGGCGGTTGCAGCGCTCGCGGACGGCACCGGACGACAGAAGCGCCAGGGCGCGGGAGCTTTCCGGGGAAGCGACGGAATCAAGACTTGGCAAGGCAGCATCCGATGCTGGCAGCGGGCCGGTGCTGCGCAGGCAGGACACCGGGGCACGGGGCGGAAACAGGGCGTGGTGCAAAACTCTGTCGGAAGTCGGCGACGAAGGGAAGCGCTGCCCCGGGGCAAGCCTGACAGAGCGGTTGAAAAATCCGTCAAGGGTCTGTGCTGCCTTGTCGCAGCCACAGTCCTTGGGGCAGCATCGACGCCTGCAGGGGCCTGCTTCGCCCGCGCCTCGCCCACCCTCTCCGCCCGCCTCCCGCCAGCCGGATCGCCCCGATGTCTACCGTCCTCTCGATCGCCTCGCTTCTTCTCGGTTCCGCGCTGCTCCTGATGGCCGGGGGGCTGCATGGCCTGCTGCTGCCGATCCGGGGCCTGGCGGAGGGCTTCTCCGACACGGCGCTCGGCATGCTCGGCGCCGGGTGGGCCGTGGGCTACGTGGCCGGCTGCATGCTGGTCCCGGTGATCGTGAAGCGCGTCGGCCATATCCGCACCTTCGGCGTGCTGGCCTCGGTGGCAGCAATCACCATGTTGCTGAACCTGCTGTTCATGACCCCGACCGTGTGGGTGCCGCTCCGGGCGGTCACGGGCTTCTGC
Source organism: Pannonibacter sp. XCT-53 (assembly GCF_009915765.1). Lineage (NCBI taxonomy): Bacteria > Pseudomonadati > Pseudomonadota > Alphaproteobacteria > Hyphomicrobiales > Stappiaceae > Pannonibacter > Pannonibacter tanglangensis. The sequence continues at coordinate 2,945,158 of NZ_JAABLQ010000001.1, forward strand.
TTCGCGGGGGCGGCGATGATCGTCGAGAGCTGGCTCAACGAGCGGGCGTCGAACCAGACCCGCGGCCGGATCTTCGGCATCTACACGATGATCAACCTCGGGGCGACGACCATCGGGCAGATGCTGCTGACCCTGGGCGATGCGACGGGTTTCGTCTTCTTCGTCGTCGGCTCGATCATCTATTCGCTGTCGCTGCTGCCGACGGCGCTGTCGACGGCCGCCACGCCGACCCCGCTGACCCAGGCCAGACTCGATCTAGGCGCGCTGTGGCGCAACTCGCCGGTCGCCGTGGTCGCGGTGCTGCTGATCGGCATCTCCAACGGCGCCTTCGGCACGCTGGGTGCCGTCTATGGCCGCAAGATCGGCCTGTCGATCAGCGACATTGCGGTGATGATGTCGCTGGCGCTGCTGATCGGGGCGATCATCCAGATCCCGGTCGGGCTGTTGTCAGACAAGGTCGACCGGCGCGCGGTGCTCGTCGGCATGGGCATCCTTGCCACCGTCACCGGCCTGGCGCTGTCGGTGGCCGACAGCATGGGACCGGTGGCCGTCATCGTGCTGGTCTCGGCCTTCGGCGGAATGATCTACTCGATGTATCCCGTCATCCTGGCGCATGCGAGCGACCACGCCGCGCCTGGCGACTTTCTCAAGACATCGGGCGGATTGCTGCTGATCTTCGGTGCCGGAACCATGGTGGGCCCCGTGGCGGCGGCGGCGCTGATGAGCGCCTCGACCCCGGGCGCGCTGTTCCATGTGACTGCGGCCGCGCATCTCGCCATGGTGCTGTTCACCGCCTGGCGCATGACGCGCCGGCCGGCCGTGCGGGTGGAAGAGAAGTCCGACTTCGTACCGGTCATCGCCACGGCGCGGTTCTCGACGCCGGAATCGGCCGTGCTTGATCCGCGTGCGGACGAGCGGGGGATCTGAGCCTCAGGCGCGGGCGCTGTCGAGGCGGGCGAGCAGGCGCTCCTTGGTGCCACGATCGCAGAAAGCGGCCTCGATGGCCGTGCGCGTGACGGCACGCTGGTCCTCGTCCGTCCAGCCGAAGGTCCTGGACACCTGGGCATATTCCCGCCCCAGCGTGGTGTGGAAGAACGGCGGATCATCGGAATTGAGCGTGACGCGCACGCCGGCGCGACGCAGCAGATTGACCGGATGGAAGCGAAGCACCGGGTAGACGCCGAGCGCGACGTTGGACCCCGGACAGACTTCAAGCACGATGCGTTCCTCGGCCAGACGCTCCACCAGCGCCTTGTTCTCGATCGCGCGCACGCCGTGCCCGATGCGCCGGACACGCAGGAAATCGAGCGCCGCCATGATGCTTTCCGGACCGCCGATTTCGCCCGCGTGCGCCGTCAGCCCGAGACCTGCCTCGCCCGCCATGCGGAAGGCCTTGGCGAAATTGGCCGGATGGCCTTCCCGCTCGTCGCCGGCCAGACCGAAGCCGGTGACCAGCGGATGCGGATTGGCGATCACCTCGCGGGCCACGCGCTCGACGGCGGCTGTGCCGAAATGGCGGACGCCGATGGCGATCATGCGCCCCTCGATGCCGGTCTCGGCCTTCGCCCGCTCGATGCCGGCCGCAAGTCCCTCGACATAGGCCTTGTAGGACAGCCCGGCAGCGGTGGCATGGTCGGGCGAGATGAAGATCTCGCCGTAGATCGCCCCTTCCGCCGCCAGCATGCGGAAATAGGTCTCCGACAGCTGCGCGTAATCGCCCGGCCGGCGGAAGACGGAACTGGCCAGATCATAGGCGGCGAGGAAGGTGGTGAAGTCGGACCAGACATACTGGCCGCGCGCGTCGATGATCGCGGAGACGTCGATCCCTTCCCGCTTTGCGATCTTCTGCACGAGCGCCGGCATCGCCGCGCCCTCGATGTGGCAATGCAGTTCCGCCTTGGGGACGTTCACCTCACCGGCCATGCCCTGCCTCAACCCCGCGCTGTGGAGGAAAACCCCGACTCAGGGCGGCAGCCGCACCGGATGCCGCGCCTCGTTCATCTGCCCTCGCCCGCGATCCGTCAAGGGCGGGCGCGCGGAGCGGTGACGGTGGACCGGTCAGGCCCGCAGGAAGCTGACCCCGTTTGGCCCGACGGCGATGCCGAGATGGTCCGCCACGGTCTCGCCGATATCCGCATAGGTCTTGCGGCCGCCGATGGCATGGCCGGCAACGCCCGGCCGCCAGCAGAGCACGGGCACGTGCTCGCGGGTGTGGTCGGTGCCACGCCAGGTCGGGTCGCAGCCGTGGTCGGCGGTGAGGATCAGGAGATCGCCCGGCAGCATCTTCGCCATGATCTCCGGCAGGCGGGCATCAAAATGCTCGAGCGCGGCCGCATAGCCCGGCACGTCGCGGCGGTGGCCATAAAGGGAATCGAAGTCGATCAGGTTGGTGAAGACCAGATCGCCGTCCTTCGCCTCGTCCATCGCCACCAGCGTCTTGTCGACGAGCTGGTCGTTGCCGGCGCCCTTCAGCACCCTGGCCACGCCCTGATGGGCGAAGATGTCTGAGATCTTGCCGACGCCGATCACCGTGCGCCCGGCCGCCGTCAGACGGTCGAGAAGGGTCGGCTCGGGCGGCAGCACCGAATAGTCGCGCCGGTTGGCCGTGCGCTCGAACGTCGCCGAGGTCTCGCCCAGGAACGGCCGGGCGATGACGCGGCCGATGTTGTACGGGTCGATCAGCCGGCGGGTGATCTCGCAGACCTGGTACAGGCGCTCAAGACCGAAATGCGTCTCGTGGGCGGCGATCTGCACCACGGAATCCGCCGAGGTGTAGAAGATCGGCTTGCCCGTGCGGATGTGCTCCTCGCCAAGCTCGGCGATGATCTCGGTGCCGGAGGCATGCTTGTCGCCGATGATGCCCGGCAGGCCGGCCTCGGCGACGATCCGGGCAATCACGTCGGCCGGGAAGGTCGGGATGGTCTCGGGGAAATAGCCCCAGTCGAAGCGCACGGGCACGCCGGCAATCTCCCAGTGACCGGACGGGGTGTCCTTGCCGTTGGAGACTTCCGCCGCATAGCCCCACAGGGCCTCCGGGATCACGTCCGTCGTGAGGCCGGGAACCGGCTGGCCCGTCGACAGCCTTGCTGCTGCGCCGAGGCCGAGACGCGACATGTTGGGCAGGGTCAGCGGTCCGGAGCGCACGCCTGCCTTGTCCCCTTCTCCGGCAGCGCAGCGGGCCGCAATGTGACCCAGCGTGTCGGAGCCTGCATCGCCAAAACGGTCGGCATCTTCTGCGCCGCCGATGCCGAAACTATCGAGCACAACGAGTATGGCGCGGGGCATTTCCTTAGTCCTTTCATCGTGAGGCGTTGGCCTCGGACGGTCTGGCGTCCTTGCGCTGCTGCTTGCACAGTTCCCCCCACCCCTAACCCCTCCCCACGAGGGGGAGGGGGACTTCCGGTGCGAGGGTTGATTGCAAAGCCACTCACCGCAGCCTGTTCCCCTCCCCCTCGTCGGGAGGGGTTAGGCGTTGGGGGGAGACCCCGGCACAGCGCCGACAGCGCAATCGCACTTTCAATTTGCATTGCGCCTACGGCGCAATGGCATCTCCGCGTTGCATTGCGCCTACGGCGCAATGGCATCTCTGTTTGCATTGCGCCTATGGCGCAATGGCAGCTCTGTTTGCATTGCGCCTATGGCGCAATGGCAGCTCTGTTTGCATTGCGCCTATGGCGCAATGCGGGCAGCCACGATCCGGTTGTCCGGGACCGCATGGGCGTCGCCGGTGACATAGGCGGCGTTGAGGGCAGCGGCTGCCTTGCGGGCCGCGTCCTCGCTGGCCGCATGGACGATGGCAATCGGGCTGTCGGCATCGACCGTATGGCCGATCCCGGCCAGCTCGGTGAAGCCGACAGACGGGTCGATGATGTCGGCAGCAGTGCGGCGGCCGCCGCCCAGCTCCACGACCGCCACGCCGACGGCGCGGGCATCAATGCCGATGACCGTGCCGGGACGCTCGGCATAGACCGGCGCGACCACCGGGGCCTTGGCGAGATAGAGTTCCGACTTCTCCAGGAAATCGGCCGGGCCACCCAGCGCAGTGACCATCTCGGCGAACTTTTCGGCCGCACGCCCGCTCTCGAAGGCAGCGCGCATCCGCTCGCAGCCCTCTTCGGCTGAGGCAGCCAGACCACCAGTTGCAAGCAGCTCGCCGCCCTGGGCGACGGTGACATCCCACAGGCGGCTGTCGATGGCCGTGCCCTTCAGGAAGTCGACGGCGTTCTGCATCTCGACGGCATTGCCGGCGGCGGAGGCCAGCGGCTCGTTCATGTCGGTGAGCAGCGCGGTGGTCTTGAGACCTGCGCCATTGGCAACGAGCACGAGGCTTTCCGCAAGCTTGCGGGCATCGTCAAGCGTCGCCATGAAGGCGCCCGTGCCCCATTTCACGTCGAGCACCAGGCCCTGCAGACCCGCCGAGAGCTTCTTCGACAGGATCGAGGCGGTGATGAGGTCGATGCTTTCCACCGTGCCTGTCACGTCACGGATGGCATAGAACCGCTTGTCCGCCGGGGCGAGGTCGCTGGTCTGGCCGATGACGGCGCAGCCGACGTCTTTCACCACCTTGCGGAACAGCTCGTTGTCCGGCTGGGTCTTGTAGCCCGGGATGCTGTCGAACTTGTCCAGCGTGCCGCCGGTGTGGCCAAGGCCACGGCCGGAGATCATCGGCACGGCCGCGCCACAGGCGGCCAGCGCCGGTGCCAGCATCAGCGAGACATTGTCGCCGACGCCGCCGGTCGAGTGCTTGTCCAGCACGGGCGCATCGACATCGGACCAGTCCAGCACGGTGCCGCTGTCACGCATCGCCAGCGTTAGCGACACGCGCTCGTCGATGGTGAGGCCACGGAAGAAGATCGCCATGGCCAGCGCCGAGACCTGCCCCTCGGTGACGCCACCGCTGGCCAGACCCTTGACGAAAAACCCGATTTCCTCGCGGCTGAGCTGGCCGCCGTCTCGCTTCTTGCGGATGATTTCCTGGGCGAGCATGTCAGTATCCTTCGCGTGCGGAACCTGTTCCGCCCTTGATCACGTCGAGAAGCGCATCGAGCAGGCCGCTGGCGCCGAAGCGGAAGGTCGCGGCCGTGGCCCAGTCGGGCCCTAGGATGCGGTCGGCCAGCGCCAGATAGGCGGCGGCATCGTCCAGCGTGCGGATGCCGCCGGCGGGCTTGAAGCCGACCGGCCGGCCGTGATCGCGGCGGGTCTCCTCGATGACGGTGAGCATGATCTCCGCCGCCTCGAGCGTGGCATTGACCTTCACCTTGCCGGTGGAGGTCTTGATGAAATCGGCCCCGGCAGCAATCGCCACCTGCGAGGCCTGATGGATGAGCAGCGGATCGCCGATCTCGCCGGTCTCCAGGATCACCTTGAGCTGGGCGGGGGCCGGGATGGCCGCCTTGACGCGGATGATCTGCTCCTCGGCAAAGCCGCGGCGGCCGGCCACGAAGGCGCGGTAGGGCATGACGAGGTCGATCTCGTCGGCCCCATCGGCGATGGCCTGCTGCGTCTCGCGGACGACAGCGGCGGTGTCATCGCCGCCGGCGGGGAAGTTCACCACCGTGGCGACCTTCACGCCGGTGCCGGCGAGGCGCGCCTTGGAGCGGGCAACGAAGGCCGGGTAGACGCAGACGGCGGCGACCTGACCCTGCGGCGTCACGGCGCGGGCGCAAAGCGCGTCGATGTCGGCATCCGTGCAGCCGTCGTTGAGGTTGGTCAGGTCAACCAGCGCCAGGGCGCGGGCGGCCAGCGCGGCAGACGCGGACTGGTCAGCCATGGGCGATCTCCTTCACGAAACCGCGCACCAGACGCTTCATGCGCTCCATGCCGAGCTTGGCGACGGACTTGGTCTCGTCATGCGACAGGCCATGGGCCTGCATGCCGGCGCCGAGATTGGTGATGATCGACATGGCAGCCACGCGCATCCCGAGGAAGCGCCCCAGGATCACCTCCGGCACGGTGGACATGCCGACCGCATCAGCGCCCAGCATGCGGGCCATGCGGATTTCGGCCGGCGTCTCGAAGGACGGGCCGGAGAACCACATGTAGATGCCTTCGGCGAGGTGCTCGCCCTCGTGCTTGGCCGCGCGGTGCATGGCGGCCCGCAGTTCCAGGTCATAGGCGGTGGTCATGTCGAGGAAGCGCTTCTCGTCTTCCTCGCCAATGAGCGGATTGAGACCGGACCAGTTGATGTGATCGGTGATCAGCATCGGATGGCCGGGGGCGACCTCCTCGCGCAGGGAGCCGGCCGCGTTGGTGGCAAACAGGATCTCGCAGCCGAGCGCCTTCAGCGTCTCGACCGGAGTGCGCATGATCGAGGGGTTGCCGCTCTCGTAGTAATGCGCCCGCCCCGACAGGATGACGACCGGAACGCCGTGCATGGTGCCAGCCACCAGTTCGCTGCCATGCGAGGACACGGTGGAGACCGGGAAACCCGGCAGCTGCGAATAGGGAATGCGCACGGCGTCCTCCAGCTCCCCGGCGAGCTCGCCGAGGCCGGAGCCGAGGATCATGCCGATGCGATAGGTGCCCGGGCGGGCGGCGCGGACAATCGCCGCGCAATCGTGACCAGAGCCGCTCATGGGTCTCATCGTCCTTATGCTCAAGGGATCAGGCCGCCGGCCGCCTCAGTCGTGAAGCGCGAAGCCGGCCGGCAGAAGTTCGTCGATGGTGAAGGTGCGGCGGATGCCGTCGAGGTTGGCGATATGGACCTTGACCGAGCCGGCGCCGAATTCCTTCAGCTTCTGGCGGCAGCCGCCGCACGGGGTGCAGAGCGCCGCGTCGGCGACCACGACCACCTCGGCAATGCGCTGCTCGCCGGCGAGGACCATGGCGGAAATCGCCCCGGCCTCGGCGCAGACACCCTCCGGATAGGCCGCGTTCTCGACGTTGCAGCCGGGCACGATGCGGCCGCCTTCGGTCAGGAGCGCGGCACCGACCTTGAAGTTGGAATAGGGGGCGTAGGCGTTTTCGCGCGCGGCCCGGGCGGCGGCGAAGAGTTCATCAACGCGGCTCATGTGCGTTCCTTCAGGTAGGGAATGCCGCTGGCCTTCGGCGGGATCGCCTTGCCGATGAAGCCGGCGAGCAGGATGACGGTGAGGACATAAGGCAGCGCCTGGAACACCTGCACCGGAACCTCGCCGATGCCGGGCAGCGGCTGGCCCTGCATGCGGATCGCCACCGCATCGAGATAGCCGAACAGCAGGCAGGCGAGCATGGCGTTGAGCGGCTTCCACTTGGCAAAGATCAGCGCGGCAAGCGCGATGAAGCCCTTGCCGGCCGTCATGTCCTTGATGAAGCCGGACGACTGGGCAATGGCGAGATAGGCGCCGGCAAAGCCGCAGAGGATGCCGCAGATGATGACCGCGCGGTAGCGCAGGAACGTCACCGAGATGCCGGCGGTGTCGACGGCGGCCGGATTTTCGCCCACGGCGCGCAGCCGCAGGCCGAAGCGGGTGCGGAACAGCACCCACCAGGTCAGCGGCACGGCGAGGAAGGCCAGATACAGCAGGATGTTGTGCCCGGAGAGAAACTCCGAATAGAAGCGGCCGATGACCGGCACGCTGGCCATCTCCTCGGCGAAGGGCAGCGTGATCTCGAGGAAGCGGCCGCCCTCGGGCAGCGACGGCGTGCGCCCGCCCTGGCCGAACCAGGCCTGCCCCAGCAGGGCCGTGAGCCCCGCCGCGAGGAAGTTGATCGCAACGCCCGAGACGATCTGGTTGCCGCGGTTGGTGATCGAGGCAAAGCCGTGCAGGAGCGACAGGCCGACGGCCACGCCGATGCCGGTCAGCAGGCCGAGCCAGGCATTGGCGGTCAGGAAGGCGACGCAGGCGGCCCCGAAGGCCGCGCCCAGCATCTTGCCCTCAAGCCCGATGTCGACGACGCCGGAGCGCTCGGAATAGAGACCCGCCAGACAGGCAAACAGCAGCGGGGTCGCCAGCCGGGCCATGCTGTCGAAGGTTGCGTAGGAGAAGAAGATATCGACCATGACCGTCTCCTCACTTGGCCGGGGTGGCGGACGCGGCGGAGGCCGGCGTGCGGGCGAAGGTGAAGATCCGCACCAGCGTGGGGCGGAACATGTACTCGAGCGCCCCGGCGAAGAGGATCACCAGACCCTGGATGACCAGGATCATGTCGCGGGTGATGGCCGGGATCTCGAAGGCCAGCTCGGCGCCACCCTGGTAGAGCATGCCGAACAGGACGGCGGCCAGCACGATGCCGACGGGATGACCGCGGCCCATCAACGCCACCGCAATGCCGACGAAGCCGTAGCCCGACACGAACTCGATCAGCAGGCGATGCTGCGAGCCCATGATCTCGTTGATCGCCATCATGCCGGCGAGGGCACCGGAAATCATCATGGCGATGATGATGATGCGGGCGGGAGAGATGCCGGCATAGACCGCTGCGGTCGCATTGGCCCCGAGGGTGCGGATGGCGTAGCCGAGGCGGGTGCGCCAGATCAGCAGCCAGACGCCGAAGGCCGACAGCAGGGCCAGGATCAGCGACAGGTTGACCGGTGCCGTGCCGAAGTCGAGGAACGGGAAGATGTCGTTCAGCATCGGCAGATGCCCGCCGGCCTCGAAGGTGCGCGTCTCCGGCTGCATCGACCCGGCCTCGCCGATGACGTTGACCAGCAGGTAGACCATCATCGAGGCGGCGATGAAGTTGAACATGATCGTGGTGATGACCACGTGGCTGCCGCGGTGCGCCTGCAGCCAGGCCGGGATGAAGGCCCAGGCCGCGCCCGCGGCGGCCGCGCAAAGGATCACGAAGGGCAGCGTCACCCACCAGGGGACAAGGGTGTCCAGCATCAGGCAGGCCGCAGCCACGCCAAGGCCGCCGACATAGGCCTGACCCTCACCACCGATGTTGAACAGCCCCGCATGGAAGGCAACGGCAACCGCCAGGCCGGTGAAGATGAAGTTGGTGGCGTAGAACAGCGTGAAGCCGATGCCCTCGCCGAAGCCGAGCGAGCCCCAGAGCAGGATCTTCACGACCTCGACCGGGTTCTCGCCGATGATGAGAACGACGAGACCCGAGACCAGGAAGGCGGCAGTCAGGTTCAGCAGTGGAATGAGGCCGAGATCGGCCCAGCGCGGCAGTTGTCCGGCACTCATGCGGCGTCTCCCTGTCAGTGTTGGGCGGCGGAGCGGGCGTCGTCGACACCGGCCATGAGCAGGCCGATCTCGCCTTCGTCCGCCGTCGGCAGGCGCTCGCCGACGATGCGGCCGTCGAACATCACCAGCACGCGGTCGGACAGGGAGCGGATCTCGTCCAGCTCCACCGACACGAGCAGGATGGCCTTGCCGGCATCGCGCAGCTCGATGATGCGCTTGTGAATGAACTCGATGGCACCGATGTCGACGCCCCGCGTCGGCTGGCCGATCAGCAGCACGGACGGGTCGCGCTCGATCTCGCGGGCGAGCACGATCTTCTGCTGGTTGCCACCGGAGAAATTGGCGGTCTTCAGCATCGGGTTGGGCGGCCGGATGTCATACTTGGCGATCTCGCCCCTGGCCGCCTCCTTGATGGCGGCAATGTTCAGGAACAGGCCCTTCGAGTAGGCCGGATCGTCGTGGTACCCGAGAATGGCGTTCTCGTATTCGGCGAAGGAGGTGACGAGACCCATGCGATGGCGGTCCTCCGGCACATGGCCGACGCTCTTGGCACGCATGCCGGCGGCATCGACGGGATGATGCGCCAGATCCAGCACCTCGCTGCCGATGGTGACGGTGCCGGACTTCGGACGGCGGATGCCGGCCAGCGTCTCCAGAAGCTCCGACTGGCCGTTGCCGGACACGCCGGCAATGCCGACGATCTCGCCGGCGCGGACCTCGAAGGAGACGTCCTTCACGACCGTGACGCCGCGCGCGTCGGTGACGGTCAGGTTCTCGACCTTGAGCACGGGCGCACCCGGCGCCGCGGTGCCCTTGTCGACCGTGAGCAGCACCCGCCGGCCGACCATCAGCTCGGCCAGCTCTTCCATGCTGGTCTCGGACGTCTTGCGCGTGGCGACGATCTCGCCGCGGCGCATGACGGAGACGGTGTCGGTGATGGCCATGATCTCGCGCAGCTTGTGCGTGATCAGGAGCACGGTCTTGCCCTGGTTCTTCAGCACCTCGAGGATGCGGAACAGGTGATCGGCCTCCGACGGGGTGAGCACGCCGGTCGGCTCGTCAAGGATCAGGACCTCGGCGCCGCGATAGAGCGCCTTGAGGATCTCGACCCGCTGCTGCAGGCCGACGGGCAGATCCCCGATCAGGGCGTCGGGATCGACCTTCAGCCCGTACTCGGCATCAAGGCGGGCGAGTTCCTTGCGGGCCTTGTCGGTCCCGCCCGACAGCAGGCCGCCGCCCTCGGCGCCCAGGATGATGTTTTCCAGCACGCTGAACGTGTCCACCAGCATGAAGTGCTGATGCACCATGCCGATGCCGAGCGAGATCGCGGTCCGGGAATCGGAGACAGTCACGACCTTGCCGTCGATCAGGATGTCGCCGCTGTCGGCCGTGTAGAAGCCGTACAGGATGGACATGAGGGTCGACTTGCCGGCCCCGTTCTCGCCGATGATGCCGTGGATGGAGCCCTTGCCCACCACGAGATCAATGTTCTTGTTGGCGTGAACGGCCCCGAAAGACTTGTTGATCTTGCGAAGCTCGATTGCAGCGGTCATGGGTGCTCCCGGGCGTCAGGCGCCAGGCGCCGGTCCGGCTGGATGTCGGGCCTGCCGGCGGCAAGGGGCTGCGGCGGCGGGACGACGGCGCGAGAAAGGGGGCGCGCCGAGGGATCGGCGCGCCCGGTCAGTGCCTGTCCGATCAGAACGGGCAGGACTTGTCGGACATGTAGTCGTGGACCTTGATGGTGCCGGAGATGATGTCGGCCTTCGCCTTGTCGACGGCAGCCTTCATCTCGGCGGTGACCAGGGCCTTGTTGTTGTCGTCCAGCGCCCAGTCCACGCCACCTTCGGCCAGACCGAGGACTTCCACGCCCGACGACCACTTGTCGTTCTTGGAGTCGGTGAAGGCCTTGTTCACGGCCACGTCGACGCGCTTCAGCATCGAGGTGAGGACCTTGCCCGGATGCAGGCCGTTCTGGTTGCTGTCCACGCCGATGCCGAGCTTGCCGGCGTCGGCCGCAGCCTGCAGCACACCGATGCCGGTGGCACCGGCTGCGTGGTAGACGACGTCCGCACCGCGGTCGAACTGGGACTTGGCGAGCTCGCCGCCCTTGACCGGGTCGTTCCAGGCCGCGCCGGTGGTGCCGGTCATGTTCTCGAACACTTCGGCATTCGGGTTGGCAGCCTTGACGCCCTGCTTGTAGCCGCAGGAGAACTTGGAGATCAGCGGGATGTCCATGCCGCCGACGAAGCCGACCTTGCCGGTCTTGGAGGCCATGGCCGCCAGGACGCCGACGAGGTAGGAGCCTTCATGCTCCTTGAAGACGATCGAGCGGACGTTCGGCAGGTCGACGACCATGTCGACGATGGCGAACTGGATGTCCGGGAACTCCTTGGCGACCTTCTCGACGGCATTGGCCTGGGAGAAGCCGATGGCGACGATCGGGCTCTGGCCGCGCTTGGCGAAGTTGCGCAGGGCCTGCTCGCGCTGGGCGTCGTTCTGGATCTCGAAATCGCGGTACTCGATGCCGGTCGCCTTCTTGAACTCCTCGGCACCCGTGTAAGCCGCCTCGTTGAACGACTTGTCGAACTTGCCGCCCAGATCGTAAAGCACCGCCGGCTTGATATCGGCCGCCTGCACTGCGCTGGACATGGCCAGGCCAGCGAAGGCCGCGCTGATCATCAGAAACTTCTTCACGCTTCAATCCTCCGACAGATGGGCCAGCCACCACGGCTGGTCCCGGTTACTACCCCTCTGGCAGCCTCTTCCCGGCGGCACGCCGCCGGAAACCGGCCCTTCAGCCCATCCGGTCCCGCAGAGCCCTTGCCAGGGTCTCGTCCGCGACCAGATCGGTAATGACGCCGGTGCGCAATGCAGCAAGCGTGGCTTCCGCCTTGCTTTCACCGCCCACGAGCGCAATCACGCGCGAACCGCGCACCTCCTCGTAATGGAGCCCTACCGCCACCTCCTCAAGGGGATTGGGAGCGGGTTTTCCATCGAGGGACACGAAACGGCCCATCAGGTCGCTGACGGCGCGCGAGCGCCGCAGGCCATCCTGGTCCGCCTTGTTGATCATGCCGCGCTGCACCAGGTGACCCTCGTTGTCGATCGACCCGATGCCCACGACGAAGACATCCGAGCGGCGCGCCCGCTCGAGCAGATCCTGCACGCTGCGCTGCCCCAGGAACGTGTCGCGTTCCTCGACGCTCTCGGCAAAATAGGGCACCGGCAGGAAATAGCCTTCTCCGCCCGTCCGTTCGGCGAGCTGCTGCACCACGTCGAACGGGTTGGCCGACAGCTTGCGCATCAGCGAGCCGGAAATGGAGATGACCGAGAGATTGGGGCGGTGAATGCGCGGCATGGCGCCAACGGCCGCCTTCAGCGTGCGCCCCATGCCGACCCCGACGCCCGTGACCTCCGGCGCGGACAGCACCGAGGCCAGATACGGACCGGCAACGGTTGCCACCGCGCGAATGGACATGGACGGATCCGACGCGCCGAGATCCGGGGCGATGATGCAGGTCGACAGGCCAAAGGCGCGGGAAATCTGCTCCTCGAGCTCGAGGCATTCGATCGGCCGGCCGTCGATCTGGAACCGGATCAGGCCTTCCTTCTGGGCGTGGGCGATGAGTCGGTGGACCTTGGCCGGAGACACCCCCAGCCGGGCAGCAATGTCGCCCTGCGTGCATCCGCCGACGAAGGACAGCCAGGCCGCCCGGATCGACAGATAGGTGGTCCAGTCCTCGTCCTGCACGACCTTTCCCCGTCTGCGGCCCTTGCCGGGCCGTCTCTCCCTGCCGGTCGCCCGGCCCACGGCCGGACACGCTCCTCAACGTGAAAATTTCTTCACCGGCTGTGAATTCTTTCACGGAGATTGCCTTCAGGAGCCGGCAACGTCAAGCGGGTAACGCGAAGGAACGCGCGGAATTTCGACTCTTTTTGCCGTGTTCGCAGGCGCCCGGATGGTTTGCCCGCAAAATTGTCACCCTGCCGCAGGGGTAGGCAGGAATTGCCGCCAGGATCAGCGCGGGCGGCGCGCAGGCGGCAGAAATTGCCGAGACGCCCGGCAAATTTTGCCTATCTCCGGAAAAAGCGCAATGCGTGCGCTCATTGTTTTGCCGTCGCTTTCCAGCCGGCTAACCTTATGGCATGCGTCTTGCTAGTCTTTTTCATGTTTCCCGGCTCACGGTTGCCGGCGGAACTGCGTCACTTTTCGGTGAGGAAAGGAATTAACCCGACTTTTAGCCGTAACAACAAAAATAACTCTTGGGGGAGGCGTGGGTCCGGCTTCGGCTGATGAAGGAGAAGAACCATGCGTCTCGCGCTGTGCACAGAACCAAAGGCCCTTGCCACCGCCATGGTTTCGGCGGTGATGCTTGGCTTGAGCACCCTTACCGCTGCGGCATTCGACAGACTGCTGCCTCCCTCGGTCGCGGCCTATGATCCCGCCAACGAGGTGGACGTCGAGCTTGTGCTTGCAGTCGACATTTCCCAATCCATGGATGAGGACGAACAGCAGGTCCAGCGGGCCGGCTATGTCGCTGCCATCACGTCGCAGGAGGTGATGGATGCAATCCGCTATGGCCCGACCGGCCGCATCGCCATCACCTATTTCGAGTGGGGCGGGGTCGGCGAGCACTTCACCGTCGCCGACTGGATGGTGATCGAGGACGAGGCCACGGCGGCCGCCTTCGCGGCCCGGATTGCCGAAGCCCCGCTGCGTCAGGTGCAGCGCACCTCCATTTTCTCCGCGCTGGAACGTGCCGCGATGCTGGTCACGGAGAACAAGTACGAAGGCATGCGCAAGGTGATCGACATTTCCGGCGACGGGCCCAACAACCAGGGCGGCGCCGTGACGGAAATGCGCGACAAGGTGATCGCCGCCGGTTTCACCATCAACGGCCTGCCGCTGATGATGAAGTCGGAATCCTCGGCCTGGCAGGCGATGCTGCATCTCGATCACTATTACGAGGATTGCGTCATCGGCGGACCGGGCGCCTTCGCCATCCCGGTGCGCTCCAAGGAGGGCTTCGCGGATGCGATCCGCATGAAGCTGGTGCTGGAAATCGCCGGACTGATGGAGAACCAGAGCATGGTCGTGCCCGCGCAGGCCCGCAAGCCCGTCAGCTGCGCCATGTTCGACTGAACCGGTCACGCAAACGCGATTTGGCGCGCCCGCCCGACCGCGTGACACTCCCCTGCAGGTGTCCCCCTTGCGCGGCACCTGCAGGAGGGCGGCATGGCGGGCAGATCCTCTCACGGCAGCGACGGGACCACCGGCATGTGGTCGGCAGCAGGGCGCGGGCCGGCCGGCCTGATCCTCGGCTTCCTCTGGCTTTGCGCGCTGCTGGCCTCGCCGCCGGTGGCCGCGCAGACGCGCGAGGAGGTGGATGTGGCGCTGGTGCTGGCCGTCGACATCTCCCACTCGATGGACACCGACGAACAGCAGGTCCAGCGCAGCGGCTACATGGCCGCCATCACCTCGCCCGAGGTGATGGCCGCGATCCGCGGCGGACTGACGGGCAGGATCGCGGTCAGCTATCTCGAATGGGCCGGCTCCGCCTCGCAGTCGGTGCTCATCGACTGGCAGATCATCGCCTCGCCCGAGGATGCCGAAAACTTCGCCAGCATCCTGGGAGAGGCTCCGATCCGGCGTGCCTACCGGACAGCCATCGGCGATGCCCTGCTGTTCTCCGCAAGACAGTTCGACACCTTGCCCGTGACGGCGATGAAGAAGGTCATCGACATCTCCGGCGACGGCCCCAACAACCAGGGCACCCTGGCCCCGGTCGCCCGCGACGAGGTGGTCGCCAAGGGCATCGTCATCAATGGGCTGCCGCTCAAGCTGAAGCTGCGCGCCGATGGCTGGGGCGACATGGAAAACCTCGACGTCTACTACGAAACCTGCGTGATCGGCGGCCCGGGCGCGTTCGTGGTGCCGGTGCGCGGGGCCGAGCGTTTCGCCGAGGCGATCCGGCGCAAGCTGGTGCTGGAGATCGCCGGACCGACCTTGCCGGCCGGCGCGCCGGAAGCGGTGAAGGTCCTGCGGGCCTCAACGGCGGTCAACCCGCTCTGTCTGGAAGGCGAACGGCGATGGGAACAGCGCAACCGCAACAACGAGCCCTGAGCCCCCTCCTCCCCAGCTTAGCAAGCCCTCCTTTGGGATGATGTACGCTCCTGCTTTGCGTTTGCCGGCTGAAATCGCTAAAGCTGTCCCGAACCAGACGGAACGGGGGCAAGGTGCCCCCTGGGACGGGAGACGACGGCATGCAGGCAAACGGCTCGGAACACCCTGTTGACGGCTCGGATGTTGACAGGCCGGTTCTGGCGCTCGTCGCGCATGACGCCAAGAAGGACGTGATTGTCGCCTTTGCCGAGCGCAACCGCGACAAGCTGTCCGGGTTTCGCCTGGTCGCCACCGGCACGACCGGCGGCCGCATCAAGGATGCCTGCCCGGAGCTTGACGTCACCCGGCTGAAGAGCGGTCCGCTCGGCGGCGACCAGCAGATCGGCGCCATGATCGCCGAAGGCCAGCTCGACGGGCTGATGTTCTTCGTCGATCCGCTCTCGCCCATGCCGCATGATGTCGACGTGAAGGCGCTGATGCGCCTCGCCCTCGTCTATGACATCCCGATGGCTCTCAACCTGTCCACCGCCGAGATCCTGCTGCGCTCGGCCCGGCTGACAGGCCTTTCGTCCACTTCGACCACGCCCCAGATTGCGGATCTCCGCCCATGAGCCTTTCCTCCTCGCGCCCGCGCGGTTTCCGTTTTCCCGTCCTGGTCGGCGACGTGGGCGGGACCAATGCCCGCTTCGCGCTGGTGATGGACGCCACGCAGCCGGCGCTGCCGCTGCCGGCGGTCGCCACCGCCGACTATCCGGACATCACCGCCGCGATCCAGGCCTCGATCGCCGAGGCCCGCGCGCCGCAGCCCCGCAGCGCGATCATCGCCGTGGCCGGGCCGGTCACCGGTGACCGGATCCCGCTGACCAACGCCCACTGGGTGGTCGAGCCGCTGCAGATGATCGACAGCCTGATGCTGGAAGACGTGGTGATCCTCAACGACTTCGAGGCGCAGGCGCTGGCGCTGCCGGGTCTGGCAGGCGCCGACATCGAGCAGATCGGCAGCGGCACGGCTCTGGCCGGGGCGTCCAAGTTCGTGCTCGGACCGGGCACGGGGCTCGGTGCGGCCGCCATGATCCATGCGGCCGACACCTGGATCCCGGTTCCGGGCGAAGGCGGCCATGTGGAGCTTGGCCCCGTCACCGACGACGACTTCCTGATCTGGCCGCATGTGGAGCGCGCCGGCGGGCGCGTCGGCGCCGAACAGCTTCTCTCCGGCACCGGCCTGCCGATGCTGGCCCGGGCCGTGGCCACCGCGCGCAAGGCCGACCGCGACTTCCGCAAGGGGGCCGAGATCACCCGTGCCGCCAGCGACGGCGATCCGGTGGCGGTGGAAACGCTGCAGGTCTTTGCCCGCTGCCTCGGCCGTGTCGCCGGCGATTTCGCCCTGACCGTGCTGGCGCGCGGCGGCGTCTACATCACCGGGGGCGTGACGTCCTACATTGCCGACTACCTGCGTGACGGCGGGTTCCGGGCGGCCTTCGAGGCCAAGGCCCCGCATGCGGGCCTGATGGCCTCGATCCCGACCTTCCTGATCCGGCATCCGAACCCGGCGCTGGAAGGGCTTGCGGCCTTTGCCCGCACGCCGGCCCTGTTCGCGGTCGGCACCGCCGGCCGGCAATGGACCCGGGCCGGGGCCCTGACCGTGCCGCACTGAGCGGGCGCAAGCCGGAAAGGCCCTTCTCCGTTGGCCGAGGCTCCTGCTCCCCTGCCGATTGATGCGGTGCTGCCGGAGCTGCTCTCCGTGCTGCAGCGCAGCTCCTCGGCCGTGCTCGTCGCCGAGCCCGGTGCCGGCAAGACGACGCGCGTGCCGCTGGCGCTTCTTACCGCCGACTGGACCGACGGCCGCCGGATCCTCGTTCTGGAACCCCGGCGGCTGGCCGCGCGTGCGGCGGCGCGGCGCATGGCGGAGACGCTGGGAGAGCCTGTCGGCGAGACGGTCGGTTACCGGGTGCGCATGGATGCCAAGGTTTCGGCCCGCACGCGCATCGAGGTGGTGACCGAGGGTGTCTTCACCCGCATGATCCTCGACGAGCCGGAACTGCCCGGCATCGCCTGCGTCCTCTTCGACGAATTCCACGAACGCTCGCTGGACGGCGACCTTGGCCTCGCGCTGGCGCTCGACGTGCAGGGCGCGCTGCGCGACGACCTGCGACTGGTGCCGATGTCGGCGACGCTGGATGCGGCCTCCGTCGCGCGGCTGCTCGGCGATGCGCCGGTGATCGAGAGCAAGGGCCGCAGCTTCCCCGTGGAGACGCGCTACCTCGGCCGCAGTCCGGACGAGCGCATCGAGCCGCAAGTGGTTCGCGCCATCCGCAAGGCGCTGGCCGAGGAAAGCGGGTCGCTGCTCGTCTTCCTGCCCGGACAGGGCGAGATCCGCCGGGTGGCGGAGATGCTGGAGGGCCAGGTCGGCCCCACGGTCCAGATTGCCCCGCTCTATGGCGCGCTCGACGGCAAGGCGCAGGATCTGGCGATCCGGCCCGCCGGACCGGGCCTGCGCAAGGTGGTGCTGGCCACTTCCATCGCCCAGACCTCGCTGACCATCGAGGGGGTGCGCGTCGTCATCGACAGCGGGCTGTCACGGGTGCCGCGCTATGAGCCGCAGACCGGGCTGACGCGACTGGAAACGGTGCGCGTCGCACGCGCCACCGCCGATCAGCGGCGCGGCCGCGCCGGGCGAACCGAACCGGGCGTCTGCTACCGGCTGTGGGACGAGGCGCAGACACAGGCGCTGGCCGCCGCCGAGCGGCCCGAGATCCTCGAGGCCGACCTCTCCTCGCTGCTGCTGGACCTGGCCGCCTGGGGCACCAGCGATCCGGCCAGCCTGAGCTTTCCCGACCAGCCTCCCGCCGCCGCCCTGCAGGAAGCACGCAGCCTGCTGCAAGGCTGTCACGCTCTGGACGGCGCCGGTCGCCTGACGCCGCATGGCAAGCGCCTCGCCCGGCTGCCGCTTGCACCGCGACTGGCGCACATGCTGGTGGAGGCCGAAGGACTGGGCCTCGGCCGGCTGGCGGCCGATGTCGCCGCGATCCTGAGCGAGCCGGGCCTCGGCGGGCAGGATGTGGACCTGCGCGAGCGGGTGCGGCGCCTCAGGGCCGACGGAAGCCCGCGCGCCCGCGACGCCCGGGCGCTGGCCACCCGCTGGCGCGATCTGGCCGGGCGGAGCCGGGGAAGCCAGGATGCGGATCTGCCCGAACAGGCCGGCGAGGTGCTGGCGCTGGCCTATCCCGAGCGCGTCGCACAGCAGCGCGGCCAGCGCGGCCGCTTCCGTCTTGCCAACGGGCGCGGCGCCGACATGCCGGAAGAGCTGGCGCTGGCCGCCGAGCCCTTCCTGGCCGTGGCCGACATCCAGGGCAAGGCTGCGAGCGGACGCATCCTGCTGGCCGCCCCGCTCGGCCTTGATGATATCGAGACGCTGTTTGTCGCCGACATCACCGAGGAAGACGAGGTGAAGCTGGAGCCCTCCGGCGCCGTGCGGGCGCGCCGGGTGCGGCGGATGCGGGCGCTGGAGCTGGCGAGCCGCCAGATCAGTGCCCCGGACCCGGCGCTGGTCACCGCCGCGCTGGTGGAGGAACTGGCGCGCCGGGGCGTCGCGCGCCTGCCCTGGAGCAACGACCAGCTGCGGCTGCGCGCCCGGGCCGGCTTTGTCCGGGCCGCCGGCGAGACCACCCTGCCCGACCTGTCGGACGCGGCGCTGGGGGCGACGATGCAGGCGTGGCTGGCCCCCTATCTCGCCGGCCGCAGCCGGGTCGGCGATGTCTCGGCCGAGGTGCTGGGCAACGCGCTGGCGGGGCTTCTGGGCTATGGCGGCGCGGCGGAGCTGGACCGGCTGGCGCCCTCGCATTTCACCGCGCCGACCGGCTCCAGCGTGCCGATCGACTACGGCTCGGAGGCCGGACCGACAATCTCGATCCGGGTGCAGGAGCTGTTCGGCCTGGCGCAGCATCCCTCGGTCGCCAATGGCCGCATTCCGCTGACGCTGGAGCTGCTGTCGCCCGCGCACCGGCCGATCCAGATCACCCGCGATCTCCCCGGTTTCTGGTCAGGCTCCTGGGCGGATGTGAAGAGCGAGATGAAGGGCCGTTATCCCAAGCATCCCTGGCCGGACGATCCGCTGAATGCCGAGGCAACGCGCCGGGCAAAACCTAGGGGAACGTGACGCTCCGGTCAATTTGTGCTGGTGCAACCGTCATCGCCACGGCGGCAGCGGCGTGATAAGACAGCGGCATGCGCCGGCCTGCCGACGCCCGGCCGCCCCGATCCGGGACGGATCAGGGCTGCGTCCGGGCCGCATTCCAACCGGGCGCCCCGTGCGACGCCCGCAACCCGGACCGTCTCGCCGGCCTCCCCCGGCCGACCGTTCCTCCCGACCCATTCCAGACGACCCGTTCCAACTGACAGGATCTGCCCCCATGACCGCGCTCGACGCAGCCAGCCTGATCGATGCCTTCACCGCTGGCGAAGGCTTCCCCGAAGCCGCGATTGCCGCCTGCCTTGCCACACCGGACGCGGCACGACCCGGACTGATGGCAATCGTCGAGGACCGGGCCAATGGCGGCACCGGCGCGCTGAGCCAGCACGACACCAAGGGCGATGCCTGCTTCGTCGCCCTGCACATCCTGGCCGAGCAGCGCGCGACCGAGGCCTTCCAGCCGCTGCTGCGGCTGTTGCAGAGCGAGACGCAGGACCTGGAATCGCTGTTCGGCGACGCCATGACCGAGACCATGGGACCAATCCTGATCGCCCTGAACCCCGGCGACTTTGCGGCTCTGGAAGCCGGCATCGCCAACCGGGCCGCCGACGCCTTTGCCCGCGACGCCATGATGGTGGCCTGGGCCCATGGCGTGCTGGCCGGCGCCGTGTCGCGCGAGCATGCGCGCGGGTTCCTCGCAAGTTTCCCGGACACGGTCCGGCCCGAGCCGGACAGCTTTCTCTGGGGCACCTATGTGGCGATTGCCGGCGATCTGGGCTTTGCCGATCTGGCACCGGTGATCGACCCGCTGTTCACCTCGGGGGCAATCGCCATGGACGAGGGCGGCTTCCGCCCGGCCGATCCGGAGGATTTCGGACATCACCTCAAGGCTGCCCGGCTGGGCGCGGAAAACGAGGCGAACCACGCGGCCTGGCTGGCGTCGAACCGCTTCTATCCGTTCGAGCACACACTGGACACGCTGCGCGACTGGTCCTGGGATGGCGACGAGGCCGAGTGGGAGGAGGTTCCCTTCCTCGCGGCTGCCGAGGACGAGACGCCGTTCGAGAAGGACTGATCCGGGGCCGCTGCCGACCCCAGCCCCAGCACCAGCACCAGCCCCAGCCCCCAGCCCCCAGCCCGGACCGGTCGCCTCGCCCGGCCCGAAATGCGCAAGCCGCCGTGAGAGACCCACGGCGGCTTGTTCTTTTGGTCTGCGATGGGGCGCAGGTGCACCAAGCCCCGGTCCGACGGGCCGGGGCCTGACTTGTCCGGACCTCTTGCCGGGTCCGGGACAAACGGAGGGACGCTTACTCGCCCGAATGGGCGAGCAGCGAGGCGTTGCCGCCGGAGGCTGCGGTGTTGATCGACACCACCTGCTCCAGCGCAAAGCGCTGCAGATAGGCCGGGCCGCCTGCCTTCGGGCCGGTGCCGGAGAGCCCCGAGCCGCCGAAGGGCTGCGTGCCGACGACCGCGCCGATGGTGTTGCGGTTGACGTAGACGTTGCCGACCGACAGGCGGTCGACGACGCGCTTCACCGTCGCGTCGATGCGGCTGTGCACGCCGAGGGTCAGGCCGTAGCCGGTGGCCGCAATGCTGTCGAGCATCGCGTCAAAGTCCTTGGCCTTGTAGCGCACCACATGCAGCACCGGGCCGAAGACCTCGCGGGTGAGGTCTTCCGGACGGTCGAGCATCACGATATGCGGGGCGACATAGGTGCCGCCGGACAGCGCGCCGCCGGGAACCTTGCCGGCAAACTTGATGCGGCCGAGCTTGTCCATCTGGGCAAGGTGCGACAGGATGTTGTCGCGCGCCTCGGCGTCGATCACCGGACCGATGTCCGTGGTCGTCAGGCGCGGATCGCCCAGCTCCAGCTCCCTGGCCGCCCCCTCGATCATCTCGATCAGGTGATCGGCAACATCTTCCTGCAGATAGACGAGACGCAGGGCCGAGCAGCGCTGGCCGGCCGAGCGGAAGGCCGAGGTGATGACGTCGTCGCAGACCTGTTCCGGCAGGGCCGTCGCGTCCACCAGCATGGCGTTGATGCCGCCGGTCTCGGCGATCAGCGGCACGATGGGCCCACGCTTGGTGGCAAGCGCGCCATTGATCGCCCAGGCGGTCTCGGTCGAACCGGTGAAGGCGACACCGCCGACATGCGGGTGACCGGTGAGCGCGGCGCCGACACGGCCATCGCCGGGCACGAACACGAGCGCCTCTTCCGGCACGCCGGCCTCATGCAGCATCTTCACCGCCTCGAAGGCGACGAGCGGCGTCTGCTCGGCCGGCTTGGCGACCACGGCGTTGCCGGCGACGAGCGCTGCGGCCACCTGACCAAGGAAGATGGCCAGCGGGAAGTTCCAGGGCGAGATGCAGACGAAGACGCCGCGGCCGCGCAGGCGGTAGCGGTTTTCCTCACCGGTCGGCCCCGGCATCAGCCGGCCTTCACCGAACAGGCCCCGGGCCTCGGCGGCGTAATAGCGGCAGAAGTCGACCGCCTCGCGGATCTCGGCAATACCGTCCGAGAGCGTCTTGCCGGCTTCCACGGCCAGCAGCGTCATCAGGCGGTCGCGCCTGGCTTCCATGAGGTCAGCCATCTTTTCCAGCGCGGCGGCGCGGGTCTCGACCGGGGTGCGCGACCAGCCCTCAAAGCCCTTGGCGGCAACGACCATCGCGGCAGAGGCGAGGGATACGTCCGCCTCGATCACTTCCCCGACGACCAGGCTGCCGTCGATGGGCGAGCGCAGCGGACGGGCAGCGCCGGTGGCCTCGTGGCCGGGAACCAGCGGGCGGGCCGTGCCGGCCGGCAGGCCGACGGCCGCCATGCCGGCCAGGAGCTGCTGCCGCTCGGCAGCATGGCCAAGCTCGAGACCGGCAGAGTTGGCGCGCGAGCTGCCGTAAAGGCCTTCGGGGCGCGGAATGGAGCTGTTGCGGGCGCGGTCGCCCCCTTCGAGGATATCACCAGGACGTTGCAGCATCTGACCCACCGGGATGGAAGCGTCTCCGACGATGGAGACGAAGGAAGAATTGGCGCCGTTCTCGAGCAGGCGCCGGACGAGATAGGCGAGGAGATCCTTGTGGCCGCCGACCGGCGCATAGACGCGGCAGGGGAAGCCGTCGCGCTCGACCACGGACTTGTAGAGGCTCTCGCCCATGCCATGCAGGCGCTGGAACTCGTAGCCGCCCTGGTTGCCGGCCATTTCCTGGATCTGGGCAACGGTAAGGGCGTTGTGCGTGGCAAACTGCGGGTAGAGCACATCGCGCGCGGCCAGCATGCGGCGGGCGCAGGCGAGATAGGACAGGTCCGTCGCCGCCTTGCGGGAGAAGACCGGATAGTCGGCAAGGCCGCGCTCCTGCGCGCGCTTCACTTCCGTATCCCAGTAGGCGCCCTTGACGAGGCGCACCATCAGGCGGCGGTTGTGCAGGCGGGCCAGGTCAATCAGCCAGTCGATGACCTCGCGGCCGCGCTTCTGGTAGGCCTGCACCGCAAGGCCGAAGCCGTCCCAGCCGTCCAGCACGGGATGCGCGACGATGGCGGCGATGAGGTCGAGCGAGATCTCGAGCCGGTCGGCCTCTTCCGCGTCGATGGTGAAGTTGAGATTGTAGCCGCGGGCCATCTTCACGAGGTCGAGGACCTTCGGCAGCAGCTCGGTCTCGACGCGCTTGCCCTTGGTCGCCTCGTAGCGCGGATGCAGGGCCGACAGCTTGACGGAGATGCCCGGACGGTCCGGCAGCGGCTTGTCGCCGGCGGCCTTGCCGATGGCCTCGATGGCGTCGGCATAGGAGCGGAAATAGCGGTCGGCGTCGTCCTGGGTACGCGCGCCTTCGCCGAGCATGTCATAGGAGAAACGGTAGCCCTTCGGCTCCTGGCCGCTGGCGCGCGACAGGGCCTTGGAAATGGTCTCGCCCAGAACGAACTGGTGGCCGAGCAGGCGCATCGCCTGCTTGGTGGCGGTGCGCACCGCCGGCATGCCGAGGCGCTTGACCAGCGAGGCCAGGATGGTGTCCGGCGTATCGCCCGGGTGCAGCAGGCGCGAGGTGATGCCCAGCGCCCAGGACGAGGCGGACACCAGCCAGGTGTCGGACTTCATGCCGTCGCCTTCGCCAAACTTGGCAGCAGCCAGCTTGTCCTCGATCAGCTTGTCGGCGGTCGCCGCATCCGGCACGCGCAGCAGCGCCTCGGCCAGCACCATCATGGCAAGGCCTTCGCGGGTGGTCAGACCAAACTCGCGCATGAAGTCCTCGACACCGCCAAGGCCCGAGCGCGTGGCGCGCATGGTCTGGATGTAGTCGGTGGCCTTGGCGTCGATGCGGGATTCCGCATCCGGCGACAGCCGCGTTTCGGCCAGCATGCGCTTGACGAGATCGGCATCCTCCGGCGCGAAGTCGGACCGGAAGGGAGCGGTGGATTCGAGGGCGTTGAGGGCGTTGACCGACTGCACGGGGATTCTCCGCTTTCACCGCCGAAAAACCGGCGGCAACCTGATTTTCCGCGAAGATACCAGCGGTTATGCCTTCTTTTCCGGGTATTTTGGGCCTATTCTCCGAAAAAACAAATTTTGAAGGGCGTCATGACCGACAATTCCCCGGATCTTGACCGGATCGACCGAAAGATCCTCGGCGTGCTGCAGACCGACGGTCGCATCACCACCACCGATCTGGCCGACAAGGTGGGGCTTTCGCCCACTGCCACCGCCGACCGGATGAAGCGCCTGATCCGCGACGGCTACATCCTGCGCTTCACGGCGGAGCTGAACCCGCAGAAGCTGAACCTGTCGCTGCTGGTCTTTGTCGAGGTGAAGCTGGACAAGACGACGGCGGACGTCTTCGACGCCTTCGCCGCCGCCGTTTCGCGGTCTCCGGAGGTGCTGGAATGCCATATGGTGGCCGGCGGCTTCGATTATCTGGTGAAGAGTAGGGTGCGGGACATGACGCATTACCGGCAGTTTCTCGCCGAGGTGATCCTCAACCTGCCCGGCGTGCGCGAAACCCACACCTATGCGGTGATGGAGGACGTGAAGGACACGCATGTGCTTCCCATCTGAGCCGGCGCGTGCCAGCGTCACGGAGCTGTGTGTTGACCGTCATCGAGGCGGCACGGCACCAAGTCTTTCAGCAAAGATGATGCAGGTTCAGGGAGTTGTTTCGATGCAGGTGATCCGCCGCCGGTTCTTGCAGGGCCTTGCCGCCGTCTCCCTCGTGGCGGTCCTGGCGACGGGCCCCACCCTCGCGGCCGGGCCGGACGACTGGGCCGGCATCAAGGAGGACGCAAAGGGCCAGACCGTCTATTTCCACGCCTGGGGCGGCGAGCCGCGCATCAACGCCTATATCGACTGGGTCGCCGGCGAGCTGAAAGAGCAGTATGGCGTGACGCTGGAACACGTGAAGGTCGATGACACCGCCAATGTGGTCGCGCGGGTGCTGGCCGAGAAGACCGCCGGCAAGACCAGTGGCGGCGCGGTGGATCTCGTCTGGATCAACGGCGAGAACTTCGCGGCCATGAAGCGGGAAGGCCTGCTGCAGGCCGGGGCCTGGGCCGAACGCCTGCCGAACTGGGCGCTGGTCGATGTCGAGGGCAAGCCGACCGTGCGGCGCGACTTCGGCGTGCCGACCGACGGGCTGGAAAGCCCCTGGGGCATGGCGAAGCTGGTGTTCATGCATGACAGCGCAAGACTGGCCGAAGCCCCGGCCTCGCTGCAGGCGCTGGCCGAGTTTGCCAAGGCGAACCCGGGACGCTTCACCTATCCGCAGCCGCCGAACTTCCATGGCTCGACCTTCCTGAAACAGGCGCTGGCCACCCTGATCGACGATCCTGCACGTCTGCAGCAGCCGGTTGATCCGGCACGGTTCGACGCCGATACGGCCAAGCTCTTCGCCTGGCTGGACGCGCTGCACCCGCATCTGTGGCGCAGCGGACGGGCCTTCCCGGCCTCGGCAGCCGCACTGCGCCAGCTGCTTGCCGATGGCGAGATCGACATCGCCTTCAGCTTCAATCCGGGCGATGCCTCGGCCGCGATTGCAGCCGGCGAACTGCCGGACACGGTGCGCAGCTTCGTGCTGGAGGGCGGCACCATCGGCAACACCCATTTCGTCGCCATTCCCTTCAACAGCTCGGCCTCGGCCGGGGCCAAGGTGGTGGCGAATTTCCTGCTGTCGCCCGAGGCCCAGGCGCGCAAGGAGGATCCGGCAGTCTGGGGCGACCCGACCGTGCTGGACGTGGCGGCCCTGCCGGACGCCGACAGGGCCCGGTTTGCCGCCATCGACCGGGGCGCAGCCGGTCTTGGCCCCGAAGCGCTCGGACCGACGCTGCCGGAGCCGCATCCGAGCTGGATGGACGCGCTCGAGGCGGCCTGGGCCAAGCGTTACGGCGTGCAGTGAGGCTGCGGCCGGTTCCCGGTCTCGTTGCCCTGGTCCTGGCGGGTCCGATCGCGCTCGGCCTGGTCTGGACGGGCCTGCCAGCGCTCGGCATCCTGCCGGCGGCCGGTGCCACCGGCCCGTCGCTTGCGCCCTTCGCACAGTTGCTGGAGACCCCGGGGCTGGCACGCTCCGTCCTCCTCAGCCTCGGCACCGGGCTCGCGGCCACGGCCCTGTCGCTGGCGCTGGTGCTCGTGCTCCTCGCCGGATGGCTGGACAGCGCGCCGTTCACCGGCCTGCGCCGGCTGCTGTCGCCGCTTCTGGCGGTGCCGCATGCCGCTGCCGCCCTCGGCCTGGCGCTGGTCATCGCGCCCTCGGGCCTGCTGATCCGTCTGGCAGCCCCCTTCGATGCAGATCTGGCCCGACCGCCGGACTGGCTGATCCTGCAAGACCCGCTCGGCCTCTCGCTGGTGCTCGGGCTGGTGCTGAAGGAAGTGCCCTTCCTTCTGCTGATGGCCCTGGCCGGTCTCAACCAGATCGACGCACAGCCCCGGATGCGGCTGGCACAGAGCCTTGGCTATGGCCGGGTTGCCGGCTTCTGCCTCGCGGTCGCACCGCCGCTCTATCGCCAGATGCGGCTGCCCGTGCTGGCCGTGCTCGCCTTCTCGACATCGGTCGTCGACATGGCGCTCATCCTGGGCCCCACCTTGCCGCCGACGCTGGCGGTGCAGGTGACACGCTGGATGGGTGATCCGGACCTGGCCTTGCGCCTGAAGGGAGCCGCCGGCGCGGTGCTGCAGCTCGGGGTCAGCCTTGCCGCCATCGCGGTCTGTATCGCAGGGGAACGCCTTGCCGCACGCCTCTGGCGGACCCTGGGCAGCCGGGGCGTGCGGGCCCGCAAGGACGGGATCGTGCGGGGCACGGTGCTGGTCCTGGTGGCCGCGCTCGCCCTGTTGGCGCTGGCAGGGCTTGCGGCTCTCGTCCTGTGGTCGGTCGCCGCCGGCTGGCGCTATCCCGACCTCCTGCCGTCCCGGATCGTCGCCACCCATTGGCTGCAGGCAGCCCCCGACCTTGGCACGGCCATCAGCACCACGCTGGCCGCCGGCCTCGCTGCAAGCCTTGTGGCGGGCGTCCTGGTCGTTGCGCTGCTGCAGGACCGGCAGGGGGAAGAAAAGGACGCGGGCCACGACGCAGAGCGGGCGGATGGCCGCGCGTCCCGCTGGCTGGACCGGCTGATGTTCCTGCCGCTTCTGGTGCCGCAGGTCGCGTTCCTGTTCGGGCTGCAGGTGCTGTTCCTCGACATCGGCCTCGACGGCAGCCTGCCGGCGGTGATGCTTGCGCATCTGGTCTTCGTGCTGCCTTATGTCTTCCTGTCGCTGCGCGATCCCTGGTCGGCGCTCGACCCGCGGTTCGAGCAGGTCGCCACGAGCCTTGGCGCCAGTCGCGCACGCGTGTTCTGGCGGATCCGGCTGCCGCTGATGCTGCCGGCACTGGCGACGGCGCTGGCGCTTGGACTGGCCGTGTCGGTGAGCCTCTATCTGCCGACCCTGCTGATCGGCGGGGGGCGGGTGGTGACCCTGACGACCGAGGCCGTGGCGCTGGCCAGCGGCGGCAACCGGCCTCTCATCGCCGTGCATGCGCTGATGCAGCTGCTGCTGCCCTGCCTTGCCTTTGCCGCCGCCGCGCTGGCCCCGCGCCTGCTGCTGCCCCGTCTTCATGGCCGGAGACCGACCTGATGCCGCACGCCCCCATTGCTGCCTCCGCTGGCGCTGCCCCCACTGGCGCTGCCGCTCCTGCCCGGCCCGGCCCGCTCCGCTTGCAGGATGTCTGCCTGACGCTGGCCGGACGGCCGCTGGTGCGGCTGGACCGGGAGATCGCAAGCGGCGAGGTGCTGACGGTCATGGGCGCATCGGGCAGCGGAAAGTCGAGCCTGCTGCTCGCCCTGGCGGGTTTCGTGCGGCCGCCCTTCGCGCTGGCCGGACGGATCCTGCTCGGCGCGCGGGACCTGACGGGCGCGCCGCCGCAGGAGCGGCGGATGGGCCTGATGTTTCAGGCGCCGCTGCTGTTTCCGCACATGAGCGTCGGCGAGAACCTGCTGTTCGGGCTGACCGGCGGCGGCAGCCGCGCCGACCGGCGCCGGCAGGTGGAGGCGGCCCTTGCGGACGCCGGCCTGGAGGGCTTTGCGGACCGGTCGCCCGACACGCTGTCGGGAGGGCAGCAGTCGCGCGTCGCGCTGCTCCGGGTGCTGCTGTCGCAGCCGCAGGCCCTGCTGCTGGACGAACCCTTCTCGGCCCTCGACGCCGGGACCCGGGACGGCATCCGGCGCCTGGTGTTCACGGCCGCCCGGTCGGCCGGGCTGCCGGTGGTGCTGGTGACGCATGATCCGCAGGATGCGGCCGCCGCCGGCGGACCGGTGATCACGCTGGAGGGCTGACTGCTAGTCGGCGGCGTCCGCCGGCTCGGCCTGCAGCAGGCCATACTGCTCGATGCCGATGCGCGAGATCAGTTCGAGCTGGCTCTCGAGGAAATCGATATGGGCTTCCTCGTCGGCCAGAAGGTCCTCGAACAGCTTCTGGGTGACGTAATCCGCCGCATCCCGGCAGACCTCGCGGGCTTCGCGGTAGAGCGCACGGGCGGCATATTCGCCGGCGAGATCACATTCCACGACTTCCTTCAGCGACTGGCCGATGCGCAGGGGGTCCAGCGTCTGCAGGTTGGGCAGGCCCTCGAGGAAGATGATCCGCTCGATCAGCCGGTCCGCGTGCTGCATCTCCTCGATGGATTCCTCGCGCTCCTTGCGGGCCAGCCGGGAAAAGCCCCAGTCGTCGAGAAGGCGGTTGTGCAGCCAGTACTGGTTGACGGCGGTCAGCTCGTGGCGCAGCGCGCGGTTGAGATATTCGATGACCTTGACGTCGCCCTTCATGCCTGTCTCTCCCTGATCCTGTTCCGACGACATAGCGCCGGCGACGCGTTTGTTCCAGAGCCCCGCCGGCCTCAGGGCGTCTTGTCACACGGCTTCTGGTGGATGATGTCGATGACATTGGGGAAACAGCCGCCACAGCGCGGCCGGCAGCCAAGCTTGCGGAACACGGCGCCCGGCGTGGGCAGCCGCGCATCGGGGTCGGAGCGCATTTCCTCCGCAGCCTCGCGCAGCTGCTTGTCGGAGAGTACGTTGCACGAACAGATGATCATTGCCTGGTCTTGTTATCCGCAGCGCCCTTGCACCGGCCCCTGTCCGCTGCCAAGTCTGTCATAGAATGACCGCGCGGCATAAACTAAAGTTTCGTCTCCGAGTCAACTTTATCTGAGCCTCCCCGCCCCTC
This sequence comes from Pannonibacter sp. XCT-53, assembly GCF_009915765.1. Lineage (NCBI taxonomy): Bacteria > Pseudomonadati > Pseudomonadota > Alphaproteobacteria > Hyphomicrobiales > Stappiaceae > Pannonibacter > Pannonibacter tanglangensis. The sequence goes on from NZ_JAABLQ010000001.1 coordinate 2,974,255, forward strand.
CTCCTGCAAGAGACCGCCCGATGTCCGATCCCCATGCGCCTGCCTCCACTCCCGCCCAGGACCCGCGTCCCGCCATCGTGTTGACCGGTGCGAGCCGTGGCATCGGCCATGCAACCGTGAAGAAGTTCTCCGCCGAAGGCTGGCGCGTCATCACCTGCTCGCGCCATGCCTTCTCGACCAAATGCCCCTGGCCATCCGGACCCGAGGATCATATCCAGATAGATCTTTCCGATCCGGAAAACCTCGGCTACGCGGTGCAGGAAATCCGCCGCCGGCTGGAGGCCAACGGCTCCAGGCTGCAGGCGCTGGTCAACAACGCCGGCATCAGCCCCAAGGACGACGGCGGCAAGCGGCTCGACAGCCTGTCCACGCCGATGCACATCTGGCGGCACGTGTTCCAGGTGAATTTCTTCGCACCCATCATGCTGGCACGCGGCCTGTTCAAGGAGCTGGAGGCCGCCCGGGGCTCCATCGTCAACGTGACCTCGATCGCCGGCATGCGCGTCCACCCCTTCGCCGGCACCGCCTATGCCACGTCGAAGGCGGCGCTCGCGGCGCTGACGCGGGAAATGGCGGCCGACTTCGGCCCGCACGGCATCCGCGTGAATGCCATCGCCCCCGGCGAGATCGACACCTCGATCCTGTCGCCGGGGACCGAGAAGCTGATCAGCGACATTCCGCTGCGCCGGCTCGGACAGCCGAGCGAAGTGGCGGACACAATCCACTTCCTGTGCAGCGCGCCTTCGGCCTATGTCACCGGCGCGGAGATCCACATCAACGGCGGCCAGCATGTGTAGCAATCATGATCGTCATTTTTGACAGTATTGATTGATCGCATTCGCGTTTTCAGGCCGCCGCAAGCGACGGAGATGAAGGAATTCACGGCGCTGTGATCAGGAATTAAGTGATTCACCTGACATTAATTTGATCGGCTCACCATACGGTACAACCGATCTCATTGATGAGTTGCGCCATGAAATCCCTGTTCTCCCGCCTGTCGATTGCCTCCGTCATGTCAGCGACTTCGGCGACACTCGTGATCCTGTCGCTGCTGGTTGTGGGCGTGATCGTCCACTTCTTCATGACGGAGAAGGCGCTGCGGATGGCGGTGCACGAGCAGAACACGAGCCTGCGCGTCGCCGCCACCATCCTGGAGCGCGACGTGCCGGGGCTGAAGGTCCGCTGGGGCCGCGACGGCTCGGTCGAGCGCATCGAGGCAGAAAGCCTCCCTGCCTTCGACAACCACACGATGATCGACACGGTGGGACGCATGACCGGCGACACGGCGACCCTGTTCGCCTGGGATCCGGCCCAGCAGGACTACGTGCGCAAGACCACGAACATCGTCAAGCCGGACGGCACCCGCGCGGTGGGCACGCCGCTCGGCAAGACCGGCGCGGTCTATCCGGTTGTTGTCCGCGGGCAGACGTTCCAGGGTGAGGCCGTGATCCTCGGCAAGCCCTATTTCGCGATCTACCAGCCGATCGTGTCCGCGAGCAACCAGCCGATCGGCCTGCTTTATGCCGGGGTCGAGCGCGGCAGCATCATGGCGGGCGTGAACGAGACGATGTCTGGCCTTGCGATGGCAACCGTGCCGGTGATCCTGGTCGTCATCGGCGTCACAGCCCTGCTGACGCGTCGCCTGCTGCGCCCGGTCACGGAGCTGGCGCGGACGACCGAGCAGATCGCGGACGACATGCTGGAAGTCACGATCCCCTACGTCGAGCGCAACGACCAGGTCGGCGTGATGGCGAAGGCCGTGGCCACCCTGAAGATCAAGTCGATGGAACGTCGGGACCTGGCAACCGCCCAGGAGGCCGCCGAGGCCGAGCGGACAGACCGGCAGAACCGGACCATGGCACTGATCGGCGAATTCCGGGCCAGCATCCGCACGCAGCTTGCAAGCGTGGCCGAGACCGCCGGCAGCCTGACAACCACGGCACAGGCCCTGACCGAGATCGCCCGCGGCAGCGCCGGGCACGCGACGGAAACGCAGCAGGCAACCAGCGAGGCGTCCGGCAATGTCCAGACCGTGGCCAGCGCCGCAGAGGAACTGGCCGCGTCGATCGGCGAGATCCGCCGTCAGGTGTCCCAGACCGCCACGGTCGTGGAGAAGGCAACCCAGGGCACCCGCATCACCAACGAGAAGGTCGAGGGGCTTGCGGCCTCCGCTGCCAAGATCGGCGAGGTGGTGACCCTCATCCAGGCCATTGCCGAACAGACCAACCTGCTCGCGCTGAACGCCACCATCGAGGCCGCCCGCGCGGGCGAGGCCGGCAAGGGCTTCGCCGTGGTCGCGGCGGAGGTCAAGGAACTGGCCAACCAGACCTCCAAGGCCACCGAAGAGATCTCGGCCCAGATCTCGGCGATCCAGTCTGCGACGGAGGATTCCGTCAGCGCCATCGCCGCCATCACGCGCACGATGGAGGAGGTGAACAGCTACACGAACGCGATCGCCTCCGCCGTCGAGCAGCAGGGCGCCGCAACGACGGAAATCTCGCGCAACGTGCAGCAGGCTGCCCGCGGAACAACTGCGGTCTCGGGCAGTGTGCAGCAGCTCGGCAAGGCGGTGGACGATACGGCGCGGTCCGCGGAACAGGTTCTGACGGCGTCCGACACACTGTCCCGCCGGACGAGTGACCTGCGGCAGGAGATTGACGGCTTCCTCCAGGATGTGGCGGCCGCCTGACCTGCCCAACCGAATCGGCAAAGGCCGGTCGGCGCCCCGCGCCGGCCGGCCTTTTCGTATGGAGCCGTGCCGAACGTATGACCCCGACGGACATGCCATTTCTGTCAGGACTACCGCAGAGACAGCAACGTCAAATTTGACTATAATAAAATATAGTTGAAGCAAAAAACATCATTTCTGATAGAAAAAATCGTACGGTAAAATACTTATTTCCAATTTATTAATTTGGTTCACAATCCATTAACCATAATTTTCATAGCGTCGGATACTTCACGGAGGAAGGTCCGATGACAACGGCACTGAACCGACTAGGCATTGTTACCGTCATTTCTGCAGCAAGCTCGCTTCTGCTCGTCCTGTCGCTGCTCACGGTGGGCGGCATCATGTACCGGATCGTATCGGCCGCCGCCGAGCAGCGCGCCGAGGACGAGAAGGCCAAGGATCTCGCCGCAGCCGCCTTGCTGATGGCACGCGACCATCCGGCCATTCAGATCACCTGGACGGCGGACGGCAGTCTGGCGCGGATCGCGGTTGACACCCTGCCGGACATGTCCTCCAGCGGACTGGTTGATGACCTCAGCCGGATCACTGGTGGTACGATGACGATCTTCAAATGGGACCCGACCGCTGCGGACTTCATCCGCGTGGCCACCAGCGTGGTCGACGCGAGCGGGCGCCGGGCCGTCGGCACGCCGCTGGGACGCAACAGCGACGCCTATGCCAGCGTCGCACGGGGCGAACCGTTCTCCGGCGAGGTGACGATCCTCGGCACGGACTACCTTGCCAACTACTTTCCCCTCACCGCGTCCAACGGCATGCCCGTGGGACTTGTCGCCGTGGCAACGGCCAAGCACAAGCTGACCGCGACGGTCTACGAGACGCTGCAGACCCTGGCCCTGACGCTGCTGCCGCTTGTCGCTGTGGTCCTGTGCGTCACGGTGGCCCTGACCCGCATCCTGTTGCGTCCGGTCACGCAGCTGGCGAATGTCACCGGCGAGATCGCGGCCGACCGGCTGGAACAGTCCATCCCCTTCACCGAGCGCAGCGACCAGATCGGCGTGCTGGCCAAGGCTGTACAGACCCTGCGCGAACGGGCCATGGAACGTCACCGGCTGGCGGCCGAGCAGCAACGCGCCACCGCGGTCGAGCAGCAGCGCCAGGCCCGGATCCAGGCCCTCGTTGACGGCTTCCGCTCGACCGTGCAGACGATGCTGGGCGCGGTCGCCGATACCGGCAAGAGCATGATGGAGACGGCGCAGACGCTGACCGAAATCGCCGGCGACAGCTCGCGGCGGGCGCTGGAGACCATGTCGGCCTCCGAGGAATCCAGCACCAACGTGCAGAACGTGGCTAGCGCCTCGGAAGAACTGGCCGCCTCGATCGGGGAAATCCGGCGGCAGGTGACCCAGACGGCGACGATCGTCGCCCAGGCCAGCGAAGGCACGCGGGTTACGAACGAGAAGGTGTCCGGTCTGGCTGCCTCCGCCAGCAAGATCGGCGAGGTGGTGACCCTCATCCAGGCGATTGCCGCCCAGACCAACCTGCTGGCGCTGAATGCCACCATCGAGGCAGCCCGCGCCGGCGAGGCCGGCAAGGGCTTCGCGGTCGTGGCTGCGGAAGTGAAGGAGCTGGCCAACCAGACGGCGCGGGCCACCGAGGAGATCGGCACGCAGATCTCCGCGATCCAGGGCGCGACCAACGAGGCCGTCACCGCAATTTCCGCGATCACGCGCACGATCGACAACGTGAACGAATACACCAACGCCATTGCGGTCGCCGTGCAGCAGCAGGGCGCGGCCACCGACGAGATCACCCGCAACGTGCAGGAAGCGGCAAAGGGAACCAACGCAGCTTCCGAGAACACGGCCGTCCTGTCGAAGGCGGTGGACAAGACCGCAAGGTCGGCAGAACTCGTGCTCGATGCCGCCGGGACCCTGTCCGACCGCTCCAAGACCCTGCGGGAAGAAATCGACGACTTCCTTGCCCAGGTGGCCGCCGCCTGACCGAATCAGATCGACAGACGGCGGCGCGCCCTGCCGTCTGTTCTACCTTTGCGGAATTTCACTGCAAGGAAACACTTCCAGATTGTAGGGGCGATGCCTGCAGCGCAGGATTACTTTTTTTCAACGAAATGCGACATGTGAAACCGGTTTAGTGTTCGCTTAACCGGTGCGGGCGGCAAGATCCTTCCATGTTTTCAACGGGGGATCGGCACGTGAATATCACCCAGCGTAAGATTTCAATCGGCTATCGTCTTTATGGATTGCTTTTCCTGTTTGCCCTCGGCCTTGCCGGCCTGATGGGCGTCGAATCCTGGCGTCAGTCGCAGAGCCTGACCGAGCTGAAGCAGGCCGAGCTGCAGAGCCTGACCGAAACGGCCATCGGCGTGCTGGCAGATCATTACAAGATGGCGCAGGAGGGCAAGCTCAGCACCGACGAGGCGCGCGAGCGCGCCTTCGACGTCCTGCGCGCCATGCGCTACGGCGGCGGCAACTACTTCGTCGTGCAGAGCATGGGGCCGGGCTATCCGGTGGTGATGCACCCGGCCCGGCCGGACCTGGTCGGCACGGACCAGACGAAGCTGGCCGACGCGAACGGCAAGCTGTTTGCCAAGGAGATGGGCGATCTGGCGCAACGCGTCGGCAAGGGCACGGTGGAGTATGTCTGGCCGAAGGCCGGCAGCGACACGCCGGTCGGCAAGATCTCCTATTTCGAAGCCTTCCGCCCCTGGAACATGTTCGTGCTGACCGGCGTCTACATGGATGACCTGTCGGCGATCTTCTGGGCCGACTTCCGCACCCGGCTCGGCCTCGACGTGGCCCTGCTGACCGTCCTCGCCGGCGTCGCCTTCCTGATCGTGCGCTCGATCACCCGGCCGCTGCAAGCACTGCAGCAGAGCATGCAGGCCCTGGCCGATGGCGGCGTGGACATCACCGTGCCGGGCCTCGACCGCGGTGACGAGATCGGCGACATGAGCCGGACCGTGGCCGTGTTCCAGGCCAACGCCCGGGAACGCAACCAGCTGCAGGCAGCCCAGGCCGGCGAGCAGACGGCGCAGCTGGAGCGGCAGGCCCGCGTCGAGGCAGCCATCCGCGACTTCCGCAGCACCGTCGATCAGCTGCTGTCGGCCGTCGGCGAAAGCACGCGGGACATGGAGGCGACCGCCGGCACCCTGACCGGCATCGCGCGCGAGTCCTCCGAGCGCACCACCACCGCCGCCAGCGCCTCGACCGAGGCGTCCAGCAACGTCCAGTCGGTGGCCAGTGCCGCCGAGGAACTGTCCGCGTCGATCGCCGAGATCAGCGGCCAGGTGGCACGCACCAGCCAGATCGTGGCCAAGGCGACCCAGAGCACGCTGGTGACAAACCAGAAGGTCTCCTCGCTTGCCCAGGCCGCCAACAAGATCGGCGAGGTCGTGACACTGATCCAGGCCATCGCGGAGCAGACCAACCTGCTCGCCCTCAATGCCACGATCGAGGCTGCCCGCGCCGGCGATGCGGGACGCGGCTTCGCGGTCGTCGCGGCGGAGGTGAAGGAACTGGCCAACCAGACCTCGAAGGCAACCGAAGAGATCGGCTCGCAGATCTCCGCCATCCAGGCCTCGACCGGCGAGGCGGTGCAGGCAATCCAGGAGATCGCCCAGACCATGCAGACCGTCGACGGGTACACGGCCGAGATCGCGGCATCCGTCGAGCAGCAGGGCGCGGCCACGAACGAGATCAGCCACAATGTCCAGCAGGCCACCCAGGGCACGATGGACGTGTCGCAGGACATCCATCGTCTGGCCGCATCGGTCAACCAGACCAGTGAAGCGGCAGGACAGGTCCTGACCGCCTCCAGCCGGGTCAGCGAGCAGACCGACCGCCTGCGGGCAGCCTTCGACCGATTCGTCGGGTCAGTGTCTGCCGCCTGAGACCTTTCGACCGAACATGACGCGGACAGGGCCCTTCGGGGCCCTTTCTTTTTTGTGCAACGCAAAAAATCTCGTTGCCGAACCGGAAAGCCGGACACGTCCGCGGACGCTACGGAAATGGTCATTTATGCCAATGACAATATTTCTCTTAACTTGCTAAGCTTTCAAATGTGACAACTCCGTAACGGCAGCAAGATACAACCTGTTAAGCCATTCATGGGAGAAAGAATCAGAGTTAACGTGTCATCTCTACTTTATACGAGGCAAGTATGACTAGATTCGTTCGGATGTTTAACAACATTCGCCTGTTTTACAAGGTCTCCGGCGGATTCTTCTCGATTTTGCTTCTGATGGGCGCCATTGGTGTAACGGCGATCTACACGCTGGCCAGTCTTTCGCAGCGCAGCGAAATCTCGGATCGGGCCCTGACCTCGATCACCGACCTGCAGAGCCTGTCGGCGGACCGGGAGGCCTTCCTGCGCCAGCCGGGCACGCAAGCCGCTGCAGACGTCACGGCCAGCCTCGGGGCGCTGGAGACCACCTTGTCCGGCCTTGCGGCAAAGCTTGCGGGCGATCCGGACGCGCTCGCCAGCGTTGAAGCCGCCCGGACCAAGGTTGCCGCCTTCGGCACGACTTTCGCCGCCGTGCAGGCCGACAGCCAGGCCGTGGCCGACAAGCTCAAGGTCGTGGACCAGGCGACCGCACAGCTCGACAGCCTGACCCGGACCATCGGCAACGAGCTGCAGCGCCAGCAGCGCGATGCCGCCGATGCCTCTGTCCTTGCCGAGGCCGCGCAGAACGACCTGCGCAAGCTGGGGCGGACCGGTGCCGAGCTGCAGGCCCAGATCGACCTGCTGCTGCCGATGTTCGGCCGGGGTTCCGAGTTCAAGCTCGGCGACATCACGCCAGAGCTTCGGGCGCAGATCGAGGCCTCGCTTGCAAAGATCAACGCGGACACTGCGCGCCTCGCCGGCTCGCGTCTGAAGGTGCTGCCGGAGGCAGACGGCGTGGCGATGACCCGGACTGCGGAGACGCTGGGCACGCTGCTGCCGGCCATGCTGGACGAGACCAACCTGTTCAACCGCATGGGCCAGAAGAAGGACGTGGCCGACCGGCTGGCCAGCCTGGCGACCCAGACGACGGATGCCCGTTTCAAGATCTATGCCGCACTGGACGAAGCCCTGAACGCGTCGAACCTGATGCAGCAGAAGCTGGCGGACCTGACGACGATCGGCCAGCAGGCGCTGGAGATCGCCAGTTCCATCTCGACGGTGAAGAACGGCACCACCAGCTTCCTCACCGGCATGGGCGACGTGGCCCCGGACGCAGTGGAAGCCGAGATCGACATGCTGGGCATGCATGCCATGCAGCTTGACGGCGCCAGCCAGCACGTGCCGGCTGCCGCCGACGCGATTGTCGCGATGCCGCAGGCGCTGGACACCTATGCCGCTGCCTTTGCCGCCATCCGCACCGCGAAGGCGGACCTCGAAACCAACCGGGCCGAACTCGACCGGCTGACGCTGGCGCTGCAGGACACGGCGACCGGCCTCGCGCGCGGCCAGTCGGCCGCAAACCGGGCAGCCGGCGAGATGGCGGTGACCACCATCGCGGTCGCCGTGGTGGCGGCCGGCCTGCTCGGTCTGGGCCTCGCCTTCAGCCTCAACCTCGCGATCACCCGACCGATCCGCTCCATGACCGCCACCATGCGCCGGCTGGCGACCGGGGACACGGCGACGGAGGTGCAGGGGCTCGACCGCGCCGACGAGATCGGCGACATGGGCCGGGCCGTGCAGGTGTTCAAGGACAATGCGCTGGAACGCATGCGCCTCGAGGCCCGCACCCAGACCGAAACGGAGGCGCAGCGCCGGCGTCAGGAAACCATCGAGCGGCTGATCGCGGAATTCCGCACCACGGCCCGCGACCTGATCGGCTCGGTCGAGGGGACCGCGCAGGGGCTCGGCTCGACGGCCCGGTCACTGACCGACATCGCCAAGACCAGCGCCGTGCGGGCCGACGAGGCCGAGACCGCTGCCGGCGCGGCCACGGGCAGCGTGGACAGCGTGGCCGGAGCGGCCGAGCAGCTCGCCGCCTCGATCAACGAGATCGGCGAGCAGGTGTCGCGCACGACCCGGATCGTCAACGAGGCGACGGTCGGCACCCGCGAGACGAATGCCAAGGTCGCGAGCCTTGCAGCCGCAGCCGAGAAGATCGGTGAGGTGGTCACCCTGATCCAGAGCATCGCGGCCCAGACGAACCTGCTTGCGCTCAACGCCACGATCGAGGCGGCACGCGCCGGCGAGGCGGGCCGCGGCTTTGCCGTGGTCGCTGCCGAGGTGAAGGAACTGGCCAACCAGACCTCGCGCGCCACCGAGGACATCTCGACACAGATCTCGGCCATCCAGCAGGCGACGGAGGACTCCGCCCATGCCATCGGCGAGATCACGCGGGTGATGGATCAGGTCAACGACTACACCGGGTCGATTGCCTCGGCCGTGACCGAGCAGAGCGCGGCAACCTCCAACATCTCGCAGAACGTGCGGGTGGCGGCTGCAGGCACCACCTCGGTCTCGAGCAACGTCAGCGTGCTGGCCAAGGCCGTGGACGAGACGGCCCGGTCGGCCGAAATGGTGCTGTCGGCCTCCAGCGACCTGAATGGCAAGACCCAGCACCTGCGGCAGGAGGTGGACCGGTTCCTCTCCGCCGTGGCCGCAGCCTGAGACAAGAGGGCGCGAGGGCCGGGCACCCGGAGCGGGGCACGCGGGCACTTCGGCCCTCCGGCTCCTTGCCGGGCCTCCCCGCTCCGTCTGCGCCTCTCGGCCGTCCTCCGGGGGCCGTCCCCGACGAGATCCGGACAGAAAAAAGGCCCGGGCCTGCGCGAGCGGGACCCGGGCCTGCGCCTGTCATCGGGGTCGGTCGTCCGATGCGATCGGCTCGGTGAGCCGGATCAGGCGTTCACGTCAGACAGCCGGTTCAGGCGGCAGCAACCGCCCGCTTGGCCATCACCGTCACCAGATTGGCGCGATACTCGGCCGAACCATGGATGTCGGAGAGCATCTCGCCGGCATCGACGGAGATGCCGGCCACCGCGTCGGCCGACCAGTTGGCCGCCAGTGCGCGCTCCATGGCCTCGACGCGGAAGACGCCGTTCTGGCCGGCTCCGGTGGCCGCGACGCGGACGGAACCATCCTTGAAGCGGGCGACGAAGACGCCAGCCATGGCATAGCGCGAGGCCGGGTTCGGATACTTGGCATAGGCCGACTTCTCCGGCACCGGGAAGCTGATCGCCGTGATGATCTCGTGTTCCTCCAGGGCGGTGTCGAACATCCCGGTGAAATAGTCGTCGGCAGCGATCTCGCGGCGGTTGGTGTGGATCGTGGCCCCCAGGGCCAGAACGGCCGACGGATAGTCTGCCGCCGGGTCATTGTTGGCAACGGAGCCACCGATGGTGCCCATGTGGCGCACATGCGGATCGCCGATGCCACCGGCAAGCCGGGCAAGGCCGGGGATCAGCCGCTGGACCAGCGCGGAGGCTGCCACGTCGGCATGCCTGGTCCCTGCCCCGATACGCAGGTGGCCACCGGTCTCGGAGATGCCCTGCATCTCGGCCACCTGGCCGAGGTCGATGACATCGCTTGGCGCAGCGAGGCGCTGCTTCATGGTCGGGATCAGGGTCTGGCCCCCGGCCAGATACTTGCCGTCGTCCGCCCCCGCCATGAGGCTGGCGGCCTCGGCGACCGTCGCGGCGCGGTGATAGGTGGTCTCGTACATCGTGTTGGTGCTCCCTGAAGGAAAGCGTGAAGGACGCAGGGACCGGGCACCGCCACCCTGGCGGCGCCCCGGTCCCCGTCTCGGATCACTCGGCCGCCATCGCGCGGCGGTTGGCCTGGATCGCCTGCCACACCCGCTCGGGCGTGGCGGGCATGGCGAGGTCACGGATGCCGAGTGCGTCGGTGATGGCGTTGATGACCGCAGGCGGCGACCCGATGGCCCCGGCCTCGCCGCAGCCCTTCATGCCGAGCGGGTTGCCCGGGCAGATGGTCTCCGTCGTCATCAGCGTGTAGGACGGTACGTCGTCGGCACGCGGCATGGCGTAGTCCATGAAGGAGCCCGTCAGCAGCTGGCCGCCCTCGTCATAGGCCGCGTTTTCGAGCAGCGCCTGGCCGATGCCCTGGGTGAGGCCACCGTGCACCTGGCCCTCGACGATCATCGGGTTGATGATCTTGCCGAAGTCGTCAGCCGCGACGAAGTTGATGATCTCGGTCTTGCCGGTTTCCGGATCGACCTCGACCTCGCAGACATAGGTCCCGGCCGGGAAGGTGAAGTTGGACGGATCGTAGAAGGCGCCTTCCTTGAGGCCCGGCTCCATGCCGGCCGGCAGGTTGTGGGCCGTGTAGGCGGCGAGCGCCACCTGGAAGAACGGCAGCGCCTTGTCGGTGCCGGCCACCTTCAGCTGACCGCCCTCGAACACGACGTCCCCTTCGGCCGCCTCCATCAGATGGGCGGCGATCTTCTTGGCCTTGGCCTCGACCTTGTCGAGGGCCTTGACGATGGCCGACATGCCGACCGCGCCGGAGCGCGAGCCGTAGGTGCCCATGCCGAACTGCACCTTGTCGGTATCGCCGTGGACGATCGAGACGGTGTCGGTGTCGACACCGAAGCGGTCCGCCACCAGCTGGGCGAAGGTGGTCTCGTGACCCTGGCCATGGCTGTGCGAGCCGGTCAGGACCTCGATGGTGCCAACCGGATTGACGCGCACCTCGGCCGATTCCCAGAGACCGACGCCGGCCCCCAGCGAGCCCACCGCCGCCGACGGCGCGATGCCGCAGGCCTCGATGTAGCAGGAGAAGCCGATGCCGCGCAGCTTGCCCCGGCGGGCAGCCTCGGCCTTGCGGGCCGGGAAGCCGGCGTAATCGACCGCCTTCAGGGCCGCATCCAGCGTCGCATCATAGTCGCCGGCGTCATAGCACATGATCACCGGGGTCTGGTGCGGGAAGGAGCGGATGAAGTTGCGACGGCGGAACTCGGCCGGGTCGAGCCCGACCTCGCGTGCCGCCGTCTCCATGATGCGCTCGATCAGGTAGGTCGCCTCCGGACGGCCGGCACCGCGATAGGCATCAACCGGCGTGGTGTTGGTGTAGACCGCCTTCACGTTGCAGAAGATCGACGGGATGTCGTACTGGCCCGACAGCAGGGTGGCGTAGAGATAGGTCGGCACGGACGACGAGAACAGCGACATGTAGGCGCCGAGGTTCGCCACCGTGTTGACGCGCAGGCCGATGATCCGGTGGTTGGCGTCCAGCGCCAGCTCGGCCTCGGAGCGGTGGTCACGGCCATGGGCGTCGGTGAGGAAGGCCTCGGTGCGGTCACAGACCCACTTCACCGGACGGCCGACCCGCTTGGAGGCCCACAGGCAGACCATCTCTTCCGGGTAGATGTAGATCTTGGATCCGAAGCCGCCGCCCACGTCCGGGGCGATGACGCGCAGCTTGTGCTCGGGCGCGATGTTGTAGAAGGCCGACAGCACGAGGCGGGCCACATGCGGGTTCTGCGAGGTGGTGTGGAGCGTGAAGTGCTCCTCGGCCGCGTCATAGTCAGCCAGCGCCGCACGCGGTTCCATCGGGTTGGGCACCAGACGGTTGTTGGTGATGTCGAGCCTGGTGACATGGGCTGCCCTGGCAAAGGCAGCGTTGGTGGCCGCCTCGTCGCCGATGACCCAGTCATAGATCAGGTTGCCCGGGGCCTCCGGGTGCAGCTGCGGCGCGCCCGGCTGCAGCGCCGCGACCGGATCGACGACGACCGGCAACTCCTCGTAGGACACGACCACCGCCTCCGCGGCATCGCGCGCCTGGCCCTGGGTCTCGGCAATGACCACGGCCACGGCCTGGCCGGCATAGCGCACGGTCTCCGGCTCGAGCGCACGCCAGGCGCCCATCTTCATCGGCGAGCCATCCCGCGAATGGATCATCCAGCCGCAGATCAGGTTGCCGACGCCGTCACCCACGATCTGCTCGCCGGTGAGCACGGCCTCGACGCCCGGCATCTCCAGCGCGGCGCTGGCGTCGATGCCGGTGACGCGGGCATGGGCATGCGGCGAGCGGACGAAGGCCGCATAGGTCATGCGCGGCGCGGTCATGTCATCCGTGTACCGGCCCTTGCCGGTGATGAAGCGCTTGTCTTCCTTGCGCAGGGCGCGAGCCCCGATGCCTTGAACTCCCATGGATGGTCTCCCTCAGGCAACATCTTGTGCCGATCCGGTCCGGTCGGGGCCGCCTCCTCACGGCGCTGGTCCGACCTTCCGGCTCTGAAGTCACGGGCCCGCGCGGTGCGCGGACCGGGCGGATCGTCCGCGTTACTCGGCCGCCGTGCGCAGGCCGGCCATCTGGTCGGCCGCTGCCTTGATGGCCTTGACGATGTTGTGGTAGCCGGTGCAGCGGCAGATGTTGCCTTCCAGCTCGTGGCGGATGGTCGCCTCGTCCAGATTGGCGCCATGGCGCTGGATCATGTCGACGGCGGCCATGATCATGCCGGGGGTGCAGAAGCCGCACTGCAGGCCATGGTGCTCGCGGAAGGCGGCCTGTACCGGGTGCAGCTCCGGACCGTTGGCCAGCCCCTCGATCGTCGTCACCGTGGCACCGTCGGCCTGGGCCGCGAGCATGGTGCAGGACTTCACTGCCTTGCCGTTCACATGCACCACGCAGGCGCCGCATTGCGACGTGTCGCACCCGACATGGGTGCCGGTCAGGCCCTGCGCCTCGCGCAGGTAGTGAACGAGCAGGGTCCGGTGCTCGACATCCGCCGAGACCTTCTTGCCGTTCACGGTCATGGTCACTCTTGCCATCATGTTCCTCCCTCACGTCTGCCCGTGCGGATCGCGTCGCCGCCGGGCAGGATTGTCCGTCATCAGCTTGCGCCGGTCAGCTGCCCAGGGCGAGCAGGGCAATCACCGCCGCCAGCGCGAGAAGGCCCCACATCACGGGGCCTCCGAAACTTCCTTTCGCCGCAGCGACCTCCACCTTCTCCTCGGCATCGACCACCGCCTTCTCGATGCGCTGCTCGACATCCGAGGCCGCATGCACGACCGCCTCGCCCGCCCGGGTCATGGCCAGGGTGCCGGCCTCCTGCAGCACGGCGAAATCCGGATCGTCGTTCTCCTCGACCCTGGAGCGGGCCGCGGCAGAGGCGCCGGCAACGAGTTCTGAGAACTTGCCGAAGAAGTCGTCGGCCATCTTTCGGGCGGTGGAATCAATCAGCCGGCTGCCGAGCTGCGCGAGCTTGCCGCCGACCTGGGCCCGGGCCGTGTAGGTCAGGATCGTGCCGTCGCCGTCCTCGACCAGACGCACATCCGCCCCCCCTTGGCAAAGCCGGCCACGCCGCCCTTGCCTTCGCCCGAAATCGTGTAGCTCTCGGGCGGGTTCATGTTCTCGAGGGTGACGACCCCGGTGAAGCGGGCCTTGACCGGACCGATCTTCGAGGTGACGGCCGCCGTCATCTCTGTCGGCGAGGTCATCTCGAGGCTTTCGCAGCCGGGAATGCAGGCCTTCAGCACCTCGGGATCGTTGAGGGCGTTCCACACATCGTTGCGTGGCGCCGGAATGCGGTATTCGCCCGACATGTCCATGGCGTGCTCGGCCTCCCTCGTTTGGCCCCGGCACGACCGGGGCACGCACAGGCCGAAGGATCGTTTCTCCGGCCGGGCCGGACAGAGACGATCGCCGCAGGCGTGTGCGACGGCGGTGGATCACCGCCAGATTGTCGAAGCCTGATGCGTCTGACAAGCCTGATGACGGGCGGTCGGCTCCCTCCGATCCGGAGCCGGACTGCGTCCCTCGCCTGACTGCCGCGGGCCTCCTCCTGCCCTCACACCAGATCCGACGAGCCAGACTGTGCCGCAACGGCCTGCAGGCGCAACGCCCGCATGCCGCAGCATGACGGCCTTATGTCTCACCCGTGAGACAGAGCCTCTGACTGGCCCCAGACTGCGCCCAGACTGGGAGCAGACTTGGCCAAGACTGGGACCAGGGTCGCAACCCGATCGGGCGCCCGCGCCGGCCGGGTCAGCCCTCGACGCCCAGCGCGGCCATCTTGCGATACATGGTGGCCCGGCTGATGCCGAGATCGCGGGCGGCGGCCGACACGTTGCCCCGGGCCCGGGCAAGCGCCCGGCGCAGGGCGGCGCGGTCGGATCCGCGCCCCTCGCCCTCGCGTTCTCCCAGATAGGGTGCCGCCGCAGGCGCGCTGGACAGAACGGCATCCGTCAGGTCGAGAGCGCGGCGGGCGTGCCGGGTCGCACCGACGATGATGTCGTCGGCATCGAGCGCCAGCAGCGAAACGCCGGCGGCACCGTGGCCGTCGGCAACGACGATGCGACAGCCGGCATAGGCGGCGCGGAACAGGTCGCTCTCGACCGCCCTTGCGCCTTCGGCAACGATCAGCCCGAGCATCTGGGCAAAGGGCAGCTCGAGATCACGGCGGCAGCTGGAGAGATCGAGCACGCCGGCCATCTGGCCATGCGGATCGAAGATCGGCGCCCCCATGCAGCTCATCGAGGTGTTGTCGGCGCGGAAATGCTGGTCCTGGTGGATGACAACCGGCCGGCGCTCGGCCGCACAGGTGCCGATGCCGTTGGTGCCTTCCATCGCCTCGCTCCAGACCGCACCGGCGGTCAGGCCCCAGCTGTCGAAGTCCCGCGCATCGCCGGCGGCGCGGCGGCCTTCGAGGATCAGGCCGTCGGCATCGGTGAGCACCACGGAGCAGCCGGTGGTGCCGAGCGTGGTGTAGAGCCGCTCGAGTGTGGGCAGGGCGACGCGGATCAGCGCCTCCGAGCGCTCCCGGGCCTGGCGCAGCGAAGCCTCCTCGACGCGGTGCGCCGACCGGCGGCTGGCCGGATCAAGACCATGGTAGACCATCGAGCGCCGCCAGGAGGCTGCTATTCCCGATGTCGCTGCACAGACCTTGCTGTTGACCGCCTCGGCCACGCGTTCGGCGTGGCTGCGTCCACGTGATGGACTGCCAAGCATGCGCCTCTCCTCCCGACGCAGGGTTTGTCCCCCGCTTCTCTCGCCTTATATGCTAGGCGAACAAATCCGGTCGGGATTGTCAAAACCTTTCGCATGTCCGCACGAAGATGCCATTCACAAGCGCGTGGACAGCGGAAACGCGGTCGGCCGATTGACCGGCGCGGCGGCCCGTCCTAATGGCTGTCCTTCAGGTTTCCTCCGTCGATTGAAAAGGTCGCACCGTGCCAGACACGCCGGCTTCCGCCGTTTCCCCATCCTGCCCCCTGCCGAAGCCCGGCACGCCTCCCCTGCAGCGCTGGCCGCTGGTCCTGGAGACACGGGGCTGGAAGGACTACGCGCTGCTCGACATGGGCCGCGGCCAGAAGCTGGAACGCTATGGCCGTTTCACCGTGGTGCGCCCGGAGCCGCAGGCGATGGGAACACCGCGCCTGAAGCCGGCCGTCTGGGAGCGGGCCGACGCGGTCTTCACCGGCGACGTGGACGAGGAAGGCCCCGGCCGCTGGAAGTTTGCCGGCAGCGTGCCCGAGACCTGGGAAATGGCCTATGGGCCGGCGCGCTACCTAGGCCGCTTCATGTCCTTCCGCCATGTCGGCGTGTTCCCCGAACAGGCTCCGCACTGGGACTGGGTGATGGACCAGGTGCGTGCGGCCAAGGCCGCCGAGCCGGACCGTCCGGTCAAGGTGCTCAACCTGTTCGGCTACACCGGCCTTGCCTCGTTGCTTCCGGCCGCGGCCGGGGCGCAGGTGACCCATGTCGATGCCTCCAAGAAGGCCATTGCCTATGCCCGCGAAAACCAGGACCTCTCGGGCCTGAACGATCTGCCGATCCGCTGGATCCTCGAGGACGCGAGCAAGTTCGTGGCCCGGGAAGTGCGCCGCGGCAGCACCTATGACGGCATCATCCTTGATCCGCCGAAGTATGGCCGCGGCCCGAAGGGCGAGGTGTGGGACCTGTTCGTGAACTTGCCCGAGATGCTGGACATGCTGCGCCAGCTGCTGTCGCCCAACGCGCTGTTCATGATCCTGACCGCCTATGCCATCCGCGCCTCGTTCCTGTCCGTGCATGAGCTGATGGCCGAGACGCTGTCCAGGCAGGGCGGCCTGCTGGAATCGGGCGAACTGGTCATCCGCGAGGAGAACGGCCCGCGCGCCCTCTCCACCTCCCTCTTTTCCCGCTGGAGCGGCGCATGAGCGAAACCTCCCGTCCGCGCGCCGGCGCGGTGAAGCAGATCACCAGCCACTCCAACCCGATCATCAAGGACATCAAGGGCCTGGTGGCGCTGCGCAAGCACCGGACCCAGACCGGCCTGTTCGTGGCCGAGGGGCTGAAGCTGGCCACCGACGCGCTCGCCGCCGGCTGGACGGTGCGCTATCTCGCCATCGGTCCAGAGGCGCGCGACAACCCGGTGGCGCAGAAAGCCGCCGCTACGGCCAAGGCACGCGGGGCGCTGATCCTCGAGGTCAACACGCCGATCCTCGAGGCGATCACGCGCAAGGACAATCCGCAGATGGTGGTCGGCGTCTACGAGCAGCAGATGACGCCGCTCGAGGCCATCGATCCGCGCGCATCGACCGTCTGGATCGCCCTCGACCGGGTGCGGGATCCCGGCAACCTCGGCACGATCATCCGGACCGCCGATGCCGTGGGCGCGTCGGGCGTCATCCTCATCGGTGACTGCACCGATCCCTTCGCGGTGGAAGCGGTGCGCGCGACCATGGGCTCGCTGTTCCATGTGCCGCTGGTCAAGACGAGCCCGGAGGCCTTCAAGGCCTTCGTCACCCGCTGGCCGGGCACCGTGGTGGCGACGCATCTGGAAGGCTCGGTCGACTACCGGACCGTCGACTACACCGAGCCGGCGCTGCTGGTGATGGGCAACGAGCAGCAGGGCCTGTCAGCAGACCTCGCCGCTGCCTGCAAGACGCTGGTGCGCATCCCGCAGGCCGGGCAGGCCGACAGCCTCAATCTCGCTGTCGCCACGGGCATTGCGCTTTATGAAATCCGCCGCAAGCATCTCGCCCTATAACGGGGTCAGTGATCAGACTTTCGCAGCAGGAGCCTTGGCATGCGTCTTTTCGTCTTCGGCGTCGGGTTTTCGTCCCGCGCCTTCATCGAACGGGTGAAGCCCCGGTTCGAGTGGATTGGCGGCACGACGCGGTCGCAGGACAAGGCCGAGCGGTTGCGGGCCATGGGCGTCGAGCCTTTCCTGTTTGACGGCACCGCGCCGGGCGCCGGCATTGCCGCCGCGCTGGCAAGCGCCACCCATGTGCTGTTGTCGATCGGGCCGGACGAGGCCGGCGATCCGGCGCTCGTGCACCATGGCCGCGACATCGCCGCCGGCCGGCCCGAGTGGATCGGCTATCTGTCGACCGTCGGCGTCTATGGCGACCACGACGGGGCCTGGGTCGACGAGGAGACCCCGTGCAAGCCGGTGTCGACGCGCTCGGTGCAGCGCGTCGAGGCGGAGAACGCCTGGCTTGCCTTCGGCCGGGAAGCGGACCTGCCGGTGCAGATCTTCCGCCTGTCAGGCATCTACGGCCCCGGGCGCAACGCCTTCGAGAACCTCAAGAAGGGCACGGCGAAACGGCTGATCAAGCCGGGGCAGGTGTTCAACCGCATCCATGTCGCCGACATCGCCGGCGCACTGGAAGCCTCGATGGCCCGGCCACGCACGCGCATCTTCAACGTCACCGACGACGAGCCCTGCCCGCCGCAGGACGTGGTCACCCATGCGGCCGAACTGATGGGCGTGACGCCGCCGCCGGAGCAGGACTTCGCCACCGCGGAGCTGTCGCCCATGGCGCGCTCGTTCTACGGCGAGAACAAGCGCGTCGCGAACGCGCGCGTGAAGGAGGAACTGGGCTACCGGTTCCAGTTCCCGAACTACCGGGTCGCGCTCGCGGCGCTGAAGGCGGCCGGCGAGGCGGACTGATCCGCCGGCCGGCCAGGGCTTCACTTCGGCTGGGGCACCAGGCGCAGGTAGGGCTTCAGCGTCTTCCAGCCATCGGGAAACTTTGCCTTCGCCGCTTCGTCGTTCAGCGACGGAACGATGATGACGTCATCGCCCGAGGTCCAGTTGGCCGGGGTCGCGACCTGGTGCTTGGCGGTGAGCTGCAGCGAGTCGATGACACGCAGCACCTCGTCGAAGTTGCGGCCCGTGGAGGCCGGGTATTCGATCTTCAGCTTGATCTTCTTGTCCGGGCCGATGACGAACAGCGAGCGGACCGTGAAGGTGTCGCTGGCGTTCGGATGGATCATGCCATAGAGGCTCGCGACCGTGCGCGCAGGGTCGGCGATCAGCGGGAAGTTGAGGGCAACGCCCTGGGTCTCCGCGATGTCGCCGATCCAGGCGTGGTGATCCTCGATCGGATCGACCGACACGCCGAAAACCTTGACGCCGCGCTTGTCGAATTCATCCTTCAGTCTGGCGGTCATGCCAAGCTCGGTCGTGCAGACCGGCGTGAAATCCTTCGGATGGGAAAACAGCACGGCCCAGTGGCCGTCGATCGCCTCGTGGAAGCGCAGCGGACCGGATGTGGTGTCGACTTCAAAATCGGGGGCAAGATCGCCAAGCAGAAGGGCGGACATGGGAAAAACCTCCAGGATGCGGCGGAGATGCCGGCGGGCGCAGGGACCTGCGGACAGGCCGCCAGGTGCTTAGCACAGGCCGATCCCCGATTGCCTCTTGAAAAGCGCGGCGACAGACACCACCTTGAGGATGCGCGGGTTTGCCGCATCCCGTATGGGCTGTGGCGCGATGGCAAACTGCAAACGGTTTACCATCCGTTTACCATAAGGATGGGACACTCGCGTAAGGTAGGCACAAGCCTCATCAGGCAAAACGTGCTGCCGTTTCAATCAAAACTGTCATCAAGACGTTTCAAAATCCGGTTATACGGCCGGTGTTCTAGACGTAGTGAGTATTAACGGAAGTAAGTCCATGGATCATGGAAACGTAAAATGGTTCGACATGCACCGCGGTGTCGGTGCGATCGAACCGCAGGAAGGCGACGATGTGCTGGTCGAGATCGACAGCCTGCGCCGGTCCGGGATCGAGACGCTGAAGGAGGGCCAGCTGGTCGCCTTCGATCTGGCGTATCGCGCCGGGCGCCATCTCGCCGAGCATGTGAAGGTGCTCTGAGCCCCCTCCCCCCGCGGCGCGCCGGACCGGCCGCAGCCGCAAACGACGAAGGGCGGATCACTCCGCCCTTTTTTGTTGTCCGATGTCCTGTCCCGGCCGTGCCGGATCACTCGTCCATCTTCAGGGCCTTGATGAAGGCTTCCTGCGGGATCTCGACCTTGCCGAACTGACGCATCCGCTTCTTGCCTTCCTTCTGCTTTTCCAGAAGCTTGCGCTTGCGGGTGGCGTCGCCGCCGTAGCACTTGGCGGTCACGTCCTTGCGCAGGGCGGCAAGGGTCTCGCGGGCGATCACGCGGGCGCCGATGGCGGCCTGGATCGGGATCTTGAACATGTGCCGCGGGATCAGGTCCTTCAGCTTCTCGCACATGGCACGGCCGCGACGCTCCGCCTGGGAGCGGTGAACCAGCACGGAGAGCGCGTCGACCGGCTCCTCGTTGACGAGGATCGACATCTTGACGAGGTCGCCTTCGCGGTAGTCCGAGAGATTGTAGTCGAACGAGGCATAGCCCTTGGAGATCGACTTGAGCCGGTCATAGAAGTCGAAGACGACCTCGTTCAGCGGCAGGTCATAGGTGACCATGGCGCGCGAGCCGACATAGGCCAGATCCACCTGCACGCCGCGCCGGTCCTGGCACAGCTTGAGGATCGAGCCGAGATACTCGTCCGGCGTCATGATGTTGGCGCGGATCCACGGCTCGCGGATCTCCTTGATCTTGACCACGTCCGGCATGTCGGCCGGATTGTGCAGGTCGATCTCGGTGCCGTCGGTGAGGGTCATCTGGTAGACCACCGACGGGGCGGTGGCGATGAGGTCCAGATCGAACTCGCGCGACAGGCGTTCCTGGATGATCTCCAGATGCAGCAGGCCAAGGAAGCCGCAGCGGAAGCCGAAGCCGAGTGCCGCCGAGGTCTCCATCTCGAAGGAGAAGCTGGCGTCGTTGAGGCGCAGCTTGCCGACAGCGGCGCGCAGATCCTCGAACTCGGCCGCATCCACCGGGAACAGGCCGCAGAACACCACCGGCTGGGCCGGCTTGAAGCCCGGCAGGGCCGCGTCGCAGGGCTTGCGCTCGTCGGTGATCGTGTCACCGACGCGGGTGTCGGCCACTTCCTTGATCGAGGCGGTGAGCACGCCGATCTCGCCGGGCCCAAGCTCGTCGATGGGCATGAACTTCGGCGTCATGACGCCGATGCGGTCCACTTCATAGGCCGCGTTGGTGCCCATCATGCGCACGCGCTGGCCGCGCTTCAGCGTGCCGTCGATGATGCGCACGAGCACCATCACGCCGAGATAGGCGTCGTACCAGCTGTCGACCAGCATGGCCTTCAGCGGCGCGTCGCGGTCGCCCTTCGGCGCAGGCAGCTTGTGCACGATCGCTTCCAGCACGTCCTCGATGCCAAGGCCGGTCTTGGCCGAGATCATCACGGCCTCCGAGGCATCGATGCCGATCACTTCCTCGATCTGTTCCTTGACCCGGTCCGGTTCGGCGGCGGGCAGGTCGATCTTGTTGAGGACCGTGACGATCTCGTGGTTGTTGTCGATCGCCTGGTAGACGTTGGCCAGCGTCTGCGCTTCCACGCCCTGGCTGGCGTCGACCACCAGCAGCGAGCCTTCGCAGGCGGCCAGCGAGCGCGAGACCTCGTAGGCGAAGTCCACGTGACCCGGCGTGTCGATGAGGTTCAGCGTGTACTGCTTGCCGTCCTTGGCCGCATAGATCAGACGCACGGTCTGCGCCTTGATCGTGATGCCGCGTTCGCGCTCGATGTCCATCGAGTCGAGAACCTGATCGGTCATCTCCCGGTCCGTCATCGTGCCCGTCATCTGGATCAGACGGTCGGCGAGGGTGGACTTGCCGTGGTCGATATGGGCCACGATGGAGAAGTTGCGAATATTGGAAATGGGCTGGCTCGTCATGGTCGAGCGTTTACCACTCCCTTCGATCTGCGCAAAGGGGATTGCGGAGCGAAGACGCGGAGAATTTGAGCTTTTGCGGACGAACTGGCGACCGCGGCACCTGGCGTATTCCCAGCACCGGGCAAACAGGCTAGGCGGAATGCGGACACGACCTCACAGGATGCCGCCATGCTTCTTCGACCCGCCACAGCCGATGACGTCCCCGCCCTTCTCGACATTCACAATGATGCCGTCCGGCGGCTTGCCGCGATCTGGACGGACAAGCAGGAAACACTGGCCGAGCGTCAGGCCTGGTTCCATGGCCGGACCGGGGCGGGCCTGCCGGTGATCGTGGCCGTGGATACTGCCGGAACGATCCTCGGGTACGGCAGCTATGGTCCGTTCCGCGCCAAGGAGGGCTACCGGCTGACCATGGAGCATTCCGTCTATGTCACGGACGCTGCGCAGGGCCAGGGCGTCGGCAAGGCGCTGCTGCAGCGGCTCATCGACGAGGCGAAGGCGTCCGGCGTGCATGTGCTGGTCGGCGCGATCGATGCCGAGAATGCGACCTCGATCGCCCTGCACGCGCGGCTGGGGTTCGAGACGACCGGGCGCCTGCCGCAGGTGGGCTTCAAGTTTGGCCGCTGGCTTGATCTCGTGCTGATGACCCTGATCCTGGACGCGGCCCCTGCGCCAGCCGCCGGAACGGCCGTCTGACCGCTTCAGCGTGCGGTGAGCACGCTGGTGCAGTCCTTCGGCAAGGCCGAGAGGGCCATCGGCCGCTTCTTCTCCACCGGGGGCGGCTTGCCCGTGACCGGATCGAGCTTGGGCACCCAGGGTTCATCCGACAGCCACCAGGCGAGATCGGCGCCGCAGCCGTCGCCCGGCGGCGGCGGGTCCTGATCGGAGCAGCCGATGCTGCCGGCCGGGCAGGCGATGCGGACATGGAAATGGTAGTCATGCCCCCACCAGGGCCGGACCTTGTTCAGCCAGGCCCGGTCGCCGGTCTCGAACGCGCACAGGGCCTTCTTGATCGCCGGATTGACGAAGATGCGGGCAACGCGCTTGTCCCGCGCGGCCACCCGGATGAGCGCGGCATGCGTGTCGGTCCAGCGGGCGGGATCGACGCTGCGGTCGACGCCGGCCCGGTCCTGCGGCTGCTTGACCATCGAGATCGCGGACATGGTCTCCCGCTCGTCGGCCGTCAGGACGCGGTTCGGCATCGGCGTCAGCCAGATGTCGGCATCCAGACCGATCTGGTGGCTGGAATGGCCGGAGGTCATCGGTCCGCCACGCGGCTGGGCGAGGTCGCCGACCAGCAGGCCGTTCCAGCCGACACCGGGCGAGGCGCGGGCGAGATCCTGCAGATAGGCTATGAGATCCGGATGGCCCCAGTTGCGGTTGCGCGACAGGCGCATCACCTGCCACGACGGCCCGTTGATCGGCAGGGCATTGGCCCCCGCCAGACAGCCACGCGCATAGGAGCCGATGGCCCGGGCGGCGAGCGGCGCGGGCTCCTGCATGGATCCGAAATAGTCCTTGGCCGCGGCGTCGGGCTGCAGGCTGGACGAGGCCATGGCGGCACTGCTGGCGGTGATGGCGGCGGCGATGGCGACGGCGAGCGCGGCACTGGGGGCAAGACGGCCGGCCCGGCACGGCGCGGCGGTCGACGGAAGGCGGCGGAGGCGGGCGGCGGTCATGATCAAGGTCTCCACGCGGCAGCGGCACCGGCCGGTCGGGGTTGCTCCCGGTCCGAATCCTGCGCCGCAGGCGTTTAGGTTTCCTTAATCATGCACGCGCCGCGGTCAAGCAGCCACCGGGCAAGGCGCACCGCCTCGGGCGGCCTCTGGCTGAGATCTGCCGCCGCCTCAGGCAGCGCACATGTCAGGTTTGCCGCTGCCTCAGGCAGCGCCCAGGTCAGGTTTGCCGCTGCCTCAGGCAGCGCACATGTCAGGTTTGCCGCTGCCTCAGGCAGCGGCGGGTGCAACCCGGTCAGCTTCGGGAGCCGAGAGTGCGGCCGCGATGACGGCGGCCAGACGGTCGAGCACCAGCGTGTGGTCGCGGATGATGCGATCGGCTGCGCCGTTAAGCAGCAGCAGGTTGCCGGGCCGGGCGTTGTCCCAGTCCTCCGCCTCGGCCGGCACGAGACCGTCGATGCGGATGTAGCTCGGTCCGTCCATCTCGGTGAACAGCAGGGCCGCCGCATCGGCGACGCCCTGGGCCTGGGCGCTGGTCAGGACAGACCAGATCGGCGCACCGTTGGAGGGCAGCATCCAGCCATGCGCGCCCCAGTTCTCGGCCGCCTGCGGATTGATCGCCCGGTCGGGTGCCCGGCCGACGCCAAGCGAGACGATGACGATGTCACGCGGGGCAAAGCCGAGCTTGCGCGCCTCGGCATAGGCCACAAGCACCGGGTCGGCGTGGACCACACTGCCGTCGATCACCGCCTCCTGGCGACCGAGCGAGAGGTTGTCGATGCGCGCCGGCTCGAAGAAGGAGGGCGCGGCGAGGGCCGCCCGGACCGCCTGCCAGATATAGTAATCGTCGGGACGGGCGCCCCCATCGGCCGGGGCCGTCCCCATCAGCAGGGGCCGGCGATGCTCGATGTCGTAGCCGGTGACGACGAGATGGGTCAGCGCGCTCTGCAGGGAGGTCCAGCCGAAGCGGTCCTTCAGCAGCTGGTCGAGCAGACGGCCGTCGTAGCGCTCGTCGAACACGCCGAACGGATTGGTGACAAACCGGGAGAGGCGCTTGCGCAGGCTGTGGGTGAACAGCGCACGGGCCTCTTCCTCGAAGAAACGGCGCAGTTCGGCGACTGTCGCGGCGGCCTCGCCGTGGCCGCCGGTCGCCTTGGGTGCGGCCAGGCCGGCAACGATCAGCCCGCCCGAGGAACTGCCGCACATCAGGTCGAAGACCCGGTGCATGGGCAGCTCGACGCCCAGCCGTGCCAGACGCCCTTCCAGCGCCTCCAGCACCCGGAGCGGGATCAACCCGCGCATGCCGCCGCCGTCGATGGAGAGAATGAACCGCTTTGCCGTTGCCATGCCCTGCCTCCTGCATCGCCCCCGCCCAAGGGGCCGCACCATCCTTCAGGAATGAGACGAGGGCATGGCAGGCACAAGCCTCGGCGGCAGGAACCTGCGAACAGGGTTAGGGATTGGCAAACGGCCCGCGCCGCGACCGGCCTGCAGGGGCGGGAGGCCGGTCAGGCCAGGCGCTTGTAGAGAAAGGTGCAATCCTCGAACCGCTGCTGACGCGGGTCGAGCGCATAGGCCGGGATGCGCCCGAGCACCTGGTAGCCGAGATCGAGATAGAGCTGCTCGCCCGCATCACCGGTGCGGGTGTCGAGGGTCAGGAGCGTGCGGTTGCGGGCGCGGGCCTGGAGCTCGACCGCCTGCATGAGCCGGCGGGCAAGGCCACGCCGGCGAAACCGCGGATGCACGAGCAGCTTGCGCACATCCGCCCGCTGGGGCTGGTTGGCCGGGGTGTCGCAGGCGAGCTGGACCGTACCGGCGACCTCGCCCGCGCAGAGACCCACGAGCAGGTCGACCTCGCCGCTCGCCACGCCGGGGAAGACCTTGCCGCGCCAGAAGCGCAAGGCGTCGGCAACGCCGAAGGGATCGACGAAGCTCACGCTGGCGCCGTCCGCGACACAGGCGGTCAGCACCTCGGCGAGGCCCACGACATGGTCCTCGAAGGTCGCCTCCGTCAGCTGGACAAGGGTCACGTCGGCATTGGTGGTTGCAGCGGGGTGCGGCATGGGCAGGATCCTTCAGGCAAGGGGAGACAGGGAGCAGGCAGGGAGCAGGCAAGTCGGGACCGGCAAGTCGGGACCGGCACTGGCGGGCAAGCAGGGTCAGGCCCGGATGCGGCACCAGGGACCCGGGCCCGGGTCCGGGCTGACCGGCTCAGACGAGAAACAAGAGGTAACGGGCGCCGGCGTCCGGCGGGGTCTCGTAGGCGTTTGGGCCCCGGAGCTGGAAGCGCAGGCAGTCGCCGGGGCGGAGCGGATGGGTCCGCCCGTCGACGGTCACCGACAGCGCACCGTCCAGCAGCACCAGGTGATGCTCAAGACCGGGACGCGGCGGGGCGTCATAG